>CAJTZE010000025.1 GCA_910584265.1 uncultured Dorea sp. | reverse complement strand
TTTAATTTGACGAATATAAGAAAGATCTGGAGCACCTAGGGTGCTGGATAACACTCCCGGCTTGCTTGCTACCTTGATAATCCCCCCCATCAAATCAACCAGTTTTTTTGTAATAGCCATTCCCAATCCGGTTCCCTTATACCCATTGCAATTTCCGCTATTTTCCTGTGTAAAGGAATCCCAAATTTTTTCCAAAAAATCCGGTTTCATACCAATTCCGGTATCCTCAATCTCAAAATGGTATGTCGCCTTTCCGTCTCCAGCAGAAACCTCCTTTACCTGAAAAAAGATTTTCCCTCCATCCGGGGTAAACTTAATGGCATTTGATAAAATATTGATAAGTACCTGACGCAGATGTAATTCATCGCCAATTAGCAGAGGATGATGGAATATACCAAACTCCCTGACAAAATCCACCTTTCTCTGTGCCAGCAGACTTTCTGCAATTAGTGCACAACCGTTAATCACCTCACGTATATCCATCCGTTCATGGTTCATAACCATTCTGCCGCTTTCAATCCGGCTCATATCCAAAATATCGTTAATCAGGGATAGCAGATGTTTGGAAGAACTGTCAATTTTCCCTAGACAATCAAGAACCCTATCTTTATCATCAAAATGTTTCATGGAAATACCTGTCATTCCAATAATGCCATTCAGGGGTGTCCGTATATCATGGGACATATGGGATAAAAAAGCACTTTTTTCCCTGCTGTTGTTCTCTGCCCGCAAAACGCTCTCTTGTAATGACAGATTTTCTGTTTCCAAAACCGCAATTTTCTTTTTTAACTTTTTCACTGTTTTCTTCTTTTTCATAGCTCCTCCATTCCAGTAATTATCTTGTTTACACAAGTTATTTTATACGATTTCCATCTGATAAACCATAAAGGGCAGATAACAAGTATGTTAAAACTGCGTTAAAAATATGCCGGGCATAGCCCTTATACGGGCTGTTTTCCGGCATATATTTATCTTTATTATTTTTTAGAAAATGCAATCGTTACCACCGTTCCCACATCCACAGTACTTTCCAGACTGAGCTTTGCATGGTGGTACAGAGCACCATGCTTTACTATGGCAAGACCAAGACCTGTTCCACCTACCTTTTTGGAATGGCTTTTATCCACCCGGTAAAAGCGTTCAAACACCCTGTCCTGATGTGATATAGGAATCCCGATTCCCGTATCACGCACAATCACATTCACGCCATCTCCCGTCTGGTTTACCAAAACATCCACCGTACCATTTTCCTTGTTATATTTAATCGCATTGTCACAAAGGTTATAGAGCATTTCCTCCAAAATTTTATGCACGCCTATAATCTCTGCCCTGCCGCCAATCAAATGAAAGGTAATATTCTTCTTATCGGCTTCTTTTTCCAACCGTCCGATTACTTCCTTTGACAATTCATATAACTCCACCGTTTCCTTTTCATAAGGAATACTCTGCCCGTCAAGTTCAGAAATCTTAATAATATCATTGACTAACGTAATCAGCCGCTGTGCCTCATCATAAATGGATTTTGAAAAGTCAGTCACATCATTTTCCAGAACATCGCCTGCTTTCATCAGTTCGGCAAAGCCAGAGATAGACGTCAGCGGAGTTTTCAGTTCATGGGAAACATTTGCCGTAAACTCCCGGCGCAGCATATCCCTTTTTTCACGTTCCGTAATATCCAGTATAACCACAACGGCCCCAATTACGGATTCCTTCTCATAAACCGGATTGGCAATCAGACTGTAACTGCGTTCCTCCCGCACCATCGTATTCTCTGCCTTTATTCCTGACAATACATCGGATATAACGCCTCTGAACTCTTTTGCCCGGCAGAACAGCAGGACACTCCTGTCTGCCGGAGGGGTAATCTCAAGCAGGTTTAATGCGGCAGAATTATAGGTCAGGAGATTGGCGTCTGCATCAATAACCAGAAAGCCCTCACTCATATTTTCTGTAATAAGGTTAAATTCTTTCTGTTTTTTGCGGGCGTCCGCAAGCTGTTCCCCTATCGTTTCTTTCTGGTCTGCAATTTTCCGTAACAGAGGTGTTAATTCCTCATATGTGTCATTATTTTCCGGTATTTCCAAATCCAGTTTGTTAATTGGTTCTATAATGGCTTTTGATACCCTTGCGGAAAGCACCAGTGTTAAAATCAATGCGACAAACATAATGAATAAAATCGGCTGAAGCATCCCCATCAGAATGGTTACTACCGTATACTGTTCTGTCGAAACCCGCAGTATGCTGCCATCGGAAAGCCGTATGGCATAATTCACTGTTTTTTCCGTCAGGGTTTTGGAGTACCTCGTACTCATGCCCTTCCCCTCTTTCATTGCCGTTTTAATTTCATCCCTGTCGGCATGATTATCCAGTTCGGACACATCTGCCCTGCTGTCGAACAATACCGTTCCATTTTCATCAATCCATGTGATACGGTTATTTCCGGCAAGTCTGTTATTCTTGTTATCAAAACTGTCAAAATATCCGGCTCCCTCATTTTCAAGAGCATGTGCCAGAAAGCCGGCCTCATTGGCAAGCTCTTTCTGTATCTGCTTTTCAAAAAAATGAAACAAAAGCCCCATAATCAATGCAATGGTAGCTGCCAATACAAGACAGACGGTAAGCAGTGACGAACGAAAAATTTTTTTATTCATTCCAATCGCCTCCTAATTTATAACCGATTCCTTTTATAGTCTGAATGAGTTTTCCGGCATCCCCCAGTTTTACCCGCAGTTTCCGGATATGCACATCCAGCGTCCGGGATTCTGTATAATATTCCCCCCAGACACTGGTTAAAAGCCTGTCACGTTCCACTACATTGCCCTCTGCCTCCAGCAGAACCATCAACAGCAGATATTCCTTATAGGAAAGCGATACCGCTTCCCCTGATACCGTAATAATATGTTTTGCAGGATTAACATACAGCCCGCCAATCGTATACGTTCTGTCATCCTGCGTTTTTTGGGAACGCCTCAGTACCGCCCGGATCCTTGAAATCAGTTCCATCGTTCCAAAAGGCTTTGCCACGTAATCATCCGCTCCCATATCAAGGCCTGTGACCTTATCAAATTCACTGCCCTTTGCGGTAAGCATAATCACAGGGATATGCGCAGTCGCTGCATTACCTTTCAGTTTATTCAGAATCGACAACCCGTCTTCTTCCGGCAGCATAATATCCAGCAAAACCAATTCCGGCAGTTCCGTATTTAGTCCCTGCCAAAATTCCTTTGGAGAAGAATGCCCCTGTACTTCAAATCCCTCTTTTGACAGCGCATAGCATACCAGCTTTCTTATATTATCATCATCTTCCAGCAGATAAATCATGTTAACCGATTCCTCCTTTGGTGGAGCTTTCCTTATTTTCAGGTCTTTTCCGATGCTCTCCGGTAATGGAATAAATAACCCATTCCGCAATATTTTCTGCATGGTCGCCAATCCGCTCAAAATATTTTGCAATCATCAGCAAATCCATAAGAGCCTCCGCATCGTCGTGTCTCTCCGTTATTGATTTTATCAACTCCCGCTTTACCTTGTCAAATAAATCATCCACGATATTATCATGTTCAATTACCAGCCAGGCAATATCCAGATTCATTTTTACAAAAGATTCAATACTTTCTGACACCATTTTGATCGCTGCTTCTGCCATTTCCCGGATATGGGTTTCGCCAAGCGTTCCCTTTTTTGCCACATAAGGTGCAATCTCCACAATATCCGATGCCTGATCTCCAATCCGTTCCATATCGGATATCATTTTCAAAGCGGCTGAAACAACTCTCAAATCTTTTGCCACGGGCTGCTGCTGCAAAATCAGTTTCAGGCAGAGGGTTTCGATATCACGCTCTTTTTTATCAATCTGCGTATCCGCATCCAGACACATATTTTTGCTGTTTTCTTCATTATCCGTAAGATATTTTACCGCATTGGTAATTGCCTCCTCGCATAAGGCTCCCATGGTAACAAGTTCTGTATTAAGCTGCGATAACTGTCTGTCAAATTTATTCCGCATTATCCAAACCTCCCTGTAATATAATCCTCTGTCCTCTGGTCAGACGGTGTGGAGAACATGGTCTGCGTATCATCAAACTCCACCACCTCGCCCAGCAGGAAGAATGCTGTCTTATCTGCAATCCGCACTGCCTGCTGCATATTGTGGGTTACCATAATAATCGTATATTTTTCCTTCAGTTCCATTGCTAAATCTTCAATCTTTGAAGTGGAAATAGGGTCAAGGGCAGACGTCGGTTCATCCATCAGAAGGACTTCCGGCTCTACCGCCAGTGCCCTTGCAATGCAGAGCCTCTGCTGCTGGCCGCCACTCATGCCCAATGCACTCTTTTTCAAACGGTCTTTGCATTCCTCCCAGATTGCCGCCTGCGTCAGGGAACGCTCCACGATTTCATCCAACTTAACCTTTGATTTGATTCCATGTATTCTTGGACCATAGGCAATATTATCATAAATACTCATTGGAAACGGATTCGGTTTTTGAAAGACCATGCCAACACGTTTCCGCAAAATGTTTACATCAATCCCCTTGTAAATGTCAATGCTGGAAAGCATAATTTCTCCTTCGATACGGCAGCTTTCCACCAAATCATTCATCCGGTTCAATGTTTTCAGATAAGTGGATTTTCCACAGCCAGAGGGGCCAATCAGCGCAGTGATTTTCTTTTCCGGGATTTCCATGTTGATACTTTTCAGGGCATGGCTCGCACCATACCATAAGTTTAAATTCTTTGTCGTGATAATGTGTTCCATAACTTTAACCTCGTTTCTGTTTCAGTCTAACCGCCGCTATCTTTGCCGACATATTGATAAGAAAGGTAAGTACAAGCAATATAGCGGCAACCGCAAACGCAACATCAAACTGCCCGCGCTCTTTCGCATATACATACATGGCAACGGTCAGGGTAGAACCCGCATTTCCCGCCTGCACTGCCTCAGGTACGGACAGCAGTTCATTTGCCATCCCTGCCGTAAAGAGAAGTGCGGCACTTTCACCTACCACTCTGCCCACCGATAAGATACAGCCGGTAACAATCCCATCAATGACACAGGGAATGACAACTGTACGAATCATATACCATTTGCCTGCCCCTAATCCAAGCGAACCTTCCCGGTATGCTTTTGGCACCGTTTTCAGGCTTTCCTGTGTGGTGCGTATAATCGTGGGCAATGTCATGATTGCCAGGGTGAGCGAACCGGCCATCAGACTGGTTCCCAGAGAGAAAAACTGCACAAACAGGAGCATTCCCACCAGTCCATATATAATTGATGGGATTCCGGCAAGGGTTTCTGTTGCCAGTTCAATGACCCGTACCAGTTTTTTATTCTTTGCATATTCGTTCAGATAAATCGCAGCCCCTACCCCAAGCGGCAGTACAATTACAAGCGTTATGATAATGATATATAAGGTATTCAGGATGTTTGGCAGAATCCCGACCGTACCACGCAAAAGGCTTGGTTTCGTAGAAACAAGCATCCATGAGATATGTGGAATGCCCCGGTACAGGATATATCCAATCAGTCCGAGCAGGAGAGAGCAAATCAATCCTGCTGATAAAACCATCATCAGCTTTAAGATAGTATCCTTAATTTTTCTTGCTTTCGATATTGTATCAGTCACATGTATTTCCTCCATTTTCCTCAAGAACGCTGTTTTTGCGTTCTTGATAGGTTTGCCTTAGTTCCACTTGGCATGGTATTTTCATGCAATAGTGGAACTTCAAACCTTTTTTTTAATTACTACATTTAATATCAGGTTAATTGCCATAATGAACAGAAAAAGCACCAGTGCGATGGAAAATAATGCCTGTCTCTGTAAGCCGGAAGAATAGGACATTTCACTGGCAACAGCAGTAGTCAGAAACCGGACGCTGCCAAATAGTTTCGGCATATTGGCAACATTTCCCGCTACCATCATAACCGCCATCGCTTCCCCGACTGCCCTGCCAATGCCTAATACAACCGCAGTGACAATGCCGCTTTTTGCGGCAGGCACAACCACCTTAAATACGGTTTCCGTCTTTGTCGCCCCCAGAGCAAGAGAAGCCTCCTCATATTCCTTTGGCACCGCCCCGATTGCCGTTTCCGATACGGAAATGACAGAGGGCAGAATCATAACAGCAAGGACAAGAATTGCCGAAAAGAGGTTTGCACCATCCGGGAGATGAAATATCTCCCTTACGCATGGAACAATGATGATCATTCCCACCAGCCCATAAACGACAGACGGGATTCCGGCAAGCAAATCTACCACATTCCTTACTGCACTGCTAACTTTCTTTGGGGACATCTTTGCCAGAAAAATAGCACATAGCAGTCCAATCGGAACTCCTATGAGGATTGCCCCCAGAGTTCCGTATACGGATGTCAGGATAAAGGGAAGGATTCCATAGGAAGGCTTTGCAGAAGTAGATGCCCAGACCTTCCCAAACAGGAAATCTCCCAGACCGATATCCCGTATTGCCGGAATGCCGCTTATCAAGAGAAATATAGTAATTAGGACGACAAACAGTATCGTCAGCAGACCGCATACCAAAAACAACAGGTTCATTGCCCTTTCCATCCACCTTGCTGTCTTTTTTATCTTTTCCATAACAGCCCCTCCTGTAATTACCGTTTGACAGGAACAGCACCTGCCTCTGTAATAAGGCTGTCTGCCTGTTCGCTGGTAGCGAAGTCGAAAAACTCCTGTGCAGCTTTAGAAAGAGCAGTGTCCTTTTTTGTGACCAGCACGAAGTTTCTCTGGACTTTGTATTTCCCATCCTGAATACTTTCTGTTGTCGGGCTTACCCCTTCCACGCTGACCATCTTTACCGTATCACCAACCGAGGCAACCGATGCATAGCCAATGGCATTTGGATTGCCGGATACCGTCTGCACGACATCGCCAGTAGACGTAAGTTCCTGTGAATACTTGCATTTATCCTTTGTGCCTGTCACTTCCTCAAAACCGTCTCTTGTGCCGGAAGCCGCCTCACGCCCAATACAGACAATCGGTGCGTCGCTGCCGCCAACCTCTTTCCAGTTGGTAATCTCACCACTGTAAATCTTCCCTATCTGATCAATTGTTAAATCTGTTGCCGGATTATCAGGATTGACTATGATTCCGATTCCATCAATGGCAACTACCGTTCCCTGTAAATCTGCTGTTTCATCTTCCTTCAGGTCACGACTTGCCAGTCCGATATCACATCTTCCTTCCGCTACTGCCTGTATACCGGAACTAGAACCCGTTGGATTGTATGTAACCTTTATATTTCCATGTTCCTCCATATAGGCTTCACTCAAAAATCCAATGACTTTCTCCATTGAAGTGGAACCGTCGGTGGCTATTGTTTGTGAACTCTTAGTTGTCTCATTTGCTGTACTTTTGTCAGTGAACGAACCAGCATTGCCGCTACATCCTGTCAATACCCCTGTCATAAGTGTAAAAACGGTTGCAATCATAATAAATTTTTTCATATTGAACACACTCCTTTGTTTTTTTTTGTATGAACCAAGTATACCGTCCCCAATGTTAACTCTAAAAGTGCATATATGTTAATTGTAAGTTAATTGCACTGCAAAAGGCATAGAATATTTCATCTATGCCTTTTAACAACGGAATTATTTATCTGCCCTGTATATATTCCTCGTTTTGTCTCTGATACATAGGACGGTTCTCCCTTGTACGTTCTTCCGGTTCCATATCCTCCATGAAACTCTCCACCGCCTTTACATACACCTCTGCCAGCTCTAACGTACATATCCGGTTCTCCGGCATGATTTCCTCTCTTATTTCAGAAACCTTTACAGCCTGTTCCTTCTGCACATTCCAGAATCCCGCCAGCCTGTACTCCGTTCCCCGTCCGTTATAGTCCTCATACACCGGAACCACTTCCCCTGTGGAAGTCTGCCACGAGGCAATCTCCGGGAACGTGACAAGCCTGTCATGCTGAGGGAGAGAGGTACGGTACTCCCTTAACAGCCTGCCGAGAGGGGTATAGCCATAAGGGGAGGCGGCCCGTATATCCTTTTTTTCTTCTACAAACTTTGCAAACTCCCGCACCAGCGGAATCATGGATAACAGCTTATAAAAGAGTGCTTTGAGTTTATCCAGTACGTTGATGAAATCCAGACGCTTTTCAAACTCTTTATCCAACACACCGATATCCTCTAAAAACCCCTCTTTTTTTACCTGTATTTGTTCCTTTTCATCTGTTGCTTTCCTGACATCACGCAAAAGACGCTCTTTATCAGAATGAAGGATAAGCGTATCTGTTTTTAAGGACAAATTTTCCTGCCGTATTTCCTCCTGTTCTGCCATCAGTTTTTGTTTCATTTCCCTGCCTTCTGTTTTTATCTGTATCAAATCTTCCTCTGCTCCGATAATCTCTGTTTTCGTGTCAGACAACCGCCGTTCTGCTTCGGAAACTTCTTTTTCTGCCTGTTCCAGACGTTGGTTGGCATTAAAAAGCCTGTCCTGTTTTTCTTCAAGGAATCCCGCCACCATTTCCAGCCGCTTCGTTTCCTGCTGCACCTTATATTCCGCAACGGTCAGGTTATAGTTTTTCCCTTTCTGCTTATCTTTTACAAGCACTCCGAAGTGGATAAGCATTTCTACGCTTGCGGTCTGACGCAGGCTGTTCTGTAAAATATTCTCCAGCGTTTTCGGAGTGAAAACAGAGCGTTTGGAAACCTTTGTTTCCAGCCCGCGCTTAAATCCCCTGCCTATGGGAACGCCTACAACGTGCATATGCGGGCTTGCTTCATCAAAGTGGACTACCGCATTTGCAACTTTGAAATCCGGCATTTCTTTCTGCAACTGCTCCAGTAAGGTGTCATATACCTTGCAGATATTTTCTTTGTTTTGCTTTTCCTTATCTGTTTCCATAAAGACAAGGAACAGTATCTTACCGTCCGCCGGAGTATGCGTTACAATGCCACCCGCCACAAGATGGAAATCGGTGCAACCAAGCGGAAAAAAATCCGTACAGTGGACTTCTGCGACACACTGGCAGAGATACTAAAAAAAGCCAGAAAGCAACAGCACAGAGAGCGTTTCCAGTGTGGCGAAATGTATTTCCGCAATTACTATCTGAAAGTAATGGAAAAGGGAAGGACGCATTATGATCTGTATTCTTTGCAAAGTACGGAGGAGATACCGGACGATTACGAAGAACTGTCTTTTGTATGTTTACGTCAGGATGGTTCCTATGAATCAACCGCAACCCTCTCCAATGTATGCAGGCTGATTCAGAAACACGTAGAGGGGCTTGAAAATTTCCACTTCCACCAGTTGCGGCACACCTATACGAGCAATCTGTTATCAAACGGGGCAGCCCCGAAAGATGTGCAGGAACTTCTGGGACACTCTGATGTAAGTACCACAATGAATGTTTATGCCCATGCCACCAGAGAGGCGAAACGGACTTCCGCAAGGCTTTTGGATAAGGTGGTGGGCGGTAATTAAAAACTTTCCCTTGTTTTGGTCCTATGAGGGCAAAAACAAGGGAAAATGGTTGATTTGATGATGTAATGGGTTTGATAGATTGCGTAAAATGGGGATTTTGGTAGGGAATGATAGTTTAATTCAAATTAAGAGAGCGAATGGGCAATGGTCAATGAACTTAAGGCTGTGCCAAAGATAGTATGGTATATTCTTTCAGCTGTTGCCTTATTAGCAGTAGCGGCGGTAGGTATGGTGACATAGTGTCAATGTATCTATTCCAGAAGATAATATTTATGTAGAGGACGATTATACGGTGACTTATATGTCCACAGGGGTAGAAATAATGATGAAAATATAGTGTTTAAGAGTATCTAGGCGCAAGATGGAGCGTTTAGTGTGGATGCGGCCATTGCCGGTGAGACGAAAAGGTACTATCTTGGAGAGTATGGAGGATATATAGGGTTAATTGAAGCTGATGGTGAACACCCTAAGACGTTTAGGATGATGGAGGGAATAAGATGAGTACATTTGGAAGAGAACGACTGGCAGAGATATTTAAGGATACATCTGACCTCTGCCGAAATCATAGTCTGCTGAAACAGATGGTGGATAGTGCGAATAAAGAACAAATGGTAATTCTGGAGGGTGATGAGGTAATCGGCTCAGAGAGGGAATATGAGAAACCTGCAAAGATAGTCGTTTCCCCAAAGAGAACATTGGAGGCTTCAAGGGCATACAGCGCCAAAGAGGTATGTGTACATAACTTTGCTTCTGCTGTAAATCCAGGAGGCGGGGTGGAGCGCGGCGCGTCTGCGCAGGAAGAATGTATCTGCAGGAGCAGTGCTTTGCTTTCCCCTAGATAATAGATAGAATCAATAAATGGCTGCATTGATTGTAATTATCAATTTAACTTTCCCAGATCTATATGATAAAATAAAACAAATACAAATATTTCTTGATACTGATACGATTATGCTCATATAAAAGGACAGTAGATATCATTGTATAATATATTCTAGGAGTATTTTTTATGTCATTGAAAAATCCACAAAATACAAAGAATACAGATAGCAGACAGCTGGCACAGCTTACCAGGCAGCAGCTTAAGGAGCTTGAGGAGAAGGAAAAGACAAGCTGGCAGAAGGCGCTTGACTGGATGATCATGGTATTTCCGTTTGTATGCGGTATCATAGCTGTTGCGGAATACTGGATGATTCCAAATGGAAGCCCGAACAAGAATCCATATACATATGTAGGTTTTCTTGCGATCCTGATTGCAGCGTATCTGATTTACTTCGCTTTTTCCGTTGTAAAGAAGCTGATGGGAGATAAGAGTGTCCTGGATATGCTCCGCTATAGGGCGCCATTGCTTTCCGCATTGTTTCTCCTGCTTGCAGGGTACGATTATTTAACGCTTAAGACAGGTGTTTTGACTCAGCCCTTTGTTCCCTGTCTGAATTATATTATTAATATTGCATGGGTGGACCGGGCATATCTGCTTGAGTGTACGCTTCATACACTGCGGCTGTTATTTTTAGGGTATTTTATTGGTGTGGCGCTCGGACTTGTTACAGGCATTACCTGCGGGTATTCGGAAAAGGTGCGTTATTGGGTAAATCCTATTATCAAGTTTCTAGGACCGATCCCGACCTCCACATGGATTCCGATTGTGATGGTCGTTGCTTCTTCTCTGTTTAAGGGAGCAGTATTTATCATTGCCCTTGGCTCTTGGTTTGCGGTAACGGTTGCGTCTATGACGGGCATTTCCAATGTGGACAAGGATTTCTTTGATGCCGCGAGAACTCTTGGCGCCAGTTCCAGACAGCTGGTGTTCAGAGTGGCAATCCCTCATGCAATGCCTTCAATCCTTCAGGGCTGTACACAGGCGATGAGCTCTGCCTGCGTGGCGATCATGATTGCAGAGATGATGGGTGTTAAAGCTGGGCTTGGCTGGTACATGAACTGGGCAAAATCCTGGGCGGCATATGATAAGATGTTTGCGGCCTTGTTTGTGATCTGCTTTATATTTACAGTTGTCACAAAAGCTTTGGATCTGATAAAGAAGCGCGTATTAAGGTGGCAGAATGGAGTTGTGAAATAGATGGCGGAGAAGAAGGTTGTTTTAGAAATACAAAATGTATCGAAAAGTTTTGCGAAGGTAGAGAATGACGAAGTAACACATGCCCTGAATGAGATTAACCTGAGTGCGAAAAGCGGTGAATTTGTCAGCCTGGTCGGTCCCTCCGGCTGTGGTAAATCAACGATCCTCCGGTTAGTTGCAGGTTTGATCATGCCGACCACCGGCAAGATAACCGTAGATGGAAACGAGATTACAGAGCCGTCTCCGGAGCGGGGGATGATGTTCCAGAAATCAACGCTGTTTCCATGGCTGACGGTTGAGAAGAACATTGCTTTCAGCTTGAAGATGCAGGGGAAGCTAAAGGGAAACGAAGAGAAGGTAGAGCGTATGCTGAAGGTGATTGGATTGGAATCCTTCCGCAACGATTATCCGGGACAGCTTTCAGGAGGTATGGCGCAGAGAGTTGCATTGGTACGTTCCCTGATCAATGAGCCGGATATCCTGCTGCTGGATGAGCCCTTGGGGGCGCTGGATGCATTTACAAGGATGAATATGCAGGATGAGATTCTTAAGATCTGGCAGGAGAAAGGACAGCTTGCGCTGATGGTTACCCATGATGTGGATGAAGCGGTTTATATGGGAACCCGAGTCATTGTTATGGATGCGAATCCGGGGCGTGTTGTGGCAGATATCAAGGTGGATGAGGACTATCCAAGAGACCGTTCTTCGGAAGCCTTTGTAGAATATAGGAATGAGATTCTGAACCGTCTGCATTTTGGCGGGAAAAAGTAATTTGGGGTTATTATGTTCCCAAAAATCAGAAGGAGTTTCATCAGCCTTGTGATTTTTAGGATAAATATTTTAAGAAGAAGGAGAACTATGTATTATGAAATGGATGAAAGTGAAGCGTCTGGCGGCAGCGGCTATGGCGGCAGCAATGTGTCTGTCTCTGGCAGCATGCGGGACAACACCGGGAGAACCAGAAAGTAAGGAAGAGGATACTTCCGGTGATGAGGGTGCTGCTGCGGATGTTGAGCGTCCAGAGGCTGTTTCAGAAGAAGACTGGGAGGCTATGAAGCAGGAGCCTGTTTTTGGAACCGAGATTAATTATCTGTTTAACGGCGGCGCCTGTGTATCTGCAAAATATATGGCAGAGGTACAGGGATACTATGAGGAGTACGGCATCAATGCGACTTATCTGGAAGGCGAGTCTGTTGTAACAACAGTTGGTACCGGCCAGTGTATGTGGGGAACTGACCATATTGCAACGATGCTTGTTCCTGTAACGAATGGAGTGAATATGACATTTGTTGCCGGCGCACATATCGGTTGTAAGTCTATTTTTGTACCTGCTGATAGTGATATCCAGACAGTAGATGACCTGAAGGGCAAGACAATCGCAATCCATGATGGTATCGGAAATTCTGACCAGAACATTACGTACCGTCTGTTAGATGAGTATGGCATCGATCCGACGACTGAGGTGGAGTATCTTGATATTGCTGACAGTGCCGCTACAGTGGCTGCAATGGAAAGCGGAGAGGTTGATGCTTCAATTTTTTCTGACTACTTTGTATTAGCAAATTATCCGGATGATATGCGTATGATCTGCTCTATTACATACAGCCCGGAATTCCAGGATGAGCCATGCTGTGTAACGGCAATGAATAACGACTTCATCGAAAAGAACCCGGTACATGCAAAATATATCGTGAAGGCAATTAAGCGCGCCGGAGAATTCAGCCGTTTGAATTCTGAGGAAGCAGTGCAGGCAATGTTCGATACAGACAAGATGACAGGCGAAAAAGAGAATCAGCAGATATTCTGGGATTCCCTTCACTTTGGATTGTCTGATGCGTTCACAGAAAAAGCACTCCGTGAGATCGCAGATGACTACATCCGTCTTGGAATCATCGAAGACAAGGATATGACAGTAGATAAGGTAATGGAACTGGCTTGGACACCGCTCTGCCCGGATGAGGAGATCGAAGGGCTGACAGTGGGCGACCCGGTAGAAGCAGAGGGCGCTGGAGTTGAAGTAAAGCAGAATGAGAATCCTGCTGTTTCTGAGACTTTCGGACTTGCAAAATAAGTCAAATGTTGTTCATAAAATTGAATAATTAAGTATATGGCCCCGCCTGTCCAGGCGGGGTTGTCTGCGTTGTGAGGAAGATAGATAGAAGAGAGAGTTAGGGGATGTTGAGGGTGAGATTTGCGTTCCGTTGTGGTATACTTGGATTATTGAGAGAGAAATAAGTGAATAAAGAGAACCTTGTGGGAGGATAATGCTATGAACAAGCAGCAGCTTGCAAACAGAATATGGGAATCAGCAAACAGGATGCGTTCTAAAATCGAGGCTAATGAATATAAGGATTATATTCTCGGCTTTATTTTCTATAAATATTTGTCGGACACAGAAGTAAGATATTTAAAGGAACATGATTTTTCGGAGGAAGATATTAAAGCGCTAAACGAGGAAGATGAAGAAACGGTAGAGTATGTCCGGAAAAATGTAGGGTATTTCATTGCATATGAAAATTTGTATTCTACCTGGATCGAGAAAGGAAGAAACTTTGATGTATCTAATGTGACAGATGCATTATCTGCATTTAACCGTCTTATTAGTGTTACGCATAAGAAAGTATTTGCAGATATATTCCGCACACTTGAAACCGGACTTAGTAAGCTGGGTGATACATCAGGAGCAAGAACTAAGGCAATCAGCGGCTTGCTGCAGTTGATAAAAGATATTCCAATGGACGGAAAGCAGGATTATGACGTACTTGGATTTATTTATGAATATCTGATTAATATGTTTGCTGCAAATGCAGGAAAGAAGGCAGGTGAATTCTATACTCCGCATGAGGTGTCCTTGTTAATGTCAGAGATTGTTGCAGAACATCTGAAAGGAAGAAATGAGATTAAAATATATGACCCGACGAGCGGATCGGGCTCTCTCCTTATCAATATTGGACATAGCGTGGCAAAGTATATCAGCAATAAGGACAATATCAAATATTATGCACAGGAATTGAAGGAAAACACCTATAACCTGACTCGGATGAATTTGGTCATGCGTGGAATTAAGCCGGATAATATAGTCACCCGCAATGGAGATACATTGGAGGAGGACTGGCCTTATTTTGATGAAAATGATCCGGTGAATACATACAATCCTCTCTACGTGGATGCGGTTGTATCAAATCCGCCCTATTCCCTTACGTGGGATCCGACGAATAAAGAACATGATTCCCGGTATACACGTTTTGGACTGGCTCCGAAGGGAAAAGCAGACTATGCATTTCTGCTTCACGATTTGTTTCATATTAAGCCGGATGGAATTATGACGATTGTACTTCCCCATGGCGTATTGTTCCGCGGAGGTGAAGAAGGAGTAATCCGGAAAAATTTGATAGAGCATAACCATATTGATGCCATTGTCGGACTGCCTGCTAATATCTTTTTTGGGACAGGCATTCCTACAATTATTATGGTATTGCGCCAGAAAAGAGAGAATACGGATGTGCTTATCATTGATGCTTCAAAAGGGTTTGTAAAAGCAGGAAAGAATAATAAGCTGCGGGCGTCTGATATAAAGAAAATTGCAGATACGATAACTAAACGTGAAAGTGTACCAAAGTTTTCTAAAGTGGTAAACAGAGAGGAAATCAGAAGAAATGAGTATAATCTGAATATTCCGCGTTATGTTGATTCGTCTGAAAGTGCTGAGACATGGGATATTTATGCTTCTATGTTTGGAGGTATTCCGAAATCAGAGCTTGAGGAATTGAGTGATTATTGGAGGGCATTTCCGAACCTTAAGGATGCCTTGTTTGCGGGCGGGGACGCACCCTATTTAGAGCCTGTTGATGGCGATATCAAGACGATTGTTAAAGAACATGCAGATATTGTACAATTTAAGACAGGATTTAAGGGAGCATTTGCGGACTTTGACAAGCATTTGAAAAGGGAATTGGTTGACAATATGATGGGGCTTGTGATATCTCAGGAAGAAAGCAAGCTAAGCGATAATATCTTTGAACGCCTGCAGTCAATTCCTCTTGTCGATAAATATGAGGCTTATCAGCTCTTAGATGATGAGTGGGGCAGGGTCGCGACAGATTTAGAGATTATCCAGACAGAAGGATTTGAAGCGACGAAAAAAGTAGATCCGAATATTGTTCTGAAAAAGAAAGACGGGAAGGATCAGGAGGTGCAGGAAGGATGGGTGGGACATATCATTCCATTTGAATTGGCAGAGGATATCCTGTATCCATTGACGGAAGAAAAAGCTAAATTGAAAGCGAAAGAAAACCGTTTGGCAGAAATACCGTCAGAATATGAGGAGATAGCAGATACATTGACTGAGGAAGAAAAGGAAGATGATTACTACGCTGAGGAAGTATTTGTAGCAAAAGAAGTAACAAAGAAGATAAAAGAACTGAAAAACGACAGTTCTGTGGAAGCAGTCGGTTTAAGGGCTAAGCTAAGCAGGGTTGAAAAGCTAATGCAGGAAGAAAAAAGCTTGAAAGTCCAGATTAAGAAGGATGCGGCAGCGCTTCATGCTCTGATAAAAGAAACGATTGAACAGCTTACGGATGAGCAGGTTTGTTTGTTACTTGAGAAAAAATGGATTGAGAGTCTGATTCTAAGTCTCTATAAACTTCCAGATCAGATTACGGATGTGTTGATTAGCAAAATTCAGGCATTGAAAAAGAAATATGAAGGGACATATTTTGAAGTGGAAAAAGAAATCAAGGAGACGGAAAGAGAGCTGGCTGCTATGATTGACGAGCTTGAAGGAAATGAATTTGATATGAAGGGGCTCGGCGAGTTTAAAGCGCTGCTGATAGGTGAATAATATGTCTGAGAATAAAAAACCGGCAATTCGGTTCAAGGGGTTTACCGAAGATTGGAAACAGCGGAAGCTGGGGGAAGTAGCTCAATATCGTAATGGAAAGGCTCACGAAAACTGCATTGATGAGAATGGGAAATATATTGTAGTTAATTCAAAGTTTGTTTCTACGGACGGAGGAGTAAAGAAATTTTCCAATATGCAAAATGAAGCATTATTTGAAAATGAGCTCGCCTTTGTATTGAGCGATGTTCCAAATGGTCGTGCTATTGCGAGAACATTTTTAGTTGAAGAAAGCGATAAATATACACTAAATCAACGAATCGCAGGAATTACTCCTTTGAATGAAATATATTCTTATTTCCTTTACATCTTAATGAACAGGCATCCTTATTTTTTGGCGTTTGACGATGGAGCAAAGCAAACTAATTTATCCGTTTCTGATGTGATGGGATTTGAAGCATATTATCCAAAATACAACGAGCAAAAGAAGATTGGAGACTATTTCCACCACCTCGACGACCTCATCACCCTTCATCAGCGTAAATTAGATAAGATGATAAATGTAAAAAAGTCCATGTTAGAAAAAATGTTTCCGAAAAATGATAGCAATATACCAGAAATCCGATTTAAGGGATTTACTAAAGCTTGGGAACAGAGTAAGCTGGGGGAACTTGGAAGTTTAAAGAATGGAATGAACTTCTCAAAGGAGGCTATGGGGGTAGGATTTTCTTTTGTTAATCTCCAAAATATATTCGGACATAATTTTATTGATGTGGAAAACTTAGGAAAAGCAATGGCGACCTCAGCACAATTAAAAGACTATAATCTCCGCAAAGGAGATGTGCTATTTGTGCGTTCATCTGTAAAACTGGAAGGAGTAGGAGAAGCGGCTTTAGTGCCTGAAAGCCTTGAAAATACAACATATTCTGGATTTATTATTCGCTTTAGAGATGAAGCTGAGCTTGACGATAATTTCAAGAGATTTGTGTTTAGAACTGTGCCTGTTCGTAAGCAAATTATGTCACAAGCAACGGACAGTGCAAATAAAAATGTTAGCCAATCTGTTTTGGATAATTTAAAGATAACTATACCGAGTAAAAGGGAACAAGCAAAGATAGGTAAGTGTTTTTCTAACCTCGACAACCTTATCACCCTTCATCAGCGTAAGCTGGAAAAGCTACAAAATATTAAAAAATCAATGCTGGAAAAGATGTTTGTTTAGAAAAGCTTTATATAAGTCGATATGTTGTTAAATAAAATGTATGAATTTATTGCAAATGGAGGTCAGCAAAATGACGATTGAAGAAATATCAGATACCTGCGGACCACAGATTATTCCGAATATTGAGCCGCAGACTATAGATGGCAAACTGTAATCGTTGTGACTGTTGCACCGGGGGCAAACAGACCATAATATTATCTAAAGTCAAAGAGAAAAGATGCAGGTACTTATATCCGAGTTGCCGGGACATCCAGACCTGCTTATCCAGAGAGAATAAAGGAATTGGAAATGGAAGGCGCAAGGATTTATTGGGACGAGCTGACTTGCGTAGGATATGAAGTTACAGAAGATGCTGTGGCAAAGCTGTGCGGAGATATTGTAAAGTTTAGAAATGAAGTGGGGCTGCCTAATCGTGAAGTGACAACTACCCAGCTTCTTGATTTGGAAGCTTTTGAAAAAAGAGAATGAGTCTTTGCTGGCATCCAATACTTTTGTATTAATGACATCGGATTATTTTCCGTTTTCCAAGACCCAATGCGCTGTGTTTAAAGGGAAGGAGAGGACTGTGTTTCTTGATAAACGGGAATTCTCCGGCCCAATCTATGAGCAGATTATATAGGCAGCGGATTTTGTGTTAAGAAATATTCGTCTTGGCGCTGTGATTGATGGCTTAGTTAGGAAAGAGTCTTATGAATTGCATTTAGTAGCAATCCGGGAAATGATTATAAATGCTCATTGCCATCGTAATCTAACAGATGATTCTTGTGTTCAAGTTGCAATTTATGATGATAGATTGGAAGTATCTTCACCAGGCGAGCTTTATAATGGACTTCCGATACCAGAGTTTCAGGTGTTTGATGATATGTTTCGGGTGAACCTTTTCCGAAAGGTTATTTCGGTGAAAACATCGGAGAAGCGTCGGAGAAGCATCGGAATAATGTTGGCAATGATTTAAGTAATACACAGAAGAAAATACTTGAATTATTATCACAAGATGCGCAGCTTTCTGCAAAAAAGATAGCAGCGAAGATAGGTATTACAAACAGGAATATTGAATCTAATATCAAAAAACTTAAGGAATGTGGCATTTTGATTCGTCATGGTTCGCCAAAAAGCGAATATTGGGAAATCATGAAATAGGTAACAGAAAAAATGAGATGACCAATTACCACAATCTGGACCGAGGGATTATAATATTTAATGAGGAGAAAAATATGGTACTTGAAAATAAGCTTGGTATTACTAATTCCGCAGAGCTTGCGCGGGAAGAAGAAAAAATCAGCAAGAAACGAGCTATAGAGTTGTTTGAGACAGATTTACTTGACGGTCTTGAGGCGGGCACTTATTCTTCTCTTGCGGAAATTCACAGATTCTTATTTGATGAGATATATGAATTTGCAGGAAAGATAAGGACGGTTAATCTGGCGAAGGGAAATTTTCGTTTTGCACCGTTAATGTATCTACAGATGGCGTTAGAGAATATAGATAAGATGCCGCAGGCTGCATTTGATGAAATTATTGAGAAATATGTAGAGATGAATATTGCGCATCCTTTTCGAGAAGGGAATGGCCGGAGTATGCGGATTTGGCTTGATCTGATCTTGAAAAAGGAGCTGCATCGGGTAATAGATTGGAGCAATGTAGACAAAGAGGATTATCTTCTGGCAATGGAAAGGAGTCCTGTCAGAGATATTGAGATAAAGCATGTATTAAAGGAAGCGCTGACGGATGAAATTTATAATCGGGATATTTATATGAAGGGAATTGATATCAGTTATTATTATGAGGGATATACGGCGTTTGATATAAAGGATTTGAGATAAGTACGTGTCAGGTATCGCCTGGGGATTAGGGGAACAGTGAGATAAAGGAATGGAAGGAGACCAACCATATGGCTTTTACAAAGGAATCAAAATTTGAGGAAGCCCTTATCAAAGTTTTGTACAATAAAGGCTGGGAAGAACAGGTTATAAAGCATCCCACGGAAAGGGATTTGATTCATAATTGGGCGAAGATTCTATATGACAATAACAGAGGCATTGACAGGCTGAATAATTATCCGCTGACGGATGGAGAAATGCAGCAGATTATTGAGCAGATTACAAATCTCCGTACACCCTTGAAGCTGAATGGATTTATTAATGGAAAAACAGTGTCGATCATTCGCGATCATCCAGACGATACTCTCCATTTTGGAAAGGAAATAAGTTTGAAAATCTATGACCGGGGAGAGATCGCGGCGGGGCAGAGCCGTTATCAGATTGTACAGCAGCCGGAATTTTCCAGTAAGTCTAAGATTCTAAATGACCGGCGCGGTGATCTGATGCTGCTGATTAATGGTATGCCGGTAATACATATAGAAGTGAAGCGCAGCGGGATTCCTGTGAGCCGTGCGTATCATCAGATTGAAAAGTATTCTTATGAGGGGATTTTCACAGGGCTGTTTTCTCTGGTTCAAATATTTGTTGCAATGAATCCGGATGAGACGGTTTACTTTGCAAATCCGGGACCGGACGGCAGATTTAACCCGAATTATTATTTTCATTGGGCTGATTTTAATAATGAGCCTGTGAATGACTGGAAGGATGCTGCATCCTCATTGCTTTCGATTCCGATGGCGCATCAGCTTATCGGGTTCTATACAGTGGCGGATAATTCGGACGGTGTGCTGAAGGTAATGAGAAGTTATCAGTATTTTGCGGCAAGTGCGATTTCTGACAAGGTATCTAAGATCAAGTGGGGTGAAAAGAATCAGCTGGGCGGCTATGTCTGGCACACGACCGGTTCCGGCAAGACGATGACAAGCTTTAAGTCTGCCCAGCTTATTGCAAATGGCGGCGACGCAGATAAGGTTGTATTTTTGACAGACCGCATTGAGCTTGGAACACAGTCGCTCAAAGAATATCGGGCGTTTGCGGATGAGAATGAAACCGTTCAGGCAACGGAGAATACAGGGGTATTGATTACAAAGCTGAAAAGCTCTGATCCGGCGGATATTCTAATTGTCACTTCTATTCAGAAGATGAGCAACATCAAGGATGAAGAGGGCGGGCTTAATGCGCAGGATATAGAGATTATGAACAGAAAAAGACTGGTATTTATAGTAGATGAAGCGCATCGGTCTACCTTTGGAGATATGCTGATCTGTATAAAAAATACGTTTCCGGACGCCATCTTTTTTGGTTTTACCGGAACGCCGATACACGAAGAAAATCAAAAGAAGATGAGTACCACAGCCACTGTTTTTGGAAATGAGCTGCATCGCTACAGTATTGCCGATGGGATTCGGGATGAGAATGTTCTCGGTTTTGATCCGTATAAAGTTCTGACATTCAAGGACAGGGACGTCCGCAGAGAAGTGGCGTTGGAAAAGGCGAAGGCAAAGGGTGAAGAGGAAGCAATTGGCGATCCGGCAAAAGCGAAAGTATATTATGAATATATGGATTCTGCTAAGGTTAAAATGGCGGGATATATAGCGGAAAATGGCAAATATGTGAAAGGAATAGAAGATTATATCCCCAATGCCCAGTACCGCACGAAAGAACATCAAAATAAAGTTGTAGAGGATATCAAAGAAAATTGGTTGACGCTGAGTCACAATGGTATATTCCATGCGATTTTCGCAACCAGCAGCATTTCAGAAGCAATTCAGTATTACCGACTGTTGAAAGCTTCCATGCCGGAATTGAAGATCTCCTGTTTGTTTGACCCGAATATTGACAACAACGATGGGTTTGCGTTTAAGGAAGATGCTCTTGTTATGATTATCAGAGATTATAAAGAACTTTATGGACAGGAATTTTCTATTGCTTCTCATGCAGCATTTAAAAAGGATATCGCTTTGAGATTAGCTCACAAAGAGGCCTATAAGATGATTGAGAGGACTCCGGAGAAACAGCTTGACCTGCTTATTGTTGTAGACCAGATGCTGACAGGATTTGACTCCAAGTGGGTGAATACTCTTTATATGGACAAAATGCTGGAATATGAGAATATTATTCAGGCGTTTTCAAGAACGAATCGTCTGTTTGGACCGGAAAAACCTTTTGGCACCATCCGCTATTACCGCAGGCCGCATACGATGGAGCGTAATATAGGGGCGGCTGTCAAATTATATTCCGGGGATAAGCCGATCGGGCTGTTTGTAGAGAAGCTTAAGTTTAATCTGGAGAAAATGAATGCAATTTATCAGGAAATATCGCATTTGTTTGTACGGGCAGGAGTACCGGATTTTGCAAAGCTCCCGGACGATAGGACAGAACGGGGGAAATTTGCTTTATTGTATAAAGAATTGAATGATTATCTGGAGGCGGCCAGAATACAGGGATTTCGCTGGGATATCGGAGAGTATGAATTTACAGAGGAGGAAAGCGGCCGGAAAGAGTTGGTCAAAATGGAATTTGACGAAACTATATATTTGATCCTGGCACAGAGATACAAAGAATTATCTTTTGATGGAGGTGGAAGTGCAGGCGGAAATGTGCCGTACGATCTGGTCGGACATCTCACAGAGATTAATACCGGAGTGATCGATGCGGAATATATGAACAGCCGGTTTGAAAAATATATGAAGCTGATTAATCAGGAAGGTGCAGCAAAGCTCTCAATAGATGAGGCATTGAGTGAACTGCACAAAACATTTGCAACATTAACGCGGGAAGAACAAAAGTATGCAGATATTTTTCTGCATGATATCCAAAGAGGAGATGTGCAGGTAGAGGAAGGAAAAGCATTTAGGGATTATGTGATAGAGTATCAATGCAGGGCGAAGGACGCTCAGATTCACCGGCTGGCAAAGATATTTGGTCTATATGAGGAGAAATTGCGGAATCTTATGAGCTTGAAGCTGACAGAAGCGAACATTAATGAATTTGGCCGATTTGACGAATTGATGAGGACAGTGGATAAGACAAAGGCAAAAGAATATTTTGAACGGATAGAACAAACCAGGCTTAATCCGCCTAAAGTGAATATAAGGACGGATAAATTGCTTCGGGAGTTTATTCTTTCCGGCGGTTTTGAGATAGAGGAATCAACGTAAGCCATTCTTTTTATTATATGGAGGATATAGATGGAAGCAGGGAAATTATTAGAGGTTCTGCATCTTGCAGAGCGCTTAAAGGATACCACAAGGCATTGTTATACTTCCAGCGGCAGGCATGAGAGTGTGGCGGAGCATAGCTGGAGGATATCGTTTATGGCATATCTGGTGAAGGATGAGTTCCCTGAGGCGGATATGGATAAGGTGATATGTATGTGCTTGATCCACGATCTGGGCGAAGCATTCACCGGGGATATTCCGGTATTTCAAAAGACAGCTCAGGACTCAGAGAGGGAGAAGGAACTGCTGTCCGCATGGGTATCCGGGCTTCCGGAGCCCTTTGCGTCGGAGATGAAGGAATTGTACCGGGAAATGGAGGAACGGCAGACGATAGAAGCGAAGATATACAAGGCGATGGACAGCCTGGAAGCAGTAATCCAGCATAATGAATCGGATATTTCTACCTGGGAGATGCATGAATATGATCTGAATCTTACATACGCGGATGATAAGGTGGATTTTTCCGATTATCTGAAAAGCCTCCGGGAGATGATCCGTCAGGAGACACTGGCGAAGATAGAGCGCGGAAAATAGTTCTAAAAAGAACTAAAAACCGGAGGTGCGATTATGATTCCGATTAATCCATGGGAGCATCAGAATGCGATCAAGACGCTTTATTCCAAATGTGTGGGGCTATCTGTCAAAGTCTCAGGTATCTGCCGCTGTGAAATCCTTGGAAAAGCAGGGCTTTATAAGAAAACAGCATACCGGAAGCTTTTCTGTATTTATGACATTGATACTGGGGATTAAATTCATTGTGAAGCCGGTTATGACCACCAAGGAGGCTATGAATGTGGTGGATAAGAAGAAGCGGCTGGTTCAGTCCATTGTCTGCGGTGCGGGCGTTGGCTTTATCTGCGGTTTTGTCGGAGCAGGCGGAGGAATGATGATGCTTCTGGTACTGACCAGTATTCTGGGTTATGAACTTAAGACAGCGGTTGGGACAAGTGTATTTATTATGACTTTTACTGCGTTGACAGGTTCGGTCAGCCATTTTGCCATCGGGGGACTGCCGGATCTATGGTGTCTGGTTTTCTGTATTGCATCTACTCTGCTATGGGCGAGAATTGCGGCTAAGTTTGCAAATAAAGCAAGCGCTGCCGCTTTTGAACCGGGTAACCGGCATTGTTCTTGTTGTTCTGGGGGCGGTGATCTTTGGATTTAATCTGTTGAAATAAATTAGAGATTATAGTAAAATTTTTAGTAGATAAGGATCAAGCAGGACAGAAGAAAAGAAGCAGATATACTGAAGGAGAGATAAAGGGACAATGATTAACTTGATGTCTATAGCAAAGGGATGGTCCATAGGATCAATGATCATCCGTCTGGTTTCGGCATTTTTGATGGGGACTATTATTGGTGTTGAACGCGGGATCAAGCGCCGGGGCGCCGGAGTCAAAACGCATGTATTGGTATGTCTGAGTTCTGCACTGGTCATGATGACCGGAGAGTATATCTATATGAATTTTGACAGAAGTACGGATATTGCCCGTATCGGCGCTCAAGTAATCAGCGGTGTCGGTTTTCTCGGAGTAGGGACGATTATTGTGACGGGAAAGAATCAGGTCCGGGGGCTGACGACTGCGGCGGGGCTGTGGGCCTGTGCCTGTCTTGGGCTTGCGGTTGGAATCGGATTTATAGAGGGTGCGTTTATTACGCTGGTTCTTGTGATGATCACCTTAAGGTTCCTGATGAAGGTGGATATCTGGACCCACATGTATGCCAGAATCTTTGATTTGTATGTGGAATTTTCTTCCATAGAGAGTGTGCCTAAGGTTCGCTCAAATTTATATAAGATGGATGTGAAGGTCTGCAGCTTTGTAGTAACGAAGAGCAAGATAAAAGGAGAGGGTCCTCATGCCATTGTCTGTATTGAAGTGAAACATCGGAAAAGGCGGATGGAGATTATTGATGAAATCCAGAATATGGAAGGTGTGGAATTTTTAGAGGAGTTACAGTAGAAGCAGAATATAATGGGATACCATCTGTTACTTACTATCCGGAATTAGAGAAAGCCCAACAATTTTTTGGAAAATACCGGCGGCTTTTTAATTTTCCTAATTGCGCAGCCTTTTGTTTCAGGTGGCGGCCGTTATTATTTTGACGCTTGTTTTCGGGATTGACGGAATCTGCTTTTCGGTACAAAACCGAGTGGCCGCCTGAAGAACGGAATCCCTGTTTTGCAGTAAAATTCAATGTATTTTTAGAATTAAATAGATATACTATATTCATAGTGTATATATTGTATGATTAAGAAATAATAGAAGTAAGGAGAAAGAAAATGCAGGAAATAGAATGGAAGAAAGATTACGAGGAATTTGAAAAGGTAACCAGACAGTTTTATGCAGGAGAGATTACGGTACCCCAGTATAAGGGCTTTTCCGGCGGATTCGGAAGCTATGCCCAGAGAGGCGGAAAGGAAGGCATGTTAAGGCTCCGTCTGCCGGGAGGAAGGCTTTCGGTGGACAAGCTTGGCTTTGTGGTCAGGTCGGCAGAGCAGTATAAGATTGACAAGGTTCATCTTACAACCTGCCAGACGATACAGCTCCATAACCTGAGTGCGGATGCAATCTGTGACCTTGCCGTCGCTGCGCTGGAGCACGGGATCGTAACAAGAGGCGGGGGCGGGGATTACCCGAGAAATGTGATGGCTTCGCCGTTGTCGGGCGTGGAGAAGGGAGAATACTTTGACGTGCTTCCTTTTGCAGAAGCGGCGGGCGAGTATCTGATGGGATTGATTAAGACGGTGAAGCTTCCCAGGAAGCTGAAGGTCTGCTTTTCTAACTCGCAGGAAAATCATACCCATGCAACATTTCGAGACCTTGGATTTGCAGCAAGAAAGGACGGCTTGTTTGACGTTTACAGTGCAGGCGGGCTTGGAAATAATCCAAAGATGGGCGTTCTGGTGGCAGAGGCGGTTCCGGGAAGCCAGATTCTATACTATATAAAGGCAATGGTAAAGCTGTTTGTTGCCTATGGCAATTATGAGAACCGCGCCAAGGCGAGAACCCGGTATATGCAGGATGTATTGGGGGATCAGTATGCAGAGGCATATAAGGAGAAGCTGGCAGAGGCAATGCAGGAGGAGAAGCTGGATATCCAGGCAGAGCAGCCGGTGATAACAAAGAAATCTGACGGTACTCAGGCAGATGACAGAAGAGCCATTCCTCAGAAGCAGGAGGGACTGTATGCGGTGTTATATCATCCGATCGGAGGCTGTCCGGCGCCTGCAAAGCTAAAGGAGCTGTATGAGGCGGTGAAGGATATGGATCAGGCAGAGATCCGGATCGCGCCGGATGAAAAGCTGTATGTGATCAATCTTACCGGAGCAGAAGCACAGAAGATCCTTAATATTACGGAGGACAGTGCAAAGACAGAATTTGAAGCATCCGTTGCATGTATCGGAGCATCTATCTGTCAGGTTGGACTGAGAGATTCTCAAAAGATGCTTGCCGAGCTAGTGGCTGCATCGAGGGAATGGGAATATGAGGACGGCGTGCTGCCCAAGATTCATATTTCTGGCTGTCCGTCTTCCTGCGGAACGCATCAGATTGGAAGAATCGGACTGCGCGGAGCGATGAAAAAGGTGGAAGGCAAGCCGCAGCCTGCGTTTGTGCTTACGGTAAATGGAAGTGACAAAGAAGGGAAAGAACGGTTCGGAGAGCAGATCGGCACAGTAACAGAGGCCGAGATTCCGGTATTCTTGAAAGAGCTTGGAAAAGAGATCTCTGATGCGGGAATGAAGTTTGATGAGTGGTATGAGAATCATGCAGACAGATTTAAGGAACTTGCAGAGCCTTACGTAGGGGCATAGGAAAGGGCTTGGACTGAAATAAGAAAAATGTTTTCCTGTTTGAGCATGACAAACTGATAAGTGCAATGTACAAAATCCACAAAAAATATGCGTTATCAGACGGTATTGACAGCATATTTTTTGCGGATTTTTATTTTGCCAAATATTTGCTATTTATTTAACATTCTATCGCAATAAAATCTTGTTAATTACTTATCAATGTGGTATTATAATTTGCGGGTAAGGGCAGAATCCGACATATTTCTGTACTCTTATCATAAACTAGAAAATAACAAAGTCAGAAGGAGAAAAAAGATGAGCAGCAAAATTACTATCATTGGAGCAGGAAGCGTAGGCTCAACAATTGCGTACACATTGTCCGGAGAGGACATGGCATCTGAGATCGTTATGATCGACATCAACAAGGAGAAGGTTGAAGGTGAGGTTATGGATATCGAGCAGGGCACATGCTTTAGAGATCCGATTTCTATCGTTGCAGGTGAGTATGAGGATGCGAAGGATTCCGATATTGTAATCATTACATCAGGAATTGCCCGTAAGCCGGGTCAGACCAGAATTGAACTGGCACAGACGAATGTTAATGTCTTAAAGCAGATTACGCCTGAGATTGTAAAAGCTGCACCGCACGCTCTTTATATTATCGTAAGCAACCCGGTTGACATTATGACATATGTATTCACCAAGATTTCCGGACTTCCAGAGAACCAGATCATTGGTTCGGGAACGATCTTAGATTCTGCACGTCTGCGCTGTGGTCTTTCCGAGCATTTTGGTGTTGCACAGAGAAATATTCATGCCTATGTATATGGCGAGCATGGAGATACTTCTTTTGTTCCGTGGTCTGCAGCCAGAATTGCAGGTGTTAATGTGGATGACTATTATGAGATGATGCCGAAGCTTGGCAAGGAAGCTAAGAAGCTGGATAAGGAAGCTATGCTTACCTATGTACAGAAATCCGGCGGGGAGATTATCGCTAATAAGGGCGCAACCTTCTATGCAGTAACCAGAGGCGTATGCAGATTATGCAGCATTTTGATGTCTGCTTCTGAATCTGTGACAACAGTATCTTCTATGATGCATGGAGAGTATGGAATTGAGGATGTATGCCTGAGCACTCTTGCATTGGTTGGACCGAACGGAGTTCAGAGCAAGATTCCGATGGCGCTTACCGATGAAGAGGTAGAGAAGCTGACAGCAAGCGCTAACGCACTGAAGAAGGTTATTGCTCAAATTGACTTATAAAATATGATAGAAAGGACAGCGAGAACTATGAAGTACAGTTATTATCCGGGATGCACTTTGAGAACAAAGGCAAAGGATCTGGATGCTTACGCAAGGGCTTCAGCTAAAGCGCTGGGATTGGAACTGGAAGAGATTACTGACTGGCAGTGCTGCGGCGGCGTCTATCCCCTTGGCACGGATGAGATTGCGACAAAGCTGTCTTGTGTCCGTGCTCTGAATGCGGCGAAGGAAAAGGAACAGGCTTTGGTTACCATGTGTTCTGCCTGTCATCATGTGATGAAGCGTGTCAATGATGACATGAAGAATGTGGAGGATATCCGCACTAGGGCGAATAATTATATGGAGCTTGACGAGCCTTATGCAGGTGAGACAGAGGTTCTTCATTTTCTGGAGGTTCTTCGGGATAAAGTCGGCTTTGAGGAATTGAAGAAAAAGGTGACAAATCCGTTGACGGGGAAGAAGATCGGGGCCTATTACGGATGCCTGCTCTTACGTCCCAGCAAGCTTCTTGCCTTTGACGATCCGGAGAATCCGAAAATTATCGAAGATTTTATCCGTGCGATCGGAGCGGAGCCGGTGATTTATCCATACCGCAACGAATGCTGTGGCGGCTACATTTCCCTGAAAGAGAAGGAGATGTCTAAGAATATGTGTGAGAAGATTATGGAGAGCGCAGAAGGCTTTGGAGCAGAGATGCTGATCACAGCCTGCCCGCTCTGTCTGTATAATCTGAATAAGAGCACAGGAGCGTCTCTTCCGGTTGTTTACTTTACAGAAATTTTGGCAGAGGCGCTGGGAGTGAAAGAGGAGGTGCAGAAGTAATGAGTTCTGAAAAGAAACAGGCGGAGCTGATCAAGGAGATCAGCGGCGTGAATCCGCTGAAATGTATGAAATGCGGGAAATGTTCTGCATCCTGTCCGTCTTATAACGAGATGGATATCAAACCGCATCAGTTCGTATCTTATGTAATTAATGAAGATATTGAGAGTCTGGTAAATTCTGAGTCGCTCTGGAAATGTCTTTCCTGTTTTGCATGTGTGGAGAGATGTCCGCGCGATGTAAAGCCTGGTAAACTGATCGACGCCGCAAGACAGATCGTGGTGCGCCAGAAGGGACAGGATTATCTATTAGCAGATGAGATTCCGGAGCTGTTAGACCCGGAGCTTCCACAGCAGTTATTAGTCAGTGCATTCAGAAGATATAGGAGGTGAGTCTAAGTGCAGAGGATAGGAGTATTTGTCTGCCACTGCGGAAGTAATATTGCCGCAACGGTAGATGTAAGCAAAGTAGTAGAGATGGCGCATATGGAGCCGGGTGTTGTCCATGCCGAAGACTACCAGTATATGTGTTCCGAGGCAGGACAGGCGAAGATTGCGGCGGCGATCCAGGAGAAGAAGCTGACGGGAATGGTTGTATGTTCCTGTTCACCGCGTATGCATGAGGCTACATTCAGAAAAGCGGCAGAGCGTGCGGGCCTCAATCCCTATATGGTTGAGATTGCCAACATCCGCGAGCACTGTTCCTGGATCCATAAGGATATGGAGGAGGCAACGAAAAAGGCTGTGATCCTGATGAGGGCGGCAATCGCTAAGGTGAATTTAAATACACCGCTCCAGCCGGGAGAGAGCCGCGTTACCAAGAGAGCCCTTGTGATCGGCGGCGGTATTGCAGGTATCCAGACAGCTCTGGATATTGCAGACGCGGGCTACGAGGTAGATATTGTGGAGAAGACGCCGAGCATCGGCGGAAGGATGTCACAGCTTGACAAGACCTTCCCGACACTGGACTGCTCCGCATGTATCCTGACGCCGAAGATGGTGGAAGCTTCAGCTCATGAGAAGATAAAGATTTATACATATAGTGAAGTGGAGAAGGTAAGCGGATTTGTGGGAGATTTCACCGTAGATATCCGTAAAAAGGCCAGAAGCGTTGACATGGACAAATGTACCGGCTGCGGCGTTTGCCAGGAGAAGTGTCCGTCTAAGAAGGCGCCAAGCGAATTTAACCGGGGTCTGAATAACAGAAGCGCGATCTACACTCCGTTTGCACAGGCAATTCCGAATGTTCCGGTGATTGACAGGGAAGCCTGCATCAAGTTTAAGACCGGAAAATGCGGCGTCTGCTCGAAGGTATGCCAGGCGGGAGCCATCGACTATGAGCAGAAGGACGAGATCGTTACAGAGAAGTATGGCGCGATTGTAGTCGCAACAGGCTTCGATACCATTAATCTTGACAAGTATGACGAGTATGCATACAGCCAGAGCAAGGATGTGATTACCTCTCTGGAATTAGAGCGTGTGATGAATGCGGCAGGACCAACTCACGGACACTTAGAGCGTCTTTCCGACGGAAAAGCGCCGAAGGAGATCGTATTTATCCAGTGTGTAGGAAGCCGGTGCTCTGACGACAGAGGCAAGCCTTACTGCTCGAAGATCTGCTGTATGTACACAGCAAAGCATGCCATGCTGATCCGTGACAAATATCCGGATGTGAATGTTACCGTATTTTATATTGATGTCCGTACTCCGGGCAAGAACTTTGACGAGTTCTACAGAAGGGCAGTAGAGCAGTACGGTGTAAATTATATTAAAGGTCAGGTAGGAAAGGTTATCCCTCAGCCGGACGGAAAGCTTCTGGTACAGGGCTCAGACCTGCTTGACAATAAGCAGATCCTCAAAGAGGCGGATATGGTGGTGCTTGCAACAGCCATTGAGCCGAATCCGGATGTGCGCAGGATCGCGACCATGCTGACAGCAAGTATCGATACCAACAACTTCCTGACAGAGGCTCATGCGAAGCTTCGTCCGGTTGAGTCCCCGACGGCTGGTATTTTCTTGTCCGGCGTATGCCAGGGACCGAAGGATATTCCGGAGACCGTTGCACAGGCAGGAGCCGCAGCTGTGAAGGCGATCGGACTGCTTGCAAAGGATAAGCTGCTGACCAATCCGTGTACCGCGCAGTCGGATATCCTGCTGTGTAACGGATGCTCTACTTGTGAAAATGTATGTCCGTACGGTGCGATTACCTATGAGGATAAAGAGGTCAACGACCACGGCATCCGTGAGACACGCCGTGTCGCAGTGGTAAATAATGCACTGTGCCAGGGCTGCGGCGCATGTACGGTTGCGTGTCCGTCAGGAGCTATGGACCTGCAGGGCTTCTCAAACAGACAGATTATAGCGGAGGTGGATGCAATATGTCGTTAGAAAACAAAGAATTTAAACCAAAGATCGTCGCATTCTGCTGTAACTGGTGCAGTTATGCAGGAGCTGACTTAGCAGGAAGCAGCCGCCTTACCTACCCGGCCGATGTGAAGATCATCCGTGTTCCCTGTTCCTGCCGTGTGAATCCGATGTTCATCCTGAGAGCATTTGAAAAGGGAGCGGACGGAGTGATCATGTGCGGATGCCATCCGGGAGACTGCCATTACAGCACCGGTAACTTCTACGCAAGAAGGCGTATGACGCTGCTGTTCTCTATGCTGGATTATATCGGCGTGGAAAATGGACGTACCCGGGTAGAATGGGTATCTGCGGCTGAGGGCGTGAAGTTCTCTGACACAATGAACAGCTTTGTGGAGAAGATTTATTCCCTTGGCGAAAATGTAAGATTGGGGGATTTGAGATGCAAGAATTAGTAAACCGTGCAAAAGAGCTGCTGGCAGACGGGACTGTGGCACGGGTTCTCGGCTGGAAGGCCGGAGACTTGCCTTACAATCCGGAGCCGGCTTACTTTGAGACGGCAGAAGCGCTGGAAGATTTTGTTTACAACGGCTTCTGCGGAGCGAATTTAAGTAAATATATGATTGAAGCCTCCAAGCTGGAGGGAAAGACCATGGTCTGTTTAAAGCCATGCGATACATACAGCTTTAACCAGCTTCTTAAGGAGCACCGGGTAGACAGAGAGAAGGCTTACATCGTAGGCGTAGGGTGCAAGGGAAAGCTGGATATTGAGAAGATCAGAGGGAAAGGGATCAAGGGAATCGAGCTCATCGAAGGCGCAGAGCTTACCGAGGAGGCAGAGATCTTAAAGATCCAGACCATTTACGGAGACAAGACCTGTGCCTATGCAGATGCGATGCTGGAGCGGTGCCATGTCTGCAAGGGCAAGGAGCATATGGTCTATGATGAACTGATCGGCGATTCTAAGGAGACGAAGGACGGAGACCGCTTTGACGAGGTGGCAAGGATTGAAGCTATGAGCCCGGAGGAGAAGTTTGCATTTTTCCAGAATGAGCTGAGCAAGTGCATCCGCTGCAACGCCTGCAGGAATGCCTGCCCGGCATGCAGCTGCCGCAAGTGTGTATTTGACAGCACCAAGTTTGACAGCGCGCAGAAGGCCAATGCGGATTCCTTTGAGGAGAAGATGTTCCACATCATCCGTGCGTTCCATGTGGCAGGAAGATGTACAGACTGTGGCGAATGCAGCCGTGTATGTCCGCAGGGTATTCCGCTCCATCTGTTTAACCGGAAGTTTATCAAGGACATTGATGAGCTGTACGGCGAATATCAGGCAGGAGCCGACACCGAGTCAAAAGCACCGCTTACAAACTATACGTTTGAGGACGCGGAACCAAGTATTGTAGGAAAGAGGGGATAATGTATGTATAAGATAGCTAAAGAAAATCTTTCCGCATTATTCCGGTTAATCGCGGAAACAAGGGAGCTGTATCTCCCGGTGAAGACAGCGGGCCAGACGAACTTTGCGGCATGGAGTGAGGACGCAGAGGTTGATCTCGTTACATTAAAGACTGTAAAATCAGCAAAGGATGCATTTTTCCCGCAGAGCGAAGGTCTTTATACAGTAAAGAAAGAGGGAAAGAAGATATCCGTAGAGCCGGAGGATTTAAAGGAGCAGGAATTTGTGGTATTCGGCATGAAGGCCTGTGACGTGAAAGGCTTAGAGGTACTGGACAATGTATTCTTGTCTGATCCGGTGGATACCTTCTATGCGGCAAGGAGAGACCATGGAACCGTCGTTGCCATGGCGTGCCGTGAGCCGGAGGAGACCTGTTTCTGTAAGGTGTTCGGCGTAGATGCCGCTGAACCGAAGTCAGACGCCGCCGTATGGACGGTCGGAGAAGACCTTTACTGGAAGCCTCTGACTGAAAAGGGCGAAGCGCTTACAGAAGTGGTAAAGGAACTGCTTACCGATGCGGACGAGGCGCCGGTGGAGGCGGAGAAAGAAGCAATCCATAACATTGTGGAGAAGCTTCCATATATGAACCTTTCCCTGGAGGGATGGAATGGAGACGCATTGTCTGAGAAGTTCGATTCACCTTTGTGGGAAGAATTATACAAACCATGTCTGGCATGCGGCACCTGTACCTTTGTGTGTCCGACCTGTCAGTGTTATGATATCAAGGATTATAGTGCAGGAGATACAGTTTCCCGTTATAGATGCTGGGATTCCTGTATGTACTCAGATTTTACAATGATGGCGCACGGCAACAACCGTACCAGCCAGCTGCAGAGATTCCGCCAGAGATTTATGCATAAGCTGGTGTACTATCCGGCAAATAATGACGGAATGTACTCCTGTGTGGGCTGCGGCCGCTGTGTGGAGAAATGCCCGCAGGCTCTTAATATTGTTAAGGTTGTTAAGGCATTTCAGAATCAGGGAGGTGAACAATAATGGGCGAATGTACATGTCATAAGAATTATACATTAGATACTCTGATTCCTAAGGTAGGCGTGATCACAGATATCCGTCAGGAGACGCCGGATGTTAAAACCTTCCGCGTGAATGCACCAGAGGGCGGCAAGCTTTTTGAGCATATGCCGGGACAGTGTGCCATGGTCTGTGCGCCTGGAATCAGCGAGGGTATGTTTTCCATTACTTCTTCTCCGACAAATAAGGAATATCAGGAGTTCAGCATTAAAAAATGCGGTATGCTGACCGAGTATCTGCACAGTTTAGAGGTAGGCGACGAGATTACGGTACGCGGTCCTTACGGCAACGCATTTCCGGTAGAGACAGAGCTAAAGGGAAAGAATCTTCTGTTTGTGGCGGGCGGTATCGGGCTTGCGCCTCTTCGTTCAGTTATTAATTACGTGCTGGATAACCGTGATAATTACGGCACAGTAGATATTGTTTACGGTTCCCGTTCGGCAGATGATCTGGTACAGCTGAAAGAGATCCAGGAGGTATGGATGAACGCTGAGGGCGTGAACGTACATCTGACCATTGACAGAGAGCAGGAAGGCTGGGACGGCCATGTTGGATTTGTTCCGAATTATGTGAAAGAGCTTGGATTTGATACAAATAAGACAGTGCTTGTGTGCGGACCTCCGATTATGATCAAGTTCGTGCTTGCAGGCCTGAAGGAACTCGGATTTACGACAGAGCAGGTATATACGACGCTGGAGCTTCGTATGAAATGCGGCGTGGGCAAATGCGGACGCTGCAATATCGGTTCTAAGTATGTATGCAAAGACGGTCCGGTGTTCCGCTTTGATGAGATCGATGAACTTCCAAATGAATACTAAGAAAGGAAACGAATAACATGGAAAATATGGTAAATGTATATTTTAGCGGTAAAAGATACAGCGTTCCGGCAGACCTTACGATCATGACCGCCATGGAATACGCTGGCTATACATGGAAAAGAGGATGCGGCTGCCGTCACGGTTTCTGCGGAGCCTGTGCCACCGTATACAGAATCAAGGGCAAGAACGAATTGAAGACCTGTCTTGCATGCCAGACGCAGGTAGAGGAAGGCATGTATGTGGCAAGCATCCCATTTTTCCCGACAGACAAGAGAACCTATGATATTGAGGAAATTAAGGCTGACCAGCGGATCATGATGGAGCTGTATCCGGAGATCTACAGCTGTATCGGATGTAATGCCTGTACAAAGTCCTGCACACAGGATCTGAACGTAATGCAGTATATCGCATATGCACAGCGCGGTGAGTTTGAGAAATGTGCAGAGGAATCCTTTGACTGTATCGGATGCGGCTGCTGTACCGTAAGATGCCCGGCGGGAATCTCTCATCCACATGTAGGTGTTCTGGCAAGGAGGCTTACAGGAAAATACATCGCGCCGAAGACAGAGCATCTTGCAAACCGTGTAGAGGAGATCAATAAAGGCGGGTATGATGAGCTGATCGAGCAGATCATGCAGAAGCCGATCACGGAGATGCAGGAACTTTACAACAACAGAGAGATTGAAAAGTAAGGGAGGGCAGAACATATGTATACACCATATCCAGAGAATATGATGGAATCCATCAAAAAGGTAGAGGCTACGAGAGCAGAGCGTATGTCTACAGAGCCGAGACGTCTGACTGCGGATGAAAAAGATGCTCTCCTGAAGGAATTCCATCCAGATTATAATCCAGATGCGTTTGCGGAGATCAAGGTAGGACCGAACAAGGGACAGAAAGCGCCGCTTGAACTGGCCGAGATGCTCCACTCCACAAGCCGTATCGCAGATGAGAATATTGATATTACAAAGATTGACTATGACGTAGACGTACTGGTGATCGGAGGCGGCGGAGCCGGTTCCTCCTGCGCCATCGAAGCGCACAATGCAGGCGCTGATGTTATGATCGTAACAAAGCTCCGAATCGGTGATGCCAATACGATGATGGCGGAAGGCGGCATTCAGGCTGCAGATAAGGAGAACGATTCTCCGGTACAGCATTATCTGGACTGCTTTGGCGGCGGACATTTTGCTGCAAGGACGGAGCTGGTAAAGCGTCTTGTAATGGAAGCTCCTGATGCCATCAAATGGCTGAACGAGCTGGGCGTTATGTTCGATAAGGATGCAGACGGACGTATGGTAACGACCCACGGCGGCGGTACCTCCAGAAAGAGAATGCATGCATGCAAGGATTACTCCGGAGCAGAGATCATGCGTACGCTGCGGGATGAGGTACTCAACCGCCAGATTCCGGTAGTTGAATTTACTTCTGCAGTAGAGATCATCAAGGATGAGAAGGGCCAGGCCGCGGGCGCTGTCCTTCTCAATATGGAAACAGGAGATTATTCGGTTGCAAGGGCAAAGACGGTTGTTATAGCAACGGGCGGTGCAGGAAGAATGCACTATCAGGGATTCCCTACCTCAAATCACTACGGGGCAACCGCAGACGGACTTGTACTGGGATACCGGGCAGGCGTACCGCTTCTGTATCAGGATTCCATCCAGTACCACCCAACAGGCGTTGCTCATCCGGTACAGATCCAGGGTGCGCTTGTTACAGAGAAGGTACGTTCCGTAGGCGCACAGCTTGTTAATGCGAACGGTGAGGCGTATATCCATCCGCTGGAGACACGTGATGTCAATGCATCCGGCGTTATCCGCGAGTGCAGAGAGGGACGCGGCGTAGAGGCGCCCAGCGGACAGCAGGGCGTATGGCTTGATACGCCTATGATCGAGCTGATCGGCGGAGAGGGAACCATCGAGAAACGGATCCCTGCCATGTTCCGTATGTATATGAATTATGGAATCGATATGAGAAAGGTGCCGATCTTGATCTATCCTACCCTGCATTATCAGAACGGCGGTCTTGAGATTGACGGAGAGGGCTTCACGAAGACAATTCCGAATCTTCTGGCGGCAGGAGAGGCCGCAGGCGGAATTCACGGAAGAAACAGATTGATGGGCAATTCCCTTCTTGACGTTATCGTATTCGGCCGGAATGCAGGCAAGAAGGCGGCTGCAAAGGCAAAGGAAGTAGAGCTTGGCACTATGAATCTTGATCATGTGGCAGGCTATGCCGAAGAGCTAAAGGCGGCAGATATCGCTTCTGGTGAGGTATCACCGAAGCTTCTTCCTCAATATGCCCGTCACGAGAGATAGAAATCATGTAATTTTTGTTATCGGTCTGCGCAGCAGCTGCGCAGACTGAAAGCATCTAGGATATAGCAAAAGGAGATTAAAGTATGCGTGAGATAGAAGTAAGCAGAATTACGGATGTCGTAGAAAAGCTTTGTATCGAAGCAAATGAACATCTTCCGGAGGACGTGAAGCATGCGATCAAGGACTGCCGCGCCTGCGAGGATGGCGAGATAGCAAAGGGTGTTCTTGATAATATTATCGAGAATTTTGAGATTGCTGACAATGAGTGCGTGCCGATCTGCCAGGATACCGGTATGGCATGTGTCTTCCTTGAGATCGGGCAGGATGTACATTTGACCGGCGGTAATCTCGCAGAGGCCGTTGACGAGGGTGTGCGCCGGGGCTATGACAAGGGTTATCTTCGGAAATCCGTTGTAAAGGATCCGGTACGCAGAGGCAATACGGGAGATAATACGCCTGCAATGCTCTATACGGAGATCGTTCCCGGCGAGCAGATCAAGGTTACGGTGGGCCCAAAGGGCTTCGGAAGTGAGAATATGAGCCAGATCCGCATGTTCAAGCCTTCCCACGGCCTGCAGGGGATCAAGGACTTTATTCTTGAGGTGGTAGAGACCGCAGGCCCAAATCCATGTCCGCCTATGGTAGTGGGCGTGGGAATCGGAGGAACCTTCGATAAGGCGGCGCTTCTTGCGAAGAAAGCGTTGATGCGGCCGGTAGATTCTTCCAACCCGGATGAGTTCTATGCAGATCTTGAAAAAGAGATGTTAGAGAAGATCAACAAGCTTGGAATCGGACCCCAGGGCTTTGGCGGAAAGACCACAGCGATCGGACTGAATATTGAAACACTGCCGACTCATATTGCGGGCATGCCATGTGCAGTAAATATCAACTGCCATGTAACACGTCATAAAACGGAGGTGATTTAGATGGCAGCAAGAAAGATTACATTACCATTGACAGAGGAGCTTGCGAAGACACTGCATGCAGGAGACAGCGTACTGGTTACCGGAACGATCTATACGTCCCGTGATGCGGGCCATAAGCGGATGTGTGAAGCTCTTGCAAAGGGAGAGAAGATTCCATTTGACCCGACAGACGCAACCATCTATTATGTAGGCCCGACTCCGGCAAAACCGGGACAGGTCATCGGCTCGGCAGGTCCGACCACCAGCGGGCGTATGGACGCCTATGCGCCGACCATGATGTCGGTGGGCGCCAGAGGCATGATTGGCAAAGGCGCACGTCTTCCGGAGGTAGTAGATGCCATGAAGAAATATTCCGGCGTTTATTTTGGAGCCATCGGAGGAGCAGGAGCGCTGCTTGCAAAATGCATTAAGAAGGCAGAGCTGATCGCTTATGAGGATTTGGGAGCAGAAGCCCTAAGAAAGCTGTATGTGGAGGATATGCCTCTGGTTGTCATTATTGACAGCGAGGGAAATAACTTGTATGAAAGCGGACGTGCTGCTTATCTCAACGAACATAAGTAGAAGGGAGTCCTAAGACATGGAGCTATTTGGAGGAATATTAGCAGTAAAGACTGTGACATTTCTTACCTTTTCGGTTTTTGCAATTGCGGCAATCGGTTATGCAGTCGGAAAAATTACAATAAAGGGAATCAACCTTGGAACTGCCGGAGTATTTATCATTGCTCTGGTCTATGGCTGCCTGCTATATGGAAGGCTGTCAGATAACCTGATGGCAGGAGATGTGACATTCTCCACGGATGCATTGAAAATTGTGGAAAATATGGGTTTGATTTTCTTTGTAACCTCGGTTGGATTTATTGCAGGCCCGAATTTCTTTGGAAATCTGAAGCGGAACTTTAAGTCCTACGTACTGCTTGGTGCAGTGATTATTCTGGCGGCGGCAGTGACCTGTGTTGCCTGTGTCCTGATCGGCGGAAACTTTACAGATTTAAGCCATGAGCAGTTCAGGGCAATTCTGGTGGGAATCCTGTCCGGAGCACTGACAAGTACTCCTGCATTCTCAGCGTCGAAGGCTGCAGTAGGAGCTGATTTGGAGGCGTTGGTATCCGTAGGATACGGCATTTCTTATCTGTTCGGCGTTGTGGGAGTGGTATTATTTGTACAGATTATGCCTAAGCTTCTGAAGGCAGATATGAATGAAGAGATAGCGAAGATTACTGCGAAGGAGGGAGAAGGCGGTAAGAGAAAAAGCCTGATCTTGACGGAAGTGGATGAATTTGGATTTTTTGCATTTTCCCTGGCGGCAATTGTGGGGGTTCTGGTGGGAAGCATCAGCTACATGAACTTTTCGCTGACGACCACAGGCGGATGCCTTCTGACAGCGCTGGTATTCGGCCATTATGGGCATATTGGAAAGATATCCATTGTGCCGAAGAATTCTACGCTGAAGATGTTGAGGGAGCTGGGACTGATGCTGTTTTTGATTGGAGCAGGAGTATCCGGCGGAGCGAAGTTTGTGGAATATTTCGAGCCGGTTTATTTCCTCTATGGAGCAATTATGACCGTTCTTCCGATGATTGTCGGATTTATTATTGCAAAGAATGTATTGAAGCTGCCGCTGCTGAATAATCTTGGTTCTCTTACCGGAGGCATGACAAGTACCCCGGCGCTTGGAACACTGATTAATATGGCGGGGACAGAGGATATCGCGGCCGCCTATGCGGCAACCTATCCGATTGCGTTGATCGCAGTGGTGCTGGCATCACAGCTGATCATACTGTTCTGTTAGAAGAAGGAATAATTGATATTCCTTTTTTCGGAAACATATTTTTGTAAAATGTTATACTGAGATTTCGATATTTCGGGAAATTATAAGACGTAAAGAATCCCCGTAGGAAGCACCTGTTTTGAGCCAGGCGCCTGCAGGGATTCTTTGATGTTATATCCAGCTGTAAAAATTATCGATTTGCATTGATAGTTTCTGGTATAAGTAATATGATAATACTATCAAGTAAAAGAAATTTATAAGCTTTTTCAGTATAGAGATTTTTGACTATTATGTCTGACGATGAAATATAGGAATTAAAATTTTCAGAGGGGAAAACATGCTAAAAGTAATTGTTATAGGATGCCCTGGTGCAGGAAAAAGTACATTTGCAAGGAAGTTAAGTAATAAAACAGGGATTCCACTGCATTATCTGGATATGCTGTGGCATAAACCGAATCGGACAAATATTTCAAGGGAAGCGTTTGACACACAGCTGAGTAAAATAATTCAAACGGATACATGGATCATAGATGGAAATTATCAGCGTACCCTTGAAGCCCGCCTAAAAGAGTGTGATACAGTCTTTTTATTGGATTTGCCGCTTGAGGCCTGTCTTTTAGGCGCGGAATCCCGTATTGGGAAAAGCCGGGAAGATTTGCCATGGATCGAAACGGAATTTGACGAAGAATTCAGGCAGTGGATCATTGATTTTCCCAAAACCCAGCTGCCCGAGATCTATGAACTGCTGAGAAAATATCAAAATAATAGAAATATAATTATATTCAGGTCAAGAAAAGAAGCTGATGACTATCTGAACAGTAGATGGCAGACGGAGCAGAAGCAATCGCCGAAGAGGCAGTTTCTTATTGATGAACAGTAGCAGATTCTTGAGCTGCGGAGGATGAAAAAGAGACGGATATAGGATGAGTGATGTTTAGAAAGGGTTATTTAGAAAGTGAAGCTGAATATCTATAGCAGCGTATTAAAGGCTGAAACAAATTTTAGATATATGATTTTTGCAAATTGTATAAGCCGGTTTGGAGATTCTGTTGATGCAATCGCATATAGCTGGATGGTTTATCAGTTGACGGGGTCAAAGGCATGGCTGACTGTTATATTGGGTGTCAATATGATCCCTACGGTGCTGTTTCAGCCTTTTCTGGGAGGATTTACGGAATATTGTAATAAGAAAAAAATTATTGTTATGTGTGATATATCTCGGGGATGTGTTGTTCTTGCTACATGTATGCTCTTGTTCCTGCATGTTATCAGGCCTTGGCACCTATTGGTTTTAACATTTATTAATTCATCCATTGAGGCACTGCGTATTCCGAATGGGACAGCTATTCTGCCTCAGATATTGAAGCAGGAATATTATAAGACGGCTATTTCCCTCGATCAGGGAGTCCGCAGAACCGCTGAATTGGCAGGGACAGGCTGTGCCGGGATCATTGTAGGATGTATCGGCATGGAAGGGGCTCTGTTTGTAGATGTGGTTACGTTTCTTGTTTCTGGACTCCTTTTATCATTTCTGAAAATAGAAGACAGAAAAGAAGAGAATAAAATATTTCAATTTCACAGTTATATGGAGTCATTAAAAGAGGGGGCGGTATATTTTAAAAAGAGTAATCTTGCAGTTATGGCATGTATTATTTGTGTGATGCTAAATCTATGTACTTTGCCTATAGAGAATCTTCAGGCCGCCTATATAAGTGAATATCTGAAACTGGATGTTTTTGCAATGTCAGCAGGAGGGACAGCCGTTACGGCCGGCATGATATGCGGGTCACTGGTTTTGCCAATAATATCACAAAAAATATTGGAAAAGCAATTGCTGGTCCATGGGGGAATATTCATAGGTATTATTTATTTTATATATATTCTGCTTGGAATAATTCCTTCAACAGAAGGAAGATATATCAGTTATTTTATAGCGGCGTTTTTCTTTGGAACAGTAAATTCTATGATAGGCGTCACTGTTCAGATTATATTTGTATCAAGGACGCCTAAGGAATTTATCGGAAGAATCAGTGGAATATTTAACGCGCTGGCGTGTTCTTCAATGCCTGTGGGATCATTTTTGCTGGCGGGATTATCACTGATCTTATCCATAAGAGAACTCTATCTATTAATGGGATTTTTTTCAATAATTGTTTTCTTACTTTTTGGTCAATCGAAAGAGATCATGCTTCTGGATAGAGTTTAGAACAGAAAAATTTGTGGAGGCAGCGGAGTGAAAGATATGATAGAGGTTTTGTTCGGTGAGAGTGAAGCAGGTTCTATGAAAGTGGCGAAAAGTACTGTGATTTCCGGAATAACAAGAGGGCCGGTAGCAGTATGGACAGCAGGAAGAAAGAAGGCTCCGGATAAGGAGTACGCTGGCTGGGTACCGGGAACGGCGGGAGAGGTTATCTGTCTCGGATTTATGCTGGATATTGGAGATATCAGAGAGCCGGTAGAGGGTGCATACCGAAAGGGTTTGATATATTCCATGTATGCGCAGGATCAGTGGGGGCAGGATGATGAGATGGACATGGAATTAAAGAAAATGGCAGATTTTTATGTGGAAGAAAAGCAGCGCTTGGAAAAATATCTGGAAGACGGGGAGAGCGTAAGAATATGGTACAGCGACGCGCCTTATTCCCGATGCGGCTTCTATAGTCTGTGCAGGATGCTGCGAAAGTTTGATAACGATATTTATGCTGTGAAGCTGCCGGAGCATCGGGTCAGTACAGATTCCATTACAGTTTATCAGAACTGGGGAGAAATTGCCGCGGAGGAATTTGCAGGATTTTTGGATTGTGAAAAGAAGCTGTCTGATGAAGAAATTAGAATGTATGCTGCACGATGGTATGAGCTTGTGGAAGACAACAGCCCCCTCCGGGCGATAGTAAACGGTGAAGTAATCGGGGTTCCGGAAGATTTCTATGACTTTTTGATCTGGAAGGAGCTAAGAAAAGAACCGATAAAAGAAGCCAGGCTGATCGGAAATATTCTGGGGCGCCGGAGACTTAGTATTGGAGACTGGTGGTATGCAGGAAGGATTGAACATTTTATCCGGCAGGGAAGAATAAAAGTTGTGGAAGACTCGGAAAAGAAATACGCAAGAAAAATCTGTCTTGCATAAAAGAATCGATAGAATGTGTAATGCATGCAAGGTGATGACGGGACTTTTTCTTATTATGAAGGAGCTCTCTGCAGTTATTATGGAATAGGTAAATGGAGGGTGGACGGTGATGTGGTCTGCCTTTCGGATGATGCTGAAGCGGGTTTTCATATGTTGAGGTTTCAGAAGGAGACAGATTTTTCATTAGGGATGATGAAAAATAATGAGATAAATAGATGATCAAATATACAAAAAGTATAGGATAAAATTCGATATGGGAGGATTGGCAGTCTTTTTGGTTATCATGCTGCCCAATTATCTTTGACAGCTTTTCCTTGTCTCACATTTTTATTCTTTGCCATAGATCGTAAAAATTTGATTGCAATTATACTTATCGCTATTTTTACAGTATGTCATTTGGTTTATGGGAATGTTAACTTTATATTATAGTAGGATCTAATGCCCCTCCTGTTCTGCCGACAGCAAACAGGAGGGCTCTGCCGAAAGCTTTGAAGGATTTTGTATAGAACAAGATCCATGCACAGGGAAGTAAGACGAACAGCAAAGTAAAACTGTCAAAATAATCCATAAAGCTGCTCTGGAAACGAAGCCAGAGAAAAAGGTAGTTGAGTATCTGTATATTGACGCAGATGAAGATCATGTATCCCTGCAGTTCAAAGAGAAGAAGGGGGATCTGGAGATTGGGGAGAACCACTGGAAGAATAACTGTGTTCTGCCGTTACGGTATAATAACGACAAACGGAAAAAGCCTTGATTTTCAAGGAGTCCACGCGTTTGCCGTCATTTATTCAATTCCTTTTCCAAGTTGAAATCTGACGAGAAAAATATCGAAAAAAGGAGGCTGTTTCATTAACGATAAAATTTAATAGCGTCAGCGGTCCGGTGTGTTGCCTGACCGCTGGTTGCCGTGGCGTTTCATCTTATCAGATGGACGCCTTTTTTCATGCAGATTCGGTGCGACAGTATGGAACGGCAGAGATTTTATCTCAGAGGATATAGTGACGGCATTACATATCTGAAAAAGACTGGCATGCTGTAAAATGAGCATTTGATGAAGGCAGTATGTAATCATTCTGTACTGCTTTTTATAAGTTTCTGCACATTGTTTCCTCATAGCTGCATAATTTGTTCCGTTTTATGTGCAGATAAAACAGATATGGCTTGATTTTCTGCATATAATATGTTACAATAATATGCAGAAAGGATGGTGTGATATGAGGAAATTCGATTACTCTTTTTTAAACAACGGCTTACTGCCTGCAAATTTGGTGAATCTTACTTCAAATATTTCGGCATTGAAAACAATGGCGGGAGTGCGAAAAGAGGAATATACCCAAATTTTTACAGAGTTAGAGGCAGTTGCAAAGGTACAGTCGATTAAGAGTTCTAATGCTATTGAGGGTATTGTTACAAGTGACGAGCGTATTGCCGCTATCGTCAATCAGAACAGCGCTCCGTTGAATTATAATGAAGCGGAAATTGCCGGATATAGGGATGCATTAAATGAAATTCATTTGGACTATGAGCGTATTGATTTTTGTGAGCGTGATATTTTGCATTTGCACGAAATGGTGATGGCATTTGCAGGTTATGAATATGGCGGTCAATATAAAACAGACGATAATGTGATTTTGGAAATCGATACAGACGGAAACAGGCGTGTTCGTTTTCGTCCCACCCCTGCAAATGAAACGCCAAAGGCTATGGAACAGTTAGAGCTTGCCTATATGGAAGCACGTAGTGACGCCAATATAAACCAACTGCTATTGATTCCTTGCGTTATTTTGGATTTTCTCTGCATACATCCATTCAGAGATGGTAACGGCAGAATGTCACGCCTGTTATCGTTGCTGCTCCTATACAAGAATGGCTTTGATGCCGGAAAATATGTGTCCTTTGAAGAGCAAATCAATAACTACAAAGCCTATTATTATGAATCTCTTCGTCAATCTTCTGACGGTTGGGAATCAAATGAAAATAGTTATTTCCCATTTATTGAGAATTTCCTGTCTATGCTTTATATGTGCTATAAAGAGTTGGACAAACGCTTTGCAGTCGTACATGGGAAAAAGATCACAAAGAAAGCCCGCATAGAAGCAACGGTATTAAACAGTCTGACCCCTCTTTCCAAAGCCGAAATATGTAAGATTCTCCCCGATGTCAGTCCGACAACAGTTGAAGCAGTCCTCGGTTCAATGGTAAAGAGCGGTGCAATAAAACGGATCGGGTCGGCAAGATCTACGCGTTATATTAAGGCATAGTATAAGGTGGCTTCAATGGATATGATTTCATTTTAAGAAGAAGTGTTACGACTAATTGCATTTCGGCAAGAGGGCGAATATTGGGATTTCAAAAAGGAATGGCACAAGAATAAGTCTGATTTACTGCATGATATTATATGTATGGCAAATAATCTATCAAATCACGATGGACTTATTATTATTGGGGTTAATGAAGAAACGGATTATGCTACTTGCGATATTACCAATGACCCCAACAGAAGAAAAACACAGGATATAGTTACATTCCTGCGGGATAAAAAATTTGCTGGCGGAGTTCGTCCAACTGTATATGTTCATTCCTGTTTATACTGCAAAAAAGTAATAGATGTTATTGTTATTCGCAATGATCGTAATACACCCTATTATTTAACAGAACAATATCAAGGTGCATTTGCCAATAACATCTATTCTCGAATAATGGATACTAATACCCCTAAAAATGCATCTGCAGATATAGATGTCATAGAAAAACTATGGAAAAAGAGATTCGGAATTGATGCAACTGCTCTGGATCGCGCCTTATTATTTTTGCAAAAACCTTACGATTGGGTAGATTCTGATGACGGCAAAAAGTTTTATAAGTATGCTCCCGAATTTACACTTGCAGATATTCAAGCAGAAGATTGTAGAAATGGTTATGAGTTTTATCTGTTCAATCAGTGCGATTCTCGTCCTCGATGGTACGATATAAATATTTACTATCATCAAACCTTATTATATTCTTTGGGTGGAGCTGCTTTGGACGGTGGACGATGTTTTACCTCCACCCCCGAACCGACGGGGTTTCTTTATACAAAGAGAGCTGCCACCGCTGGGACATTTCATATAAGTATTTCGTGAAAGGTTTAATCGAATATACAATTCATCTGTTTTGTATTACTGATGATATGGACGAGGAACTAACTGCACGACAAAGATTTTTGGAATGCGTGCTTGTTTTTGAATCTGAATTTGAAAGGACAAAATTCAGTGATTTTGTCATAGCCAATTATGAAAAATACAATGTTGACGCATTTAGCGATCGACTGCCACGTTTCCCTGATTTAGATGGTTATAATATGGACGCATTCAAAGAAGACTACTTACAATCTCAACTTTTGCAACAAATGTTAAAAGATTTCAGAAGTTAAAGGAGGCTATGTTTATGACCGAATCATTTATTTCAACATCAGAATTTGAAGTGGTGAGTAACGCTGTCAATAATATTTTAGGGCAGCCTGTTAAGAAATAGAAATTACAGACATATTGCCACCGCTTAACGATATAACTGATTCAAATAAAGTGTTTAAGGGAAAACTTTCTGTTCTGTTTGTAGATATGAGAAAATCCACTGATTTGACAGATGAATTGAAATCTAAAAAAATGGTGAAAGTTTATCGCTCATTTATTCGTGTCGTTATTCAAGCGATTCGGTATTCGGGCGGATATACACGACAGTTTGCCGGTGACGGAATTATGGGTGTTTTTCAAGATAGCAACAAGGACGACCAAATTATTTCCTCGTCTTATAAAGCAACAAAGGCAGCAAGATACATACTTTGATTGATTATTGCTTGAATCCTGCTTTGAAAAAATCAATGGACATTTGTATTGGCCGCGGTATCGGTATTTGTACTGGCACAATTATGATTACAAAGGTCGGAATGCGTGGAAAAGAAAGTGATGAAACGGCCGAAAATGAAACAGATATAGTTTGGGTCGGCTCAACAACAAATTACGCTAACCGCTATTGTAGTCTGGCACATCTTTGTGAAATATGTATTGATGAAAACACATATTCAGAAATTGAGTATTCGGAAGTATGGACTAAAACAAGCCGAACAAAGGGCAGTAAAGTTTTTGAAGGATATACGGTCAGCGAATATTACCTGTCACTGCCGGAAGAGATCACAACAGAAGCAGTTAAGGCAGATAAAGAAAATTATTCTGAAACTTCATTTATACAAGAAATTTTTGCTGAAACACAGGAAAAATCTCTGTTGCTCGTTGATGAGATCAGTAAAAAATCCGCAGAGCTATCAGTTGCGTTAGAGAAAATCAAGTGATTGCTCGTGATAATGATTCGCGGAGGGAGAACATTAGGCTTCAACAATGGCAAGATAAATTAAACTCCAAGCAGGCAGATGTAGATTGTAAAGAGCAAGAGAATAAAGAGCAGGCCTATTCCATATATAAAAGCATATTCTCAAAGACATATTGTAAAAATACTCTAATCAATGAGTATGGGAAAGACTATTGGCTTGGGCTTATCAAAAAGATGTATGAATTGGGACAAGAAATTGGCAAATCGGAGATTCAAGTTAAAATAGAAGGATACCTTTTAATTTTGCCCAGTGTCCCGATTGTTTTACAACATCTTCAAGAACATATGCACTTAACCAAGTTGAATTTTCGGCTTGAACACATAAAATCTCATATGCTTCTTCGTACATAGCGAAACAGCGATAGATCCCAATGAGATAGCAGTCCAAATCTTTGATTCGCTTATTTTCTTTTCATCAATAGCAAGGCACCAATCATTATCGTCGTATAAGCAAAAATTATGGTGCTTCTAAAAATATCGAATAACTCTGGAATTTTAAAGATGGGATGGGCTATGAAAGGACAGACTGATGAAACAAATGATCGAAAAAATTAAGCAAGAGGTATTTCTTCGACTAAATCATCATGAATTACAAAGAATTCCAACTGCACTAATCTACGAATTCCTATACTACAAGTATGAATCAAAATATGAAAAGAAAAGGGATTCGATTACATGATTTAGATTAGTGGATACCCTCTTACATAAAGCCAACGACAAAAACGATTTTACTTGTTATTTTGCGCATTTTTATGCACTTATTATTGTGTAATCTAATAAAAAGTATGGTAAGTCTGAGCTTAAGAATACAAGAAAAAAGCTCTAAATAAGGCGAATGTAATCGAAAATTGTCGCATAGGTATGCCGTTACGGTATAATAACGACAAACGGAAAAAGCCTTTATTTTCAAGGAGTCCACGCGTTTGCTGTCATTTATTCAATTCCTTTTCCAAGTTGAAATCTGACGTGAAAAATATCGAAAAAAGGAGGCTGTTTCAGGTTGAGGGCGACTATCAATACAAAGTCCTGAACGAGCTTCACATGGCTGCCCGGTACACAAAGGACCCTGAACAGCGGAAGGCAGCGGAAAGTCTGATGGCAAAGCTGCGCGTCCTGACGGATGACGGCTATCAGAAATTCTTAGACAGCCAGGAACGGGGCGAAGTCAAACTGAAAAACCATGCGAAGGTCTCAGACGGGCATCTCCATTATGACCGCAGGGACCGCGTCTTGTAACAGGATAACCGGAGGAGGCTTTGAAATGGCTGTATTCCGGGTAGAAAAAACAAAGGACTTCACGATCATGTGCAACCACC
>CAJTZE010000024.1 GCA_910584265.1 uncultured Dorea sp. | reverse complement strand
AAGCGGGGACTTCCGTTTTTCGGAGCAGGTAAAGATTGGGTATTTTGAGCAGGAGTTGGCATGGGCGGATATAAAAAAAACGCCTATTCAGATTGTTTCCGATGCTTACCCATCACTTGCGATAAAAGATGTGAGAAAGCGTCTTGCAGGCTGCGGTATCTCAAGCAAACACGCCATGCAGGAAATCAGGACTTTGAGCGGCGGGGAACAGGCAAAGGTTAAAATGTGCCTGCTCATGATGAAGCCATGCAATTTCCTTATCATGGACGAGCCGACAAACCACCTTGATGCGCTGGCGAAAGAATCGTTGAAAACAGCACTGGAAGAATTTGAGGGGACAGTGCTGTTGGTGTCGCATGAGGAAGCGTTTTATCGAGAATGGACGCAGAAAGTGATAAACATAGAAAAGAAAATATAGGTTAAAGGCACATTTTTAAATAGTGTCAGAGGTAAAGGAAAGCCCGCCAAATAAAAAAACAGCGTTTGGTGGGCTGCTTTGCCATGCCAAAAATAAAAGGCCTTCCAAATCTGCTTTCAGTTTGGAGGGATTTTTTTACATATGGGAAGTGTGTTGTATTTACATATATCATATCGAGGATGGGTGGATAACCTGTTAATAAATCCTCATCAGTACATGGGGGGCTTTGTACCCTGCAAGTAGAAGTCATTGACAATATCACTGCGGGTGTACCCCAAAGAAATTAATGTCCATTTATTTTTGATATACTCCTGTAACTGTTAGGAGATTTTTTATACATGGCTTTGAAAACATCCAGTAAAAGACTGCTGGCTCTCATATCCGGCAGAAAGCGCAATTTCGAAGATTAATCTGTCGGAAAGCACAAGCATCTTTGCAACTTCCTCCTTTCTCTCTAGTGACTTGTCACTATATTATAGCAGGTTATTTCATTTCACTTTTCATATATCTTGCGGTTTTAAGGATTAGACTACAAATATCTAATAAGATATGATATACTGCAAAAAGTACATGAATATAATATATGATATCCATTTTTATAATCTGTACTGCTTAATCAAGAAACAAAAGATTAATTAATCAGGAGAAAGAACAATGTTAAAAAAGCATGCAGTTTTTGGGGCATTTTGTGGTCTTATGACCGGAATTTGCTGGGGCGTTTCAGGTGTCTTCGGACAGTTTTTATTTGAGACAAGAGATATACAGACCTCTTGGCTAGTACCAGTCCGTCTTTTCACATCTGGCATTGTACTCCTTATTTATCTGTTTATTTCAAAGCGTAAGGATGTAATACGCTTATGCACAAATAAACGAGATTTTATTCAGACAATACTTGCGGGTATCTGTGGATCAATGATGTTTCAGCTGACATTTTTCGGAACTGTACAGCGCTCCAATGCAGGGACGGCAACCGTTCGTCAATATCTGGCTCCTGTTTTTATCATAGTTTATATAAGTATTCGTGGCAGGCGTATGCCAAGGAAGCTTGAAATATTATCCATTGCCCTGGCAATCAGCGGCATATTTCTAATTTCCACACACGGTAATATATATTCTCTTGTTATGACACCCGATGCCCTGAACTGGGGACTTGGCTGTGCCTTTTTATGTTTTTAATACGGTTCTTCCAGAATCATTATACGAAAAATATCCGTCTGAGGTCGTTGTCGGATGGGCGCTCCTATTTGGCGGCATCGTACTTTCCTGCGTATTCAAGCCATGGAATTATGAGGTACAGCAACTGTATTATCTGCATTGTGGCTTAAGACTTCTTTTATGCTTATTGATTTGGCAGGTTTTGTATTAATACTTTCTACGATATTTATTTTAAGTAAAGCACGGGATAAAAGGCATACAGCCCATCCAGACGGGTATATGCCTTTTATCATAATGCAGCACTATTCAGATATTAATCCTGCCCTGCAGCCAGATATTTCCTTTGAATCTTCTTCCCACTGCAGGCTCGCCCACAATGTTTGCCCTTGGCACACAGACATCAAATTTCAGCTCATTTACATTGAGATTCATAATATACAGCTCTTCTCCTGTCTGCCAATTCTCTGTTTTCCGGATATCTAATATTTCTCCCATGATGGAATAGCTGTCGCACTCTATTCCAAAGGGCATAAAATATGTATCCACAATACTGAACACATCTTCTGTTACCAGACGCTTTGATACCTTTGTATACGTATCAAGGTCATCCAATGTCAAACTTTCCATTGCAGACTGGTCGCCGTTTCTCGCCGCACTGAGGAGCATCATTCGGTTTCTTGACTCCTCTTTTCTTTTTTTCTCCTGTTCCGGATTTTTCATGACCGGAAGCAGGATCATCCCGTAATTACATAGTCCTGATAAGGTAATTGATACCTGTCTGATTTCCTGAGGCTGCCCTCCCGTCATCTGCATACACTCTGATGTATTCTGCAGATGAAAAATCAGGCTGATGCCAAGCTTCGCATCCTCGCAGATTCCCGCATATGCTTCCTTATCTATTCTTCTTTCAATCATAACATCCGCATAAGAAGTAATACCGCTTCCTTTAAAATACGGAAAATAATAGTGTCTCTCAAAATGCTCTTTCATGTCGGATGTCCCACAGACACAGAGACCGATATCATCTGCGCATTCTGTGCGGAATTCACAATAATCTATATCCGGATCAAGAGCTACAAGTTCATGATGCGAATAGACATTCTCTGCTTCTCTCAATAACTCATTCAATTCTTTTTCCGAAGTTAATCCGCCATATCCAATGGCATTTAGATATTTATGCATTTTCTCTACCCATTATATATTTATTTTTGTTCAATTTTCTCCATACCGCCCATATATGGACGTAGTACCTCTGGAATACGTACAGAACCGTCCGCCTGAAGGTTATTTTCCAAAAATGCGATCAGCATTCTCGGAGGCGCCGCTACCGTATTATTCAGTGTATGTGCGTAATATTTTCCTTTGGCGCCCTTCACACGGATTCCAAGTCTTCTTGCCTGTGCATCTCCAAGGTTTGAGCAGCTTCCCACCTCAAAATATTTCTTCTGCCTTGGGGACCATGCTTCTACATCACAAGATTTTACTTTCAAATCTGCCAGATCTCCAGAACAGCATTCCAAGGTTCGTACCGGAATATCCAGTGAACGGAACAAATCCACCGTATTTTTCCAGAGAACGTCATACCATTTCATGCTTTCCTCCGGCTTGCAGACAACAATCATTTCCTGCTTTTCAAACTGATGAATCCGGTAAATGCCCCTTTCCTCGATACCGTGTGCGCCCTTCTCTTTGCGGAAACATGGTGAATAGCTGGTCAGCGTCTGAGGAAGCTTCTCCTCCTCTAACAGGGTATCAATGAATTTTCCTATCATAGAGTGCTCGCTGGTACCAATCAGGTACAGATCTTCGCCCTCTATCTTATACATCATGGCGTCCATTTCCGCAAAACTCATAACGCCTGTTACCACATTGCTACGGATCATAAACGGAGGCACACAGTAAGTAAATCCTCTGTCAATCATAAAATCACGTGCATAGCTTATTACAGATGAGTGTAGTCTTGCAATATCACCCATGAGATAATAAAAGCCATTTCCTGCCACTCTTCCTGCCGCCTCCAGATCAATGCCGTTGAAGCTTTCCATAATCTCTGTGTGATAAGGAATATCAAATTCCGGAACAACGGGCTCTCCGTATTTCTCAATTTCCACATTCTCGTTGTCATCTTTTCCTATTGGAACAGATGGGTCAATGATATTCGGAATCATCATCATATTCTTCTTAATCTTTGCTTCTACTTCCTTTTCTTCTGCAGACAAGAATTCTACTCTGGCGGCGTTCTTCTGGACCTGTGCCTTTAACTCTTCCGCCTCTTCCTTTTTCCCCTGTGCCATACATGCACCGATCTGCTTGGAAATCTTATTTCTCTCTGCGCGGAGCGCCTCAACCTCCTGTTTAATATCTCTATTCTTCTGGTCTAATTCTAATACCTCATCCACCAGCGGAAGTTTTTCATCCTGAAATTTTTTCTTAATATTCTCTTTTACCACATCCGGGTTCATTCTGACAAATTTAATATCTAACATTTTCTTCTCCTTCTATATCCTTATTATTTGTTTTTTAACAGACTCTTTCTTATCACTGCTGCTTTGCGGCGGTTTCCATCATATAGTCTTCATTATAAATAGCGCGGTCCAAAGCTTCTGCTTCCTCTTCTGCAAGTTCCACATAGCTTTCACCCTTTACAATTTCCTTTGCATAAGTAAAGCATCCTTCTCTACTGTGCATGGCATTCATAATCCAGCCATTATTATTATTATCCAGAAATGCCAGTGCAAAACTCAGCTTTCCACCCATTTCATTAAATGCATCGTATTTAACCAATCCGCATTTTTGGATACAATTTTCTGTCATTTTCAGCATAGTCTTTACATCTGATCTATTCTGCTTTGCCATTTTTGACAGAGTATCAATTTCTGCAAATTTTGCAAGAATGCTCTCTTCCAGATTCTTCCCATCTTTTCCTCTCATAAACGAGGCATAGCTTGTTTTTAATCTGTCGTATTTCAAACTGATATTTACATACAATACAAATAATATTACAATCAATACCAGCAGAAATAGAAATATAAATGCCGGATCAATTCCCAGCTTTGCTAATATTTTACTTTCCATATTACATTCTCCTTATTTTACTCTTCCCTCTGTCCAGACATGATTATATCAAACATACGTTCTAACTCACTGTCTGAATAATATTCAATTTCAATTTTTCCCTTTCCGTTTCCTTTTGCAAGTACTTTTACCTTTGTACCAAGTGCCCGCTTCATTTTTTCCGCCAAATCATCATAGACAAAAGAATTTTCCACTTTCTTTTCTGGCTTTTTTTCTTCCTTTGGTTTTTTGATATTTTTTATCAGCTTCTCTGTTTCGCGTACACTTAGTTTTTCATCAAATATCTTAACAGCAAGAGCATGCTGCTGTTCCTGATCATCTATTGCCAAAAGGGCTCTTGCATGTCCAGTACTAATCATATCATCAATAATCATCTGCTGGACTTTTTCATTTAATTTTAGCAGTCTCATAGAATTTGTTACTGCCGTCCTGCTTTTAGAAACTCTTTCTGCTACTTCATCTTGTTTTAGATGAAATTCTGTTAGAAGCTTTTTAAATGCCATTGCTTCTTCAATTGGATTTAGATTTTCTCTCTGTATATTTTCTATCAGTGCTATCTCTACAACTTCCTGCTCTGTATATTCTTTTATAATAACAGGAATTTCTTTTATGCCTGCAAGTTTAGCCGCTCTCCATCTTCTCTCCCCGGCAATTATTTCATAATAATCCTTTTGTTTTCTTACTAGCAGCGGCTGTAAAACTCCATATTGCTTAATTGAATCAGCTAATTCAAGAAGACTGTCTTCCTCAAAAAATTTTCTGGGCTGCTCCCTATTTGGTTCAACCATATTCAGCTTCACCATTTGCTCCCCAGATTTTGGTTCTGATTCTTCCTCTTTTACAGCCGTCACGGATTTCACAGGTTTATTATCTGGAATTAAACTATCCAGACCCTTTCCAAGCCCTTTCTTTCTTACTGCCATATTATTCCCCTCCTATATACGATTTATTTATGAATCACTTCATCCGCCAGCATCCGGTAATGTTCTGCTCCTGCTGATTTTTCATCATATAAGTTTATCGGCATTCCATAACTCGGTGCTTCCGCAAGACGTATATTTCTTGGAATAATCGATTTGTAAATATTCTGTTTAATATTGTCTTTTACATTTTCAACAACTTGAAGAGATAAATTCGTTCTTCCATCATACATGGTAAAAACTATGCCTTCCATCTCCAGAGATGGATTCAATCTTTCTTTTACCAATTCAATTGTATGCATTAATTGGCTTAATCCTTCTAGTGCATAATATTCACACTGAATGGGTACAATAACGCTGTCAGCTGTCGTCATCGCATTTATTGTTAATGTATTCAGCGAAGGCGGACAATCAATTATAATAAAATCATAATTATCTCTTACCTTATGTACTTCATCACGAATAATATATTCTTTATTTTCAACGCCAATCAATTCAATTTCTGCCGCTGACAAATCAATTCCTGTAGGAAGTATATCAAGATTATCCAATGCATCCTTACATATAACTTCTTCAATATCTGCTTCACCAATAATTAAATCATAGACTGTCTTTTCAATTTCTTCTTTATCTAGTCCTAGACCACTCGTCATATTACCTTGAGGATCCATATCAACTGCTAAAACCTTTTTACCTTTTTCAGCAAGACAGGCCGACAGATTTATAGCTGTAGTTGTTTTACCAACTCCGCCCTTCTGATTTGCAATTGCTATAATTCTTCCCATCTTCATTCCCCTTTCTATGCTTGACTATTATAACACATTTCAAAAATAGAATCTATATAATGTTTCACGTGAAACATTATTATTTTATTAATTTTTCTATATTTTAGAATTTAAGTTATTTTTCTATTAAAAATGTTTCACGTGAAACATTTTATTACAATTCATACCAGATACACTTCACAATAACTCTGATTCAATATTTTATACATTATATCTTATATTTTCCGTTTATTAGCGGTATTCTATTTTAATTTCTATATAACATATCATCTTTTAATAAAGCTAACCAGTAATACATAATCAACTCAATATTATAATATACAAAAGTATCCTAACCTACTAGTATATATAATTATAATATATTTTATTTTGGACGTTCACAATAAATGGGGTTATCATTATGAAAATATTGTAGAAGAAAATATTTTTAGATATTTTCAGAAAATAATAAACCAAAAGAAAATCCAAAATGTTTCACGTGAAACATTTCCAATAACAAAAGAACCATTATGATAATGGCTCTTTTGTAGGCAGTCCAGATTTTCTTGGATACCTATACTCAGTCTTTTTAATTTTATTAATTATTACTAATGACCGGCTAATATCTGTTTCTGGTAAATTAAATTTTACAATGCACTTTATTTTCCCGCCTAAAGTTCTTATAGCATTTTTTGATAAATTCAATTCTTCATCAATAAGCCCAGATTTATAGGAGATAAATTGCCCTCCAATTTTCACATAAGGAATACAATATTCGGAAAGGGATGCCAAATTTGCAACAGCACGCGAAACACATAAATCATATCTTTCACGATATTCTTTCTTCTTAGCATACTCCTCTGCTCGTCCGTGAATTGCAGTAATACATTTCAATCCAATGCCGTCAATTACATCATTTAAAAACTTGATTCTCTTATTCAAAGAATCTAATAGAGTGATATTAATATGAGGAAATGCAATTTTTATCGGTATGCCAGGAAATCCGGCGCCAGTTCCTACATCAATCACATTAGAAATATCATTCACATCAATAGCTTTTACAATAGACAAACTATCTATAAAATGTTTAGTAATTACTTCCTCATATTCGGTAATACCAGTGAGATTCATAACCTTATTCCATTCCATCAATAAATCATAATACTGGTCGAACTGTACAAGCATATCATTCGTATAATCAATATTTAAATAATGGAGCATATTCTCAAACTTATGATTCATTCCTACCTCCCAGATATACTAATAAAACCGAAATGTCGGCAGGAGAAACACCAGATATTCTAGACGCCTGTCCGATTGATACAGGCCTTATTTCTTTTAACTTCTGTACAGCTTCTATTCTCAAGCTTTTTATAGAATCATAATCTATATTCTCTGGTATTCTTTTATTCTCTAGCTTTTTAAACTGTTCAACCTGCCGCAACTGTCGATTAATATATCCTTGATATTTAATTCTTATGTTTACCTGTTCTTCAATCTCATCTTTTAGTTTTTCTGGAAATACAGGACGTCCTTCATCTATTTCAGATAAAATACTATAAGACAGCTCCGGCCGCCTCACAAGCTCCTTAAGTGAAATCCCTGATAGTAACGGTGAACTTCCAGAATCTATCAAAAGCCTTTGCACCTTATCATCTGTTCCTACATAAACATGAGAAAGACGATCTACCTCGGTTTCAACAAATCTCATTTTGTCTAGAAAAATCTGATATCTATCTTCCGAAATCAAACCAATTTCATAACCAATTCTTGTAAGCCTTTCATCTGCATTATCCTGTCTTAACAAAAGACGGTATTCAGCTCTGGAAGTCATCATCCGATACGGCTCATGACTCTCCTTTGTCACAAGATCATCAATCAATACGCCAATGTATGCTTCAGAACGATCTAAAACAATTCCATCCAAACCACTTAATTTCCTGGCGGCATTAATACCAGCCATCAATCCCTGTGCCGCCGCCTCTTCATATCCTGAGCTACCATTAAACTGTCCCCCGCTGAATAAACCATCTATCTTTTTAAATTCAAGCGTAGGCTTTAGTTGTCTGGCATCAATACAATCGTACTCTATGGCATAAGCGTTCCTGACAATCTTAACATGCTCCAGTCCTGGAACTGTGCGGTACATTGCATATTGAACATCCTCCGGAAGTGAACTGGACATCCCGCCAATATACATTTCATTTGTATTCAATCCCTCCGGCTCAATAAAAACCTGATGCCTGTTCTTATCTGCAAACTTTACCACTTTATCTTCAATAGAAGGACAATAACGAGGTCCTGTTCCTTCTATTTTTCCAGAAAATAAAGGAGAACGATCCAAATTATTTCTTATAATATTATGAGTTTCTTCATTAGTATAGGTCAACCAGCAGGATACCTGATCAATCTGAACATCATCTGGATTCGTTGTAAAGGAGAAAGGAACTACTCTCTCATCACCCGGCTGTTCTTCCATTTTTGAAAAATCCACCGAATTTCTATCAATCCTTGCAGGTGTACCCGTCTTCAACCGATACATCCGAATTCCCAGTTTTTTTAGACTGTCCGTCAAATAATTTGCCGCCTGCAATCCATTCGGTCCCGTATTTGTACTAACCTCTCCATAAATACATCTTGCTTTTAAATACGTCCCTGTACACAAAACAACAGCCCTGCATGGATAAACAGCGCCTGAATAAGTCTGCACTCCAGTAACCTTCTGATCCTCCGTCAGAATATCGACAACCTCCTGCTGCTTTATATCAAGGCGTTCTTGATTTTCAAGCACAAGCCGCATGGTACGGCTGTAATCTGCTTTATCTGCCTGAGCACGAAGAGAATGCACTGCAGGCCCCTTCGATTTATTCAACATCTTCGATTGAATAAAGGTCTTATCAATTACCTTTCCCATTTCTCCACCCAGTGCATCCACCTCTCTTACCAGATGCCCCTTTGAACTGCCGCCGATATTCGGATTACAGGGCATTAAAGCAATGCTATCTACACTGACAGTAAATACTACTGTATGAAGTCCAAGTCTTGCGCAGGCAAGAGCTGCTTCACATCCCGCATGTCCCGCCCCAATAACAGCTGCATCATAATAATCCTTATTTTCCCATACAGAATTTGCTGAAAATTTCATTAATCAAATCCTCTCCCATCGTATCCCCTGTGATCATACCGAGTGACTCATATGCATCGATCAAATCGATAGAATAAAAATCCTCCGGCATTTGGTTCATTATACTATCAATTACCTTATTCAAGCTGTCATAGGCTTTCATCAAAAAATCCTTATGACGTGCATTTGTTATATAAACCTCCGTATTAAAAGAAATATGTCCCTTATAAAACATATCCTTGATAGTCTGCTCCAGAATATCAATACCCTGTCCATTCCTTGCAGAAATATCAATAACAGGAATATCAAATTCCTTAATAGTAGAATTTATCTCCAAATATTTATCTCTAATCTTATTAAAATCAATTACTTTATCCAAGTCGGATTTGTTTAACAAAATAACTGATTTCTTCTCTTGAAGAAGAGATAAAATAGAAAAATCATTTTCATCCAAATCAATAGAAGAATCAATAACATAAATAATCAAATCTGATTCTTTTGCATACTGCACAGCTTTATCAACACCGATTTTCTCTATGACATCTTCTGTATCTCTAATTCCTGCTGTATCAACAATATTTAGTGAAATTCCTTGCAGACGGATATGCTCCTGTAATATATCTCTGGTTGTCCCTGCTATATCTGTCACAATAGCCCTATCCTCTCCAAGAAGAGTATTAAGAAGAGAAGATTTACCAGCATTCGGTTTTCCAAGTATAACCGTATTAATTCCTTCCTTTATTATACGTCCACTGGAAGAGGAATCAATCATTTTCTTAATTTCCTTCATCAGATTCTCTAAAATACCTTTTAGCTTCTCCCCATATCCATCAACGCTGATATGTTCCGGATCATCCAAAGCAGACTCTATAAATGCAGTATGATACAAGATTTCTTTTCTAACATCAGATATTTTATTTTTTATTCCCCCGCGCAGTTGAGTTATAGAACTCTGCAGGGCATATTCATTTTCAGACTGGATTACATCAATTACTGCCTCTGCCTGCGAAAGATCCATCTTTCCATTTAAAAAGGCCCTCTTTGTAAACTCACCAGGCTCTGCAGGTCCTGCCCCATTTTTTATCAGAGTATCCAAAACTCTGTTAACAACATACACACCTCCATGACAATTAATTTCTATCGTATCTTCACCGGTAAAAGTCTTGGGTCCTCTCATAAGCATAACAAGAACCTCATCGATAATCTCATCGCCATCCAGGATATATCCATAATGAATCGTATAGGTTTTCTGAGAAATGAGGCGTTTTTCTTTCTTTCCTCTATATACCTTATCTGCAATTTCAATTGCCTGACTGCCGCACATACGGACAATGCCTATTCCAGACTCAGATACAGCAGTAGAAATGGCAGCAATCGTCTGCCTTTCTTTATAAACCATGTCTACATATTTCCTTCCTATTTGTTTTCCTTCATTATACATCAAACTTCTATTATAAGAAATACTGTACTTATACAGATAATTAAGGAAATTCTCCAATCCGTATAAGTACAGTATTCTCATAGCCATATCTACATATATAGTATTTTCAAAAATAAATTATGACCTTCTAACAAGTGTTACTACCACTCTGCGGTAAGGTTCCTCCCCTTCACTGTGAGTTGTAATACTCTTTTCACCCTGAAGAGCAGAATGAATAATTCTTCTCTCATAGGGATTCATAGGTTCTAAGGATACAGATCTTCTTGTTTTTCTAACCTTATGTGCAATATTCTTTGCAAGATTCTCTAAGGTTTCCTTTCTTCTTCTTCTATAATCCTCTGTATCAAGCTTTACTCTCACATAACCGCTCTGCATCTTATTGGCAACACGATTTGTAAGATACTGGAGGGAATCAAGCGTCTGTCCTCTTTTTCCAATTAGGATACCCATATTCTCTCCGCTCATCTCAATACTCAGAGCGCCTTCTTCATCAATAGAAGATGTAATAGTAACCTCCATTCCCATAGCAGCAAGTACATTATGCAGAAATTCCTCACATGCCTTTATTGTTGCATCCTCAACCTTTGCAAGTTCAACCTCTTTTCTATCAGGAACCATTTTAACAGGCTTCTCTACCTCTTCTTTTACCGGGAACTGTATCTCTTCCGGCTTTGTGTCAGGCCTTTCATCTCTTCTCGGCTGTTTGCTGCGGTTTCTGTCTTTATTTTTCTTATCTCTCTTCCTTTTATTATCATTGAATTCCCGATTTTCTCTGTTTTCCTTATTCAGATGATATTCTTTAGACTGCCTGCCTTCCTTAAAATGATTATCAATCGAAGTATCCTTTACCCCTTTTACGGCATCAGAAAAGTCAATAACCGGTTCTTCAATTTCTTTTTTTGCTGCCTTACGGCGGGCTCTGATAACTGCCTGCTTCATGCCTATACCAAAAAAACCTGCGCTGCCTTTTTCAATAACATCATAATCAAGCTGGTCGCTTGTAACTCCAAGCTGTACCAATGCTTCCGTAATGGCATCATCAAGTGTTTTCGCAGATACTGTAATCTCTTCCATGACTTGTTCAACCTCCCATTTCTAGTCAAACTATTTCTTACTTTTTATTTTCATTGTATTCTTTTACCATATTTGCCTTAGCTGCAAGACTTCCTGGTTTTGCATTCCTTCTCTGTTCCTCTGCCTTTTTAAGTTTAACAGTCTTATCAGACTGATCTATCACTTCTTTTCTTGCAGAAGAGGAAATAGATCTAGTATTTGCCTGAGCCATAGCGTTAATCTTTTCTGCCTTTTCTCCACGCTTTTGACGTTTCTTTGCCGCCTTTTCCTTATTCTTCTCAATCAAATCTTCCGGAGACAGATCCTTCAAATATTTATTTACAAAAACAGTCTGAATACAGCGGATAACTGCACTAAAAATCCAGTACAAGCCAATACCTGCTGACAGTGAATAAACCATCCACAATGAAAACAGAGGCATCATAATATTCATAGACTTCATAGTTCCTGCCATCGGATTATCCTTATCAATCTGCTGTCCAGAAACAGCCTGTGACAATTTGACACTTCCATACTGGGTAAGGGCAGATATTACCGGCAGCGCAATACAAGTAACTATAATAGCTGCAGGAGCAATATCAAATCCATCTCTCATATGCATAATCTGTGACGGCGACATCGTCACGTCCGGAATCGTGAGAAATGTTTTTACATCCTCTCCTGCATTTTTAATAGCCGGAACATATCTTTCCATATCGTAAATAACCGGATATAAAGCAAAAAGAAGCGGCATCTGAATTAACATAGGCAGGCATCCACCTGTCATAGATGTTCCATATTTATCATAGATCTGCTGCACTTCTTCCTGCTGCTTCATCATAGATGCCTGATCTCTTTTATTTTTATATTTTTTCTGAACTGCCTGTACTTCTGGATTTATCAGAGCCATCAGCTTAGAACTTTTCTGCTGCTTAATCGTAAGCGGAAGCATAAGCGTATATACAATAATTGTATAAATGATAATTGACCATCCTATCAATCCATGATCAGACGGCAGCAAATTATCCAAAGTAGCATAAATAAGGCTCATAACCTTACCTAATACTATCGCAATCTGACCGACAATCGGCCAATTTGCGGCTGATAATAAAGTACCCATATTTAATTCCTCCATGAATGGTACTGGATACGCCTGTCCTTCTTTTCCGGAACAGGATCATACCCTCCTTTTGAAAATGGATTACATCGTAAGACTCTCCATACGGCCAGGCCCGTTCCCTTTAAAGCACCAAATCTTTCTATTGCTTCTACTGCATATCTGGAACAGGTAGGAAAATATTTACAGCATGAATATCCCTTCATCGGAGATAAATATTTCTGATAAAATCTGACCATCCACAATATAATCTTCTTCATCCTATGATGCTCCACTTAAGCTACGGTAATCCTATGAAGCTTTCCTAAATGCATAAGCGCGCTTTCTATCTCTCTATATCCTTTATTCTTTGCACTTACTCTGGCGATAATTACCATATCATATCCGCATAAAAAACCTGCTTCATTCAACCGATAGCTTTCTCTTATTAATCTTGTTAATCGATGTCTTATGATACTGTTACCTACTTTTTTGCTAACCGAAATTCCTACCCTGTTCTTATTTAAATCATTCTTAAGTATATACATAACAAGATATTTATCGGCATATGATATTCCCTTTTGATAAACACTGCGGAACTCTCTGTTCTTCTTTAATGATTCGGAAAAATCCATATTATTTCTCCCTTTCCTTCCATATTATAATAAATAAATATAGAAGAAAAGGCCACAATACCTGCGGCCTAAGCTGATAATCTTTTTCTTCCCTTTAATCTTCTGTTTGCAAGTACCTTTCTGCCGCCTGCAGTTTTCATCCTTGCACGGAATCCGTGAACCTTTGCTCTCTGCCTTTTCTTTGGCTGAAATGTCATCTTCACTTGTATACACCTCCCTTATTATGATACAATTTATATCATCTTTCTCTCGTTTTTTATCTAAAGACATCGTATTTAATTATATTAGAAAACATGCATTAAGTCAAGTAAAAGCACTATATTTCTTTTCTCCATTCTTGTATTTTCCATTGCCTTAATATCTGTTTTGATGTAAAATAGTATAGAGTGGATTTTTGTACCTATCAAAAACCATATAATAAATAAGGAAACATAGGAGTTGTAAGATAATGAACGTTGTGGAAGAAAAGTGGCCTGATATAATTGAACATCTGCGCATAGAACATGAATTGTCCAACGTTTCTTTCTCAACGTGGATTCAGCCCTTAAAGGTTTTTAATGTAATAGACAATACCGTTTATATACTGGTGAACATGAACGCCAGTGTGGATTATATTAATAAAAAATATGCTCTTCCTCTTAAAGTATGTATTGCTGAAATCACTGGGAACGAATATGATATTACATTCATTTCCGAAGATGATGAAAGAATGGACGAGCTTAGAAAGATAACTGCATCACCTAAGAATAAGAGAAACCGGTCAGCGGCAGAAAAAGCCGGACTAAATCCAAAATACATCTTTGACACCTTTGTAGTTGGCAACAACAATGAATTTGCACATGCCGCATCACTGGCAGTATCCGAATCTCCTGGAGAAGTGTACAACCCTCTTTTTCTATATGGAGGAGTAGGACTTGGTAAAACCCACCTGATGCATTCTATTGCACATTTTATTTTGGATTACAATCCTAATAAAAAAGTAGTCTATGTAACAAGCGAAACCTTTACCAATGAACTGATCCATGCATTAAAGCACGGCAAAGAATCTTCCATGGCGGATTTTCGTGAAAAGTACAGATATAACGACGTTCTTTTAATAGATGATATTCAATTTCTAATAGGAAAAGAAAGTACGCAGGAAGAATTTTTCCATACATTTAATCATCTGCACGCGGCCGGCAAACAGATCATTATTTCCAGCGACCGTCCTCCCAAGGACATTGAAACTCTGGAAGCAAGACTCCGCACCAGATTCGAGTGGGGACTGATTGCCGATATGTCCGCTCCTGACTATGAAACAAGAATGGCGATCCTCCAGAAAAAAATTGAACTGGATCATCTGGAATACTACCATATTCCTAATGACGTTCTGGAATACATAGCTGAGAACGTGAAGAATAATATCCGTGAACTAGAAGGCGCATTGAACAAGCTGATTGCTCTTTTCAAGCTGAAAAGTAATAACAGGGAAATAGATATTAACCTGGCTGCAGAAGCCATGAAGGATATCATCTCCTCAGATGAAAACAGAGTCGTCACACCAGAACTGATCCTTGATATTGTTTCTGACCATTTCGGCGTTTCGATAGCTGATTTAAAAAGTAACAAGAGACCCAGTGAAATTGCCGTACCAAGGCAGATTATCATGTATTTGTGCAGGAAAATGACCGATGTACCTCTCAAATCAATCGGAATACTGCTTGGCGGTAAGAATCATTCTACCATTAAACATGGAATTGAAAAAATAGAACGAGAGATAAAAGAAAATGAACAGCTTGCCAATTCCATAGATATTATTAAAAAGAAAATAAATCCGATATAAAATAGTTTACTAACATGAAAAATAATTTGTTGATAAGCTGTTTGATAAGTATGTGGACAAGTCGTGATAACTTTTTCATAACTTTGTATATCAAATAAACAAAATAGTTTTCCACATTTCATCCACAGATTATTTTTTTGCTTTCCACATACTTATTTTTTCCTAATCCTTTGATGTAATAAGGGCTTGAAGGGGTTATCCACTTATCAACAGTCCCTACTACTAATACTACTGAAATTATTTTATATATTTATAAATTTTTCGCTTACATTTATATTGAAGGGAGTTATCAACATGAAAATTATATGCAGTAAATCCAATCTAGCAAAAGGAGTCAGCATTGTTTCCAAAGCAGTTCCATCAAAAACTACTATGCCTATTTTAGAATGTATATTGATCGATGCTACTTTAGACACAATTAAGTTGACTGCTAATGATATGGAGCTTGGAATACAAACGGAAATAGAAGGTGAAGTTATCAGCCATGGCATGATAGCCATTGAAGCACGTATTTTTTCAGAAATTGTCAGGAAGCTTCCCGACAGTGAAATAGTGATTGAAACGGATGAGAATTATCAAACCTCTATTGTGTGTGAGAAGGCAAAATTTGATATTGCATCCAAATCGGGAGACGATTTCACATATCTTCCGGTTATTGAACGGGAACAGACGATTACCTTGTCTCAGTTTACATTAAAAGAAGTAATCAGGCAGACTATTTTTTCTATTGCTGATAATGAAAGCAACAAATTAATGACGGGAGAATTATTTGAGATCAATCAGAATATTCTTCGCGTTATTTCTCTTGACGGGCACAGAATTTCCATAAGAAGGATAGAACTTAAAGAGAATTATGAGCATCAGAAAATAGTCGTTCCCGGAAAAACGCTAAATGAGATAAGTAAGATCCTGTCCGGTGAGACAGATAAGGATGTGAACATTTATTTTACAAGAAACCATATTGTATTTGAATTTGATCATACTTTAGTGGTATCAAGACTGATCGAGGGAGAATATTTCAGAATTGACCAGATGCTTTCTAATGATTACGATACAAAGGTCAGAATTAACAAGAAGGAATTTCTTAGCTGTATTGACAGAGCTACTCTTCTTGTCAAAGAGGGAGATAAGAAACCAATTATTATAAATATAACAGATGAGGTTATGGAATTAAAGATCAAATCCCAGCTAGGTTCTATGAATGAGGATATTTATATAACCAAGGAAGGAAAGGATCTTCTAATTGGGTTTAATCCAAAGTTTTTAATTGATGCGCTCCGCGTGATTGATGATGAAGAGGTGGAGCTTTATCTGATGAATGCCAAATCTCCCTGCTTTATTAAGGATGAGGCTGAGAACTATATTTATCTGATCCTCCCAGTTAACTTTAATGTGATGTAAATAGAGGAGAAATGCTATGGAAGTAATTAAATTAAGAGATGAATATATTAAGCTTGGACAGGCATTGAAGGCGGCAGGCCTTGTTATGTCTGGAACGGAGGCTAAAGAAGTTATCACGGATGGTGCTGTTACTGTAAACGGAGAAGTTGACACACGACGGGGAAGGAAGCTTTATGGCGGAGATATTGTAGCTTTTCATGGAGAAGAGATAAAAATTGAAGATTAATTCTTTAAAATTAAAAAATTTTAGAAATTATGAACTATTGTCTTTAGATCTGAATCCGGCAACGAATATTTTTTATGGAGATAATGCACAGGGAAAAACAAATATATTGGAATCTATCTATCTCTGCGGGACTTCAAAATCCCATAGAGGAACAAAGGATAAGGACATGATTCTATTTGGACAAGAGGAATCCCATATAGAAGCCGTTGTTGATAAAAGGGGAATGGTATATCGGATTGATATGCATTTGAAAAAAAATAAACCCAAAGGAATTGCAATTAACCATATTCCGATTAAAAAGGCCAGCGAAATCTTTGGTATTCTGAACGTTGTATTTTTCTCTCCGGAGGATTTAAATATTATAAAAAATGGTCCTTCGGAGAGAAGAAGATTTGTAGATGTGGAATTATCCCAGATCAGCCGGGTATATCTGAATAATCTTTCAAAGTATCATCGGATTGTAAATCAGAGAAACCGCCTGCTTAAAGATATATATTATAATGACAGCTTAAAAGAGACTCTGGATATCTGGGATATGCAGCTGGCAGATTATGGGAATAAGATTATAGAAGAAAGAAAAGAATTTATAAAAAGAGTAAACGAAATAATTTCTTTGATCCACAAAAGAATAACAGGTGAAAGAGAAAATATTGAAGTAATCTATGAACCAAATACAGGAAGCGAATCCTTTGAAGAGGTATTAAGAAGGTATAGGGAAAGAGATTTGAAGATGATGAGCACATCATCGGGACCGCACAGGGACGATATATGCTTTAAGGTAAATGGCATCGACATACGAAGATTTGGTTCCCAGGGGCAGCAGAGAACTGCCGCATTATCCCTGAAATTATCAGAGATTGAGCTTATGAAACAGATTACAAAGGATAAACCTGTTCTTTTACTTGATGATGTATTGTCTGAACTTGATAAACACAGGCAAAACTATTTATTAGATAGTATTGATGATATACAGACACTCATTACCTGTACGGGTGTGGAGGAATTTGTAAATCATCGTTTTTCTATAAACAAGATTTTTTATGTTCATAAGGGTAAGGTAGTAAAAGAAAACTAGGAGGGTACTATGAGTACAGAAAAGGTACAGCATGAATATGGCGCAGATGAGATTCAGATCTTGGAAGGCTTGGAAGCCGTAAGAAAAAGACCGGGCATGTATATTGGAAGTACTTCATCAAGGGGTCTACACCATCTGGTATATGAAATTGTGGATAACTCTGTGGATGAGGCATTAGCAGGGTTCTGTGATACGATAACCATTACATTGAATAAAGATAATTCTGTTACAGTTGTGGATAACGGAAGAGGCATCCCGGTAGGTATTAATCATAAAGCAGGACTTCCCGCTGTAGAGGTAGTATTTACCGTTCTTCATGCAGGCGGCAAATTCGGCGGCGGCGGCTATAAGGTGTCGGGAGGCCTTCACGGGGTTGGAGCTTCTGTTGTAAACGCGCTTTCAAACTGGCTTGAGGTAGAGATTTTTAGTGAAGGTCAAATTTATAAGCAGCGTTATGAAAAAGGAAAGGTTACAGAGAAATTAGCCGTTATCGGAGACTGCGAAAAGGAGCGGACCGGCACGAAGGTTACCTTTATGCCGGACGATACGATATTTGAGGAAACCATTTTTGATTATAGTATACTAAAGCAGCGCTTCCGTGAGATGGCTTTTCTTACCGCGGGACTTAAGATTACCCTCCGGGATGAGAGGGAGGAAGAGATTGTTGAAAAGACTTTTCATTATGAGGGAGGAATCCGGGAATTTGTCACTTATCTGAACCGCAGCAAGGAAGCTCTTTATGAGAATGTAATTTACTGCGAGGGCATGGTAAATAACGTACAGGTTGAGGTTGCTATGCAGCACAATGATTCCTATAATGAGACGACTTATGGATTTGTAAATAATATTACGACCCCGGAGGGAGGCACTCATATTGTAGGGTTCCGTAATGCCCTTACCAAGACCTTTAATGATTATGCCAGAAAGAATAAGCTGTTAAAGGACAATGAGCAAAACCTGTCCGGTGAAGATATCAGAGAAGGCCTTACGGCGATTATCAGCGTTAAGATTGAGGAGCCGCAGTTTGAGGGCCAGACGAAGCAGAAGCTTGGAAACAGCGAAGCAAGAGGCGCGGTAGACAGTATTGTAAGCAGGCAGCTTGAAATATATCTGGAGCAGAATCCTGCAGTAGCAAAGATGACTGTTGAGAAATCGGTGCTTGCCCAGAGAGCACGAGAAGCTGCAAGAAAGGCAAGGGAGCTTACCAGAAGGAAATCTGCTTTGGACGGAATGTCTCTGCCGGGCAAGCTTGCGGACTGCTCTGATAAGAATCCGGAAAATTGTGAGATATATATTGTAGAGGGAGATTCTGCGGGAGGTTCTGCCAAGACTGCAAGAAACCGTAATACGCAGGCGATCCTTCCGCTCCGCGGTAAAATATTAAATGTAGAAAAGGCAAGACTTGACCGGATTTACGGTAATGCAGAGATTAAGGCAATGATTACTGCGTTTGGAACAGGCATTCATGAGGATTTTGATATCAGTAAGCTTCGGTATCACAAGATAATCATTATGACAGATGCCGATGTGGACGGAGCGCATATCAGTACTTTATTACTTACTTTCCTCTATCGGTTTATGCCGGAATTGATCAAACAGGGATATGTATATCTTGCGCAGCCTCCTCTTTATAAGCTGGAAAAGAATAAAAAGATCTGGTACGCATACAGCGATGAGGAGCTTGATTCCATATTGAAAGAGGTAGGCAGAGATAACAATAATAAGATTCAGCGGTACAAAGGTCTTGGCGAGATGGACGCAGACCAGCTGTGGGATACGACCATGGATCCGGAACACAGAATCCTTCTCAGAGTTACGATGGATGAAGAAAGCACTTCTGAGCTTGACCTTACATTTACCACTTTAATGGGTGATAAGGTAGAGCCGCGCCGTGAATTTATTGAAGAAAATGCCAAGTATGTGCAGAACCTTGATATATAACAGACAGGAGGAACTATGGAAGATAATATTTTTGACAAAGTCCATGAAATAGATCTGAAGAAAACAATGGAAAAATCTTATATTGATTACGCTATGAGCGTAATTGCTTCCCGTGCCCTTCCGGATGTAAGGGACGGATTGAAGCCGGTACAGAGAAGAATCCTGTATTCTATGATTGAATTGAATAATGGACCGGATAAGCCTCACAGAAAAAGCGCCCGTATTGTGGGTGATACCATGGGTAAATATCATCCTCACGGCGACAGCTCTATTTATGGCGCGTTGGTAAATATGGCACAGGAATGGTCAACCAGATATCCGTTAGTTGACGGCCATGGTAATTTTGGTTCTGTTGATGGGGACGGCGCCGCCGCTATGCGTTATACAGAGGCTCGTCTGAGTAAGATTTCTATGGAGCTTACTGCGGATATTAATAAAGATACAGTTGATTTTGTACCGAACTTTGACGAGACAGAAAGAGAACCGGTTGTTCTTCCATCCAGATTTCCTAATCTTCTGGTAAATGGCACTTCCGGTATCGCAGTCGGTATGGCTACCAGTATTCCGCCTCATAATCTGAAAGAGGTTATCAATGCGGTTGTTAAGATCATTGATGATCAGGTGGATGAACAGGGAGAAACTTCTGTAGAAGATATACTTCGGATCGTAAAAGGACCAGATTTTCCTACCGGCGCGATGATCCTTGGAACCAGGGGAATTGAGGAGGCTTACCGGACCGGGCGCGGCAAGATACGGGTACGGGCGGTGACAGACATTGAAGCGATGCCTAACGGCAAGAACCGGATTATCGTTACAGAGCTTCCTTATATGGTAAATAAAGCCCGTCTGATCGAAAAAATCGCAGAAATGGTACGTGATAAACGGATTGACGGTATTACCGATCTAAGTGACCAGTCCAGCCGTGAAGGAATGAGGATCTGCATTGAGCTGAGAAGGGATGTAAATCCAAATATCATACTGAATCAGTTGTACAAGCATACTCAGCTTCAGGATACCTTTGTCGTCATTATGCTGGCGCTTGTAAACAATGAACCGAAGGTTATGAATATTCTTGATATGTTGAATCATTATCTGGCACATCAGGAAGAAGTTGTAACCAGACGTACAAAATATGAGTTAAATAAGGCACAGGAGCGCGCTCATATCTTAGAAGGACTGCTGATAGCCTTAGACCATATCGATGAAGTAATCCGTATTATCCGGAATTCTGCTAATGTACAGGAAGCAAAGGCAGAATTGATCAAGCAGTTTGAACTGTCTGACGTACAGGCACAGGCGATTGTTGATATGCGTCTTAGGGCTCTTACCGGTTTGGAGAGGGAGAAGCTGGAGGCCGAGTACAAGGAGCTGATGGCAAAGATTGACCGGTTAAAGGCTATTCTGGCAGACAGAAAGCTTCTTCTTGGAGTTATAAAGGAAGAAATCATACTTATCCGCGATAAATATGGAGATGAAAGAAAAACATCCATTGGATTTGATGAATTTGACATATCCATGGAAGATTTGATTCCAAAGGAGGATGTAGTCATTACTATGACAAAGCTTGGATATATTAAAAGAATGTCCGAGGATACATTTAAGGCACAAAACAGGGGCGGTAAAGGCATCAAGGGAATGCAGACGATCGAAGAGGATTATGTGGAAGAACTATTCATGACGCATACCCACCATTATCTTATGTTCTTTACCAACAAAGGACGTGCATACCGGTTGAAGGCCTACGAGATTCCGGAAGCCTCCAGAACCTCCAGAGGAACTGCAATCATTAACCTGCTCCAGCTGATGCCGGATGAGAAGATCAGCGCCGTGATCCCTCTGGATGAATACAGGGAGGGAGAATATATTGTAATGGCAACGGAGAAGGGTCTTGTAAAGAAAACTCCGGTGATTGATTTTGCCAATATACGGAAAAATGGTTTGGCTGCAATTACACTCCGTGAGGATGATGAGCTGATCGAGGTGAAATTCACCGATGGCAGACAGGAAATCATTCTTGCAACCAAATACGGCCAGTGTATCCGCTTTGCAGAGACCGATGTAAGGGCAACCGGAAGAACCTCTATGGGAGTCAGGGGCATTAACCTGGCAGACCGGGATCAGGTAATCGGAATGCAGCTTGTAACACAGGGAAATGAGCTTCTGATCGTGTCAGAAAAGGGAATGGGCAAACGTACCCTATTAGAAGAATTTACGGCACAAAATCGTGGCGGAAAGGGCGTCAAATGCTATAAGATTACTGAAAAGACAGGTAATGTTGTAGGAATCAAGGCAGTCAGTGAGGATGAAGAGATTATGATCATTAATACAGACGGAATAATCATCCGGATGTTCTGCAGCGGAATTTCAATTCTTGGAAGGATTACATCCGGCGTTAAGCTGATCAACTTAAAGGATGATACAACAGTAGCCAGCATCGAAAAGGTAAGGGACGAAGAAAAGGAAGGGGAAAAAAGAAATCTTTACCGCCGGAAATTAGAGGAAATAAATAATCCATCTGTAATGGATGAAAATAAGGATGAGATTTAATTAAATTTACTTGATATAAAATAAGCTGACATTGTTATATGCCGGCTTATTTTATATTTAATTGTTAAAGAGATTATGTAGTTGATAATTCGCGTATGATGATTTCTGAAACCTTTTCTACGGTAAATTCAACCATCTTTATACAATGATTCTTTCTTTCCTGAGAATCCCTCTCCATTCCTTTCGTAAGGACACGACAGCATGCTGCACCGAAAGCCTTTTTAAAAGAATCGTGAAATTCTTCTGTCAAAGCAAAGCATTTTATATTCTTCGGATCTCCGGGCGTAGTACGGCCAAAGAAATAACCGATGATCATCGTACCTCCGGCGGCGGCGCCGCAGAGACATCCTCCTCCGCCGAGTCCCCAGGGGAAGCCAGAACTCATAGCAATGGCGTCATCGGATAATTCAATCTGAAAGTGTTTGCGGAGAGCATAGATCACAGATTCAGAACAGGCAAAGCCGTTGCAGAATATTTCTACAGCATCTTTTTTTAATTGTTCCATATTGATATCAGTCGTCATAAAAGTTCCTCCTTTATTGTATGACAAGTCTATTTCAAGTATAATCCACTTAGAAAAAAAGCGCAATCGTTGACTTAAATATGGGTTATAGTTATACTTAATAAGGAAAATAAATTTACACAATCATTGAATCATACAATAAAGGAGAAACGATGATCAGAAAAGAAAAAATAAAAGAAATATGGAATCAGCTTTCCTGTGAGATCAGGAATGTATTTCTAAAATATCCATTTACCATATCCGTTATTATACTGCTGACCATATTTGGCATAATATTTATTAATAAAACTACAGGACTCATGCCGGAATATGTGATGCCCTTTATGGGATGGTTTGGCGTTGGAATATTCTTTAGTGAATCTGTTTTTGGATTCTATAAAAAACTTCCGCTAAAGGCAGCAGGGATATTTTTATCAGCAGCCTTATCCGCTGTACTGGCTTATCAGTACCGGAATTATTATGATAGTGATTATTATTATATTCCAAATGAAATCTGGTTTGCACGGATCAGCATGGCTTATTGTATCGTTTGTCTGATACTGGGTATTTATTTTTGTTATAGAAAGTCGGGATATTTATTACCACAATATGGTATCAGAGTTTTTTCTAATCTGGTTAAAACACATATTATATATAGTATTATTAGTATGGGGGCATTATGCATAGGCATTATTATTCAAGAGCTTTTTTTTAGCGGTAGTTATGATTTTACGGTTGTTGGGAGAATGATGATTTTGACTGTAGGCTTTTTTTATGTTCCTTCCGTAATTTATTCTTTTTCCGAGATAAATAAGCGGGTAGATACATTTTCCAATATCCTTGTAAAATTTGTTTTATTTCCAATGACTATACTGGTATTTGCCATTATTTACCTTTATGTATTGAAAATTTTGGTTTTAAGGGATGTACCTTCTAATCAGATATTTGCAATCTTATCCGGGCTTTTTATACTTGCAGTATCCACATGGACGATGATGGAATCTCAGGAAGAAGAAAATCTGTGGTATCAAATTTCAAGGAAATTGCCGTTATTATTTATCCCCCTTATTTTACTTCAAATTTATTCTATTCTAGTAAGGATCAGGCAGTATGGAATCACACCGGACCGGTATATGGGAGTGATGTGGATCATTTTAGAGATTATTTATCTGATTATCTATTTTTGGATGCACAGATATGCAGGACGTATGCTTGGAGTTATTGCCGCTGCTATGATTATTGCTCTTCTGCTTCCGGGTATCAATATGTACAGTGTGTCGATATCCAGTCAGGAAAAAATCCTGTCCCAGTATAAGAAAGCGGAAGTGTTATCTAATGAGACGAAAAAAAAGATATATGGAGCCTATGAATATCTCCATGACCTTCACAACAGCGAAAAATATCTGGAAAATAAATATACTGCCGAAGATCTAAAAGCGATCGAAGGATTTTATAGTGAAGAAGATGATAGACATTATTCATCTGAGATAATAATAGGGATTGAGAGTTATATCAATGATATGGATATCAGCGAATATTCTAAAATGCAGATTGTACAGTATGATATGAGCTATAATGATCCTGCACCGAATTTGAATAAATTAAAACTAACCAAAAGAGAATCAGAGGATGAAATCATAACGGTTAACTTAGAAGAATTAATCGGAAATTATGTTGATTATGGGTTGGAACAGATTGAAAAGGATGGATATTACGTTTCCATAGATTCTTATTATATGGAGCATTATCAGATAAATCTTGATGTAGATAAAGTGCTGATTATCAGAAATTTTGAAATAGAATACGATAAAGAAACAAAAGAAGTTGAATATCTGGAATTGACAGCTTATTTGTTTCAGTAGAGAGGAGTACCAGATATTATGAAAAGAATCCTTCTTATGGTATTAAGAAATATAATTCTTGTGCCGTATATGTGGTGTAAATTATGTTATCATGCATCCCATGTGGATAAATATACGGATGAACAGCATTATAGGATGCTGAGATTTATTGTTCTCCATGCAAACAAGGGAGGTAATGTAACTATCCAAACTCATGGTCAGGAAAATATACCGGATAAAAAAGGATTTATGTTTTTTCCAAATCATCAGGGCTTATACGATGTGCTGGCAATTGTTGAGGCGTGTCCGATTCCATTTTCTGTTGTGGCAAAAAAGGAAATTAAGGATATTCAATTTCTAAAGCAGGTAATTGCCTGCATGAAAGGATATCTAATGGATAGAGAGGATATCAGGCAGTCTATGAGGGTAATATCTGATGTGACAGAAGAAGTAAAAAAAGGAAGAAATTATGTGATATTTCCGGAGGGAACTCGTTCCAAGGAAGGAAATCAGGTACAGAGTTTTAAGGCAGGAAGCTTTAAAGCAGCTACAAAGGCTAAATGCCCTATTGTTCCAGTAGCATTGATAAATTCCTTTAAGCCCTTTGATACGAATACAATAAACCCGGTAACAGTGCAGGTTCATTTTCTTCCGCCGCTGTACTATGAAGATTATAAGGATTTAAAAACAAAGGAAATTGCTGATAAGGTACAGAAGCAGATTCAGATGGTAATATTGGAGCATATGTAATCGACAGAAGATCATATACAAGCAGAGTAAAGATAGTAAGTTGGAATTATAATAAAAATTGTCTGAGAACAGGGCTATAGAAGCTTATGGATATTGATAATTCCGTCGATATAATAATATAGGCTAGACGGATAATAGAAAAGTGAGGGATTCCTATGCAGGTAAAAAGTGAAAATAAATATTCAAGTACCGCACCCGCAGGATTGTCTCAGATAGATTCCCAGAAGGAAGTTAAGAACAGTAATACGACGGAGCAGTCCGGCACTGCTGCTATGATGAGTTACCTTAAGGAAAACTACAAGCATATTAATTTCAACTTTGGTTCTTTTGATAATAATAGTCAGATTAAGCAGTATGGTTCTACCATGACGGGTAAGAATAATGTGACAATCTCATCGGAGCTGCTGGAAAAGATGAGTACGGATGAAAATGTTAAAAATCATGTAGAGAATATTCTGCGCCATTTGATGAGCTATCAGAAATCGGCTCAGACGGAAGCTTTCCTGAGGGATAAAGAATTGGTAAGCATGGGGCTTGTCATTGATGAGGATGGCAGTGTATCCATGTGGACGGCAACAAAGGAACGGGATAAAGAAAATATTTATCCAACTTATTGGAGAGATAGAGAACCCACAAACTTCTATGCCACGAATGCCAAGAAAAAAAATACTACATCTAATTACAGTTTTTCCCGGAGCAGTAACATGATGCGTCTTGCCAGTGCAAAGAATGTACCGGCAGTTAGAGGATTAATTGCAGCCAAGTATGGTGAAATTCAGACAGTAAAGGCAAAGGTAAAGGATCCGGTAGAAGCCGGAGCAATTATACGGAGGATTAAAGCCGTAATCCAAAGCGGTAATATTAAGATTTCCAGGCTTCACAAGGAAGAGAATCTGGCAATGCTAAAGAAGTCAGCTGAGAAGAAGATGAAGGAAAAGCTTGCAAAGCAGCTTGCAGAGGAGCTCCGCCGGAAGAAGATCGCAAGGAAGGGACAGGAGCATTGCCAGACATCGCATTTGGACGATGTACTGCCAAAGCCTTCTATGGACGATGAGCGTTTCCGTCAGATTGCCGAGCAGTATGCAGAGTCATTATCTCCCTCTGCGTTGGCGGCAGAAACCGGAGGAACGATCGATGTGGCTGCAGGCGGTGCCGCAGATGCGGTAAGCGTTTCGGTCATGGCCGCTCCGCTTGTTACCGTAGATTGTATGATATAGGCTAAGATATATAGAATAAAAGGCATAAAATAAGCTGTTATTACCGGCCCATGGACACAGGCTGATTATAACAGCTTTATTTTAGTTCTTTTTTAAAATTTCATTCAATACAGTCTGAGGCACTTCTGCAGATGCTTTTTTATTTTCATCTGCCGCCTCTTTTAATTCGGAGCGGAGGACAGGTATTTCTTTGGGAGCATCTATCGCAAGCTTAACCCAGTCAGTACCGGAATCCATGATCGTTACGGTAATATTGTCATTGATTGTAAGGGACTCGCCCTTTTTACGCTGTAATATGAGCATAATTATTCGCCCTCCTTTTTAATCATATCACAGATGGAGTGGCGGAACGTGTATTCCGGCTGTTCCAGCATAACCTGTTTTGCCCTTCTATTCAGGGCATTTACTGCCAGAGGAGCCCTCAAATTTACTGTAGACTGTTCTGCAGGTTCCTTTATAACACTGATAACGTAAAAGGAAATATCCCCTAAAGAACCTGCTTCCAGCTCCTTTAAATCCAGATCAGAAAGCTTTGGATCGTAGTCCGGGCATATCATAAATGGATTCATCAGGATAAAAGAAAGCTCTTCATCCTCTAAACACTGCAGGGAGAGCATAGAATCATTTTCTTCGTGAAAGGATAGTGGAAGGTAATTTGTATAGGATTCAAATCCAAATAAACCATTCATAATATGGATGATGTCATTCTTTTCATAGGATACTTCGCCAAAGTACTTTGCATTGATATTCAAAATATTATACCTCCTAAGAATAAAAAGTAAGGGCTTTGTATTAAGCCCTTACATCAACATAGTTTGGATCAGCACTCGGCGGTACATAGATAGGTCCGCCCACATACTCAATTAAAACATCAGGATGCTGTGTGATTGACATTTCAATATTGCCAGGGATAAATTCATAATTTCCATTTAAAACCTTTAAGTCGAAATTTAACTTATCCATTTCGTAATTAATGGTAAGATCAGGTGCCTGATATTCAATATCTACTGGTGCAGATGGAGTAAAGCCTAGTTGAAATTCGCCGGTAGGAGGAGCAGTTCTCTGTTGCATGATCTGGGTGATCACATCCTCACCGATGTCAGCTTTCAATAAGAGCTGTCCTTCCTGAGCTAATTGTGCGGTTGCACTGTAAGCCGCATTCTTTCCTTTCTGTGCGGCCTGAGAAACAGCCTGAGTTGTTGTTGGAACAACAGAGCTTCTCGCAGCAGAGGAATCCAAGTTTAATTTAACAGGACGGCTTTTGATGGATAAACCGCCTTTGTTTCTCCTGATTTCAAGCTCAGCCTGAGAACTTCTGCGTTCAAAACGGGCATTGTTAACCTTTAATTCATATTGAATAGGAACTGTTGTAATTTTAATAAGTTGATTCATAAATGGTTACCTCCTTCCTTGCAAAATAATTATTAATTCATAAAGTCGATAAAAGAAGGTGTCAAAATATTATTTCCAACCTTCAAGGCGGCATTATATGCATACTGCGCCCATGAGAAATCCATGATTGCTTCCGCCATATCCACATTTACAACATTGTCAATCTGAGTGGAAAGACTGATTTTGCTCGTTTCGAGTCTGTCTTTTGTTGTGCTGAGGAATTCTGTCTGTGTACCAAGTATAGTCACTTTTTCAAGAACATTGCTGCGTCCTTCGTCAAATTTATTCAATAGATTTTTATAAGCTTCTCTGTCAAATTCCTCGGCATCTAAAATATCAGCAATTTCACCGCAGAGAAGAACAATATTATTAGTCATTCCATTATCATCCTTGCCGAATCCTGCAAGATTAATTCCAGGAAGACTTGTATTGAAAGCACTGGAAGAATCAATATTGATAGTTCCATCTGCTTCTGCATCCACATTTAAGCCAAATCCCAAATCAACGTATTTGGTATCTTTTGATAATTTAGCTAATGCGGCCTGATCATCTGGATCATCACTATTAACATCGATACCGCGGTATGTCAAAATCTGCTTACCATCTTTAGTTTCTAATTTAAATGGAGCGCTTTTTCCATCACTTCCGGCAAATACATATTTACCCTCGTAGCTGGCATTTAAACTAAGTACGAGGCTCTCCTGCGCTCCTCTCCATGCATCTGCATAGGTTTTTCTGGTTTCAAGAGAACCGTTGGTACCATTTAGTGCCTCGAGACCATATCTTTTGCTAAGTTCCTTGGCAATAGTCTCAATCTGCATAGCGGCATCTTCCTGAGAGTCCTGAAAGGACTGTACATCTTTTACAATGTTCAAGTAGTCATTATTCTTAGCATATTTGCGTTCCAATATAGCTGCTCTTAAAGCGTTGGACGGATCTTCTGCTGTAGAATTAAATTTGCGCTGTGTCATAACTCGTGTTCTGGCAGTATCCAGATTTCTTAGCGAAGTTCCAAGATTCGATTTATAATTTCTTAAAATTGCATTTGTTGTAATTCTCATGTTAAACCTCCCATTACCTTCCGACTACGCCGGTTCCGTTGATCAATTTATCAAGTGCCTCGTCAAGGGTGGTCATTAATCTGGCCGCCGCATTATAAGATTGATTATAGTGAAGCAGATTCATACCTTCTTCATCAAGCTGTACTCCAGACACGCCATCTCTGGAATTTGATGTCTGATTTAATACAGCAATTTGATTCTCCAGCAGGGTATTGGCTGAATTGGCATCAATACCAAGGGTGTTTTCCAGAGCAGCAAAACAATCGTGGAAGGTTCCAGTGTAAAATTTAGTATTATTATCTCCGCCCTTAAATTCATGACTGGTAGAATCTAACAGCTTAATCATATTCATGATAACTTCATTGCCGGTTGATCCAGTCTCATCCTCGCCTATATCATCTTTTACAACATTATTTGTAATGGTAATTCCATAAGTGCCGTTCAGCCATTCGTCGGAAATTTTGATATTCATTGCGGTAAATTTATTTGAACCGTCGGAGGTAGTAAATAAATCCCGAGGAATAAGATTATCTTTATCTTTGATTGTACCGTCAGGATTTCTCTCTACACTCTTATTTGCCTCATTAAATGTTGTTGCAAATTTATCTACCAATGCATCTAATGCTTTTTCATAGTATCCAATGCCCTTGAAATCCGTCTGGTCAAAATCACCCGATTTATTCAGAAGGTCAAGAGTTCCTTTTATTGTACCTGAGCCGAGAATTTCAACATATTCTTCTTCGCCTGTTACAGGATTTGTAGTCATACCTGCAACCTGACTTGTGGTGCCGTTGGCATCCGTCAGGGATAAAGAAACCGGCTGTCCGGATACATCTGTACTGAGAAAACCAGCATAGCCGTCAGAAATCAAAGTATACTTCTTTCCATTAGTATCTGTAAATGAAACATTCAGAACCTCAACAGTCTGTCCCGGTCCGACAGGCTGATCCTTGTATTTAACTGTAATAGGAAGATAACTTCCCAGTTCATCCAGCAAGCTGTTTCTCTGATCCTGAAGCTCGAGAGCCGGATTGCCCAGAACATGGCTGGTTTTTATGCTTTTATTCAATTCAGCAATATTCTCCAGAAGCTCATTAACGTCCTTGATATCTGTAGCGGCAAATCCCTGCTGGGTATCCTGCCTGATATCATTGAGGCGGTTTGCGGCGTCATGGAAAAGGTTCAAAAGAACCTGCATATTAGAGCGGACAGCCGTATCATTTTCTGTATTACCTGATTCTGTAGACAGGGTACTTAACGAGCTTGAGAGAGAAATGAAGGCATTCCTTACTCCCAGCATAGTAGATTCGTCAAATATAGTAGCCAGCTGCTCATAACCGGCTGCATGTGCATCTGTAGTTCCAAGCTTGCTGATCTGGGAACGGTATTGTGCATCAAGAAATGGATCCCGAAGCTGGGAAATCCTTGTCATCTCGACACCAAAGCCAACCTTGATATTAGAACTTGTGTTGTAAAAATCGCCTCTTTGTGTATTCAGGCTGGCGATGTCCAGACGCTGTCTGGTATAGCCCGGCGTGTTAATATTGGCAATATTCTGACCGGTAACATCGAGCGCGCGCTGGCTGGCTGCCATACCAAGGTGTGCGGTTGTAAAACCGGCAAATGTAGAACGTATCATATCTATCTCCTCCTGATTTGTTATACTGAACGGCTTGTAAAGTGATTGGGATTTTCATTATCATTCTTCTTGCCTGACGCAGAATAAGTCTCCCTGCCGGGAGCCTTCTCAGCAAGGGAAGACTGAATGACATGAAGATTGACCTCAATAATATCTTTTGCATTGTCACTGATAGACTGGAACTGTGTAACCTGTTCAGACATTCTGTCAAACAAAGGCTTTAATACAGAAGAGACATCCTCTGGAGCTTCTTCCAGAATCTTGCGGAAGGGATAATCCTTCATGCCAAGCTTCTCCTGCTCCCGCTCTCTCTTCTGCTCCAATCCCCGAAGCCGCAGGACGGCAGCCTGTTCCTTGTGCATACATTCTTCTACAAAGGATACCTGATTCTTAATGGCTGCTTCTAATTTTTCCTGCTCTATCGGAATCAGATTATCAAAAAAATCAATGAACTCTTCAATAATCTTTATAAAGTTTGAAAATTCACCCATACTGTCTGCATCCTCCTATATTAAAAGCATTCTGGATGCAATAGCGTAAGCATCGACCTGATAGGTGCGCTCTGAAATCTGGCTCTGCAGACGTTCAAGCTTCTCTGCAGAAGCAGTTGCATTCACTTCCGAGGATAACTGACGGGAAACAGACTTTGCAAAAGAGTGTTCCTCAATCTGTCTTGGATTCGACTTTATAATAACCGCATCAAAACTGTGTCCGTCATTAGAAACTGCAGGAGGAGTGGAATTTTCTTTTGTATGAATGCGCAATTCCGGATAATTCTTAATCATGTTATTTGTAGTTATCTTCATACTTGACTCCTTGCTTTAAACTAATATAAGCTGTATAACTGGTGATACATCCATGCAGCTATACCTGCTTAATTTTGCTTGTTATACTATAATTATCGGCATAACTTCTGGAATCATAATGAAAAAATAAAAAGTTTGCGCCGAAGCACAAACTTCTTATTTTATTTCTTTAAATGATTTAATAATACGGATGGAATATTGTCGCAGGAGGCCTGTGTACATACGGCTCCAATATTATAGGCAACCATAGGCATGCCGTAAACTACGCAGGATTCTTTGTCCTGTCCAATTGTAAATGCCCCGTTTTTCCGCATTTTAAGCAGTCCGTCTGCACCGTCGCGTCCCATACCAGTCATAATAATACCTACTTTATTAATTGCAACATTTTGTGCAATAGAATTAAAAAGAACATCCACAGACGGACAGTGCCCGCTTACCTTAGCGCCGGGACGGCACTGAACTATATAGTTACGTCCTGCACGTGTAACCTCCATCTGTTTTCCTCCCGGGGCGATAAGAGCGAGTCCCGGCTGAATGATGTCTCCATTCTTAGCTTCTCTTACTTCCATGCTGCAGATGCGGTTAAGGCGTTGTGCATACATAGCAGTAAAGCCCTCCGGCATATGCTGGGTAATTACAATACCCGGAATATTTGCAGGTAGTTTCTGCAGGACAGCAAGGGTTGCTTCCGTTCCGCCGGTAGAGGCTCCGAGTCCGATAATAGTAGAATCGAGAACATTGCGCGGAAGAGGCGGAAACGGCATCGGTTTTACGGCGGCCTGAGTCTGCATACGCGTCTGATTTTTAGGTCCGGCAGCTCCGGCAGGCTGTCTGGCAGGGCGCACCTTTGCCATGGAGGCCGCCTTTACCTTTGGAACAAGAGATGCGAAAAATGCATTCTTTGAATTGGATACGCTCATATCCGGCTTCCGTACAAAATCAACGGCACCGGCAGACAGAGCATCAAATACGCTCAAATTCAAAGAGGATACCAGAACAACGGGAATCGGATTAGTAGGAATCAATTGTTTAATAAATTCAATTCCATTCAGTCCCGGCATTTCTACATCCAGAGTGAGTACATCTGGTTTTAAAATCGGAATCTTCTGCTTCGCATCATATGCATTGATTGCATATCCCACAACTTCAATATCTGGCTGTTCCATCAGGTGGTTTATGATCATCTGGCGGAACAGGGAAGAATCATCAACAACAAGTACTTTAATTTTCTTAGCCATAATTTACTCCTTTCATATATATAACTGGGAAAAAGCCGTTTCTGAAATTGTCCGAATTTCAAAAACAGCTTTGGTGTTAAACTTTCCGATAGGTTGCAGGCATCAGATATTTGTAAGGTGTTGCTGTCTTGCTTAGATTCTCTGAGTGGCCGATCAGGAGATAACCTCCCGGATTAGAAGCATTATAGAAACGGTTGACTAATGCTTCTTTTGTTGGCTGGTCAAAATAAATCATAACATTTCTACAGAAAATGACATCGAATTTTAATCGGAATTTGATGGGATCCATCAGGTTAAAGGTCCGGAAGATTACGTTGGATTTAATCTCCGGGGTTACGGTATAGGTGCCTGGTTCGCCTGCAGGGGTGAAATATTTTTTCTTCCATGCAGGGGAAAGTTCTTTTAATGAATCTTCATCATAAACGGCATTGGTTGCCGCGTGCAGTGCATTCTGAGAAATATCAGTTGCAAGAACTCTCGTATCCCACATACCTGCTTTTGAACCAAAAAATTCCTTTAATAGCATGGATATGGTATATGGCTCTTCTCCTGACGAGCAGCCGGCACTCCATATGCTGAGTACTTTATCCTTCTTTGTCTCTACGAGCCATGGAAGGATTGTATTTGTAAAATATTCAAAATGAGCTCCCTCACGCATGAAAAAGGTATAATTCGTGGTGAGCTTGTTCAGCATAAGCTCCAGGTCTTCAGGCTTTCTATTATTAATAATATGGTCTACGTATTCTTTAAATGAAGAGAACCCCATAGAAAGAATCGTGTTAGAAAGCCGTCCTATTATAAGCTGGCGTTTTTTTGATAAATCAATTCCATAGTTTTGATGTATAAATTTGTATAAGCGTTCAAAATCGCTGTCATTAATTGTTAACATAGTACAAAAGGCTCCTTCGTGTATTAATATGTCTGTACAAGCTGCTCACAATCCAGGAAAAGGATCACAGAGCGGTCGCCGGATGAAACCATTCCGTTAATAAGTTCCTGCTGGTTTTCAACCGGGACAGGGGAAATCTGGCTCTGGTCAATATCCATAACCTGCTGTACCGCATCTACGACAATACCAATCTGAACAGAGTCAATATTCAGAACGATGATGCAGGTTGAGCTTGTGTAGTCAATGGAAGGTTTACCCATGCGCAGGCGGATATCAATAATTGGGATGATCTGTCCGCGCAGATTGATGATGCCCTTTACGTAATCCGGAACGAGCGGAAGCATGGTAATAGAATGATTGGTTATAATCTCAATTACGTAGTTCGTACTCACGCCGATATTAAGTCCATTGGAACTAAAGGTAAGGAAACGTTCCGTGGAAACAGGAGCTTCAGCATCTAAAGCTCCGAGAACTGTTGTATTTTCTAAAGTAGCTGCTGACATAATTCTTCCTCCGATTCTTCGTACAATTTAGTATTGATTATAAAATGCTGCGTATAAGCTTCTGATATCCAGGATCAGGCTGATGTCACCGTCGCCGAGAATCGTACAACCGCTGATTCCGGAATTCTTAATATTGAAGTTGCTTAAGAATGGCGGAAGCGGTTTTACTACAACCTGTTGTTCTCCAAGTAATTCATCTACAAACAGGCAGTAAGACTTGTCGGCAGCTTCTACCCAGATTAAAATACCATCTTCAATATTGGTAATCTCAGTTTCAATATTGAATAAATCATGCACTCTGATAATAGGATAAAACTCATTCAGGCATTTGATAATCTCATTACCGCCTGCATCCAGAAGGACTTCGTCCTTTTCCGGCTTGAAGGACTGACGGATATTGGCAATCGGAATCGTAAACATAGAATTGCCTACAGATACCTCCATGCCGTCAGCGATAGCCATGGTAAGAGGAATCTTAAGAGTAGTACAGCTTCCCTTTCCGAGCTCGCTGGTAATGGTGATCGTACCTCCTACGGATTCTACATTCTTCTTAACAACATCCATGCCGACGCCCCGTCCGGAGAATTCGGTAACTTCTTCGTTGGTTGAGAAGCCGGGCAGCATAAGGAGTGCTAGAATCTCTTTCTGAGAATATTCACTGGCTGGTTTGGTAAGGATTCCGTTGCGTTCTGCCTTGGCAAGGATCTTATCCGGATCCATACCCTGGCCGTCATCACTAATGGAAATAATTACTTCACTTCCAGTGTGGGCGGCAGACAGGATGATTTCACCCTGAGGATCTTTACCGGCCGCAATACGGTCTTCCACCTTCTCCTCGATTCCATGGTCCATAGAATTACGCACGATGTGCATGATCGGATCACCGATGCTGTCTACGATTGTCTTGTCGACTTCTGTATTCTCACCGATGATAGTCAGGCGTACATCTTTATTCAGCTTTTTCTTCATATCCCGCACAATACGGTTCATCTTCTGGAAAGTACCAGATACAGAGACCATCCTGAGGGACATGGCAATATCCTGCAGGTCATCGGTAAGCTTCCGTAATTGACGTGCAGATTTTGTAAAATTATCAAGCTTCAGATTCTGTAAATCAGGAGAGGATGTAACCATAGACTCTGTAATAACGATCTCTCCTACAATGGCAACCAGACTGTCTAATTTGGAAAGGTTGACACTGATCAGGCTCTGCTTCACTGGTGTATTGTTATGAGCAGCCTGAGGAGCCGGATCAGCCTTCTGCTTGGAAGATGGTTCACTATTCTGTTTGGAAACCGGTTCAGATGTCTTCTCAGAAGGTGCCTGAGACTGCTGTGCGGCAGGTTTCTTCTCTTCCTGTTTTACAGAGGCATTCTCAATTACCTCAAAGGTTTCTACACTGTTCTGTTCCTTGATCACGTTAACAGCTCTGGTTACATCCTCCTGTGAAGATAAAGCGATAAAGAAACCATTGTCAACAATAGTTTCGATTGTATCACTGTTGGTCTCCACATCATCCGGATAATACTCAAACTGTAGATCCAGGTCATTCAGGGCTGTGACTGTCATAAAAGCCCGCAGATGCTCCATACCGGAACCCTGTTCAAAGTGGATCCGTATAAAATAAGGAAGCTTACTGGAAGGACAGCCTGCAAGCTCTTGATTAATTAGAGCAATCTGCTGTTCGCCGGCAGGCTGTATGGTATCGCCGCTTTCTGCCTGCTTTTCATCTGCATTCGTATTTTCAGAAGAACTGCTTTCAGAACCGCTGATTTTTTGCAAAAAACTATTAATATTTGCAATGATTGGGTCGATATTAGTGCTAAGAGGCTCATCGTTTTCGATTTTTTCGACTTCACTGCGAAGGGCATCAGTAGACTGGAACATCAGGTTAAACAAATCGTTCTTATGCGATTCGTCCATAGAATCCAGTCCGTTCTCACGAATATAGAAGAAAAGATCTTCTATATGATGAGCAATTTCCATCAGTGTGGAAAACTCCATCATGGCAGATGAGCCCTTGATAGTATGCATGCTGCGGAAGATTTCATTCACATCATTCGTAGTGAAATCCCTGTTCTTTTCTGCTTCTATTAAAAGTTCATCCAGCTGTTCCAAGAGAGTGTTTGTTTCGTAAAGATACATTTCAAGCATGTTATCCATAATATTAGTACCACCTTCATCTAATGTGTTTAAATAGTATTATATTTAAATATATCGTCAGAAGGAGTAAAAAGGATAAGAGTAAATTATAGAGTAGGTGAAAAAATGTCAAATATTTTAAAAGTAACAACACCAACAACCGGGTATGACAATAACGCGATCAACAAGCAGAATCCGGCTCATCAGTCGCAGGATATGAGTGTAAAGAATCCGGTGGACCCGAACCGCGTGGTCCGTCCAGACGGAAGAAATCAGGCAAACGGAGAACAGAATGCTGCCAATAAAGGAATCTCCTATGAGTCTAATTTTGGCAATTTTGTACAGTCCCTGCGGGATGTGCCAAGGCTTGAGGATGTGATGACGAAGCTGATTTTCAGCGGAATGGCGAATGTGGTTGAAGCTGGCATAGGTAAGGGTACGGCAGAGGAGATCCAGTCTTTACTGGGCATGCTTAAGATGACACCGGATCAGATGACTGAATTTTTGAAGAGCCAGATGGCCGGGGCAAACCGTATGCAGGGACCTTTGTTTGATATGCTGCGCCAGGTGATGAGCGAGGCGACGACCGTGGAGCTTAAGGCCGGTATCTTAGATTTCCTGAAAAAATATAACGATATGTCATCGGGAAACCATCTTCTCCAGAATATCAAAGATACTTTGAAAGAGATGGAGGGATATATGTTCCGAAATGACAGGGAGCAGCTTGCCAAGCTGGCGGCGAAGCTTGAGCCTTACAGCATGAACGCGAATTCAAGAAACGCACAGATATTAAAGGAGCAGATCATCCCGTATCTGGGTAAATATATTTCAGAGACCAGAGATATGGGAAGGATCCGTGATTTGATAACAACTCTTACTTTTAATACTTCCAGATATGAGAATGGGAATCTGGACAGACTGATCCAGTCATTCCAGAGATTAATGGAATTCCCTGCATTTGAGAAGGGATTTGGAGGCATGTCGGCGGCGGATTTCCGGGCAATGCTCCAGAATGTGGATTTTGACCGGGCAGCAGGCAGGATGCCGTGGATGGATAGCCTCCTGAATATTATGGAAGCAGGAGTTAAAGGAAATGCAGGTCTGGAGAATAGAGAGGCTTTTATGAATGTCATGAAAGCAATGCTTGTGAATGAGAGTGTGTATATGCCGGTCATGCATGTGATGATTCCTGCAATCCTTGATGGGATACCGATGTTTTCCGAACTATGGGTGGATCCGGATGAAGAATCCGGTAATCCGGATTCTGATGAGAGAGGCATCAAGCTGCTGATTAAATTTGATTTGAAAGATGTTGGCTTTTTTGACATGATGTTGTATTATGAGAAGGGGAAGATGGACATTCTGATTCACTATCCGGAGGAATTATCGGATCATGAGAGTGATATCAGAGAAGGTATCCGTAAGATTATGAAAAGAAATAATCTGGAAGTCGAATATCTTGCCGTAGAGCAGGGTAAGGAATCCATACCTGTATCTGCCGCATTCCCTAAGATATTTGAAAGGAGAAATTCGGTCAATGTCACAATATGATGAAGTGTTGAATAAAAAAGCAGTAGCGCTCCGCTATGATGAGAATAAAGATGCCGCACCAGTAATCGTTGCCTCCGGTCTTGGGTATATGGCTGAGCGGATTGTGGAGATGGCAAATCAGAACGGGGTACCTGTATACGAGGATAACTCTCTTGCCACTGTACTTACCCAGCTTGACTTAGGAACGCCGATTCCGGAAGAGCTGTATCAGGCCATTGTTGATATATATGCATATTTCCTGAAATATACGCCGAAGCATTCCAGAGAAGAGCTTGAGGCAGCCAGAGCAGAACAGACGGCCAGAGAAGCTCAGGAGGAAGGAAATACGGAAACATAGTAATGCAATAAATAAAAAAGTGCCGTCAGGCACTTTTTTATTTATTGCATTACTTACCATACTTTACTTAGCTGCTGCTTATATACATATTGGCGGATATCTCTTTCTGCGCTTTTAGGAAGCTTTAAGAATTGACAGCCGTAACCGTAACGGCCGTTATGTAAGTCCTGTTCTCTTATGATGACAGCTCTCAAATCATACTCTTTCTTAATGAAAGTATAACGGAATTCAAATTCTTCCTCAAGGCTTAATCTGGTCTTGGTTACAAAATAAAGGCCTCCTACACTGATGTTCTGGATAATGCCGGTGAATCCGCCGTGCTCAAGGGCGGTAAAGTCGATCTCCCGATCCATCTTTGCACGAAGATCCTTCTGGCGCTGTACAATCTCAATAACCTCCAGAATCTCACAGTCTGCCATCCAGGGTTCTAAGATAAGCGGATCATAATTCCTCCTCACAAAAAGCTCGCAGTAGGTCTGGATATAACCAATCTTGCTGTCAAAGAAATCTATACGCACCCGCTCGGATTCGGTAATTTCATCACTTTTTTTAAAATGCAGGGTTATCTGTTCTCCGGTACATTTGACGCGGACTCTGGACTGCAGAGTAGTATTATCCGGACCATAGACAGAGCATATGGTACAATCGTTAAGAACCATGGCTTTAAACTCCTCTCTTGTCTAAATTAATTAACTGTAACAATTTTAGCATGACAGAAAAGGGATTGCAACGGTTAGTTTGTTGACTTTGCAGAGCAGATTATATATGATAGAAATATAAGTCAGGAGGGCGCAGATGAAGACAATAGGTTTGGTTATGATAGTGAAGAATGAGAGTAGGAGCCTTCGGAAATGCCTGTCAAGAGCGAAAAAGCTTGTGGACAGAATTTATATTACGGACACTGGTTCTACCGACGATACCGTAAAGATTGCAGAGGAATTTGGCGCACACATCTCCACATACGCATGGAATAATGATTTTGCGGCTGCCAGAAATTATTCCTTAAAGCAATCGGACTGTGACTGGAATCTGATTCTGGATGCAGATGAATATCTGGTATCCGGAAAGAAAAAGGATTTAGTGAAATTTGCCGAAAAAGGCGGATGTATCGGAGCAATCCGCCGTTATGACAGTTACAGGGAGGATAATGGGGAAATCAGCAAGAGTTGTACGCATACGACCCGTTTTGTCCCGAAGGGAACATTTTATGAAGGACGTGTACACGAGCAGATTGTAAGTGAACTGCCGGTTGTACCGCTTCTTCTTACTTTTGAGCATGACGGATATCTTCAGGGCGGAAAGGGAGAACGGAATCTGGAGATTCTGTTGGAGGAATTAAAGGAGAAGCCAGAGGATGCGTATGTTTTGTATCAGGTTTCGCGTACGCTGTGGCTGATCAAGGAGTATGAACGGGCAGACGGATATTTTGAAAGCTTTTACAGAGAAGTGCCTGAGGAGGGAACCGGATACCGGGCAAATGGAGTGATTGCTTACATTTATAATTTATTAGAGCTGAAAAAGTGGGAGGAAGGGTTCCGTATTATAGAAAATGAGGAGAGCAGGCTTGGAGATTATGCAGATTACCATTTTGCCTGCGGAACCTTCTATACCCAGGCTATTTTTTCGGATGTAGAACGGTATGTGGGATATCTGCCAGAAATAGAGAAATCGTATCTGCGCTGTCTGGAAATCGGAGAGGTTCCGGAGCATGAAGGCGTGAAGGGAAACGGTTCATTTAAGGCGGCGTATAATCTGGGCGTGTGGTTTGAGGTGAACGGGAAGAAGCAGGAGGCACTGAAGTATTACCAGATGTCGAAGAAGCAGGGCTATCAGCCTGCGGGGGAGAGGATGAAGAATTTGTAAGATAGGAAAAGCCTCCGGTGTGCAAGAATATAGAAGGATCCCAAAACTGTGCAGGGAACACAGTCCGGGATTCTTCTTTATTTCATTTCGATCAATATATGATTTATTATATAGTCCATTTCATCTTTACCGTATCGTTGGTCGCATGGCAAAGGAAGAATATTTTCTGTAAACTGCCATGCGGCGGAGTTTGGCTGCGCTATATGAAATACGTCGTCCCAAAAACGAGGAATATATATTTTTTTTTCGATAAGTTTCTCACGCAGCCGCACTCCATCATTTACATAGAAAGGGTACATAAATGGTCCTTCGGGGGTTACCAGGGTTAATTCATTTATTTCTTTTAAATGACGGTGAAGAAATGCAAAGTTATGTTCTCTTTTTTCTTTTACTTCATTATATGAAATATTTTTTAACATGTTTTCTGTTAATTTTGACATCCTCTTAACAGACTGCTTGTCAAAAATAGCATTGTTATAAGACGCTTCATGAAAAAATGATGACGCGTCCTTTTCATATCTTCCCAGTACGAACCTCATTCTGTTATATGAAAAATCGATATCCAATTCATCTTGTATTTTGGAGGTGGTGTATAAGTATGCGCCATCCGAAACCCCAAAATATTTCCTGCAGCTATAGATCGTATCGATTCCATCCAATGGAGTTTGGAAAAAGGCTTGTACATTGTCAACAATTACATTGCCGTAAGAATGAACAAGTTGTAATAATATATCATTAGAAAGCTGACCATAGTAATTTACAATATACACATATTCATTGTCCTTTAATTCAGCGCATAAATTAGGTAAAAAATTTCTCTGTATAGGATAATACGTATATTCGCATTGGTATTTTTCACAAATCCGTCCGGCCGTATAGCACATATAATCAGGAATATAGAGTTTCTTGATTTCTTTTGCCATAAAAAGGTATTCCAGACAATGCCTGCCGCTGTTAAGGGCGAGGGCATTGGTATGGTAAACTTGTCTGCTTGAAGTATCCATTTCAAGATATCCGCCGATTTCTTTCATAATATATTGCTCCATACTATTTATGCCCTGTAAAGGGGGAAGAATCCTGTTTGAATGCTAAATGAAGGATCTGCGTTTATCCGCTGTTGTACAAGGTAATCGTACCTGTGTTTGTCGAATACCCGCTTTCCTATATAATAGTTTAAATCATCGCCGCGGTTAAACGCCTTTTTAAATGCGTAAAGGCTATCGTGCCTGAGGCCTACGCCGCCGCCCATATGTAATGTTTTATAGCCATGGTTTGCCGCCCACAATGCGGCTTCATATAATAAGAGGTTTGTTGGCGCAAACTTTTGGTAATCTTTTCTGGAAGCAGACAAATGATAGTGCATTTTTCCGTTACAAAATAGAAAAATTGCCATTGCGATAATCTGCTCGTCTTTTTTTGTATAGAACCACATGGAGTTCTGCTTAAGGTCGTTCAGAATGCTTTCATAGAAATTTTTTCCAAAATAATAATACTCAGTTGCAGAATCCCGATCCATAGTTGCGTTGTACATTTCCATAAATGGAAGAATTATTTCATGGTCCCGTCCCCAATAAACGGACAATCCATTTTTTTGTGCTTTACGGATCATATTACGGTTTTTACTGGTCATATTCTTCCAAATTAATTCTTCGTTTTCCGTGTCGATATAAACGGTATCCCCTAAATGATCCGTTGTATACAGGCTTTCTAAGCGCTTCCAGTTTCTTAATAAAGGATGGAAACGGACAAATTCACAAATGATATGTTCGTTATGGCAAAATTCTAAATATTCTGATTCAAGAGATATATAATCGGTTCCTTCTACCAAAAACCCTCCATATCCATAAGGGGTAATTAGGTCGAAAAACGTATCTGGTTCTATGCGGTTTTTAAAAATTTCAGAATCGGATATATCCCTTTTGAAAATTACATTGACTGCCCGTGTTCCTGATGAGGAAAAATATAGTAAAATTGGTTCTCCGTCTCCGTTAATATGGAAAGCACGGACATATCCTGATAAGTAGTAAACATCATAATCATGGAATGATTTTACAATCTGGTCCCACTCTTTTGCATGGTCTAATGTATAAATCGTAATCATATCTATCAGCCTCCGAATGTCTTATAGTGCCGCGAAGTATATTATTCATCGTTTCTTCTCACAGGCAATATTGGCGGAGATATTTAGAATAAGGATCCAAAAAGCATCCTTCCCAGTCAAAAACCGGATTTTTCAATACCTCGCAGTAGTCGGAAAATTCAGGATGGTTTGGATTGAATATTTCATTATCGCTGCATTTCGACAATGTACTGCATGGTTCCGGGTGGCAGAGGGTAAAACGGCAGGAAGCGCGGTGTCTTTGGGCAAATTCTACAAATTCCGCCATTTCAGTATAATTTTCTTTTTGGACTACAAAGGAAAAATGTAAGGCGTTTATACTTCCGTTTTCTATACGTCTATTGATCCATTCGATATTTTCTTCTAACCGTTCCCATTTAGCGCCGATCATTATTTTTTCATATGTTTCTTTTTTTGCCGCGTTAACAGAAATTAAGATGGAATCTATTTGATTTAAAATTCCAAGCTTTGCGCAGTTAGTTTCGTTGCACAGGATTCCGTTGGTATGAAGCAAAAATTTCATATGCGGGTAACGTGAGGCGATAGCAGAAATTAGTTTCCTATAATGTCTGGAAGCAAAGGGATCACCGTTGCCGGCAAAATATACCGCGTCAGCATCTTTGCACATGGGTAAAAAGACGTTTTCAATCTGGTCATTTAAGGTTTTTAAGTATTCTTTCGTATGCGTCCTGACAAAGTCCCTGCACATAATGCAATGGAGGTTACACTCATAGTCGTGCATAAATTTAATAACAAGGGGCATTTTACCGGTTTTTGCTTTTTCTCTTTTCATAAAGCTTATCGCTTCCAAATACCTGCCGGCGGAAGCACAGGTGATAGGCGAGCAGTCAGAATAATCCCTGTTTTTAACTTTGTTTTTGATTATTTTTCCATAACCGGAATTCCAAACAGTGTTAAAGGAGGTCTTATCATGGAGTGAACCGATGGGATTTGAATTGTCTAGCGGCGTGCATGGATATACGAATAAATCACCCCAAGAACCGTCGGCAGAGTCTGCGGCGACAATATGCGGATGGAAAAAGGGAAGAGGGCATAGTTCGCTGCCCCAAGCCGCTTCGCATTCTTTTTTTAGGAAGTATGGGGACACGAGATCTGATATTTTTACTGCTTCACAAAACCGGATTCGTTTAAAAGGGATGCCTTCGTCTAACAGATAACGCAGCACGGAAGCCAGATTTGCAGAAGCCTGTGTTAAATACAGTTCATAATCCGGGTATGCTTCGACTGCTTCAGATAACGGAAGGATTTCAATGTTTTTGCCGCAGAGTTCAAACGACGTATGCCATTTCCATGAATCTTCGTCTGCAAAACAGGCTGGAACCAGACCTTCCTTTGCCCATAAAGCAGCTTTTATTCGGGCATTTTGTCCGGCTCCATAAAAAATTATATTTTTACTCATAAGAATCTCCTTTTTTGTATTTCCAGACACAGGTAATCCAATTCCTGCGATAACCTATGCCTCATGTAATCGGCATATATTTTGCCGTATCCCCTGTTTGTGTTATCCTCTGCCTCCCGGTTTAATTGCCGTAAAAGTCCGGGGAGTTTCCCCCAGTGGTTTATAAAGCAGTCCGCCCGCATTCTTGCACCATGCAGTTCCTGCAATTTAGGAGCGGTCCAAGTAAGGATATTTCCGGCCGGGATTCCATAGGAAAGGCAGGTAACTGCGCCATGCATGCTGCTTCCCAAATAGAATTTTGCGTTTTTTAATAAAAATCCAACGTTTGCAATGCTTAATTGGTCCGGCATCAGCAAAAAGGCGCCGCCGGCATATTCCTGTATTTTTGAAAGCGGGTAATAATCGTTCCAGGTTGATAACGCTCTCTTGCTTTTTGTATGGATAATAGGGAGAAGCATAACCTTTACATTTGTTTCACTTTGAAATTCTGACAAAGCTTTCGCTGAAAACCGGAGGATTTCATCGTCAAATTCATAGAATACTTCAAAAACCATATAATTCCCGGAAGTTAGGCCAGCCATTGGAATATCTTGATCCATTCGGTCAAGATACTTGGCGAACAGCCAGCCGAGGTCTGGGACTATCCGTATTTGATTGTAATTATAGACGAGACTGCCTTCTATAATTTTCTTTGAAAGGCATCCCCTGACGGACAGGTAATCCAGTCTTGTTAACATGCTTAATATATCCTGCCGGTGTTCCTGCATTTGCGGGTGGACGCCAACAGAAAAGTATGCCTTATAGGGTTTGTCTAAAGCCAGCCATTCAAATATTATGTCGGATGGTTTCCGTCCAAGGGTGAACGAATCGTATATATCGTTCCAATTTTCTTCGTCAAGCCGTTGTATTGTGTCTCCGCCTGCAAGTATGACTGCATCGTAATCTGCAAGGCCGGGAAGCGAGTATTTTGATGTATCATATAGCTCGCAATGGTACTCGGTGTTTGTGTATAGGTCAATATCTGCATTTGGAAACCGTGCCTTAAGTTCTGACCGGAATATGTATGGAAAGAATTTATCGCCATAATTATTAATATCAGCCAAAGATAAAACAGCAATTTTTAGATTCAATGTCTGTTCTTGGTGCATACCCATCCGTTTGCGTACCTCCGTATGAAACAGGATTATAATATGAAGCGGCTAATTAAGCAGGATATCGCAGATGCGGTTAATTTCTTCTTCTGATAGCGAAGCATACAAAGGAAGACATAGAACGCGGCCGGCGATATCCTCTGCAGCCGGCGTAGGTTCCGGATGCAGTAAATCCTTATAGCAGCTAAACGTACTTGTTAACGGGAAAAAATATTTGCGTGCGGTAATATTATATTTTTGCAAGTCTTCACAGGCTTTGTCCCGGCTTTTGGGCGCATCGTTCAGGAATACAACCGGATAGTAAGCGTAATTGCGTTCGAGTTCCGGAATATCTGGGAAAAGCTGCAGCCCTTTTACCTTTCTGAGGATTTTGTCATAGCATTCAGAAATATTTTTTCTCTTTTGTATTTCCTGATTAATATAGCGCAAGTTACAGAGCCCCATAGCCGCATGGAATTCGCTCATTTTCGCATTGACTCCAAGTTGGTCGCCGTCAAAGGCTCCCTGGAAGAATCCAAAATTACGCAGTCTGGAAAGCCTCTGATATACTCCAAAATCCCGGCATACCGCGCCTCCTCCTTCAACCGTATGGAAAACCTTTGTTGCATGAAAGGAAAACATGGAAATATCTCCATACCGGGCAATATTTTGTCCCTTGTACCGGACCTGAAAAGCATGCGCCGCGTCATAGATAACTTTGAGCCCATATTTTTTTGCAAGGGCTTCAATTGCATCCGTTTCGCAAGGAATTCCGTATACATGCACGGCGACAATCGCGCAAGTTCTGTCTGTTATAAGCGGTTCGATTTTTGCCGGGTCAATGGTAAACCTGACAGGGTCGATATCGCAAAATACAGGGGTAAGCCCGTTTCGGACAATCGCCTGCGTGGTTGACAGGAAGGTGAAAGGAGTCGTAATTACTTCTCCGTCCAACTTCAATGACTGCAGCGCAAGTTCCAACGCCATATGGCCGTTTGAAAAAAGCAGGAAATGATCTGCTTCAAATTCTTCTGCCAGACGCGATGTAAGTTTTTCATGCATGTTTCCCATATTAGTCAGCCAGCGGTTCTCCCACATGTTATGTATCATTTCTGTGTATTCGTCAAAAGGCGGCATGGAGGAACGGGTAACCAGAATAGGTTTATTACTTTTCATAACCATCACATCCTCAAGAACAAGAAATAATATTTTTTTCTGATATTTTCATATCAATGAGGTTTGTCCGCATCTCTTCCGCAAAAAACGGATTTTTTGTAGCCAGGACAATGTAATCATAATCTTGTGGAGACATATTAAGCAGGCTGTTTGGCGATAAGATGCATTTATTATCAAAGCACTGGTCTATCCACAAAACAACGTTACAGTAGCCGGTTTCCCCTAATTTGTGAACGAGCGCCTGTCCAACCTGCCCGGCGCCGTAAACAACAATCCTGCTGCCGGGAAGGACCTTAGCAGGAAGCAGGTCAATTCTTTCTTTTGCAGGATATGGGCGCGCAACATGTTCGGTATCTCCGCCGAAATTATACACGCGGGGGTCGTCTAACGCAGGATCCTTTAATATTTCCAGATATTCTTCATGATACGGATGGCAGGGGTTTAACACATCCTTAAACCAGTAAACCTCTTCATCCATCGTACCCCATTGGTAAACGGGCCTTAATATAACTTGGTCGAAAGCATACTCCTGAAAACTTCGTTTGATAAACGATGGGATTTCACGGAAATTCCTATCCTGTATTACCAGAGTGTTCGTAAGATGTGCAATTTCTCCATTTTTTCTTAGCTGTGACATAAAATCAAGGTTATGTATCATTTTTTCGTAATTTCCGCCGCGGGAAATATGGCGGTATATAAATGGATCGAAACTGTTGATGGTCACCACAAGTTCAATTCGAAACTGCCCTAGGTGTTTGATCCGTTCCCAGTGCTCTTCGTCGAAGAACACCCCGTTTGTTTCTAGGAGAAAGCTTGCATCCGGGTCAGAAGGGTGCAGGTTTTCCAATACAGACATCATGTATTTTGACGCGAACGGATCTCCGTGGCCAGAGGCGGTAATACGCTTTGCCTTATCTAGATGGGGCGCCAGTTTTTGCTGGATCGTAGACATTTGCTCCCCGTAACCGGCCGGAGGAATAAATACGGATTTTCGGCAGGTCTCGCAGCTTTGGTTGCATACGAAATCATACGCCATGTTGATTTCGGCTGGATAATAGAAATTCTTTTTGCGTTTTTCGTATTCTTCAGGGGTAATTTCTTCTAATTCATTATTCTGAATATAGGGGCATGCTTCCGGACGGCAGAATTTAAATGTCTGGTCGTCCATTGTTGAACGCAGGTAATTTGCATAATCGCCGTTATATGCGTCTTCGACTTTGTCATGGAGCAGATTTCCGATACAGGAGTTTTTCGGATCCATCCATGGACAGAGGCATATTCCCCCGTCGCTGTTGTCAATGTATAAATAATCATAAAATAAATGACAAAATTTCATAGTAATCGAACCTCCCAAATGTTATATTGTGCAGAAAAGCACGGTTTCTGTTTCATTTGAATTGTAGTGCCGGAGATAAAATTTATATTCCGGAACCAGTTCCAGCAGGTATGAGGTTATCTCTAAAATATCTTGATGCTTATGGTAAACACATACTGCAAGTCTGGGTTTATGACGGGTAATTGTCTCCTTCATTCCGCGAAGAACGCTCATTTCCGCGCCCTCTACGTCCATTTTTACCAAAGTAACCGGCTTTCCTTTTAAATAAGCATCCAGGGTTATAACGTCAACAGAGATCATTCCGTCGCTGCCATAGTTTCCGGAACCCTTATATACTGCAGGAAATTCCAGTTTGCCGATCGTGTCGCTTAACCCCAGCTGGACTAATTGCGTTTTGTCTTGGAAATCCGGGTCCATCTTTTTAAGACGCTCTAAGGAATTCTGATAACACTGGGGATCTGGCTCGAAAGCATAAATCTGTGCAAATCCTTTTTCTGCCCACTGCGAAAAATCAATACTATTTTGTAAATCAAAAACTCCGACGTCTACAAAAACCTCATTTTCATGCGGGGGAAAAATGTCTGGTTCTATATATTGCGGATGTCCGGTATCGGCAATTGGAAAAAGGATTTCTTTGTAAGGATTATATTGGGCCGCAACTTGTTTGGTCTGCAGGCACCATCCCGGGAAGCCGATAATTATACGGGTGTTTTCGTTGATGAAAGCCGGAAAATCCTTATCCCAGACGCAAGGGATATTCCGGTACGTTTTCGAATATTGGGACCCGGCAGGTATGACGCAGGCCTTTATTTTTATCCCCAGTTCCGGAAGGGCGTCTAAAAAGCGTTCCACTACCCAATCAAACTCATTCCATTTTTCAGGAAACAGCAAAAGATAAATGTCATGCTTTTGCACAGGGTAATTTTCTGCCAGCAGATCCCAGAGCGCGGGTAAGCCGTGCCTGAGCATTGCGTAGGTCTGCTTTTGGGATACCCATTGTAAATGTTTTTTGGATACCATAGCTTTATATATGCCGGCCAGCGAGTGGGAAAGCGTATATTCCAGCCTTCCCCAAAACCATTTTTTGGACAGTTCGTCTTGCATAGCTTGGTAAATCGGATATAGTTTTGGATAGAGGGTATTTGTATCCCGGACAATACCGGAAGAATCCGGATCCATACAAAATTTTATTCTTTCTTCCGGAATGCCTATGCTTATAAGAAAGCTTCTTATTTCGTACAAACTGGAAGGGATTTGCGTAAGGTATAATTCATAATCCGGATATTTTTTTATTGCTTCTACAAGGGGAAGGACATCCAAGCCCATGCAGGCAGTATGGTGTTTGGAAATATCCAGATCAGAAAAACAAACGGGAATCAAGCCCTGTGCTTTCCAGTCGTTAAAATGTTCATGGGCATTGCGTCCCGCGCCATAGAATATTATAGATGCCATCATTGATCCTCCAATCGTTTAGTCAGTTTTTGAATGTTTTTCCTCGCTTCTTTTCGAAGTCTTCGATATAGAAGCACATCGTAACGGTATTTTTTCAATGTTTTAATCAAGATCGTCATGAAAACTCCTCGGTCTTTTACAATACCCGCCTCAATTTCATCATACGCAAGCCAGTAAAATGTAAAAGAAGACAGATGGCGGTAAATAAGCCTTTCAAATTCATAATTTAACGTTTTATTAATATGGATCATCCGGTCGTAATGCCCGCGCAGCTTTTTTTCTACCTGAAGCGAAGTGAAGGTGCTGGCCATATTCATAACATAGACGGACATAACCCGCTGGATAAAATATATTTTACCGCGGCTTAAGAGGTAAAAAAATTGTGCGTTATCGTACAGGAAGTCTTCTTTATCTGTCAGGCTGTCTAAATCTACGCAGCTCATGCGTATTACGCGGGAGTTATTATGGTTTGCCCAGCCTGCCCCATACAGCGGCTTGAAATCTTCCGCGCCGTATTTCCCGGTATTGCGAATATTACGGTTATATACAAAGATGTCCCCATCTTCTTTGGTCCGGTAAACATCGTCTTTATTGTGGTAAATCGTATTATGGGCGCAGAAGCTGCAGTCCGGATTCTGTTCTAACGCGTCAATCTGGAGTTCAAGCTTTTCCTCGTCGCACCAGTAATCGTCGCATTCCAGCATTGCGCTGTATTTCGTATCTACAGATTTGTATGCGGCCCAAAAATTTCCCTGCGCGCCCCGGTTTTCCTCGGCGATAAACGCTGTAATCAAATCAGGGTAACGTTCTGTATATTCCTTTATAATTTCACTGGTCCCATCTGTTGACGCATCGTCAAAAATATGTATTTTAAATTTATATTTTGTTTTCTGTGCTAAAACTGATTCGATAGCCAAGCGGATATAGGGTTCATGGTTATATGAAATCAGCAATACGGTACAGATACACTGATCTGTATCAGGTTTTTGCTTTGTCATGTTATGTCCTCCAATCTAATAATGGTATTGTAAAGTATTACAATCCTATTTTTCTTAAAAACCTCATGTTTTCAGGGA
>CAJTZE010000023.1 GCA_910584265.1 uncultured Dorea sp. | reverse complement strand
CAGGTTTTATGCGGCCTGCGAAGGTTTTTTCTATTATTCAACTGTCAAACTCCCGCGTAACTGTTCTTCATGCTATAATAGCTGCATTATAACCAGAACCATGCGAAAAGACAACAGGTAACTCCAAAATTCAACCCTCTGCCGCACACTTTAGAATTGCTTATTCTCATATAATCATATATAGTATAATAAATTGATACATCCCAACATCACTTACCTCATAAAAAAGGAGAATGAAAAATGATTACAAGATGGAATTCTGAGTGCTTAAAATGTATGACCAACAAATTTTTATGCGATTATCCAGAAAGTGCATCGGAACCCGAGCGGATGGAATATATCAGACGGCTTTTCGGCATCCTTTCCTCCGTCAAGCCGGAGGAGAGCTCGCCTGTAGTCATGGACGACATACTAAAGCTCCAGAAAGAAATGTTCGGAATCTCTACTGATTTTACAGAAATCAAGCAGACCTTCAATAAATTGATGCTAGAGCAGGAAGTACGCATAGCCGCAGACATTAACTCATCCGATCATCCCATGAAAAGAGCTATCCAATATGTTATGACCGGCAATTACATTGATTTCGGCGTACTGGAAGTAGACAACGACAAATTATTTGAACTGCTGGGCGGAGCAGATGAACAGATCATCGATGAGCGGGCATTCTCTGAGCTGTACGCTGATTTAAAAAACGCCAAAAAACTGGCATTCCTCACCGATAACTGCGGAGAAATCGTTTTAGACAAGCTGTTGATCAAAGCAATCCAGTCCGAATTCCCAGACCTTCATGTGGATATCATCGTGAGGGGAATGCCTGCAGTCAATGATGCTACTATGGAGGATGCCATTCAGACCGGCCTGACAGAAATTGCGCCTGTGACAGGCAACGGAACCAGCATTGCCGGAACCTATCTGCCAAAGATTTCTGAGGAAGCATCCCAAATTATCCACAGCGCTGATCTGCTGATCTCCAAAGGACAGGGAAACTTTGAATCCCTGCAGGGCTGCGGACTGAATATTTATTACATATTCCTGTGCAAGTGCATACTATTTACCAAGCGTTTCCACAAAAAGCTGTATGAGGGTATCCTCATCAACGAGAAGAATTTACCCCATTAGTCCCGTGAGACTAATACAAAAGCGGCTGTAAACAGGATCCCTTTGGCAATGGATGTTGCGGAAAGAGCCCACCATATACCGTTCAGTCCCAGCGCGCTGTTTGACAGCAGAACTGCCAGAGGGATCCGAAATCCGGTCAGAAGAATACTGATGATGCTGCAGAGCTTTGTTCTGCCAAGGCCGGACAGAGCTCCTACAGTCATCAGCTCCACACACATGAAGCCTTCCCCGATTCCGAGGATAACAAAATAGTCTACCGCTGTTCCTATTACATCTGCCTCATGAAAAAACACACCGGCTATGGGCTCCGGAAGCAGAAAAAATGCCATTGTAATAAGCGCTCCCCAAAAGGCAATTGTCCAGAAAGAAGCCCAGTATCCTCTCCGCACCCGTTCCATTTTTCCTGCACCATAATTCTGAGCCGCAAATGCATTGATCGCCGCGGCAAAGCCGTCTGCCGTATTCCAGGATACAGCTTCAACCTGGCCGCCAACCCGCTGCACAGCGACAGCCCCGGATCCAAAAGATGCAGCCATTCTAGTCAGCGCCATCGAGATCATGCAATACACCGTTCCCTGAACGGCTGTGGGCGCCCCGATCCGGAATACTCCCCAGTAGAATTTTCCCTCCGCCGGTTCCATAAGCTTCAGTCCTGACAGCACGTTATGACCGCTCTTATCCTTCCACACTCCGGCAATCATTACCATCAACACAATAAACTGTGCCGTCACAGTGGCAATTGCCGCACCGGTCACCTTAAGCTCTGGAAACGGCCCTATCCCCAATATCAGCATCGGATCCAGAACCATATTGATCACAAGACCGGCCGCATTTGCCAGAAGCGGTGTTCTGGAATCTCCCTGAGCCGTATAGATTCCCGTCAGCACCACCGTCATATAAGAGAATATGACCAACCCGCAGGTAATCCTCAGATAGCTCACTGCATAGCGGTTTGTCAATGCTTCTCCCAGCCGGAATACACCCACAAGGCTTTCTGCAAAAATCAGGCTCACCAATGCAAATGCAATTCCAAATACTGCCGCCATCTGCAGCGCCGCCTTTGCATACCGGGATGCCTCATCCCTTCTTCCGCCGCCTACCGCCTGTGCAGCATTCACCTGTCCGCCCATCCTCGCCAGCGCGGACAGCCCCTGAGAAAGCCACACAAACATGCCTCCCACACCGATTCCTGCCACTGCCTCCGCTCCAAGCATTCCAATCCATGCCATATCCGTAATGCTGTATACCGTATTTAAAAAGGACGATGCCATGATCGGCATCGCCAAAGCCGCCAGCGGTCTTAAAACCGGCCCCTCTGTTAATAGAATCTGTCTGTTTCCTTTCATCATGAACCCTCTTTATTTTTAATTATCATCCTCTTCAAAGCCTGTGAAACGATCATAAGTATTGGAAATGCAGTTCCTATCAGTATTCCTGCTCTCAGGTCATCCCCGCGGTTTCCCGATAACATCCCAACCAGTGTCGGCCCTGCCGAGCAACCCACATCCCCTGCAAGCGCCAGCAGCGCAAATAATGCGGTTCCGCCTCTCCTGACAGAGCCTGCCGCCATGCTGAAGGTTCCCGGCCACATAATTCCCACAGACAGGCCGCACAATCCGCAGCCTGCCAGGCCAAGAGCCGGAACCGGCATAAGGGCTATCGCCAGATACGCCGCCATACACACCATGCTGCTGCCCATCATAAACGTTTCCAGATGGATGCTCTCTCCCTTCTTTCCATAGAAGGTCCTTGCCGCACCCATACATACCGCAAAGGTCATAGGGCCTGCCAGGTCTCCCACCGTCTTGCTGATGCCCAGTCCCTGCTCCGCCAGAGCAGAAGCCCACTGGCTGACCCCCTGTTCGCTGGCTCCGGCGCATACCATCATCAGCATCAGCACCCAGAATATCTTCATGGAAAACAATTCCTTTACCGACAGCCCTCTCCCGCCTTCTTCCACCAGCGGAGCAATCGGCACTTTGGTAAAAACACAGGCATTATAGATGGGAACCGCTGCCCACAGCAGAGCAAGCAGCTTCCAGTTTCTCATTCCCGCCGCGGCAAAAAACAGCGTGGATAACAGTACAACTCCCACATGCCCCCAGCAGTAAAAAGAATGCAGAAGGCTCATTGCCGACTCTTTATTATCCGTAGGGCACGCCTCTGCCACCGGGCTCACCAGAACCTCCAGAAGCCCTCCGCCGGCCGCATAGATGATCACGGCCAGCAGCAGTCCGATAAACGGGTCGGAGAACCGTTCCGGAAGCACCGTCAAAAGGATCAGGCCCGACGCCGCAACAGCATGTGCAATAATCATCGACGCACGGTATCCGATCCGGTCCACAAAGCCGATCGAGCACAGATCGATCACCAGCTGCAGCCCGAAATTAAAGGTAACCAGAAGCGTAATCTTCTGAAGGGGAATCCCATAGCTATTCTGAAACATCAAAAATAACAGAGGAACAAAATTATTAACAACAGCCTGAACAATGTATCCCGTAAAACAGGCGTATATCGTCTTCTTATAATCTAAACTCATCCGTCTTTTCTCTCATTCTGATCTAGTCTAAACTGCGGCCGCTTAAGTCCGGCCTATTCCTGGCTGTTATTTTCGTTATCCGCTGTCACTGCACGGATTCCATCTGTCTCAAAGGTGCTGATCCATGGATATTTCATATAGCGGACCGCTATCTGTCCGTCAAACTCCACACCCTCCTCCGGGTAGTACACCCTGCCGATCATGCTCTCATCACAGACATATCCCTGTCCGGCATAATATTCTTCTTCCTTATCAGTAAATCCTACTGATATCTCCATCCGCGGAGGAGCACATCAGCTGGTATAGCGGATCACATCAAGAACAATATCCGTTTTATTTCTTTTCTTCATATAAGCAATCGCATCATTATTCAATTCTACCATAATACCCTGCTCCCTGTCCTTCGTCAATATAATACTGCAAATCCCTGTGGGAATCTTTTCCCACAGGGATAACTTTGTGCTTTCCTGCCTGTCTGATATTTTCATAAGCGCCGGGCTGTCCTATATCCGGGAGATCATCTCAGATACAAGTGTCTCAAAAGAGTCCTTTACCTGATTCGCCGCTTCCTGAACCTCCCTGTGATCCAAAGGCTGGTCTAAAATACCCGCCGCCATATTAGTCAGACAGGAAATACCGCAGACCTTAAGTCCCATATGCCTTGCGGCTACCGCCTCACAGGCAGTGCTCATACCGACAGCATCTGCGCCGGTTCCGCGGAACATCCGGATCTCTGCCGGGCTCTCATAATTCGGTCCCTTCCACTGCAGATATACGCCCTTCTTTACAGCAATCTTAAGCTCCTTCGCAATTTCCTCAATCTTATCCTGTAATTCTCTGTCGTAAATATTACTCATATCCGGAAAACGGGTTCCCAGCTCCTCCATATTGCGTCCCCGCAAAGGACTTGGCACAAATGCAGAAATCTGGTCCTCAATGATCATCAGATCCCCCGGCTTAAAATCCAGATTCACACTGCCTGCCGCATTAGTCAGGATCAGGGTCTTTGCTCCAAGCATACCCATCAGCCGGATCGGCATTACCACCTCTTCCATCTCGTAGCCCTCGTAATAATGTACGCGCCCCTTCATCACAACCACCGGAACCTTATTCACATATCCAAAGATAAATCTCCCGTCATGGCCTGCCACCGTTGAAACCGGAAAACCCTCAATATCTGTATAAGGCACCTCCGCCTTCACGTCAACTCTCTCCGCAAATCCCCCAAGGCCGGAGCCGAGCACCAATGCTGTCTCAGGTACAAAGTCCGTCTTCTTTCTAATTGCCGCAATCGCTGCTTCTAATCCTTTATATCCCTGTCCCATAGTAAATCCTCCTGTAAATTATCTTATTTATTTTATTATAATCTATTTGATTTCCTTCTTCAATCTATTAAAACAAAAAGCAATAAAACAGGCCGATGAAACCGCCTGTTTTATCATAATCTCATATATACTTCTTCTATTAATTCAATCGCCTATCTTTGAATCGTCTTCAGGAACCCCATGGTACTCACGGAAAAATTCTGAAAATCCTGACAGCGTCTTCACAAGCACCGGAACCTCATCATCTGTGAGCTTCGCAAGCACTGCCTCCGTCATCCTGCGGTGGTACTCCGCATGATGATCAAACGCTCTGACGCCCTTTTCCAACAGTCTCACAAATACAATGCGCCTGTCCTCCTCACTGCGGAACCGCTCCACATAATTCTTCTTCACCAGCCTGTTCATCGAAGATGTCAGCGTCCCCACGGTAATATTCAGCTTCCTGGCAATGGAGGACATATTCTTTCCCTCACCTTTGCCGATTGCCTCAATCACATGCATATCGTTATTGGTCAAATCCTTAAATTCTCCTGTAATAATGGCCTTACCTTCCAATACCCACACTTCATTGATCAGATTCACCAAAACATCATTTACTGTCTTGTAAGCATCCATGTTTTCCCTCTTCTATAGTCATAGCTTTCCTTCAATTACTTTAAAATTATTATACCCGCTTTTTACAAGGTGAATCAACTATTTCTTTACATCCCGCGGAATCTCTGGTAGCGTCTGTCCAGCAGCGCCTCCATATTCAGCGACGTATATTCCTCTAAAAACGCAGAAATTTTTATTTCCAGCTGCTCTGTCACCGAACCTAACGTCTGCACGTTAAGTTCCTCCGGTTCGGGTATCACTTCTTCGACCATGTGCTGTTCCAGAAGGTCGCCTGATGTCATCTTCATAAGCCTTGCCGCTTCCTCTGCGCGTCCGCTGTCCTTCCACAGGATACTTGCAAAGCCTTCCGGCGACAGGATTGAATATACTGCATTTTCCAGCATCCACACCTCATCTGCCGCGGCCAGCGCCAGTGCACCTCCGCTTCCGCCTTCACCCACAACCACCGACAAAATCGGTGTCTGAAGGGACGACATCTCATATAAGTTTCTGGCAATCGCCTCGCCCTGGCCGCGCTCCTCTGCCTCTAATCCACAGAAGGCTCCCGGCGTATCCACAAAGCAGATAACCGGACGATGGAATTTCTCAGCCTGCTTCATCAGCCTTAATGCCTTGCGGTAGCCCTCCGGCGCCGGCATCCCAAAATTTCTCTCAATATTCTCCTTCGTAGTGTTTCCCTTGGTCTGGGCGATCACAGTTACCGGCATTCCATGGAAATGAGCAATGCCGCCTGCAATTGCTTTATCATCTCCATAGCAGCGGTCGCCGTGAAGTTCGATAAAATCTGGAAAAAGCGCCTGTATATAGTCATTTCCGGAAGGCCTGTCAGCTTTTCTGGAAAGCTGTACACGCTCCCATGCAGGAATATCCCGGAGCCTCACAGCTTTCTTCTGGATTTTCCGTTTTTCTTCTTTCGGCAGCTCTTGTATTTTCTTACTTTCATTCCTGCTATGAAGCTTCAAAATCCGTGCAAGGGTTTCTCTTAAACTATGGCGCTCCACAATCCTGTCCACAAATCCATGCTCTAACAGAAATTCCGAACGCTGGAATCCCTTCGGGAGCTTCTGCCTAATGGTCTGTTCAATGACTCTGGGCCCGGCAAATCCAATTAATGCCTTGGGCTCTGCAAGAATAATATCTCCCAGCATGGCAAAGCTTGCCGTAACGCCTCCTGTCGTCGGATCCGTAAGGACATTGACGCTTAGATTTCCCGCATCGCTGTGGCGCTTTAAAGCGGCCGATGTCTTTGCCATCTGCATCAGGGACACCATCCCCTCCTGCATCCTTGCCCCGCCGGAGCAGGTAAATAAAACAACCGGAAGACTCTCTTTCTCTGCCCGTTCCACCAGACGGGTAATCTTCTCTCCCACAGCCCTTCCCATGCTCGCCATCAGAAACTGCCCGTCGCAGACCCCGACGGCAGCCTCCATACCCTCAATGCGGATATGTCCGGTCACCACCGCTTCTCTAAGTCCGGTCTTCTTCCTTAAGCTTTCCAGCTTCTCCGGATACCCCTTAAATCCCAGCGGATTATCCGTATCTAGCTCTATATCCCATTCTTCAAAGCTGTCCTCATCTGCCAGCAGCTCAATTCTCCGGTATGCCGGAATACGGAAATATCCCCCGCATTTTGGACAGATATAGTTCTGTTCCTTTGCCTCTTCTGCAATAATTGCTTTTCCGCATTTATTACATTTCCTAAGCAGCCCCTCCGGAACCTCCGGCTTATTCCCGGCCTGGGATATGTCTGTCCTGGCAGGAACCACTTTCTTTTTAAACATATTTTCCAGATCCATACTCTACCCTGCCCCTTTCAAATCTGATATCTCTGCGGATAGCGCTCCGCCTCTAAGATAGGATTGCCTGCTATAATTCACGGCTTTTTTCCATATCCTCAATAAAGCCGATATTAATATCCCCGGACAGAAAATCCGCATGATGCAGAATCCCGTACTGATAATCCACATTCGTATCTACCCCTTCGATGGCCACCTCGCCCAGCGCGCTCTGCATCTTGCAGACCGCCTCCTTCCGGCTCCTTGCCCAGACGATCAGCTTAGCAATCATAGAGTCATAATAGGGCGGGATCTCGCATCCGCTGTAAATTGCCGTGTCCACGCGGATCCCCTTTCCTCCCGGCAGATACATGTCCGTAATTGTTCCCGGCGAAGGGCGGAAGCCCTTCTTTGGATTCTCTGCATTGATCCTGCACTCAATCGCATGTCCGGTCAGCCGGATATCCTTCTGGCCGTAAGACAGTTTCTTCCCGTCGGCGATCCGGATCTGCTCTTTTACTATGTCAATTCCGGTCACCCACTCGGTTACCGGATGCTCTACCTGAATCCGGGTATTCATTTCCATGAAGTAAAATTGATTCTTATCGTCCAGCAGAAATTCGATGGTTCCGGCATTCACATAGCCGGCCGCCTCCGCCGCTTTTACGGCCGCCTCTCCCATCTGTTTCCGAAGCTTTTCCGAAACGGCAGGCGAAGGCGATTCCTCAATCATTTTCTGGTGGTTTCTCTGCACGGAGCAGTCCCGCTCTCCCAGATGCACCACATGTCCGAAGCGATCCGCTAATATCTGGAATTCGATATGCCTGGGACGGATCAGAAAATGCTCCAGATACATCGCCCTGTCTCCAAAGGAAGCCTCTGCTTCCTTCTGTGCCGTCTGGAAACAGCCTGCAAATTCCTCCGGCGATTCCGCTACCCGCATTCCCTTGCCGCCTCCGCCGAGCACGGCTTTGATGATTACCGGATATCCGATCTCCTCTGCCAGAGCCGCGGCCTCTTTCTTATCATACACCGCCGCACTGGTTCCGGGGATTACCGGAACTTTCGCCGAAACCATCGTATTTCTGGCCTCCTGTTTATTGCCCAATCTGGAAATCACCTGAGAGGGCGGCCCGATAAAGGTAATATTGCACTGCTCGCACAATTCTGCAAATCTGCAATTCTCCGACAAAAAACCGAACCCCGGATGGATCGCGTCTGCCCCCGACACAATGGTAGCACTGATAATCTTTTCCATATCCAGATAGCTCTCCGCCGCGCTGGCAGGCCCGATACAGATTGCCTCATCTGCAAGCTGCACATGAAGCGCCTTCGCATCTGCTTCGGAATATACTGCCACGGACGCGATTCCCATTTCCCTGCAGGCGCGGATGATCCGCACTGCAATCTCTCCTCTGTTGGCAATCAGTATTTTCTGAATCATGTCCGCCACCTATCCGATCATAAAGGTCAGCTCCGCCGAGACCACTGTCTTTCCATCCACGCTCGCCTCTGCACTTCCGACGCCTACCGGGCCCTTCTGCTTAATGATCTCCGTTTCCAGACGGAGCTTGTCGCCCGGCACGACCTTGCCGCGGAACTTGCATTTGCTGATTCCGCCGAAATAGGCCGTCTTTCCTTTGTTTTCTTCCTGGCTTAAAATAGCCACGGCTCCCGCCTGGGCCAGCGCTTCCACTGTAAGCACGCCCGGCATCACCGGCTCGCCGGGAAAATGCCCCTGAAAGAACTCCTCCCGGTATGTCACACATTTATATCCTACCGCGTATTTCCCCGGCTCATAATCCTCGATATAATCCAGCAGCAGAAACGGATGCCTGTGCGGAAGTATTTCCTGAATCTGCTTAATCGTCAAATGGTTCATCTTTCTTCCTCCCGCCTTCTGCTATTTTATACGGAACAGAGGCTGCCCGTATTCCACCGGCTGTCCGTTTGCCGCATAGACTTCCTCTACTATTCCGTCATATTCACACTCAATCTCATTCATCAGCTTCATTGCTTCTATAATCGCCATAGTCTGCCCCTTCTTCACCACGTCTCCCACTGACACAAAATTCTCTGCATCCTCTGCAGGCGCCGTGTAGAACACACCCACTAGCGGGGAATGCATGATCTTCCCTTCCGGCTCTGTTACAACTTCCGGTACAGAAGGCGCTTCTGCCGCGGCAGATACCTTCTGTACCGTCTCTGCCTGAACGGTCCCTCGTTTTTTGGTCAGGTGCAGCTTCACTCCATTCTCTTCATATTTCAGATCCGTCAGCTTTGAATCCGAAACCGTTTTTATCAGTGTCAACAGATTTTCAAATTCCATCTTCTCTATCCCCGCCTGCTAATCTTCATATCGTTTTATCAGCAATGCCGCATTATGCCCGCCAAAGCCAAGAGAATTGCTCATGGCAAAACGTACCGGCTTCTCAACCGGCGCTCCGACGGCATAGTTCAAACTGCATTCCTCATCGGTTTCCTTCGTTCCAATGGTCTGGTGGATAAATCCGTCCTCTATGGATTTCACGCAGACAATGAACTCTACGCCTCCGGCCGCTCCTAAAAGATGACCGATCATAGATTTTGTAGAATTGATTACTACTTTGTCTGCAGCGCCGCCGAGCGCCGCCCTGATGGCTCTTGTCTCAAACAGATCATTATGATGCGTCCCTGTGCCGTGGGCGTTGATATAATCGATATCCTCCGGCCCCGCTCCGGCTTCCTCCATGGCAAGCTCCATCGCTTTCGCCGCGCCGCTTCCATCCTCAATCGGCGAGGTGATGTGGTAGGCGTCTCCTGTCGCGCCGTACCCGGTCACTTCGGCATAAATATGGGCTCCTCTGGCTTTTGCATGTCCAAGTTCCTCCAGTATCACGACACCTGCTCCCTCTCCTATCACAAAGCCGTCCCGGTCTTTGTCAAATGGAATGGATGCCCGCATAGGATCCTGACTCTGGGACAATGCTGTCAGCGCTGAAAATCCGGCCACGCCGGTAGGGCAGATACAGCTCTCCGTACCGCCTGCCGCCATAATATCTGCATCCCCATACTGAATGGCGCGGAATGCATCGCCGATACAGTGGCTTCCTGTTGCACAGGCGGTTGCCGCGCTGGTGCATTTTCCCCGGAAGCCTAACTGGATCGACACATTTCCCGCCGCCATATTACTGATCATTCTCGGCACCATCAGTGGATTGACCCGGGAAGACCCCTTTTCACGAATCCGCTTTATAGATTCCTCTACCTCCTGAAGGCTTCCCACTCCGGAGCCGATAATCACACCCGCCCGGAATGCATTTTCCTCCTGCATGTTAAGCCCTGAATCCTGAAATGCTTCCAAGGCCGCCGCCACGGCAAACTGGGAGAACCGCTCCATGCGCTTTGCCGCCTTAAAATCCATATACTCCCTTGCATCAAATCCCTTAACCTCTGCCGCCAGCTTCACCTTGTAGTCTGTTACGTCAAATGCCGTAATGGGGCCGATCCCGACCTTTCCTTCCCGGATACCGTTCCAGAAATCTCTGGTGCAGTTTCCAATCGGGGTCACAGCCCCTAAGCCTGTCACTACTACTCTGCGTTTACTCATACCGCCATTCCCCCGTCTACCTGAATCACCTGTCCGGTAATATATCCCGCTTCTTCCGATGCAAGAAATGCCACCGTCTTTGCAATATCCTCCGGTTTCCCGAATCTTCCCAACGGAATCTGCCTCACGGCCTCCTCCTTTACCTTATCGGAAAGCACCGCCGTCATCTCTGTCTCCACGAACCCAGGCGCCACTGCATTTACGGTTATTCCTCTGGATGCCAGCTCTTTCGCAGCAGATTTGGTCACTCCGATAACGCCCGCCTTGGACGCCGCATAATTGACCTGCCCCGCATTTCCGCAGATTCCCACTACTGAAGACATGTTAATGATCCTTCCGCTTCTCTGCTTTATCATCTGGCGCGCCGCCGCACGCATCGTATTAAAAGCACCTTTCAGATTAACCGCAAGCACATCGTCAAAGTCCTTCTCTGACATCTTCATCAGAAGTCCGTCTCTGGTAATTCCTGCGTTATTCACCAGAATATCTATGCTTCCGAAGGTCTTTATGACCCCGCCGATCAATTCGGCGCACTGTTCAAAATCTCCCACATTGCACGGAATGGTCTCTGCCTTTCCGCCTTTTGCTTCAATCTCCTGCTTCACCTTTCCTGCATTTTCACAGGAACCATTATAGTTAATGATCACCTGCGCGCCCTGCTCTGCCAGTTCCAGGGCAATTGCCCTTCCGATCCCTCTGGACGCACCGGTAACAACCGCTGTTTTTCCTTCTAACATGCCTTCAACTCCCGAATCACTGATTCTATATCCTTCCATGTGCCAATCTGCATTACCTTTTTATCCGGAGCAATTTTTTTCAGGAAACCGGTCAGCGTTTTGCCCGGACCGATTTCTACAAAAATGTCCACGCCGCTTCGGAGCATAGTTTCCATACTCTGCTCCCACTTGACCGGCGCGCTGACCTGACGGGCAAGCAGCCCTGCTGTCTGCGATATATCGGTAATTTCCTGCGCAGTCACATTGGTCACATAAGGAAATTTAAGCTCCTTCCACCGGATCCCGGCAAGCTCCGCCGCAAGCTCTTCTCCTGCCCTGGCAAGCATAGGCGAATGAAACGGCCCGCTGACCTTCAAAGGCATCATGCGCCTTGCCCCTGCATCGTTCAGTTTCCTGCATGCTTCCTGCACTGCCTCTGCCCGTCCGGTTATCACGATCTGCCCCGGACAGTTATAATTGGCAATAGTCACCTCTGTAACGGATGCAAGTATCCGCTCTACCGCTTCTTTTGCAAGTCCCAGTATGGCCGCCATCGCGCCCTCTCCGGCAGGAACCGCATTCTGCATCAGAATCCCTCTCGTCCTCACCGTCTTCACTGCATCCATATCGCCAAAGCCTCCGGCCGCCGCAATGGCGCAGTATTCACCTAGGCTTAAGCCTGCCGTAATATCCGGCTTTAGTCCCATTTCCTCTACCGTTCTGGTCATAGCGAGACAGGTGGTTACCATAGCCGCCTGCGTGTACTCTGTCAGATCCAGCCTGTCATTCTTTTCAAAGCACAATGCCTTCATGTCCAGTCCCAGCACCTCTGACGCTTCATCATAGATGTCTCCCGCTGTCCGGCTGTTTTCATAGAAATCAGCGCCCATGCCCGCCTTCTGCGCGCCCTGACCCGGATAAATAAATGCAATCTTACTCATAAATCCCGGTTCCTTTCATCAATGCATCCGCCTCCCGCACCAGCTTCTCGATCAGCTGTTTACAGGACATCCTCTCCTTAACCATACCGGCGCTCTGGCCTGCCATCACGCTTCCGGTCTTTACATCGCCGTCTATGACCGCTTTCCTTAGTCCGCCCAGCGTAAGCTTCTCCAGCTCCTCAAAGGAAGCGCCGGACTTTTCCAAATCCAGATATTTCCTCGTCGTCTCATTTCTCAAGGCACGAACCGGATGCCCGGTAGTTCTTCCCGTTACCCTGGTATCAATATCGCTTGCCTTCAGAATTTTTTCTTTGTAATTGTCATGAACAATGCACTCATCTGTAACCACAAAACGGGTTCCCATCTGAACGCCTCTTGCTCCCAGCATAAACGCAGCCGCGATTCCTCTGCCGTCTGCAATACCGCCTGCCGCGATTACCGGAATTTTCACTGCATCCGCAATCTGAGGTACCAGTACCATGGTGGTGGATTCCCCGATATGTCCTCCTGCCTCGCAGCCTTCCGCCACGACTGCATCTGCACCGCACCGCTCCATACGCTTTGCAAGCGCTACGGAAGCTGTCACCGGAATAACTCTGACTCCGGCATCCTTCCACATGCCTATATATTTCTCCGGATTGCCTGCCCCGGTGGTGACAACCTTAACCTTCTCTTCTGCCACAATCCTGGCCACTTCATCGGCACAAGGGCTCATCAGCATGATATTTACGCCAAACGGCTGATCCGTCAGCCTTTTCGCTTCCCGGATCTGTTCGCGCACCCACTCGGCAGGGGCGTTTGCCGCACCGATCAGGCCTAAGCCGCCAGCATTGGAAACCGCCGCCGCCAGATGACACTCTGCCACCCATGCCATACCGCCCTGTATAATCGGATACTGGATTCCCAGCAGCTCTGTTATCTCTGTCTTCATATTCATCCTCCTCCTAGTGTTGGGTGTTCCCGTTTCCTGTATGCCGATGTCCGCCAAGATCACCAAAGCAGGGCAGGCACGGAAAGGGCATGCCGCCGCTTATTGATTCTGTTCGATATATTTTACGACGTCTCCGACGGTGGCCATGGCTTCTAATTCCTCTGTCGGGATTTCTACGCCGAATTCGTCTTCCAGCGCCATTACTAATTCAAACAAGTCCAGAGAATCAGCTCCCAGATCATCTTTGAAGGATGCCTCTGCTGTTACCTTTTCCTGTTCTATTCCCAGTGCCTCTGCGATCATTTCCTGAATTTTCTCTAACATATTTTTCTCTCCTTTTTTACTTACCTGTGTGATTTTATTTTGATTAAAATGCAATTGCTGCATTTGAATCCTTTTCCGCTTATTCCATTGTCCAATCTAAGATTCCGGCGCCCCAGGATAAGCCGGCACCAAAGCCTGCCAGCAGGATCCGGTTTCCTTTTCTCAGCATTCCATTTCTTCTGAGTTCATCCAGAAGTATGGGAATGCTTGCAGATGAGGTATTTCCGTATTCCTGCAGGTTTATGGGAAATTTCTCTGCATCCACGCCCAGACGTCTGGCTGCGCTCTCGATAATTCTGCGGTTTGCCTGATGGACAATAAAATAGTCAATGTCATCGAGCTCACAGTCATTTAAGTCCAGTACCTCATGAATGACCTCCGGTACCCGTTTTACTGCAAACTGAAAGACTTCCCTTCCATCCATTTTCATAAATCCCGTATCATTCTCGTCTTTCTTCCAGAATTTGCCGCTGCAGGTCAGGGCATTTCCCTTGCTGCCGTCGGAATGCAGGACGCCCCTAAAGCTCCTTCCTTCTCCTGCCGTAAGCACAGCCGCCCCGGCGCCGTCGCCGAACAGGATACAGGTTCCTCTGTCCGTCCAATCGGCCAGCTTCGACAGACTCTCACTCCCTATAACCAGAATGGTACGGTATATTCCTGCCGCAATATAGGCCTGCGCCGTCTGATAAGCTGTCAGAAAACCACAGCAGGCCGCATTTATATCAAAGCAGGCCGCCCTTATGGCTCCAATTTCCTTCTGCACCTCGCAGGAAGTACAGGGAAGAATTACATTTGAAGATATGGATGCTGTAATGATCAGGTCTACCTGTTCCGGGGAAATTCCTGCATCCTCCAATGCATTCTCTGCTGCCATAGAAGCCATAGACACTGTGGTCTCTTCCGTAATAATGCGGCGTCTTTCAATCCCGGTCCGCTCCCGGATCCATTCATCACTGGTGTCCACCATCCGGGATAGCTCCTCATTATCCATCACATGCTCTGGTACGCAGAAGCCTGTTCCACATATCCTTCCCGTCATTATGATTCTCCTTTGAATAATTATTTTGATTAGCAAACTATTTCAATGCCAAAGTATATACCTTCTTTTTTTGATTGTCAAGGTTTTTGATAATCAAATTATTTGATTGTTATATATGTATTTACATTTACTGTATAAAAGAGAGCCGTTTCCTCCGTCACAAAAACTGCCGCGCAAGATATTTACAACATACTCTTACGCGGCAGCTTCTTATTTTACAAACAAATCACTATGTGTCTCCGTCCGGGCCCTTGCCAATACTAAAACATCGGTTTTCCTTCCATGCCTTCTTGTCTCCCTCCACGCCCGGGTGCGCCCATACCGCCTCCCATGCCTCCTGATCCATAGACCAGCCCGGCCATCTCTACGGTATTCTCCTGCCCCCCGGCAGTTAAAATATAGGTTTCTCCCTGCTGTATCTGCGGTGTGCTGATCAAAATAGAATTATATCTCTTTTCCGGGGTGCAGGATATCACCTCTGCCCCGGAGCTGTCCGTAAGCACCGCAGTCCCTTCCGTCCATTCAGACAGATTCACCAGCATTGTCCCTTGAGAAGAGCCTTCGCCAAAATTCTGCGCCATCCCGCTTCCGCCTGCCGCAACAACAAGTCCTCCGGTTATCTGCGCTTCTCCTGCATAATCCAGCGCACCGTTGCCGTCATTTTCCGGGCCGGATACGTAAATTTCCCCGCCGGATACATATAGATTTCCATTGGAATCAATCCCATCGCCGGATGCATTAATGGTAATTGTTCCTCCTGATATCCGGATCTCGCTGTCCTCATCCACCGCAAACGGATCTTCCCTCTGCCCCCCGGCGAAGCTGCTCTGGTCATTTCCCCCAGCCGCATTCAGCCCGTCGTCTTCCGATATAATCGAAATGATTCCGCCTGTTATTGCCACTGTTTGTCCTTCAATTCCTTCATAGCATTCTGAAATTGTCAGCTCGCCTCTATGGACAGAAGCCTCTGCATCTGCATGGATCCCGTCGTCTACAGCCCCAATCCGGTATTTCCCGTCTGCTATCTGCGCTAAGGACGATGCCTGCATTCCGTCATCCCCTGCCGTGATCTGAAATTCTCCCCCGGAAATATAGATAAATCCCTTGCTTCCGTCATCCGAAGCCTCTTCTGTCTCCGTACCATAATCTGCCTGTATCCCATCCTTTCCTGCATTTAACCGAAAATTTCCCGCCGCAATCCGTACACTGTCTTTTCCTGACAGAGCATGGCTGGCCGCCGTAATCTGATAATTTCCTCCGGTAAGCGCCAGATCATCCTTGGAAACGATTCCATGCCCGTATGCCGCCGAAATACTTAAGCTTCCAGTCCCATTTAAGGTCAGATCCCCTTTGGAAAAAATAACTGCATCCACATTATTATCATCTATTGCAATAAAATCCTCCTGATTGGACAAATGATTTTCCGACCCATCCGCCAATGTAACAAAAACCTTATCCGCCTGTCTTATGTACAGCGCCGCACTGGTGCTGCAGTTAACCGCGGCATCATCAAGCACAAGCTGAAGCTTAGCTGTGTCCGCAGCATCCACAATAATCTGCCCCTCCTTAAGGCTCCCGGATAAAATATAGGTTCCCTCCTTAAGAATCGTGACCGCCGAATCTGACATCTCCACTCCTCCGGAATCACAGCAGCTTCCCTCATCACTCAATTCTATCTTAACCGCTCTGTCCTCCTCGTATGTAAAATCCATATCCCGGCTGGTAAACATCTCGCTTATATCCACCGCGCCGGAGCCGGATTCTGTGTTCCCCGCGCTAGTTTCCTTCCCGGAGGAAGTACATCCCGCTGTCAGGAAAATGCAGGCTATGGATACCGCCGTTCCAAAAAATACCCTTTTTCTACAATTCATATACTGCCGCCTCCTGTCTGGTGATGCTGATTTCCAGATTGCCGTTCCTGCACCGCAGGGCGTCGATCAGCTCCTTTTCTTCTAGTACATTTTTTAATGTAATCTGGTAAGTCAATTTAAATAAACTCCCCATATTCGTGGTTTTCACCGAAACCACCTCCGCTGCGCTTGTATATTTCTCCAGCAGATCGTCAAACACCTCTGTGTAATCCAAATCCTCCGGTATTGTAATATGCAGGGTTTTCTCTCTTGCCGCCCGCCTCGTCTCTCCAAGGCCGATTTTCTGATAAAACAGCATCACAACCCCCAGCAGCAGGGAGAATAATACCGCGTACCCCAGATATCCCATTCCTGCCATCAGCCCCGCGCCCATTGCAAGAAAAATCGTCCCGATTTCCTTCGCTGTTCCCGGTGCAGAACGAAACCGCACCAGACTGAAGGCTCCTGCCACTGCAACTCCCGTTCCAACATTTCCATTTACCATCATGATCACTACGCAGACCACCGCCGGAAGAATTGCAAGCGTTATCACGAAGCTCTTCGTATAACGGCTCTTATATGTATAAACCAGCGCGAGAAATACGCCGATTACCAGCGATACCCCCATGCAGACAAGGAAGTCCGATACCGCAATGACCGTCACTCCCCCATTATCAAAAATCCCTTCAAATATTGTATCAGGCATAACAGATCCCTCCCATTTGATTCTCATAAATAGTCTTGTATACCGTTCCATATTTTGAAAACGATGTTTTATAAATATGATTTTCTGTAAGCAGCGCTGTCATCCACAGCGGAATAGCGATACCGGTCTTAATCTCCATCAGTACCTCATCCTCCCCAAGAACCGGCGTACCATAGGCCCCGGAGCAAAGCGACAGATCCGAGTCCCGCCAGAGGATTTTTTCATCAAAGGTCACCCGAAATTCCCGGTCATCCTCAGCATAGAACGCTTCTCTTTCATACGAGAGAAATACCGCCGGCTCAGGATACTGATACTGCCGGAGAAAATAATCCAGCTCCTTTCCAATCTGTGTATCCGCAAGCTGCGCCCTGCCCTGCAGACAGCTCACCGCCTCCCGCTCGGTTATTCCAATCCGGCGTTTGTAGACCACCGACTGGTATTTCTTTTTCAGTTCCATAAATACCAGGCCATCCGGCTTTGCCGTGCCATAACTCCGGAGCCTCAGCTTCTCCTTATAGACCGGATGCTCCAGAGAACGCCGTATCAGAAGATAGCTGGACGTGTCAAAATACAGATTGCAGATTGTGCTGCGCCCATACTCATCTCCTGTCATATACGCTTCCATTCCCCGCAGGATCCGCTCCTGCTGCGCCCGCGAAATCATATATTTTATCTCATACCGTTTAAATACATTCTGAATATCCATAAATTACCTCCGATCATTCATAATACAATCCGAAATTCGATAGACTTCCCGTCCCCGCTCCGAGCATGGATTTTTCCTTTATGCGCCGTTACCACCGCTTTTGCCGCCGACAGCCCGATCCCATACCCTCCTGTCTCGGAATTACGTGAGGAATCCGGACGGTAAAACCGCTCAAAAAGAATATCTAAATTTCCCTGCCGGATTTCCGATACCGTATTCCATAAAATAATCTCCACATGCTTACCCGGCTTCCGAAGACAGAACCTTATCGTGCCGTTTTCACTGGAATACTTTACCGCATTATCTAACAGGAGTGAAAGCATCTGCCGGATCATAGATTCATCTCCATAAACGAAAATTTCCGGCGGAACCTCTGCCTGAAGTTTTTTCCCCCGCGTCTCTGCAACAGCCTCAAAGGACTGTATCGTTTCCGCAGCCACATCCGAGAGCGAAAATTCTGTCACCTGAATCTTGGCATGCTCTTCATCCATCCGCGATAGAAATACCAGCTTCTCCGTAAGCGCCGTCAAACGCCCCACCTGAGCCTTAATCCCTGCCGTCCACTCATTTTCCCCATTTTCCATCTCAAGCACCTCTGCATTGGCATCAATAATCGTAAGAGGCGTCTTGATCTCATGGCTCGCATCTGTAATAAACCGCTTCTGTTTCTCATAGCTTTCCGCAAACGGACCCACTGCCAGCTTTGAAAAAAACAGCACCAGCGCAAACACTAACAAAAGGCCGCATACACTGATCAAAAGGCTCATAGCGAGAAAGGAATAGAAGGTTGACAGCTCGCGCCCGCAGTCCAGAAACACATACATTATGCCCCCATCCACAGTGACTGCCCGGTATTTATACTGCCCCTCAAAGCCTTCCTTCTTCCCCTTCTCCTGTAGTATTACCGCATATTCCTCCGCTGTCTGCCTAGAAATGGCTGCAATCCGTCCAATATCCGCCGATACCGCCATATTTTCATTATTAAGGACAACCGTAAAATACCGGGTTTCAAAAGGAACCTCCGGGGACATGCCGGCGGGAAGGAGCTTCTTCTCCAGCTCCCCTTCCATAGGTGGAAATCTGCCTTGGTTTTCTACGAGCAAATCCAGCTTCTCATCTGCCCTCTGATTGATGCTGATATAATTCGCAATATTAATGCCTCCGATAATCCCGCCAAGAACAGTCAGGATCGAGCACATCGTAATCACGATAAATTTCCGACGCAGCCGTTTAATCATGGGAAACCTCCAGCAGATACCCTGCATTTCTCACCACTTTAAGACGCACCCCGGCATTCAGCATATTCAGCTTTTTCCGGAGATACGAGATATAAACCCAGACCACATTCAGCTCCGCATCGCTGTCATAGCCCCACATTTTCTCCATAAACCTCTCCGTAGAAATCACCTGTCCGGGGCGTTCAAGAAGCAGTTCCATCATTTGAAATTCTTTATTTGCCAGGCGGAGGAACGATTCACCCGAAGCCAGTTCAAACGTGGCTCTGTTAAGGCTGATATCCGCAAAGGAAAGTACTGTATCCACAGTCTCCAGCTGCCGTCTCGTCATAACACGGATCCTTGCAAGCAGCTCCTTCGCCGCAAATGGTTTTGTCAGATAATCATCTGCTCCGCAGTCCAGGCCCAGTACACGGTCATCAACCTCTGATTTGGCTGTCAGCATCAAGACCGGAACCCGGTTCCCCTCAGCGCGTATCTTCTTTAAAACGGTAATCCCATCCACCTTCGGCATCATAATATCAAGAATCACACCGTCATAAATATCCGTCACAAGATAATCCAGCGCATCCTGCCCATTGTACACCGCATCCACGGAATAGTGGTTATGCTTTAAAATCGTTGTCAGCGCCTTAGACAGCGCCTTTTCATCCTCTGCCAGTAATAAACGCATGGCTTTCTCTCCCTTTTCTTTTTGTTTCCTGCTTAGTATAGCAGACAATCCTTAAACAAAGTTTAAAAAAACGCCCTTTTCTTTCAGGCGTTTTTATCCAAAAAATATACGGTAACAAATGAAGACAATCACCACTACTGCTATGCATGCCGCTTCTATCAGGATTGTCCTGTCATTTTTCTCCTTTGCTTTTTTCTTAAATCCTTCCGGTTCTGCTAATAGTCCCCATGGACTGTATCTCTGCATCCGCAGCGCAATTCCCCTCTTTTCATTCTCTCCGATGGAACGTAAAAATTCACGCCAGTTATTCTCCAGAAGCCGCATTCCCTTTATCAGGTCTGCCTGCATTGCCTGTCCCCGCAGGAGCATCTGGAAAAAGCCTGCCCTGTCGGAATAGGCTTCCTGCATGCGGTATGCCTCATCTGCTTTCTTTTCCATAAACAACCGATACGCATATTCCAGCCCTTCCTCTATAGCCTTCTGCGGGTTTTTCGTCCTTTCATATGCGTTAGTTGTATAGTAGTATACTTTATATATACCCTTCTGGGAAAGATAATAATCCACCATCTGATTAATGGCATTCCTCAAGGGTGTCACCATGCTGTTATTTTTTCCGGCATTTGCCGCATAGACCTGCCCCTTTATATTCGTAATAGCCGCCACAAGGCCCCGCACCTCATCATTTTGTGCGTTGATGCCGGAATTCTTCAGCAGATTGCCGCTTCCATTGATATGAGCCGCAAGCTGATTCGCTTCTGCAAGCTCCTTTCCTGTAAGTCCCGGCTTTCCTCCTGATATATCTCCCGTACCCAGACCGTCTGTTCCGCCCAGGATTCTCCCTCTCTGGCTCACCTGCAGCTCTTCTGCTTTCCGCTGGGCATCAAATGCCTGATTCATCTGAACGCTTCTGCCGTCTGTCAGCTTGTATATCCTTCCCTCTTCCACTCCTGATGCCGTCTGCACATAGGTACTGCCCCGGGCCGTGCTCCGGCTTATTCCTGATCCCGATGATTCCGGCATAAAATAGCGGGAACTTCTGCCAGAAGCCGTATTTCCCTGTGCATAGAATCTGGAAGCCGCCCTGCCGGATATCGACTCCCCTGTTGTCTGCCTGTATACACTGGCCTTAACAAGATCCAGAGTATCCTTCTGTCCTGCCTGCTCCAGAAGCTGCTTCAAATCCTTCAGCTCCGTCTCCAGCAGAAGATTCAATTTCTCCGCAAGTACTGCATTCAGTCGTTCCGCCTGTGCCGCCTGCTCTTCACCCATCGTATGCGTCAGGATTGCCTCCAGAAGCTTTAGATAAAGCTTCGATAATTCCTCCAGCTGTGCGGATAAATTCTGATCCTTTACCGGTATCCACTGCTGAAATTCCTCCCACAGCTCCTTCATCATCTCAAGGGTCCATCTTATATCTATATTCTCCGGAAGCTTCCCCTCTATTCCAAACCATTTACTCTGCTTAGACAGCTCCGATGTATCCTTCTTGTCCTCCTGCCTCTCCTTCTCAGCATCCTTTTCCGCCGCTCTTTCCGCGCGTTCCTGCTCCATTTTCTGTCTGGCCTGCGCCGTCTGCTTTGCCGCCTCTGCAATCAACACCTGCCCGGCTTCCAGCTGCGCACTCTTTTTTGCGATTCTCGCATCCATCACTGATGCCGCAACCGGTGCCAAACCAGAATTTCCGCTTGTATGCTTAACTTCTGACATATCATCCGCCTCTGTTTCTCTTGTCTCTAACCTGAAATATATTCCATGCCGGGTCAGATCCCCGGATCATTCCCCCCGGTTTAAATGCTTCTTCTGTATTAAATATCGGCGTAACCCTTTCTGTAGTAACCTTTTATGCAGATTTTCTTTCAATATCCTCAATCAAAATAACCGGTATACCCGCAAATGCGGAATATACCGGCCATCACTAATATGTATTCTTTAACTTTAAAATGAAAGTGTCATTGCCTTCAGAACCTTCTTTTCCTCTTCGTCCAGTTTGTTCGACATCTTAAGGCCTTCCACCATATCAATATCCTTCAGCATTCCATCCTGGCGGACAATTACGCGGTTCGTCTTTCCTTCTGCCAATGTCTGTACTGCAACGTATCCCATACGTGTTGCTGTCACACGGTCTCTTGCCGACGGCGCTCCGCCTCTCTGCAGATGTCCAAGCACCGTTACTCTCGGATCCAGTCCAAGTTCGTCGCGGATCATATCTGCAACCTGTGACCCGGCTGAGCCGTTGCCTACCTCATCATTGTCCAGACTTCCGTCAGACCTGCGCTTTGCTCCCTCTGCTACAATTACCATAAAATGAGTACGTCCGGCAAGACGTGCACTGCGGATCTTCTCAGCCACATGAGCCTCAAAGTCCCAAGGCTCCTCTGGAATCAGAACGGCTGTTGCTCCTGTAGCAATACCTACATAAAGAGCCAGATTACCTGCCCGGTGTCCCATAACTTCAATAACGGAACATCTCTCGTGGGACTGCATCGTATCGCGGATCTTATCGATCGCCTCAATCGCTGTATTAGCCGCCGTATCATACCCGATACTATAATGGCTGCATCCGATATCATTGTCGATCGTGCCCGGTATACCTACCACTGAAATAGGAAATTCGCTAGAAAGAGCCAATGCTCCGCTGAAGGTTCCATCGCCGCCGATAGCCACCAGCCCGTCCAATCCAAAAAGACGGCAGTTATTATATGCTTTCCGGCGTCCTTCCGTTGTCCTGAACTCCTCACTGCGGGCCGTATACAATATGGTACCGCCCTTATTGATAATCCGGGCAACATCGCCGGTTGTCATACGAAACATATCTCCGTTGATCAGCCCGTGCCATCCGCGCCGGATTCCAACTACCTCAATGCCCATAAATAATGCCGTACGCACTACTGCGCGGACTGCCGCATTCATACCCGGAGCATCGCCGCCGGAAGTCAGAACTCCAATTCGTCTTACCGCATACTTCTTTTCATTTTCCATCGTCACACCTCGTTTCCAGTATCTCATGTACTTATCCTGACTAAAATACATTCACAAATATTGTAGCAATCAAGAAAAGATATGTCTATGGTAATATTGTTAAAAAGTTATTCCAGTTTTCGTGCATATCGCCCTATAATCCGAAAGCCTTCGGACTCCTTTGCTGTCTGGCACAGGAATTGTCTCATTCCCGCCTCTTTTATATTTCCATCAAGAACCAGCTCAACCTCCTGCTTCCCATCCTTCGTAACAAGCTTCATTTCATCAACCGGTACCTGATTCACTTTTGCCATATTGATAAACAGATTCAAGTCACTGGTACCCTTCTCGCAGACAAATCCAATCTTCACCTGTGTATGTGCCTTGCTTTCATCCAGTCCGGCATTTTTAAACTCTGCATTTATCACTTTATCCTGAAGCTCTGTCAGAATCCCATACTGATATCTTCTGCTGATATATCTACTGTACCGTTCGCCGCCTGAGCATTGCCCTCTTTGCCGCTTCTCCGCCCAGATAAGGGTTCCTCTCGATAAGCAGCGTCCTCGCACCGCTTCTTGCAGCGCCTGCGGCGGCTGCCACCAGGATACTTCCCCACAGAATGCCCTTACTGGTTACCTCTTTAAAGTTCAGGATACGCTCGCCGTCAATCTGTACTGCAAAGAGAATGTCACAACCTCCCGGAGGTATAAATAGCGAGCAAGATTACCTATAATAAAAAGATGGCAGCTCTCAGACATCTGCCATCCTTTTTTATTATAGACTTCTTGAAATTTCTTCCGCTTCTTTTACCGCCTCGAATACCGCACTCCGAAAGCCCGCCTGTTCCAGCACACGCACACCGCCGATGGTCGTTCCCGCCGGAGAGCATACCATATCCTTCAGCTCTCCCGGATGCTTACCGGTCTCCATAACCATCTTCGCGCTTCCCAGCACTGCCTGCGCCGCAAACTTATATGCCTGTTCCCTCGGCATTCCGCAGCATACAGCTGAGTCTGCCATAGCCTCGATAAACAGAAACACAAACGCCGGTGAACTGCCGCTTACCGCCGTTACCGTATCCATCAGCCTCTCCGGAACAATCTCCACATAGCTAAAGCTTCCCAGAATTTTCTTTACAGTATCTAAGTCCTCATCAGAAATCAATTCATTTGGGCAGGCAGCCGTCATGCCTTCCCCAACCAGCGCCGGAGTATTCGGCATACAGCGCACAAGCTTCACATCCCTGCCAAACTGCTCCTTCAGCCATGCAAGCGTCTTACCCGGCGCAATCGTAATGATAATCTGCTCCCGCCTGAACTCGTCCTTAATTCCGCTGATCACCTCTCCATAAAACTGCGGCTTTACCGATAAAAATACTACATCTGCATTCTGAACGACTTCTTTATTGTCAGCTGTTACCTGAATTCCAAACTGAGTCCTGACCTTTTCTCTTCCTGGTGCAGATACATCCGCTCCTATCATATCTTCCGGCGTAACAACGCCCTTCTTGATCGCTCCGCCCATGATTGCCGATGCCATGTTTCCTGTTCCGATAAATCCTATTTTCATTGTTCTTCCTCCCGGCATTTTGTATTCGATTCCCGGCATTGTATACAATATTTTTTTAACATTAGCATCTCCCAGTTAAAATGTCAATACTCTTTCCCTACGCGTCAAAGTCAAACTGTATATCATTCTTTTTCATGAACAGAAGGCCGAACGCCCCTTCCCCGCAATTACTTGCAATCGCAGAAGACGCTTTTTGCAGGTAAACTCGTTCAAAAGGACAGTACTGGCGTACCAGATACTCAATATACTGCAGCCTTTTCTTATCTATCCCGGCATACGTTATGAACAAAATGCGCCGGTCAATATTTTTCGCATCCCGAAGCACCTTCCTGACATATCTCTTTGCCACATGTGAAAAATCACCCATCTCCATGCTGCCGACCACCATCCTGCTTTTCCGCAGCACAATGACCGGATGCAGCAACAGAGAATCACATAACACCTGTATTCTTTTGGATATCTGCCCAGACTGGCACATCCGATGCGTACTGTCAATAATAAACGCCGAAGAAATATAGCTCCTGAGATACTTCACGGCCTTTACTATTTCCTCCTTTGAAGCATGATGCTCCACCATAGAAGCAGCATACAGCACGGACAGCCCCAGACTGCTTGACAAATGGCCGGAGTCAACTACAGTAACATTTTCAAAAGATTTCGCCGCCTCAAGGGCATTATAATACCCTTTACTTGTATGTTTCGCCATTGTAATATGCAGCACACTCTGAGCCTCTATTAATTTTTTCGCAAAAAACTGCTCGTAATCTTCCACCTCCGGAGACATAGAAATCCCGTTCTGACCTTCCGCCACATGGTAAAGCAATTCATCTGCCGTAAGCTCCACATCATCCATAAACCGGCCCTTTTCTGTGCGGACATAATATGGGCATACGGAAATGCCAAATTTTTTCCTAAGCGACTCCGGAAGATCGCACACACTATCCGTTGTGACCACAAGAGCCTGTCTTTTCGCCTGTTCAAAAATCAAAATGTCCTTTCCTATTTCAGCCTGGCTTGCCTCTTCATTCAGTTTCACCAGTTCCTTCGGGAGAATACTCAGTACCGCAGCCTCAAGCAGCGCACCGCTGACCGGTTTCGCCAGATAACCGCTGAACCCTTCTTTCTGGTAGAGCTGCTGGTTATCACTTCCCGCATTAGCAGTCAGTGCGATAACCGGCACATCCTGACACAGCCCTCCTGGCTGCGAGCGCAATTTATGAAAACACTGGATTCCATCCATCTCCGGCATCAAATGATCCATCAGGATGCAATCATAGTGTTGATTCTGTGTCAGCTGCAGACATTCTGCACCGCTTAACGCCGTATCAATCTGCATCTTTGTCTCCGAAAGCAGCTTACACACTACCATCAGATTCATCTCATTATCATCTACCACAAGTATATGCGAATCCGGCGCCTCAAAGCTCTGCTTGTACTGCTCCCCATTGTGGACGCGAGTACGGGAAGACAGCGTAAATGTTCCCAGTTCACTGTCATCAATGATATCCTGTTCCAGCATCACAATAAACTTAGAACCCTTGGTATAGACACTATTGACACTTATCTCGCCTCCCATCAGCTCTACAAGCTGCTGGACAATACTCAGTCCCAGGCCGGTCCCTTCAATATGCCGGTTCTTTTCTTCATCAACTCTCTTAAACGCGTTAAAGATATATGGAATATTTTCCTTTTTCACTCCCTGTCCTGTATCCTCCACCGTATACCAGACCCGCACCCGGTTAAGCGTCAGGCGTTCACACCGGACAGAAAGCGTAACAGAGCCTTCCTTTGTGTACTTCACGGCATTATTAAGGAGGTTGATCAAAACCTGCTTAATGCGGACCTCATCACCGCAGAGCATACTCGGAATAGACGGATCTACATGCAGCTTAAATTCCAGGCCTTTTTCCTTTGCTTTGATCCATATCATATTAACAATTTCCGAAAAAACCGCTCCGGTCTCATAAGAAACATTCACAATCTCCATCTTCCCGGATTTGATCTTGGACAAATCCAGTATATCGTTGATCAATGTAAGCAGCATCTTACTGGCGCCCTGAATGTTCCTTGCATTCTCTGCCACATCCTCTGGAATATCCCCCCGCAGGATAATCTCATTTAACCCGATAATCGTATTGATAGGCGTCCGGATCTCATGGCTCATACTAGAGAAAAAGTGATTCTCCGCCCTGTTCAGCTCTTCAATCTCCTTTTTCTGCCGTATGGAAAGCTTATTCTCATCCTCATACAGCTTATTCAAAAACAAAATTAATATACTAGCCACCAATCCCACCAGAATAACGGAATTCGCCGAATCAAAAAACGACTGCCTCTGTGTATTCTGTGCAGCAAATTCTGGAAAATGGAACGCTATATAATAACAAAGCTCCGTCTCTATCATACATAATAGAAAAAACACTATTTTCCGTTTTCCCGCCAGAGTAATACTAATATAAATGAAATAAATGACAAGCCATTCCGGCACTCCGCTGTAAAATCCGCCCGCAGAAAAGAAACTGATGGGAAAAAGCACCAGAATCAGCACCGCAATAGCAGTCGCTCCTATATTAATACAATCTTTCCGGATACTGACCCTCATAACTGCCGCCATGAATATCAGACCCGCCGCCAATATTACCCAGTTGACCACACTCTTTCCCATTGGCAGTACAATGGCCGCCGCAACCATGCAGCTCCACGTCGCCATACGAAACATACGCTCCCTCAGACTGATTTTATGGTCAAAGATCATTTCAAACCATTTTCTAATCACGCAATGTCTCCTCCTCTCAAGACGCAGAAAAATCTATAATCCGGCAATATTATTGCAGAGATCCTCATACATACGCAAAAGCTCATCATGATTCTCCCGGATATATTCCACATCCTCTTTCTTTCCTGCCTGCTCTAACGCTTTCGCCTGCTCAAAAAGCTGCTCTGCTCCAATCGTCAACGACGTGCTTTTCAAAGCATGGACCTTCACCGCATATTCCTTCCAATCACAAGCCTCGTACAAAGAAATAATCTCTTCCCGCTTTTCTTCACTCTGACCGTGGAACATCCGGAGCATTTCCAAATAAAAATCCTCTTCCCCGCAGCAGTAGTCCAGCCCAATATCCACATTAATACCGGCCTTAGAGAGGATATCACAAGGAATATGAGATTCCTCTGCCGGCAATATCGTATCCGGCACGGCAGTATCCGCAGAAGCTTCCTCTTCTCTCATTTCCTTATGGACAAAGCCTGATCCTGGATTCCCAGCCTCTTCCTGTATACGGTCCTCAGCCACCGGCTCCTCGCCGTATTGTATATTTTTCTTTGACAGCACCCTGCGGAGTACCCTCTCTAAAACGGCACGTTCGATAGGCTTCGGTATAAATTCTGTAAATCCCTCGTTCCGGAACATCTCTCTTGCACCGCTAATCGTATTCGCAGTCAGAGCAATGACCGGCAGATCCTTATACATCCCGTCGTTGATCTCCCGGATACGTCTTAACGTCTCTACGCCGTCAAATCCCGGCATCATATGGTCAAGGAAAATAATATCATAAGAAGTATCTTTGCATCGTCCTACCGCTTCTCTTCCACTTAGACAGGTATCCACCTGTATTCCGTAACTACCAAGAACGCCTTTTGCCACCACAAGATTCATAGCTTCGTCATCAACAGCAAGCGCCCGTACTCCTACACAGGAAAACGGCCTGCGCCCCGCATTCTGTGCCTCCTCAAATCCATTTTCCTTTACCTCGCCATTTAAAAGGTTCACAACCGAAAGCGCAAAAAACGGCTTGCGGATCATAAGCAGCTTGCTGTTTCTGCTCAAAGCATATTCACTTTCTGCAATTACTACTACATTGAGTGTATCTGCCAATTCTTCATAATATGTATAGTTCTCCTCATATTCTGCCTGTGCAATAAACACGTGGGTCAATTCATGGGTGCGCTGTAATTTCAGCAGTCCTTCAAAGTTATGCGCCTGATATCCTTCTACGCCGAGTCCTTCCACCAAATGATAGATCAGCCTGTCATAATATCCCCTGACCTCATCACAGCTATATTTTTCCGGCCGGAAATAACACGCAATGCAAAGCTCATTTGCATTGGAGATCGACATACACGGCGCATCATCTGCAACTCCCTGAGGAATTGTGATATGGGCATGCAGCCCAGACGTTCCCTTACTGTCAAAATGGACAAACCCGCCCATCGCATGAAGAAGCCCCCTTGCAATAGGAATACCGAGTCCCAGTCCGGTTGAAACACGGCTGCTTCCGGTATCTCCCTGATAAAAATCATCATATATCTGCAGAAGCTGAGAATCCGACATGCCGACACCCGTATCATAAATATCAATGACCAGATTTATCCCATAACTCTCTTCCCGGAATTCCAGGCAGACATTAATTCCCCCCTCTTCCGTATACTTGAGCGAATTCTCAAGCAGGATTTTCAGAACATGGGAAATCTTTTCTGCATCTCCGACAAGGACTGCCGGCATCTTCAGATTAATATCAAACACCATCTCCAGCTGCTGCCTGCTTCCCTGCATGGTCGCCATCGTAATTACATCATTGAGCACTGACGTAATCATATATTCTTCTCTGGCCGGAACCAATGTGCCTTCTACAATCTCTGTATAATCAAGAATATTATTAATCTGGTTTGACAGACGCTTTCCTGCAAGCTGTATAGACTGTATGTCTGACCGGATCTCCGGAGAAAGATCCTTTTCAAACATAACCTCACTGATTCCGATCACCATATTAATCGGCGTCCGAAACTCATGAGACACATTGGATAGGAAATCCGCGTTCTGCCGGCTTACTGTCGCCAGCTGCGCCGCCACATTCTCATATCTGCTCCTTGCTTCCAGCCTCCTGTTGATCCGGTATCTTGCAATCGCCACAGCGCCTGCCGTCACCACACAGCCGATCACCAGCCGTATCACATCCCACATTCCCATATCATACGTGATGGTGTGCAGAACAAAAACATGGTACAGAATCTCCAGCACATACAAAAAAGCCGCCAAATACACCAGGTTCTTTCTATCCAGCATGGAAAAAACGAGAACCATGATACAGACAATCGCAGGTACATCATAAAGACCGCCCGCATGTACCCCAAAGAAAAAGAATTCGATCAGGATTACTCCTGCACACAGGTTTTCGTAAAGCTCCTCCGACCCAATCCTCCCAATGTGAAGGCACCATACGCTGATCATGGCCAATACTATGATCGGGATCATCCACAGCTCCCATACCATCACTGACGTAATCAAAGCCAGCATCACGCTGAATATGCTGACGACGCTGGCTAAAAGCAGATATTTACTTGTCTGCCCCTCTGTTCTCATTATTCCTCAAACTCCTTTGCAACACGTTTCAGAAGCTCCTGTGGCCGAAATGGTTTTTTCAGGTAATTGACTGCTCCCAGCTTGATCGCACTCTTTACATCCTCCTCATACCCCGATGCCGTCAGGAAAATTACGGGCACTTCTATCGAATTTTCTTTCATGTGTTCAAAAGTCTCGATACCGTCCATACTCGGCATTGCAATATCGAGGAGTACCAGATCCATCTTTTCACGCTTAAGCTTCTCAAGCGCTTCCCTCCCGGATTCAGCAAGAACTATTTCATAGCTCTTATCGAGTATCATCTTTGTCCTCATCAGATTCATCTTGTCGTCATCCACTACCAAAATACGTTTTTGCATACAATTGCCTCCTAAATTACTTTTTCCCCACAGTATACAAGGGTAGAGATTCCCCAAATCTCCGTAAAAATATTTTAAAGCAGGACTGTTGAAAAATCAAGCATATCCTAAGAACAAAAGTGCGCTTACGAAAAAAGCACTCTCCGCCTCAGGCAGAAAGCGCTTTTTTCTATAAACATTTTAAGAAGGAATTTGAAAAACTCGAAATTATTTTTTCTTCGGAGGCTGGTGGACGCAAAGCCCTAGGCAGTCAGCGCAGGCCTCTGCAAATGCCTCTGAATAGCTTGGGTGTGCATGAATGATTGATTCAGCCACCTCGTTTATGGTAACCTCCATCTGCATCAGCGCTGTCGGCTCTGCGATCATTTCAGAAGCAACGCCGCCTACCATATGCACGCCGAGGATCTGTCCATATTTGTTATCCGCGATAACCTTGATAAAGCCGGCCTTCTCTCCGGAAGCCACGCTTCTTCCGTTGGCCGCCATGTTAAAGCGTCCCACGCGGATGCCCTCTGGATGAAGCTCTCTTGCCTTATCCTCGGTAAGTCCTACGGAAGCCGCCTCCGGCGACAGATACAGACAGCTCGGCACATAGCGCAGATCGCATTTCACCGCACTGCCCTTTACCGCATTCTCAGCAGCCGCCTCACCCATCTTGAATGCAGAATGTGCCAGCATAATACGGCCGTTGATATCGCCGCAGGCATAGATGTTATCCACGCTTGTCTTCATGGTATCGTCTACCACAATCTTGCCGCGCTCTGTCTTAATCTGATCTGCCAGCCTGCCAAGGCAGCCCAGGTCTGCCGCCCTTCCGATAGAAAGAAGCACCTTATCGCACTCAAATTCGCCATTATCTGTCACAATAACCGGATATCCGCCGTTATCTTTAATCTCTAATACCTTGCGTCCACAGTTCACGCACGCGCCGGATTTCTTCAGGGTCTTATCAACCTCTGCGGAAATATCCTTATCCAGCATAGACACAACCCGGTCCATCGCCTCTATGATCGTAACCTTGCTGCCGAATGCGCTAAACGCAGACGCCAGCTCACATCCGATGACTCCGCCGCCGATGATACCCAGACGCTCCGGAACCACTTCCATATCCAGAATCTCATCGCTGGTCATAACATCCTTGTGGTCTACTCCCGGAATCGGGATGCGGATCGCCTTGGAACCGCCGCAGAGGATAATCTTGTCTGCCTTGTAGGTCTTTCCTCCGCATGCAACCGTCGCCGCATCCTCTAACGCCGCCTCACCGTTTACAACAGTAACGCCGTTGCTCTTTAAGAGTCCTGCAACGCCGCCTGTCAGCGTCTTAACTACATTGTTCTTATAAGCAACCACCTTCGGCATATCCACGCTGTGTTCCGCATTAACCACAATACCTCTGGATGCGGCCGCCTCAATATGATGAATATATTCTGCTGTCTTAAGATAGGTCTTGGTCGGGATACATCCCCTGTTCAAACAGGTTCCGCCAACGGTATCCTTCTCGAAGATAATCACCTTGCCGCCAAGCTGCGCCGCCCGGATCGCCGCTACATATCCAGCCGGGCCGCCACCGATGACAGCAACATCATAGCCGTCCTTCTTCTCAGCCTTTGGCGCTGATGCGGTACTTTCCGCCTTAGGCGCTTCCGCTTCTTTCGCCGCAGGAGCTCCTGCCTCTGGAACCTTCTCTCCCGGCTCTCCGATATAGCCTACTGCTGTCAGGACCGGAACAACCGCTCCGTCCTCATACAGCTTGGCAAGAAGTACGCCTGCCGCAGGAGATTCGGTTTCCATTGTAATCTTATCGGTTTCAATTTCCATAAACGGCTCATCTTTTTCAATCTTGTCTCCAACATTTTTCAGCCATTTTACAATGGTACCCTCTTCCATATCCATACCATTCTTTGGCATATATAATTCTGTTGCCATGTCAATCCTCCATTAAATCAATATGCTGATCGGGTTCTCCAGCAGATTCTTCAAGTAAGACTCAAATTCACATACCTCTGTGCCGTTCAGGATTCTGTGGTCAAAGGTCACGCAGATCATCATCTTCTTGCGTACTACTACCTCTCCGTCTACAAGCGCCAGCTCATCTTCTGTGCCGCATACGCCCACAATGGATGCCTCCGGCTGATTGATGATCGGTGTGAAGCTGTGCGTTCCGTACATACCAATGTTAGAAATGGTAATACGGCCGCCGCCCATCTCATCCGGCATGAGCTTCCCTTCCCTTGCTTTCTTCGCAAGCTCTTTGGCCTTCTTCGATACCTCAACAAGGCTCTTCTTGTCAACATCCTTGATCACCGGCACAACCAGTCCGTCTTCGATGCCTACTGCCATACCTACGTTAATCTGATCATGTACCACATACTCATTACCCTCTAAGGTCATGCGGAACCGCTCAAACTCTGCTGTCGCCTTGCCTACTGCCTTGATGATGATATCGTTGACAGATACCTTATCCGGTTTCTCCTTGCCCTGATTGATCTTCGCTCTCAGTGCAAGCAGCTCGGTTACGTCTACCTTAATATTCTGGGTAACATTCGGAATCTCTGTATGGCTTGCGCTCATTCTCTGAGCAATTACCTTGCGCATGCCCGACAGCTTCCTGCGCTCAAGAACCTCTTCGATTTCCTTCACTGCCGCCTCTACATTTGCTCTCTCCTCCGGCGTCAGGTCTGCGCTCATAATCTTGCCGCCATAGCCGCTTCCTGTCACATTCTTTAAATCAATACCCATATCCGCAGCCATAGCCCTCGCTAACGGCGTAGCCTTCGGCTGTGCATGGATCGCATTTTCCACATCAACCCCGCGGATCTCACCGTGGCGTCCGGAAGGAGTGACCTCTGCCAGATCTACTCCGTTATCGGAAGCAAGCTTCTTTGCATACGGTGTTGCCGGAATTCCATTGCCGCCGGAGAGAACCTTTGCCGGCGCCGCCGTCTGAAACGGCGCTGCAGGCGCTTCCTCCTTCTTCTCCTCTGCCGGAGCTGCCGCCTGGCTTTCCGGAACCTTCTCTCCCGGCTCTCCGATATAGCCGACTGCTGTCAGAACCGGGACAACTGCGCCGTCCTCATACAGCTTGGCAAGTAATACGCCCGATACAGGAGACTCGGTTTCCATAGTAATCTTATCGGTTTCGATTTCCATAAAAGGCTCATCCTTTTCAATCCTGTCGCCTACATTTTTGAGCCATTTTACGATGGTGCCTTCCTCCATGTCCATGCCGTTTTTCGGCATACAAATTGCTGTTGCCATCCCTATTCCTCCTTCGATTATAATACGTCTCTAACTGCGGCTTCGATCTTCGCCGGAGTAGGGAATGTCTCAGCCTCAAGCACCGGGTTAAACGGCACCGGACAATACAGCGCACCGACTCTCTTAATTGGAGCATCCAGATAATAGAATGCTTCGCTGTCTGTAATCGTAGCGGCAATCTCACCGCCGAATCCGCCGAACTGGACAGCCTCGTGTACGATCACAACTCTGTGTGTCTTCTTAGCTGTAGCAATGATTGCGTCCTTGTCAAGCGGAGACAGAGAACGAAGGTCAAGAACCTCTGCATTGATCCCCTCCTCTGCAAACTTCTCAGCAACCTGAAGGCTCATCTGCACCATTCTTCCGTAAGTGATGATCGATACATCTGTACCTTCTCTCTTTACATCGGCAACGCCAAGCGGAATGGTGTAATCCTCATCCGGAATCATGCCCTTTTCTTTATATAATCTCTTCTGCTCCAGAAATACAACGGTGTTGTTATCACGGATAGAAGCCTTTAATAATCCCTTTGCATCATACGGTGTAGAAGGAACTACCACCTTCAGTCCCGGCACATGCAGATACATCTGCTCTAAGGACTGCGAATGCTGTGCCGCCGCGCCTGTACCGCCGCCGGAAGGCGTACGGATAACCATCGGCACGTTAACCTTGCCTGCGAACATAAAGTGCATCTTTGCCGCCTGATTGATGATCTGGTCATAGCATACTGCCATGAAATCAGAGAACATCAGCTCTACGATTGGACGCATCCCTGTAATAGCAGAGCCGACGCCTGCTCCCATAAATGCCGTCTCAGAAATCGGCGTCTCACGGATTCTCTCAGGTCCGAACTCTTCTAACATATTCTTGGAAACACCGAATGCTCCGCAATATGCGCCGATATCCTCACCCATAAAATATACGTTCTCATCGCGGCGCATCTCCTCAACCATAGCTTCACGAACCGCGTCTCTATAGGTAATCTGTCTCATTTCACTCATCTTATTTCCCTCCTAATTAATCTGCGTAGTAACTGCTCCTGCCGAATCGTTACTCTGCGTATACATCAGCTTCCAGGTCTGCTACCACTGGCTGCGGCTGAGCCTTAGCGTACTCAATTGCGTCTGCGATCGCCTTGTCTGCACTTGCCTGCATTGCATCGATTTCCTCATCTGTGAAAATATTGTTCTCAGTCAGGAACTGGCGGAAACGGATGATCGGGTTTCTGTCTGCCCAGTATTTGATCTCTTCCTTGGTACGGTACAGGTTGCCGTCGCTCTTAGAGTGTCCGGAGGTCCGGTAGGTATGCTCAACTACCAGTACAGGGCCGTTTCCTGCTACTACATACTCGCGGGCTTCCTTTACGGTCTCATATACAGCCAGCACGTCGTTGCCGTCGCACTCATATGCCTTGAAACCGAATGCTGCGGCTCTCTGCTTCAGATCTTTATTCTTAACCACTCTGTCAAGCGGAGTTGACATTCCGTAGGTATTATTAGTCAGGATAAACATTACCGGGAGATCCCATGCAGCCGCTAAGTTCATGGACTCTAAGATTGCGCCCTCATTGGAAGCTCCGTCTCCGAAGAACGCCGCGCACACACGGTTCGGGATATTCTTCATCTTAATGGTAAGCGCCGCACCGCAGGCAATTGGCCCGTTCGCACCTACAATACCATTCGCACCAAGAATACCATTATCAAAATCACAGATATGCATAGAGCCGCCCTTACCATGGTTCGTACCGGTTGCCCGCGCAAGAATCTCCGCCATCATGGAATTCAGGTCTACGCCTTTGCCGAGCGCCTGTCCATGTCCGCGGTGCGTAGCCAGCATATAATCCTCTTTTGTCAGTGCCGCTGTCGTACCGACACCTGTTGCCTCCTCTCCGATACTAAGATGCATAGTTCCATGAACAAGACCCTGGCCAAAGAGCCAGAATGCCTGTTCTTCAAACTTATTGACGGTCATCATGCGGACCATCAGCTCTTGAAGAAATTCTTTGTTTTCCAATAAACTCTTGTCTTTAATTTCTCCCATGATAATTCCTCCTAAAAATAAGTTTACACTTGTATACTTGCTTTTCTATTGCAAATTCCTTATGCTCATAATATAACACCGCGACTTCCTACTGTCAATATATTTTTACCGAAAATGCTACAGTAATTCACAGCAGAACATGCCTCTCCAGCACTCCATAATCCAAGAAACCCTTTACACTAAAAATACTTATTGTTATAATAGAGACACCTGTAAACAATGCTTTCCAAAATGAGGTGATACTATGCCGAACGGACTTGAGCCCGCTAAAGCTGCTATCGAAGATTTCAAAGAAATATCTCTTTTTAAAAGCAATACATAATGTTGCGGGCGTAACTTTAACAGATATTGATGAAATAAAAGAATAATGATTCTAACACGGGAAACACCAAAAGGAGACTATCATGTCAATTTCACAGGAACACAGGTATTATTTGAAACTGAAGGCGTTATATTATTTATATGAAAAAGGTTACACACAAACAGAGATTGCCAAACGTCTCAACATATCCCGTGTCACTTTAGGACGGCTTTTGGATGAAGCGAAGGCCGAAGGCATGATCAAATTTGAAATCGTGGATATCCGCGGTACCATGAAAATCCTCCAGTTAGAAGAACGCCTGCGCCAGAAGTTCGGCCTGCAGGACATCAAGCTGGTGGACTGCCCGAACGCCGACAGTGGCAGTGTTACGAAAAAGATTGCTTCGGAAGCCGCCGCATATTTTGAACAGCTTATACATAGTAATATGACCATCGGACTGACCTGGGGCAGAACCTTGAACAGCATGATCGAGCATCTTTCTACGGACAAATCCATCAAGGATTTGCTGGTCTATACCTTAGTGGGCGGTTCTTCCCAGAGCGTAGATTTTCAACCGAATATCCTGGCACAGCATATTATCGACAAATACGACGGCCGTGCGAACATCCTGACAGCGCCGTTTATGTGCCAGAGCGAGGTTCTGTGCGAGGCAATCAAGCAGGAGCCTGCCATTTCCTCTATTTTAGATGCCTCCCACAATCTGGATGTTACTCTGGTAGGAATCGGCGAAGCGCCCATACGGGATGCAGACCATCTATCTGATTATCCGTTTGATACGCCCATGATCAATGAGTTAGTAGATGCGCAGGCCGCCGGCGATATCTGCGGAAATTTCTTCAATATTCAGGGGAAGTTATGTGAGACCACACTAAAGAACCGCATCGTGTCCATTGATATCCGGGAGCTTACGAACCACAAACAGGTCATCGGCATCGGAGGCGGCGGGAAGAAAGTAAATTCCATTCTGGGTGCATTAAACGGACATTATCTGCACGTACTGATCACGGATGCGCAGACAGCAGAGAAGGTGCTTGAGCTGGCAGAACATTCCGAATCATAGTGGTGTTTCTTATCGATTTATAAAGGGACGGGAATCCAAAACCTTGGTTTAAAATTCCCGTCCCTTTTTCTTGTCTTTTCAAGAATCTATGAATGAAGCCGCATCAATACCGGCTTTATCTGCGCGGTAAGCTGTTCCTTCTCTTCTATCTCTTCCAGCTTGAGCTCTGCAGCTGCAGAACCGCCCTCTATCTCTGCTTCACATACCCTCTTTTCGCCTTCCCGCCTGTTCTGAGCCCGGGCAGAAATCTGATCTTTATCCAGATCCACAGATACTTCTGTTAGTCTGGCAATATTTTCATCTGCCCCCTCCGGCCCGTTAATATTCTGCGGATTCTGGTACGTTTTTTCCGTCTCCGGATCATTTTCCGTCTGTCCTGCCATCTCCGATGCAATCTGCCTGTCAAGCTCCTCCAACTGTTTTTCATACTCCTCCAGCTGCTCCTTCAGACCGGAAGATACCGTTCCATTTTCCTCATCCAGAGACCTCCTGATCAGAGACTCTTTATTCATCTGGATCAGCTCCTTCTGGTTCATCAGATTTGCCAGCATACTGGATGCTTTTCCCTGCGGGGATATGACCGCTGTATCGCTTCTCCCTGCCGCTGCCGGACTCAGCGCATTTCCCGTATGCCTCTGATTCATAGCCGGGTTCGTCTGTCCCACCTGAAAAATTCCCGCCGTCCATCCTGCATATATCCGCATATTATATACCTCCTTATTCCGCCATATCGGCCAGTAAACTGCCGCCATGCTCATCTGCTTATATATCAGCCAGATTCCCCGGCCTCTTAACGGCTATGGTGCCGACGGCCTCTTTTTTGACGCAGACGGCAGCGAAAGCATAACGCTGAGCGTAAAGCACGAATCACTCTGTATATCTAACACTCCTTCATACCTCTCCACAACAGCTTTCATATTCTGCAGACCGATACCGCCGGGCTTGCTGCTCTTGGAGTGCAGCAAGCTTCTACTCTTCACCGCCGCTGCAGAATGCATACTATTCCTGACCTCCAGCACCCAGCAATTCGTATGCATCCTTGCTTTCATCCGTATCCATCCCGCGGATTCTCCGCTTCCCCGCCCGCAGGCCTCTATTGCATTATCCAAAGCATTTGCCAAAAGGCAGCATAGATCCACCGGCGCGATCTGCTCCTCTTTCGGTACAGCCATAGAAATAGATATATCGATTCCCTGCGCACGCGCCTGCTGATATTTGGGATTTAACAGCGCATCGGCAAATACCGAACCTGTCTGCACCGCAGGCTTCCCCTGTTCTATACGGCTAGTCAGCCCTTCCAGATAGGCAGAAGCCTCTTCTATTTTCCCTTCCGACAAGAGCTGTGCCAGGCATAATCCGTGGTTTTTTATATCATGCCGGACCTTCCTCATCTGCTGGTACTGCTCTTTTATAGCCTCTATATGCTGATCCATCAACTGATACCGCTGTCGGGCCAGCCGTTCTAACAGCCGGGATTCCAGTTTAACAATACAATATACCTGAAGCGCCGCACCGCCAAATGCAGTCAGGCTGCCAAGTACCGCAGTAACAGTCAGGGCTTCCGGCGCCCAGTCAGTAATCCCGGAAAACATAGTCCTGATCATAGAAACCGCCGCATAGATAAATAAAATGATAGACATCAGGTAACAGATATCCTGATCAGCAAAATCGCGCTTCAAAATATACAGCCTCTGCTGTAATATTTCCATCATCAAATACTGTACCAGACTAGCTGTAATCCCGATGCTGTATAACACTGTATCCGAACAGCGTATCCGCCCTTCTGAAACCGCTAATGCATGGCATACGATCAGAAGCCCGTCCGCCGTCACCCCCTGTGCGCAGTACATCCACAAAGTAAAGAACGCCTTCTTAACTACACTTCCGTAAAATAACAGCAGATTCAGCACAAATGCACAGCCGCATAGATAAATGAGGTTTCCCCCTGCTGTTCCCGCAAGATGAAACCTCACATTCATCTGTCCATATATCAGGCTCCCCAGATAGAACCATAGATACGCAAAACGGTGTTTTGCGCCAAGCATTCTTTCCAGAAAACGGTATTTTAAAAATGTATCTAAAAGTCCCCAGCCAATTATCCAAACTTCCCTCATCAAAACACATCCCCGCTTTCTTTCAAATACTGCATGAATGCCTGTCCGAATAACCGGTACTTCCGTTTGGACAAAGGGATGCGCTCTTCATTATCCAGCTGGATATCCCCTTTCTCATAACGCTGTACATGATGAAAATTTACAATATAACTTCTGTGGCATTTGAAGAAGTTATCCGGGAGTGCCAACTCAAGCTCTTCCAGCTTCCCATAAAAGGATATAGTTTCCTCTGCCGTGTGCAGATAAATCTTCCTATCCAGAACCTCCAGATACAGCACCTCCCCGAAAGGAATCCTCCGAACCGCGGTTCCTTTCCTAACCGTAACCGCCTGCTCCTTCTCCTCCTTTAAGGAAGCACAGCATTTCAGAAGAACCTCCTCCAGCTTCTTTTCATTCACCGGCTTTACCAGATAATGAAATGCCTGCACGTCATATGCCTCTATTGCATACTGCTCATAAGCGGTTATAAAGATAAATCTACCCGTATCTCCCCTCTCCCGGAGCCGTTTGGCCAGTTCAATCCCGTTATACGGCTTCATCTCAATATCCAGCAGTAAGATGTCGTACGCCTCCCGCGCCAGCAGGGCAGTGCCGTTTGCAAAAACTTCTATGCGGTGCGCAAATGGATATTTATCCAAAATAGTCCTGATCTGGCCGGCCAGCCGTTCCAGAAGCAACGGTTCATCTTCACATACTGCAATCCGAATCAACCTCACTACCTCCGTCCTTCTCTCATAATTCTTTCCTCATTATAGAGAAAAAAATACACGGTTACAAGCCGATTGACTAAACGGTACCTTTTATGCAGTAAGCGGGAAGCTCTTATAACTCCACATTCCGAAGCCACCTCTCTATATCCCGGAACATCTCTTCTTCCTGCTCCTCATCAGAATGAAGCTCTTCAATCTTCTCACCCATTGCCTGATTGTTATAGCGGATGCCCTTAAGCTTCCCCGGCAGCTCCTGAATTACGCCCGGCTTCAGGGAATCCGAATAAACCGCTATATCAGTAATCATCCCGCAATCCACTTGAAACTGGATATCCACCTGTCCCCAGCTGAACCTCTCGGATACCTCATACTGAAATTCAAATTCCCTTCCATATACCCATTCCCAGGAGGAATATTTCTCATACAGTTCCTGAACTGCCGTCTGATCCAAATCCTCTTCCTTAATAATGCGGCTCTTGTGTCCATACACCTCTTCAAAGGTCTCCTTCAGCGCCGCCTTCAGCCGGTCAATAGTAAGCTCCGGATTGTAATCTATAAGATTGGTTACTCTGGAACGAACGGATTTAATCCCCTTAGATTCCAGCTTCTTCTTGGACACATTCAGATATTTATTCAGCTCGCCCAGCTTCACGTCCACCATAATTGTTCCATGATGGTAGCAGCGCCCCTTATGCTCATGGAATGCATTGCCGGAAAACTTCTGTCCGTCTACCAGAATATCATTCCTCCCGGAAGCCTCCGCATGGATGCCGAGCTTCTGTACTGCCTTCAAAATCACTTCAAGCTGTCTCTTAAGGTCATAGTTCTCCTTACTTACCAGAAATGTAAAATTCAGATTCCCCAAATCATGAAATACCGCCCCCCCGCCAGAAATACGTCTCGCGATCACAGCCCCGTCTTCCTCAATCCTGCTGATCTGGCATTCCTTCCAAGCATTCTGGTTCTTGCCGATTACAATCGTGTTCTCATTCTGCCACAGGTATAAAATGGCCTCATCTTTTTCACATCCAGAAAACAGATACTCCTCCATGGCAAGATTCCTGTGCGGGTTTACTCCGGTGCTTTCAATATACGCTGTCTTATTTATCATGTCCATCCTCCTTCGGTCAGTCCATACTCTGCTGTCTTATTCAAATTTAATATCAGGCATTCCTTTATGCGTGGTAATTCTCCATAAATTCTGCTACAGAAGCCTCGCAGCTCCGCATTGCCAGTATGGTCTTCTCAAACAATTCGCTAAGCTCCCATCCAAGCCTCTCTGCGCCCTCTGCAATGACCTCTCTAGAGCAGCCTGCCGCAAACCGCTTGTCCTTAAATTTCTTCTTAAGGCTCTTAACCTCCATATCCATCACACTCTTAGAAGGCCGCATCAAAGCCGCCGACCAAATAAGCCCCGTCAGCTCATCCGCCGCAAACAGCACCTTCTCCAGCTCATGCTTCGGCTCCAGCTCACAGCAGATGCCGTATCCGTGGGAACAGATACTGTAAATCATATCCTCACCTGCGCCGCCTTCCCGCAGAAGCTCCGGCGCCTTTCGGCAGTGCTCCTCCGGATAAAGTTCAAAATCAATGTCGTGAAGAAGGCCTGTGATCCCCCAGTATTCCTCTTCCTCACCAAAGCCAAGCTCCTTCGCATACCACCGCATAACACCCTCTACCGTCAGCGCATGCTGGATATGAAAAGGCTCCTTATTATATTTCCTAAGAAGCGTAAACGCTTCATCTCTGCTTAATCTGCTTGTCATCATTTTTATTCCTCCATCATTACCCAGTCCGTGCCGGACCTGTCCTAGCATTCCTGATTTACATTAATCCGGTCAATCATCACATTCAGGATCTCTGTGTCTGTCGAACGCATGCCCACTCGTCCGATATAGCCCATACTCTTAATCGTCTCTTCGATATCTCCCTTGATGATCCCCTCACCCGGAAGGAAGCTCTTATCCATCTCTTCTTCGCTTTTCATTCAATCCTTTATCCTTATTAAAACAATCCAAATATCTTTTCATTAAATCCATTATAAATGGTATCATACTCCACATACTGCAGGCTCCTGTTTTTCAGTCCAGCCCGGCAGGCGGCCAGCACTCCGTCCGCAATGACCGTTCCTGTATCTCCCAATTTCAGAATTGCCGGAAATACATAATACACCATAAACAGGCTGGCCTCCGACCTGCTTCTGGCGTCCAGCTTTCCGCGTTTATTTGCACAGGTATTTGTTACGGCCTGCATGATACATTCACCAATCTCATCCGCCGCCGCCTTTTTATCCTCTGCCTGTTCCACATATTCCCGCATCTCAGAAAAATAATTCCCATACTTCTCTTCAAATTCCGCCGAAAAATCCTTGTAAGTTTTCTTCTTTAACGAGGTCATCATTCTGACTCTGTCGGCAAAAACCGCCTCAATTCCCTGAAGCATTCCATCCCTCCATTCCGGCACGCTTCTGTCTCCTCTACAGATAGACATGCCAAATCCGTCCGTCATTCTAATATGTCCGTAAGCAGTAACAGTATAGCACATTTCCAAAGCGGTGGATAGCCGCCGCTTCATTGACATTTTTCTCCATTCATAGTATCGTAATAGCAAAATCTAAATCCAGCTTTAGGTTTCCTCAGACAAACTTTAACATCAAGGGAGAATCATACATGTATACAATAGGACAAATAGCAGAGAGGTTCCACATTCCAGTTTCAACTCTGCGGTATTACGATAAAGAAGGACTCTTCATTAACATGGAGCGAACCTCCGGCATCCGCAGATTCGGCGGACGGGAATGAAGAACGGCTAAGCGCTATACTCCCTGACAAACTTCCGGAGGAAATCCAGCAGTTGTACGACCATGCACACAGCAGCTAATTGACTTTCACAGTGGCCTTTGATAAAATAGATAATACGATAATTTTGACAGATACAAAGGAGGAACGAATCATGAAATATGTATGTGATGTATGCGGTTGGGAATACGACGAGGAGCAGGGCTGTCCAGAAAGCGGAATCGCACCCGGAACCAAATGGGAGGATGTACCGGAAGACTTTGAATGCCCGCTGTGCCAGGTAGGAAAGGATCAGTTCTCAGAAGCGTAGTCCGCATTTTACAGCCGGCAACAGACTTAAGTATAAAAACAGCCGTAAATTCAGAGATTTACGGCTGTTTTTATTGATGCGGATAACAGGACTTGAACCTGCACGGGAAGCCCACTAGATCCTAAGTCTAGCGCGTCTGCCAATTCCGCCATATCCGCCCGCAAAATGTCTCGGAACACAACCTCCCAAGTTCTCCAAGACATTCTGTATCCTATCATAATTTACTATACTTGTCAAATCCAATATGCTGTCTGCTTATTTCAACCTGTTCATCAATGCCTCATGCACAATCCATGAAAACAAGTCTGTTTCCAGCACTGTTCTAATAAATTGCTACATCATAGATTTCATTCACCGGATAGGGATTCCCTCCATCCTCCCTCTCATACACCCGGGTATTAAATCTCCACTTCCCATCTGTATCTTTCACAAGGGTCAGCTTCTCATAATTACTCCGGTTCTCTTCAATCTTATACTGAGCCTTCTCTCTGCTGGATTCTCCATAAATACTGGAAACCGCCAGTTTCTCCTGCTCATTTCTCAGTTCTTCGTATCTGTTGATTTTACTAATATCATAATTCGATACGCCATAAACTGTATAACTTCCATCCTTATTTTCATATACATTCAACACCTCGTGATCCATCAGCACCACATACACGTTAGAGCCGCTGGCTCCGGTGCCGCCGCTGTTTATCGCTTCCTGAGACTGATATGCCACACAATCCGGGTTTCCATAGGCTTCCTTTGTAGTAATAATCAATCCGGAGTCAATAAGATTCCGCTCTCCTTTTGTCTGGCAGTCAATTCCGGCTATAAGGAAACGGTTATACATCATTTCAAAAAAATCCGACGGTTCAAAGGAAAGCTCTGCTTCATCCCCGGCGTTTCCCTTTTCATCCTGAAGAGCAATTTCCAGATAACATCCATTGCCAAAGTCATCTGGCTCGTTTATTTCATATTCCAACAGATAGGCCTCTTTTTCTTCCTGATAAATTGAACGGTAATTATCTTCCAGCAGCCCAATATCATCAATATTCTGATAACTTCCTCCTGTCGCTTCCGCGAGCTGTGCCAGAGCCTCTTCATCACATTCTAAGCCAATTCCAATCAGAAATATTGGAATATGGCACTCTGACGCATACTCCGCAACTTCCTCCGCCGTATAAACGCTTTCGTTGTCCCATCCGTCTGTAAAAGCAATAATGCTCTTCGCATTCTGCTGAAACTGGATTCTCTCAAGTTCATTCATCAGCGTATCATAAAGTCTCGTATTTCCATCTGTTGTCATCGAATTGACCGCTTCCGTAATATCATCCATATCATTGGTAAAGCTGGCGCAGATATAAGATTCATCACTGAACTTGACAAGCTCCACTTCATCCCCCTTATCAAACTGCACCGTCTTAAGAAACTCCAGCATCTCTGTTTTTACCTGCGCAATATCCGCCTCCATGCTTCCGCTTGCATCAGCAATAAGGCCGATACTAATACCTTCATTTTCGTTGAGCTTGACAACATTTTCCGCCGCCTTCTCCGCCGCTTTTCCGGCTTTGCCTCTTCTTTCTTTTACGCAGAAGTTTTCCTTATCCAGATCCTCCACCAGATTCCCGTCTTCCCCATAAACCTCCAGATAGACCTTCACTGCCGGATAATCCGAAATATCATACTGGGATATTTCCAGTGTACAGTTTTCCGGAAACGCCGGCTGATCCGTCTCCTCAACGAAATCAGCCTCCTCTGCCATATTCTTTTCCGGCTCTCCCTGATTCACGCCAAAGTGCTGAAGTCCCAGAAATACTCCCGCCGCAATCACACACACTGCAAGCGCCGCCACAATAGCCGCCACAGTCCTTCTCTTCTTCGGCACGCGCTCCGCCTGTCTGTTATCTGCTGTCTCTTCCTGTATAAATATGTCCGGCCTCTTCGTTCCACACTGCTGGCAGAACAATTCCCCGTCTTCTAATTTCCTTCCACATTTTTCACAATACATATCGCTAACCTATCCTTTTTCACAAAACTGTACATTCAAATCCACCCCGCCCTCAATGCCGTCAACCTGTCCTTTTTCCGAATACTGCCAGAATGTAAACCGGTACGGTGTCTGCGGTGCCGGCTCATAGTCGGCATACCAAATAGGGTAATCTGCCAGTTTTTCCATATCAAATTCAAATGCTTCCCATACCAGATTACTATATACCATCGGCTGGTAACCCGCCTCTTTTATCTTTTCACAGAACAAAAGCGTATTCTCTGTGAATTGTTCTCCCGGCACCCCGTCTGTCCTTGCTGTATCATCACGAATTCTCTCCGGATCAAATACGACCGGAAGTTCCAGCCTGTACCCTTTCAAATTCTCCAGCACCAGTTCTGCTTCCTCCAGCGTCTCCTGTTCGTTCACCGCCTGAGAAAAGATATAAACCCCAACATCAAGGCCTGCCGCTTTCGCTCCGGCAATATTCTCATGGAACATGGCATCCACATACAAATTTCCCGCCGTCCCGTATCCTCGATAGCCAATCCGGAGTATTACAAATTCATAACCCGCCGCCTTTACCCGTTCCCAGTCAACGGATCCCTGATGCTCAGATACATCCACACCCCTGCGCATGTCATAACGGTCATCTCCAGTATAGAAAATGCCCTCCTCCGTATTGGTCAGGCAGGACCAGTCATACGAATGCTTCTCCACATCCGGATCCACCTTCATATCATGCCATTCACCCCACGCATCAATAAAGCGGAGCGTCTCTGCCTCCGCTCCCTCTTCCTCTCCAGTCTCTGGAAATTCTTGTTCTATATCGTCTTCTGTGCTCTCCGGCCTGACAACAGGTTCTTTTCCTCCGCCAATACCGCACCCGCATACTAATACACCGCCAAGCAGTGCCAGCGCCATTGCCTTTGTTATGTATCTGCCCATTCTTTTTCCCTTCTATTAATTATACTCTGCTGTATACGAATATGGAAACAGTTCAGCGATACACATATCCTCATACTGCGTCCCGCCCATAGCGCGGCTAATGGTAACTGTAAATCTATCTGTATATACCGGTTCGTCAAATTCTATATATATCATGCTTTTCAATGGATCGCTAAAATCCGGTTTAAAGAATTCTATCTCTCTGCTGATAACAGTATCCCCGCACTTGACAGTGATCTTGCCCGGCTTGCCGTTCTTCTCATATACTGCCTGATCTCTGCAATATCCCGGAAGAACCGCCAATCCGTCTGCTTTGAAGGGGAGCAGCGTGTCTATGACAACCGCTTCTCCTTCCCCTGTTCCCACTGCCCCCTCCGCCCAGACAGTAGCCGGGTTCAGGTCAGAAAGATGTTCTGTACTATGCTTCCTATCCGGCTCCTGTAATACAGACGTGGCATAGGCGTCTCCTGGAATCTTAAAAACTTCCCGGCCCTCCGGAGTTCTGAGCCCCGTACTCTCCGCAATAGTTTCTCCCAAAATATATCCGCCCAGCCCATCTATATCTTTTACTTCATGCAGCTGCAAGGGATAGGGTGTCGAATAATAATCTCCCGGCACGTTATCTGTCTGTGAAACCATCGTCACATTTAAGCCGTCTCTTCCAGCCTTTTTCACAGAATATACAGACTCAGCTCCCATATACCCTTTTACTGCCACAATTCCTGCCTCCCGGGTCTCCGGTTCATACAGCACGGAAGAACCTGTAGCGGCTTCGCCAAGAAAACAGGATGTTCCCTTTTCTATATCATACGTATATACAACCCATCGATTCGTCCCAACAGAGCGGCCTTCCAGCACAAACAGCTCCGGCATTCCGTCTCCATCCATATCATGGAGAGCCCAGTAGTCGGCACCCAGTTCACCGGCCTCCTCCTGTCTCACAATTTCTTTGTATGTTTCCCTGTAATCCACATCGTAATCTTTAACCTCTGCTTCCGGCTCCTGTTCCTTTTCGTCTGCCGGTTCCTTCGGCCTCTCCCCTGCCTTTTTGACATCCCCGGCAGGCTTCTGCTCTTCTGCCTGTGCCGCACTCTGTATTTCCCTTTCCTCCGCTTTCCGGCCTCTCATAACGCCGAATACGATCCCGGCCGCAATCAACACTGCACCTACCGCCGCAACAGTCTTTTTACTGCTTCCGCCCATATTGTTTCTGGCTGCTTCTTTTCCCCGGAACACATCCTCTTCTAAAGGGACCGGGGTTCCGCATAAATTACAGAACTTCGCGTCCTCCTCCAGTTTATTCCCGCATTTCTCACAATACATCCTCTTTTTCACTTCCACTCGGAATCAGCCCCAATCTATCATTACTTATTTTTCTAATATTTCATTTTGCCGCTCTATCTGTTCTGATAATACCTGAACCTTTTTGATTAAAATATTCGTATTTATCACATTAATATAAAGGTTCTGACAGATCGCTGTAATCAACGCCTGCCACAGTATCCAAATCAATGATATTCCAAACCCTATTAATCCAAACACAAACAAGAAAACCCCTTCTCCGGAATTCGTCAATACATCACCGACAACAATCCCTGTCGCAGTAAATGCCATACACTCCACAGCCATACACACTTTGCTGAATGCTATCCAGCCCATGGAAACCGGCTCCTTCCCCGCACTGCTATCCAAATTACTCTGTATATTCATCGTGCGTTCCACTTCTCCGCCGCTTGATCTTCCTTCATTATCCTGAAATATCAGTTCATTCTCCTTCTGCGGCATACTTTCCATCGGTCTTCCGCATCCTGAACAAAACCTGGCGTTTCCTTTATTTTCTTTTCCACAGTTACTACATATCATCTTCTGTATCCTCCTCTTTTTCGTATGTATATGATAATATTAATTTAGTACGGCTTACAAAGCAAGCTAAAGCCACCCTAAAGATTGCTTCTTTTACATCCCATATCTAATTTTTAAACACCTTTAAAACCGCCTCTTTTATACACTCCCTGTATGCTTTGGCTCCTTCCGGCAGCAGATGTGTGTCGTCCTCGTCAAACCATTCATCATGCTCCCCGCTGGCCTGATACCAGTCTATCAGATAGGTATTCTCTGTCGTCTCTGCAAATGCGCATATCTCTTCATTATTCGATGCTTCCCACTCCGTACCCGGCGCCTTCGCCGTAACGACAAATAATGCTTTATCCGGCCCCATTCTCTCCCTTAATGCAGGGAGCGCTTCATAGAGCGGTCCGTTAGAGCCCAGCGCAAAGATGACGCCGTCGCCGTCCCATCCATTTTCCTGAACGTAGGAATCATATATCTCAATACCCTCCATGGTATATCTTCCTATCGCTGTATCGCTGATACTGTTTGGAAATGTCTCATAATAATACTCTGTAACATCCAGCGCTATAGAATCCCCAATCAACAGGAGATTCAGACTGGCCAGCAGTTCTTCCTCCGACATAGCCTTTCTGCCGCCCTGTGCATCATCTTCTGACCCGGAACCTTTCTTGTCCTTCTGCTCAGCAGCCTTCTGGCTGGTAAGCTTATCCACATCCTCCGCATGCTTCTCCATAGCATCAATATGATCAAGGGCTGTATCACGCGGTACAAATGCCGCACACAGCGCCACGCCGATTCCAACCGTCAGTACACCAGCTCCCACCCTGATATTTCTCTGCACTATCCTCTGATGTTTTCTCCGCTCCCGCCTTGTCTCCGGATGACTTTTCATTATCTCGATATTCCGCCCAATCGCCCCGCGCCGTACCGGTGTTTCAATAAAATAATAAGACAGACCAGACAGAATGCCTGTCAGCAGAACATCAATCAGTATCATCCACCAGACCGGCTTTTTTACGCCGCTGGTCAGCAATATGATTGGATAATGCCATAAATATATCCCATAGGAACGTTCGCCGATCCATCTGAGCGGATACAAACCCAGCACTTTGTTTAACACGCTGTCCTCATTTAACAGCGCCAAAATCACCAGAACCGCCAGAAGGGATGCAAGTCCCTGTCCGCCTCTATATAGAAAGCTGCTGTAGCCGTCAATCCGGACCATCATGAATATAAGCCCTATAAACGCCGCCACGCCTGCAATATCCCGCAGGATGCCCGGGATCCGCTTCCCTATCCCGGCATACTCCTCCGCCATCGCCAGACAGCTTCCGAATAACAGGGAAAACGCTCTTGTATCCGTTCCGTAGTACACTCTGCTGGGATCCTCCGCCGGATTAAAAAGCATCCACATAAGACCGAGTGAAATAAGAGCAAGGGCGGCCGTCACACCGGCAGACAGCCTTTTTCTGTTCCGAAACCGTGCAAGAACCAGAAGTATTAACGGATATACTAAGTAAAACTGCGCCTCTATTGCCAGAGACCAGCAGTGAGTAAGCGGTGACGGCGCACCGGCATTTTCAAAATAAGAAACCTGATTATATATCTGGTGCCAGTTATTATAGCAGAAAACCGCAGATGTCAAATCCTGACATGCTTTTGTAAACAGCACTCTGTTACATGCCGCCGTTGCAAAAATCAACGCTGCCACCATCGTCAGAACCGCCGGCAGAAGCCTCCTGACACGCCTGATCCAGAAATTCTTCAGGTTGACCGTACTCGTATTCTCTATCTCCGATATGAGAATACGCGTGATCAGGAAACCTGATATCACAAAAAACACCGTAACTCCGAGCAGTCCGCACTTCGCAAAGGGCAGTTTCAGATGATATGCAGATACCATCAGGACAGCAGCAGCCCGCAGGCCGTCAATGCCCTTTATATAACCGTTCTGTGTTTCAGAATTATGACTCTTCATTTTCATTCGTACACCCACTCCATACTGCCTGCGGCAGATTATCAGCTCCAAGTACAGAAACCTTATCTGTCATTATATCGGTTATCCCATATATAGTCAAGAATACTGATCCTGCACTTATCTATATCAAAAGCCTGCCGGCTGACAAAAACTGTTATGCAAAGACAGCTCTAAACAAACAGAAGCTGCCGTTCACTTTCCACGAACCACAGCCTCTGCTAAAAATATTTCATTGTGATATGGTTTTACATTCAGTCCATATTCGCTGAGCATCAGCACCCTTCCATTTTCATCGTCAACATCGATCACGCGCCACTCGATCTCTTCTCCCTGATATGTTCCGAATTTCATGTGCTCTCCTATCCTTTCTGAGGCGGAACCGCCGGAGGACTGCCGGCCGCATCTATAAAACGCCAGATATATCGTCACCGCAAGCATACTAATCGTAGTTAATAAACAAATCTTCTTTTTCATAGTTTTCCTCCCTGCTTCATCTTTTCATCATCATTGCTAATCTACCATAAAGACATACCCGCATCACTAAATGTACATACATAGTACTCACCATCCCGGATCTTGCAGACCGGCATCAGTCCATTGAAAGCATAGCCGCCCCTTTTGAGTACTCATATATAACAACGCAAAAGCTTTTTGTCTCATCAATAACAAATTTTTTTGAAACCTGCAAAATCTGACGCTGGCATTTCCCTCCAATGCATAACAGCACAAAAAAACACCCTGAGAATCTTGAAAACAAATATTGTATATACCAATGTCGTTTCTATCAATATCTTTTTGCTCTTTTTATCGACAATGGTAATCTTGTATAGTATTATTCAATTACAAAGGTGGTGAAAATATATATGAATGAACGGCTTTTACAATTAAGAACTCAAGAGTTAGATTTAAGCCAAAAAGAATTTGGAAATAAACTAGGTATAACAAGCGCTGCTATTTCCCGGTATGAAAGTGGTAATAGAAAACTTCCAGAATCAATAATTCTTTCCATTTGTCGTATATTTCGTGTAAATTATTATTGGCTCACTGAAGGACAGCTCCCTATTTTTACCGGAACTCCTGAAAATGTAGTCGATGAGATTGCTGAAGACTATAATCTTGATGAAATAGATAAAAAGATTATTCAAAAATATTTAGAACTGGATTCCGAACATCTACAAATATTAAAGGATTATCTAAAATGTATTTTTACATAGAAAAAACAGGTTATTCACCTGTCCTTCTAATAAATAACTTATGTACATAATTATATATGCGTTCAAGATGCTTATTATTATCAATCTTCTGAACCATCTCAATTATGTATTTTTTGTACTTTTCATTACTCATAAGTATTACCTCCGTCCAGCCACCGAATACACGTTCGCGAATTCCTTGAATTTATATTGCTACATATTAGCAATAATTTAAAGGGAATTTCACAAACGTATGTTTGGATTTTTTGTTGATAAGTATGTGGATAACTTTTCCATCTATTATTAAGACAACTGAAATCGGGGAAACTATCGGGAAATTGATAAATCGTCCCAGATATGGGACACTTATTTAAAATCGGACTCATAAAGGTCTGAAATTCGCACTTTCAGACCTTTTGCAAGAAGTTCCAAAGTATCAGCAGTTGGAGACACCTACCATTTGCAATTCTATGGATTGTAGATTTTGAAATTCCGGTCATGAAAGCCACTTCCTGAAAAGATAAGTCTCTTTCATTCATTATCTCATTTAGCCGTATCTTCATAATAGATACATTGTACAATAAAATACATGGGTGAATTACTGGTAAAAAATGTCCAAAATGCGGAAAAGATTTAAGGCGAAGTAAACAAGACTCTAATTATATGTTATGCGATAACTGCCGGAAAAAGTACAAATTGACAAACAATCATAGTAATGAATACCATATCATTATCAACTTCACATTAAATACCACAAGCAATATAACTGTTATAGGAAACCTTTTAGATGTTACTACATATGACTACGTTGATCAGGAAGAGCACGATGCAAAACTAGCATGCTCCGGAACGCTTCTTAGCGAATATCATGTTAATATTGACACTGGCGAAATTGAAAAAATCCAATAATCATTTACCGATATTATGCTCTTATCGCAATTAAGAACTATATTGTCAATTATGTTTTATATGATACGCTAAATCAATATTAAGGACTATAAAATGAAACGTTTGAATTTTGTTGATAAGTATGTGGATAACTTACCCTTCTACATATAAAGACAACTGAACTTGCTGAAAAGGGTGGTTTTTGGAAATTTGTCCGAAAGCTTAGGCTCATACATGTGTATATCCGATATACATTTTACGTATTATTACGTGTAATTATTGACTTACGTAACAATACGTGTTATAATATTCCTATGATAAGGAACGGAGTTACAAAAGATGCCAATGACACCAAAGGAAATCATTAAAAAATTAAAACAAAATGATTTCGAGATTATTAGCCAGAACGGTTCCCACGTAAAGCTAAGGAACGCGAAAACTGGAAAGCAAGTAATTGTTCCTTATCACTCACGAGCCATGAAAAAAGGCTTAGAGCAGGCAATATTAAAGCAGGCAGGGCTTAAATAGCTCTGCCGCTAAAAAGGAGGTAACCACATGAATAAATTACTGTTTTATCCCGCTATTTTCCACAAGGCTGAGGAAGGCGGTTTCTGGATTTCTTTTCCAGATTTTCCAGAATGCTTTACAGAAGGGGACAATATGGCAGATGCATACGGTATGGCTGTTGACGCACTTGGACTTACACTTACATCACGGGAAACCGCGAGTGATACTTTACCAGAGCCATCTGATCCAACTAATATTTCGGTCGAAAAAGATTCTTTTCTTGTTGTTGTCGAATTTGACATGTTGGCATACAAGAAACGAACTAACCCGCGCGCTGTAAAAAAGACACTCAGCATACCCGAATGGCTCAATGAAGAAGCAACTGCCATTGGTGTTAATTTCTCTCAGGTTCTCCAAGAAGCACTTATGCAAAAGCTTCAGATCAAATAACCTGTATTATAAAAAGCACATAAACCCGACGAAAAGCATAAATAAATGTCAACAATAAAAAACCGCCCCTGCGCCAACAGGAACGGCTTTAGATATACCCGAAGGTGATACCACTTCTTCAAAAATATTGTATCATTTTCGGACAGCCAACGCAAGAAAATTAAGGTTTTCTGGCTGTTATTTTTATACCTATTTTTAAGGAGGATGATGCAATGGCAAAGGTAACATACAAAAAAGGAAAAGACGGATACTATGCAACCAGGCTCTGGGACGGCACCTATAATCCAAACGGCACGAAACACCGTGTAAACTTACGCACTAAAAAGAGCAGCGGCGCCCTGGAAAAAATGGTCGAACAATTTAAGCGGGACGTGGAATCCCGGAAGCACATACGGAAAACTGAGATTATGTTTCTTGAATATGCACGGCACTGGATGACTGTATATAAACATCAGAAAAGTGCCAACACGCAGGCTATGTATAACAATATCATAGAGAAGCATTTCTCTGCTCTCGCGAATGTCAAATTAAGTGATATCGACCGGATACACCTACAGCTTATACTTAATAACTCAAACTTCCCACATTAAAAATGGGATTTGCACTTTGAAAAATCAATACTT
>CAJTZE010000022.1 GCA_910584265.1 uncultured Dorea sp. | reverse complement strand
GCAAATTCTTCTTTATGCCTTTCCCAGAATATCAACGCCAAACAGCCAAGTCAAGGACGTAAACGCAGCTAAAGCGGTAAATCCTTGACTGGAATTTGGCATAATCGTATAATCTTTGACTTTCTTTACTCTGAATACTGGCATAATCATTTTTTCTCTTATCCTGCATCTCTGTGTTATACAATATATTTTCATCATCCATAGAAACGACATCCATTCGTATGGATCGAAGAAGCGGCGACACTCTAGATAATATATGAAAAATACAATCAAACACATTACTCCCCCGGACTTTTATGTTTAAATGCTGAGATTCTGCGGCAAAATGCCATGAAAATAGAAATCCTGAAATATTCATCTTGCGCTTAACATAATATCACAGAATTACTGTTTACGCAAGTGCTGGAATTACATAAGCAAAAAATCTTTTATTATAATAAACAGGCTGAATGGCCGGTAACCTTTACCAACCATACAGCCTGCTCAATTTTAATGGCTAATACTGCTTTTTATTTGTAGTTTACAATCTTGCCGAAGTCCGGCTTCAATGCTGCTCCGCCTACAAGTCCGCCGTCGATATCTGCCTGTGCAAATAACTCAGGAGCCGTAGCTGCATTTACAGAACCGCCGTACTGGATACGGATAGCTTCTGCCGTAGCATCATCATAAACCTCTGCGATGCATGCACGGATGCCTGCACAAACCTCCTGTGCCTGCTCTGTTGTAGCTGTCTTGCCGGTTCCGATTGCCCAGATCGGCTCATAAGCGATAACCATTGTCTTAGCCTGATCAGCCGTAACATTCTGAAGTCCAACCTTAACCTGCTGGCGGATGAAATCCATTGTAACGCCCTGCTCTCTCTGCTCAAGAGACTCGCCACAGCACATAATCGGTGTGATTCCATGCTCGAAAGCCTTCAGCACCTTCTTATTTACAGTCTCATTTGTCTCAGCAAAATACTCTCTCCTCTCAGAGTGTCCGAGAACAACATATTTAACGCCTGCATCTACCAGCATAGCCGGAGAAATCTCGCCTGTGTAAGCGCCCTTCTCCTCAAAATACATATTCTCAGCGCCAACCTCGATATTTGTGCCCTTTACTGCCTCTGCAACAGGGATAATATCAATTGCCGGAACACAGAATACAACATCTACATCATCGCTTACTACCAGCGGTTTCAGCTCCTCAACCAAAGCAACAGCCTCGCTTGGGGTCTTGTTCATTTTCCAGTTACCTGCAACAATCTTTCTTCTTGCCATCTTTTTTATTCTCCTTCTAAAATATTACTCAACGCTTCGCCAAGCTTTTTACGGGTATGTTCGTCTCTCTAGGCTCGTGAAAAACCTCGCCAAGGTCGGCGAACTAAGTAAACACTAGGCTCGAAAAAACCTCGCCAAGCTTTTTACTTATCGTTTGCGGCTGCTACGCCTGGAAGCTCTTTGCCCTCCAGGAATTCAAGGGAAGCGCCGCCGCCTGTTGAAATGTGCGTCATCTTATCGCCGAATCCAAGCTGATTTACTGCTGCTGCAGAATCGCCGCCGCCAATGATTGTTACTGCATCTGTATCGGCCAGCGCCTTTGCAACCGTCTCTGTTCCTGCCGCGAAATTCGGCATCTCGAAGCATCCCATCGGTCCGTTCCATACAACAGTCTTTGCATCCTTAACAGCCTCAGAGAAAATCTTAGCAGTCTCCGGTCCGATGTCAAGTCCCTGCCAGCCGTCCGGAATCTCTCCGGCCTTTACAACCTTAGAAGCCGCATCATTAGAGAAGTCGTCTGCAATTACGGTATCTACAGGAAGAAGCAGTTTTACGTCCTTCTCCTCTGCTTTCTTCAGCATGTTCAGCGCATAGTCGCAGTAATCTGCTTCCAGCAGGGAATTGCCTACGCTTCCTCCCTCTGCCTTGCTGAAGGTATATGACATGCCGCCGCCAATGATCAGCGTATCTACCTTGTCAAGAAGGTTTTCGATTACGGAAATCTTACTGGATACCTTTGCACCGCCCAAAATAGCAACAAACGGCCTCTCCGGATTATTTACCGCATTACCCAGGAAATCAATCTCCTTCTGCATCAGATAGCCTACCGCAGCAGTGTCAACATATTCTGTCACGCCCACGTTAGAGCAGTGTGCTCTGTGAGCCGTGCCAAATGCGTCATTTACAAATACATCACAAAGAGAAGCCAGATCCTTGGAGAACGCCTCGCCGTTCTTGGTTTCTTCGATTCTGTAACGTGTATTCTCAAGAAGGATTACATCGCCGTCTGCCATTGCATCAACAGCAGCCTTTACGCTGTCATCTACAACAACATTGCTTGGAACAAACTTCACTTCCTTGTCAAGCAGCTCGGAAAGCCTTGCGGCTACCGGTGCAAGAGAAAGCTCCGGCTTCGGCTCGCCCTTCGGCTTGCCCAGATGTGAGCAGAGAATTACTTTTCCGCCGTCGGCAATCAGCTTCTTAATGGTAGGAAGTGCTGCTACCAGACGGTTCTCATCTGTAATCTTTCCTTCGATAAGAGGTACGTTAAAATCGCATCTGCAAAGAACCTTCTGGCTCTTAACGTTAATATCATCTACAGATTTCTTATTCAGCATATATTTATCTCCTTACTTATTTATAATTCGCCATGGGATCCCTTTACTGCCATGCTTTTTTTGCCCCGCAGAACCTTCCTCACGCAAGATACGCCTTCAATGCATCGGCTCCTCCGGCTGCACGGCACCAGAAAAAGGATCCGGTCCTGTCAGACCGGACCCTCTCTTCTGAGTCTCCTATTATCCTAAATTACTCTTATGCTAATTCAGAGAAGTATTTGATTGTTCTTACCATCTGGCTTGTGTAAGAATTCTCATTATCATACCAGGAAACAACCTGAACCTCTGTTGTATTGTCATCAATCGGCAATACCATTGTCTGGGTAGCATCGAATAATGAGCCATATCTCATACCGATAACATCGCTGGATACGATCTCGTCTGTGTTGTATCCGAAGGACTCTGTAGCTGCTGCCTTCATAGCTGCGTTAACTTCGTCAACTGTTACAGCCTTGTCAACAACTGCTGTAAGGATTGTGGTAGATCCTGTAGGAGTTGGAACACGCTGAGCAGCGCCGATCAGCTTTCCGTTCAGCTCTGGGATAACAAGGCCGATAGCCTTAGCTGCACCTGTGCTGTTTGGAACAATATTGATTGCTGCTGCACGGGATCTTCTCAAGTCGCCCTTTCTCTGTGGTCCGTCAAGAGTCATCTGGTCGCCTGTGTAAGCGTGGATTGTCTGCATGATACCAGACTTGATCGGTGCAAGGTCGTTCAGAGCCTTAGCCATAGGTGCCAGGCAGTTTGTTGTACAAGAAGCTGCAGAAATAACTGTATCCTCCGGCTTCAGTGATGTATGGTTAACATTGTAAACGATTGTAGGAAGGTCGCTTCCTGCCGGTGCAGAAATAACAACTTTTCTAGCGCCTGCTTTCACGTGAGCAGAAGCTTTCTCTTTTGATGTGTAGAAGCCTGTACACTCCAGAACTACGTCTACACCGATCTCACCCCATGGAAGCTCCTCTGCGTTAGCCTTTGCATAGATCTTAATCTCTTTTCCATCAACAACGATAGAATCCTCTGTAGCCTCAACTTTGTCAGCCAGAGCATATTTGCCCTGTGAAGAATCATACTTTAACAGGTGAGCGAGCATCTTTGGAGATGTCAAGTCATTGATTGCAACTACCTCATATCCCTCTGCTCCAAACATCTGTCTGAATGCCAGACGTCCGATACGTCCGAATCCATTAATCGCTACTTTTACTGCCATGATTAATTCCTCCTAAATGATTATTAACTGTTTTTCACAGCCTCATATTCTTGAAATCCTTCAACCTTTGTTAAAGAATCATCAACCAGCTATTATTGTACTAAATCTTGTACAAAAATTCAAGTCTCTTTTGCATTTTTATGGAAGTAACGGCGAATTTTTCTATATTCTCCAGATTTCCCGGCTGAAAGCTGCTGTCAATGCAAAAACTCCAAGCTTTATTTCCCGGCATTTCCCCTCCGGCAGTAGGTATAAACCGCGAGCAGGACAAAGACAGGAATCTCTACTGCACGTATCACCAGAAGCAGATCTACATTCCAGACGGATGTCTGCCCTATGTGCAGAAAGTCAAAATCTGTCATGGCATACAGCAGGCTGTTGGAAAGCCCGATCCCGCCGGATGGAAGGATACAGCCAACCCATTTCCCAAGCTGTCCCGGCAGGGCGGCATCTGCGATCACCGGAAGGATCACAAAGAGAAGTCCTCCTGCAAGGGCGCTGACATTATTCTTTGCCTTTGAAGATACAAACAGCGTAAAGCTGATTGTAGAAAGCACAATCAGAATACTTCCTGCCAGATTTGCCCATTGAAGCTGTCCTATTGTATATGCTGGAAGGCTTGTTACCGAAAAGATAATCTGCATAGAAGTCTTAGTACCTTCCCATCCGAACAGGCAGTTGCTTATCAGGATATACAAAACGCCGCAGAAAGTAAAAGCGGTTCCGGTTATGAGAAATGCCGATAGGATCTTGGCGGCGGCAAGGCGAGCCCTTCCATGCCTGGTGCACCGCAGGATATCGTCTGAACCGGTCTGGTATTCGGTTGAAAATACCGGCGCCGCGATAACTACGCAGAAAACTGCAGCCGCAAAGATCAGCAGCACCTGGTAATCCATGGAATTTCCCGATGCGCCGTAATAATACTGATAGGGCCGTTCCACCTTCTCAAATTTCTCTAACGCGGCTTTTTCTGCCGAAGGGTAATCCTTCTGTCCCATTTTCATCACAGAAGCCAGCCTCTCCGTCAGCCTGCCATAGTAATCCCCCACTTCCTCTGGATCAAGTTCCAGAACCTCCGGCGCAATCCCGGTCTTAGGATCCGCAAACACTTCTTTTATCCCATGTACATAGGCATCTGAAGACGCCAGTTCCTTATAATATACCTCTGACGGGATATTTTCTCCATATTCTGAATCGTATTCCCGGTAAAGTTCCTGACGCTTTTCTATGGCTTCTGTAAGCTTTTCGGCCGTCACTTCTCCATATATCGTGTTATTGTACTGCCGGTAATGCTTCACTGCCTCCAGTCCTGTCAGCTCCGTTTTCTTTCCATTTTCATCCAGCACCACCCCTTCAAAGGTTACAGGTATATATGCCAGTGCCGCCGTCAGAATCAGGCTCATGCCCAGCAGAAACCATGTGATCCTTGTCAGTAATACACGTTTGATTTCCAATAATAAAAGCCTCATCTTACTCCTCCTTCCTGCGGAAACAGCCACAGATAGAGATCCTCCAGCCGCGGCTTTACACGCTTTGAATCCTCTGTCATTTTCTCATCTGCCAAATACCGGAGCGCCACGGTCCCATCCGGCTCATTCCGCAGATTCACCACCTGCACTTCCTTCTCCCATCTTCCCGTTTCGTCAGCCGGAACCCGGCAGGTCCAGACCTTTCCGGCCACATGCTTTACCAATTCCTCCGTTGTTCCGGTCTGTATGATTTTTCCGTTTTTCATCACCGCATTCTGGGCGGCGATATATTCCACATCCGATACAATATGGGTAGATATTACCACAATCCTGTCATGGGCAAATTCCGATAAAAGATTCCGGAACCTGACCCGCTCCCCCGGATCAAGACCGCTGGTCGGCTCATCCAAAATCAGTATTTCCGGCTCGTTAAGAAGTGCCTGCGCGATTCCCACGCGCCGTTTCATTCCGCCGGACAATCTGACGATCCGTTTCTTCCTGACATCCTCCAGAGAAAGCCTCTCTAAAAGCTCCGCTATCTTTTTCTTTGTATCCGTTTTTGTCAGCCCCTTTAAGACAGCCACATATTCCAGATAATCCTTTACGGTAAATTCCGGATAAAAGCCGAATTCCTGCGGCAGATACCCGAAAATATCCCGATAGCTCCCTTTAAGCGCCGCAATGGGAACGCCGTCGTATACAATTTTACCGGAAGTCGGACTCATAATCCCGGCAATCATCTTCATCAGCGTAGTCTTTCCTGCCCCGTTTGCACCCAAAAGCCCCCAGACCCCCGGCGTGACCGTAAGAGACACATCATCTACAGCCAGTTTATCCTTATATTGTTTTGTAATGTGTTCCATCCTAAGTTCCATCATTTTAACCCTCCCGTCAGGCGTATACAGTTTCTCCCTGCTGCTTCAAAAGCAGAACACCTTGATAAATGCAGTATCCAAGCAAAACAAAGCTGCCAAAAGCGACCCATGTCTGCCGTGTCCCGTCAAAAAACTGCGGCAGAAATTTGGCTAACAGCAGCAGCACAGCCAGAAGCAGCACTCCGTATGCCAGAAAATAACGGCACAGCCGGTCCATCCCTGCACGCCGGATCAGAACCAGCATACCGTTGCTGCATGCTCCAAAGGCAAACAGCATATAGACCATACCGCTCCCAAAGCCAAGAGCCGTATGGGCAGATGTCAACGCTGAAATTCCTGCGATCACCGCCAGCTCTCCTGCAAACAGGATTATAATTCTGGATAACAGCAGCCGTTTCAAAGAAAAAAATGCAGCCGCTTCTATTTCCATCATATGATAATAGCCGGAACGGTAAATAAACACCACCCAGAACATGGATATGCCTACCACAAGACAACTAAGGAAACATACCGCTTTTACCGGTGTGATCACATGCCATTCCACATACTGTATTATAAGAAATGTCGGTACAAACGCAAGGATCAGCTCAACCATCCACATCCTCCAGCCAATATACCGGAGCTGCGAAAGAAGCAGTTCTCCAAATCCGATCCGTTTTTTCAGATTTGCAGCATTCCACTGCATTCTGGAAAGAAGGATCATCCTGTCTGTCATCTGCTCCGACGCCCCTTCCTCCTCGGCAAGCGCCCTTCTAATCCTGTTCTCCATATCTCTTTCCATCTGTTTCCCCTCCCTTCATCAACTGAGTCTTAAGCTCCTTGAGCGCCGCTCTCAGCTTTGACTGCACCGTACGCATAGGCATATCCATAATGCCGGCAATCTCCCGAAGCTTTAGATCCTGGCCAAACCGCAGAATCACGATCTCCTGTGCGGACGGCTCTAATTTTCTGACCAGCTCCTTAATAAAAAGCTGATCTGCCGCCTCTTCAAAGCCCTGTTCTGCATATGATATATCCCCATTCACTTCCTCCAGCGGCACAAGATCCCGTCCCCTGCTCCTGTATAAATCAATACAGGTATTTCCTGCGATCTTATAAAGAAAATTCCGAAATTTCCCGGAAAATCCGCATCTGCCCAAATATTTTATTGCTTTCAAAAAAGTCTCCTGCGCCGCGTCCTCCGCCAGATGCACATCCGGTGCATGCCATTTGCAGTACCGCAGTATTTCCGAATAATACATACGCACCAGCTCGTCCATGGCTGAAGCATCCCCGGCCCGCAGCCTCTTTAATAATATCTCTTCGCGCATAAAGATGTTCTCCTTCAAGGGCGTCCCCTTATTTATTATAACGATGATCGTATGAGAAAAGGATTAATAAAATCAAAAAAAGCCTGCGCTTTTTGCACAGACTTTTTATACTGGTTCTTCTGTTATGTTAAAATAATTTAAAAAATTCCGGTTTCCTCTCCTTAAATTCTGCATAATATCTGAAGCCGCATTCCCTTAAGATGTCATCAGCCAAATGAAAATCATAGGCAATATGCTCCGGGATATGACCATCTGCCCCTACAGTTATAATCTCTCCGCCAAGCTCCCGGTAACGTTTCAATATCTCTGTATGGGGATGGGCAAACCCGATTCCATACTTTAATCCAGATGTATTCAGTTCAATCCCTTTCCCGTCAGAAATGACCTGCTTCAATATCTCATCAATGATATCTATGTAATCACTGCAGGAATAGCTCTTCACTCCCTGATTACTGTAACGCACCATATAGTCCATATGCCCGAGAACATCGTAGGCTTTAATCTTCTGCACATCCTCCAGCATCTCTTCAAACTGGAGCCGGTAAGCCTCCTGATCCGTATGATCCTCATAAATCTTCTTTGTGGCCGCATCATGTCCCTGCACCGAATGTACGGAGCCGATCACAAAATCCAGCGGATACTTCTCCGTAAATTCACGGTAAAACTCTCCCAGATGGGGCTGCAACCCCAGTTCCACCCCGATCCGTATATCGATTCTATCCTGATAGCGGTCCCGGAGAACCGGCATCTCTTTAAAATAGCGCTCTTCATCAAAGATGTCTTCCTGTCCCCAGTCAAAATTATCTTTATCATAATGATCCGTAAAACAAATGACCTCCAGCCCTTTTGCAATGGCTGCCTCCGCCATATCCTCCGGTCTGGTCTCAGAATCACTGGAAAAACTGCAATGCATATGAACATCTGCCCTCATGATCTGTATCCTCCTGTAATCGTCCCTCCGCCAAACACATATTCCCCGTCATAAAGCACAAGCGCCTGTCCCGGAGCCGCTCCCTGAAGAGGCGCCTCAAACGTACAGAGTATTTCATCCGGCCCTGTTTTTTCTGCCATGCACCATGCACCCTTATGATTATAGCGTATTTTAGCCCACAGCCGCCTCGGCTGCGGCAGGTCTTCTTCTGACATAAAGTTCAACCGGTCTGCCCTCACGCACCGAACCAGCGCTTCCTCCCGGCTTCCTATCATAACCTCGTTAGTCTGAGGCCGTATTTCCAGGACAAATACCGGATACCCCATTGCAAGTCCCAGTCCCTTCCGCTGTCCCACAGTATAATGGATGATCCCTTTATGTCTTCCAGCCACGGTTCCGTCTCTGGTAACAAAATTCCCTTCCGGAAATCCGGTGTTCCGTTCCCTTTCTATAAATGAAGCATAGTCCCCATCCGGTACAAAACAGATATCCTGGCTGTCCGGCTTATCTGCCACAGGAAGCCGTAGCCGCTCCGCAATCCTGCGGATCTCTGCCTTCTCATACATCCCTGCCGGCATCAATGTCCTTGCAAGCTGCTCCTGCGTCAGGTTATACAGTGCATAGGTCTGATCCTTCTTCCCGGCAGCGCAGGTTCTCAAGGAATATCTGCCGTTTGGAAGCTTCTCAACACGCGCATAATGTCCGGTAGCAATATAATCTGCCCCGATCAGCAGGCTTCTATGGAGCAGCGACTCCCATTTCACATAGCGGTTGCAGGCAATACAGGGATTGGGCGTCCTGCCTTCCATGTATTCATCCACAAAATAATCGATCACGGATTTTTGAAATTCTGCTTTAAAATTCATCACATAGTAAGGAATGTTAAGGCTTGCGGCTACTCTTCTGGCATCCTCCACGGCCTCTAAGCCGCAGCATCCGCCGTTTTCCTCTTGGAGCTGTGCTCCCTCGTCCTGCCAGATCTGCATGGTTACTCCGATCACATCATACCCCTGCTCTTTCAGAAGATAAGCCGCCACAGAAGAATCCACGCCTCCGGACATTCCTATCACTACTTTCTTTCTATTCATGGATACCAGAGCCTCTTTTAATATTCCTCTTCTTCCTCTTCCTCGCCCTCATGGATATCTGACTTCGGCTTAGAGAGTCCCTTGATCTTAATATCATGCTTCTGTGCGTAATCCCACAATGCGGCATGGATGGCCTCCTCTGCAAGAAGCGAGCAGTGTACCTTGACCGGCGGAAGTCCGTCAAGAGCCTCCATAACCGCTTTATTGGTAACCTCCATAGCCTCCTGGATATTTTTACCCTTTACAAGCTCTGTAGCCATGCTGCTGGTTGCAACTGCGGCGCCGCAGCCAAATGTCTTAAACTTTACGTCCTGAATAATCTGGTTCTCATCAATATCCAGATAGATTCTCATGATGTCCCCGCACTTTGCATTGCCGACTGTACCTACTCCGCTGGCGTTCTCAATCTCCCCCATATTTCTGGGATGCTGAAAATGATCCATAACCTTCTCTGTATACATTATCTATTTCCTCCAATCTTTCCTATCATATTTTTATCTGCATTTTATTATATACTATTGTGCTCTCTCTTCTGCCTTCTTAAAATCCTCATACAGCGGCGACATTGACCGGAGTTCAGCCACGATTTCTTTCAGGCTGTCTGTTACATAATCAATATCCTCCTTTGTGATCTCCTCATTCAATGTAAGGCGCAGTGAACCATGGGCAATCTCATGAGGCAGTCCGATCGCCAGAAGTACATGGGAAGGATCCAGCGAACCGGACGTACACGCAGAACCGCTGGAGCCGCAGATTCCTTTCATATCCAGCTTGATCAGCAGAGCTTCTCCCTCAATGAACCGGAAACTAAAATTCGCATTATTGGGAAGCCTCTTTTCCTTGTGGCCGTTCAGCTTCGTATAAGGGATCTCATTCATCACACGGTCAATCAGGTAATCTCTCAGCTCTATTTCCTTTGCCGTACGTTCCTCCATCGTCCGTACTGCACGGGATACTGCTGTACCAAGTCCTACGATGCCCGGCACATTCTCCGTTCCCGCCCTGCGCTTTCTTTCCTGGGCTCCTCCGTGAACAAAGGAGCGGATTTTTACACCCTTACGGATATAGAGGAACCCGATTCCCTTCGGGCCGTTTAATTTATGGCCGCTGGCACTGAGCATATCAATATAACATTCATCCACATCCATCGGAACCTGTCCGAATGCCTGTACTGCATCGGTGTGGAACAGAATGCCGTGTTCACGGGCAATCTCTCCAATCTCCTTGACCGGCTGAATGGTTCCGATTTCATTATTTGCAAACATCACGGAAATCAAAATCGTTTCCGGGCGGATAGCCGCCTTTAACTCATCAAGCTTTACCACGCCGTTCTCATCCACATCCAGATAGGTCACTTCAAAGCCGTGCCGCTCCAGATACTCCCCGGTATGGAGGATTGCATGGTGCTCAATCTTTGTCGTAATGATGTGATTCCCCTTGTCCTTATATGCATCTGCCGCCGCTTTCAGCGCCCAGTTATCCGACTCAGATCCTCCCGCAGTAAAATAAATCTCATTGGCCTTCGCCCCGAGTGCATCTGCAATTATCTCCCGCTGTTTTGTGATCACATCCTTGTTTCCGGAAGCAAAGCTGTACACGCTGGAAGGATTGCCGAACTTCTCCGTAAAATACGGAAGCATCGCCTCTACAACCTCCGGCGCAGTTTTCGTTGTTGCCGCATTATCCAGATAAATTAATTTCTCCATCTTCTTGTCCTCCTAATTGTTACAGCTCTTCGTCTTTCCCTTACCACAGTCCGAAAGCTGCTTACTTTCTTCTACTAACGTATCAAGCTTAATCTCATCTACTGTCTGATTAATGCTCTCATTGATCCGTTTCCATACATATTTGGTCACACATCCGCCGGATGCTGCACACTCCTCATCGGAGCTGTATCCTGCACATTCCACCGGCTCCAGACTGCCCTCCAGTGCCCGGAGGACATCTCCAACCGATATCTCACCCGCATCCTTCGCCAGTACATAACCTCCGCCGGCTCCCCGGATGCTCTTGATCAGCCCCGCCTTCTTCAACAGGGACATTAGCTGCTCTAAGTATCGTTCCGACAAATTCTGCCTCTCTGCAATACAGCTGATAGATACCGGCTCTGCCTCACTGTACCGTGCAAGGTCTATCAGCGCACGCAGGCCATATCTCCCTTTGGTCGAAATCTTCAATTTCTCACCTTCTTTTCAAAATCCCTAGCAATTTACTAGGATTTTTTCTGTTAGTAGAATATCACCGCATTCCGGTTCTGTCAAGATGATATTTTGAATAAGTTGTAAGGATATCAAAAAAATGTTTATGGTACATATGTACTGCAAACAGAATTGGAGACCGCATGCCACAGAAAAAAATACTTATCAAAGGTGCTTTTATACTCACTGTCACTGGTTTTGCAACAAGAATCATCGGTTTCTTTTACCGCATTTTCCTAAGCAGAAGCTTCGGAGAGGAGGGCGTAGGACTGTATCAGCTGATCTTTCCGGTTTATGCCCTCGGTATTTCTCTTACCTGTGCCGGCATTCAGACCGCCATCTCCAGATGTGTTGCCGCCAAATGTGCAGTCGGTAAGCATTCTCAGGCAAAACAGCTCTTATATACCGGCATCAGCCTGTCCGTATTCCTTTCTGTGATCGTTATGCTCATCACCCAGCAAAACGCCCGGTTTATAGCTGTTCATTTTTTGTGCGAAGAGCGCTGTACTTCCCTGCTGGTCGTACTCTCCTACGCTTTTCCATTCGCCTCCGTGCACAGCTGTATCTGCGGATATTATATGGGCTTAAAACAGACAGAGATCCCTGCCCTCTCTCAGCTTCTTGAACAGATCATACGGGTTGCCGGCGTATACCTTTTATTCCGCCTGTTTACCTCCGGGGGAAATCCTCCGGGTATCCTGATAGCCTCCGCCGGACTGACAATTGGAGAAATTGCTTCCGCCGGATTCTGTATCTATATGCTGCGGTTCCGTCAGAAGATTTTCTGCCCGTCAGCCAAAAGTTCCGGCTGTTCCATACGCCGGATCCTTATCAACCTGCTAGGACTTTCCCTCCCCTTAACCGCTAACCGTATCCTGCTTAATATATTACAGAGCATCGAGGCAGTATCCATCCCTGTACAGCTCCGCACCTACGGTATGGATACCAGCCATTCTCTCAGTATGTACGGGGTTCTGACCGGAATGGCTCTTCCATGTGTTATGTTTCCGTCTGCCATTACCAATTCCATTGCCTCCATGCTGCTGCCTGCCATCGCTGAGCTGCAGGCCGCAGACAGCAGGCAGGAGATGAACCATCTGGTCAAAAAGACGGCCGGCAGCTGTTTTCTTCTGGGGAGCTTATGCTGTATCGGACTTCTAGCCGCCGGACGTTTCATCGGCAGCCATATTTTCCACAGCAGCATGGCTGGTGACTTTATTATCACCCTGGCCTGGATCTGCCCATTCCTCTACACCAACAACTGCCTGATCAGCATCATCAACGGACTTGGGAAAACCAGCCAGTCCTTTTTATTCAGCGCCGTCAGCCTTACCGTCCGTATCTTAAGCGTATTCTTATGCATTCCGTTCTTTGGAATAAACGGATACCTATGGGGGCTGCTTGCCTCCCAGCTGATGCTGTTCTTCATGTGCCTCTATTATTTAACAAAAAAAAGTCACATCCTGTAACGGATGTGACAAATAACCGCTTTATTTTAAGAATGTCTGAGCATACTCGGTGTAATAGTTCCCTTGATCCCCGCCTTTGCCGCATAACCCTTCAGAATCTTCCAAAAGCCCTGACGGCTCATCTTCTTTCCGGATATATTCGGGAAGAGTACATCGGACTCTGTTCCTTTCAGCAGCTTATCACGGCCATTCTTCAAATATGCCCTCATCGCCTTCTGAGACTGTCTGTCAAGAGGATACGCATTCTGGTTTCCGTCAAAATGACACTGCAGATAGCCCAGCTCCATATTGATATCGCCGACCTTCAGGCTGACCAGCTCCTCTACCATAATTCCGGTAGAATATAACAGCTCTATCATCGCTTTATCCCTGAGGAGCTTCGGTGTTTTTCCTGTGGGCACTGCCAGCACCTTCTTGACATCCTCTTTGGAAGCACTCTTCGGTGCGTGTCTTTCAATCTTCGGGCTTGCAAGGGATTCTGATACATCCTCTCCGATCACTCCCTGTCTCTTAAGATACTGGAAAAATCCTTTTATGGATGCAACATTCCTTGAAATGGTAGTATTAGTCAGTCCCTGCTTTTCCATATATAGCATATAGGAATTTAAATTGGTAACCGTAATCTTCTCAATCTCGCTAATTTCCTGTGAGTTAAGATATCTCACCAGCTTCATCAAGTCTCGGCGGTATGCCATCTCTGTATTTACAGAAATCCCCTTTTCTCTTTTTAAATATTCTACATAATCTAATACTTTATTTTCCATAATCCTGTCTCCTACTATACATATAGATTATAAGTACAAATGCGGTAAAAATCAAAACATTTTTAGAATTATTCTTACCAAAACTGGACTCATATAACATTCTAACGCAACTCCTATACAAATAGCAAGAAAAACCGCAATAGTTTTTTGAAAATTCCAATTTATTTTAGGATAGTAATACAAACCAATCGCAAGAACCGCATATCCGGCCGCATAAAACAACCCCTGCGGAAGAAGTGCCGAAAGGCAGAGAACAATGCCTTTCACACCCAGCTTCAGAGCGGCAGAAGTAAATATCATACCGCATAAAAAGCCCGTCCATATCAGAAAAACCGCCACAGCTGCCTTTCTGATACGCACTGCGGGAGGAAGAAGGATTAGAAGAAGCGGAGCCATCCTTATTTTGATGAGATACCACAAATACGATCCGCCTGCTAGATCTGCCTGAACAAACTGATTCAAAAAATAATCATTAAATATCCCAAGCGCCGCCACATAATCCTTTGAAATCAGATTCGTATACAGGATACCGCCGAGAAAACCGGCCATATAAAATAATACCATGACTCTGCCGTAGTTTTTTATTACCATGCACTCACCTCATGCTGTCAGGATATTTCATTATATGCCCGGTATCTCAGATTATTCTGCTCTTCGGTTATATTTTGTATCGTACGCCAGAAGAGCTGCTACAGTCTTTGAATCCTCAATCTCTCCTGCAAATATCTTATCTTTTAGCTCTTCTATCGTGTATGCCTGAACATCAATATATTCATCCTCATCCAGATGCTGTCTGGATGGTATCAGATCATGCGCGGCAAATATCTCGATCCGTTCATTACAGAACGCAACCGTTGTGCGGAGGGTTATCATCCACTCCAGATTTTCAGAACGGTAACCCGTCTCCTCCTCCAATTCTCTGGAAGCACATACAATGCCCTCTTCCTTCGGATCATCCAGCTTGCCGGCCGGAATTTCAAGCGTGTACCGGTCCAGTGCATTGCGGTACTGGCGCACCATCAGGATCCTTCCGTCATCCGTCACCGGCACAACAGCAGCCGCACCGTCATGGTGAATATAATCCCATTTGGCGGTATTGCCGTTTTCAAATTCCATCGTGTCGCAGTAAATATCTATTACTGCACCTTTATGCACCAGTTCTCTTTTTACCCTTCTAATTTCTTCAGCCATTTTCTTTCCTCCATAAAATTTCTACACACTATTCTGTATGCCAGAGTGCATTGACGCCTTGACATCCAGATGAATCTGGGTGTCTTAATCGATTTTTGCGTCCGGCAGAACAAAAGTTCGCCTCTCACACTCCCTCGTTATTGTATTTTTATCAGCGCAGCTTTTGTTCCGCGCGCGTAGCTGCGCATCTTATTTTGATTATTTAGGAAATCCGGAGGAATTTCCTGGATAATCAAAAAGAACCGGATCAAAGACCCGGTTCTTTCACATTTATCTTCTACATGGTAATTATTTCGCGTAATCTGTAACCCTTGATTCGCGGATTACATTCACCTTAATCTGTCCCGGATATTCCAGCTCATACTCAATCTGCTTAGAAATATCCCTAGCCAGCAATACCATATCTGCGTCAGATACCTGCTCTGGAACTACCATAACTCGAATCTCTCTACCTGCCTGAATAGCAAAAGATTTATCAACACCCTTAAACTGGTTGCTGATTTCTTCTAATTGTTTTAACCTGTTTGTATATGTTTCAATCGTTTCTCTTCTCGCACCTGGTCTGGCCGCTGATATGGTATCTGCAGCCTGAACAACACATGCAATCAAAGTCTCCGGCTCCACATCGCCGTGATGTGATTCAACCGCATTGATGACAATCGCTGATTCCTTATATTTTCTACAAAGATCAACGCCGATCTGAATATGCGAACCTTCCACATCATGATCTATGGATTTACCAATATCGTGCAGAAGACCTGCACGCTTAGCAAGACGTACATCCAGACCAATCTCGCCGGCCAAAAGACCTGCAAGCTGCGAGACTTCAATCGAATGCTTCAATGCATTCTGTCCGTAGCTGGTCCTGAATTTCATACGTCCAAGAAGTTTGATCAATTCCGGATGAACTCCATGAACGCCCACTTCCAATGCAGCCGCCTCTCCTTCTTCACGGATAATAGCGTCTACTTCCTTCTGCGCCTTCTCAACCATCTCTTCAATTCTTGCCGGATGGATACGTCCGTCAACAATCAGTTTCTCCAGCGCAATTCTTGCAACCTCCCTTCGGATTGGGTCAAATCCCGACAGGACAACCGCTTCCGGAGTGTCATCAATAATCAATTCCACGCCCGTCATCGTTTCCAGGGTACGTATATTCCGTCCCTCCCGTCCTATGATCCTTCCCTTCATCTCGTCATTTGGAAGCTGCACAACCGAAATCGTGGTTTCGGCCACATGATCTGCCGCACATCTCTGGATGGCGGTCACGACATATTCCTTTGCCTTCTTGTCCGCCTCTTCCTTCGCCTGCGCTTCTAACTCTTTTATCATTTTTGCAGTGTCATGTTTTACATCGTCTTCAACAGTTTTTAACAAATATTCTTTTGCTTGTTCGGAGGTAAGTCCTGAGATTCTTTCAAGTTCCTGTACTCTTTGCTTACTCAGCGCTTCCACTTTCGTCTCACGCTGCCGTAATTGCTCTTCCTTTGCTGTATATGCCGCTTCACGCCGCTCGATCGCATCTGACTTCTTATCTAAAGATTCTTCCTTGGATAAAACTCTTTTTTCATAACGCTGTAATTCCGCTCTACGTTCTTTTGTTTCTTTCTCGAGCTCATTCTTTGTCCTGATAGATTCTTCTTTGATTTCCAAGAGAGATTCCTTCTTCTTCGCCTCAGCCGTCTTAACTGCGTCATCAATAATCTCGCGCGCTTTGCTTTCCGCATTCCCAATCTTGGACTCTGCATTCTTCCGCATATTGGAAACAGTCACGAAATGACTGATAATTGCCGCTGCAATGATTAACACCGCGGCCACAGCAATCACAATTCCATTTGGCACAGGAGCACCTCCTTATTTAATTTTCATTGTACAAATACAACATTTAAAGTTTATACTGTTTTCACAAATAAGTCAAGCATTCTGGTTAGAATTTCAAATTGTTTCACAAATTTATTGATTCTTCAACCGGAATTTTGAAACAAGATCTTTCAGCATATCCGCCTGACCGGACAATTCTTCACTGGCCGCAGCGCTTTTCTCTGCTGTAGACAAATTCGACTGGACAACATCCGAAATCCTGTCAATTCCGCGGATAACTTCTTCCGTAGCGGATGCCTGCTTTGCGGAATACTCTGCAATTCCTTCAATCAGCTTATTCACTTCTTCTGCCTGAGCAACGACCATCATCATAGATTCTGCCGTATCCTTTGCCACACTGGTTCCTTCTTCTACAGCTTCAACAGTCTGGTCGATCAAAGCTGTTGTGTTCTTTGCGGCTTCGGATGATTTACCTGCAAGGTTACGCACCTCATCTGCCACTACTGCAAATCCTTTTCCTGCCTCGCCTGCTCTGGCCGCCTCTATGGCTGCGTTTAAAGCAAGGATATTCGTCTGGAATGCAATATCTTCAATAGTCTTGATAATACTATGGATCTCTATGGATTTATCACTGATTTTCTGAATTGCAGTATTCATATGCTGCATCTTGTCATTGCTTTCCAGAATACTGCTCCCCACTTCCTGTGAGATCCGGCTTGCCTTTTTTGCTCCCATAGCAGTCTTTTGTATGCCGTCAGATACTTCATTCATATGAGATGCCAAAAGTTCTACCGCCTCATTCTGCTGTGCGGAGCCCTGTGAAAGCGTCTGTGCTCCGTCCGAGACATATCCGGCGCCTTCCGACACCTGTCCGGCCGCCACATTAATCTGTCCCAGCGTATCATTAAATTCTCTGGAAATCGCCTCCAGCGAATCTTTTATCTTTGCAAATTCACCCACGTATGCATGGGTAAGCCGAAAATTAAGATTACCTCCTGCAATATCCTGCAGCTTCTCTGAAACCTCATCAATATAATCAACATAATCCCTCAGCCGGATCACTGTCCGTCCGAAATTATCCGCAAGCTCGCCCAGCTCGTCATTCGACTGGTGGCATATGGTCTGATCCAATTCTCCTTCGGCAATTTTTTCCGCAACCTCATTCAGCTCAGCCACCGGCCTTCCTATGATCCTTTTTACCAGAATGATTATGAGGATGACTGCAATAATCACTGCCAGAACTGACACTGTTCCCATCATTCCAGTCAGAGTAACCAGATCGCTTAATACCTCTGCTTTTGACACATACGCTACTGCTGTCCAATCGCTTCCAGGCACCTGAGCCGCCTGTATGTACATGCTGTCCTCGTATAAGGATAAGCCGGAATTTCCTTTTTGTATCTGCTCATTGGCATAAGCATACATATCTCCTTTAAACTCACTCATAACACGTCCAGTCATATCCTTGTCCCGATGTCCGATGATCGTCCCTGTCCGTGTATCCACAAGGAAAATCCCTCCGGTCTTCTCAAGCTGGATATCGGATACAATATCCGATATAGAATCCAGATATACATCTGCCGCGGCAACACCGCGCACCCTTCCGTCTGCATCCTTCAATACACCGGATGCTCCTACCACATAAGACTGGCTGTCTTCATCAAAATATACGTCTCCTAAAATAAAATCTTCCGACTGAATTCCATCCTGATACCAGGATTTCTCCAATGCATTAAAATCAGGCCCCGGTACAAATGACGCGTGATACAGGGATCCGTCCGTCAATGCCGTATACAGTCCCGCCGGATATGCATCATTCTGATCCACCGTATGTCTGATGTAATCCATCATCTCAGGAATATCCATCTCCTCATATTCGATCGTATCCCTCTGCGTTTCCAGCATAGTCAGCGTTTTGTTCATCCATGCACTGGTTTCCTGCAGTGCCTTATCTGTCGTTTCTACAAGAAGGTTCTCGCTCTTTTCCAGCAGTGCATCAGAAACCCGGTTATATACAATCAGCAGAAGAGCCGCAACCATAATTATGATCGTTGCCATGATCGCTCCTACAAGCTTCTTGGCGATGCCTCTCTTTCTATTCCTTCTTCTCTTTCCTGCCCCGTTATTTGTTCTCTCTTTTGACCTCATGCTCATATCTCCTTAACTTTATTCTCTTTTGTAAATTAAATGCAGTATATAAGTATGTATATTCTAAATTATAGCGTATACAGGGTAAAAATACAATCACAGACAGACACAAAAAGATAAAAAGGACATGCTTTTGTAAATATAGCATGTCCTAAAGTTTCCTGTTCAAAAAACCTGTAGATATTTTTCATAATTTTGTTTTGATTTTTCCAGATGCGCCGCCACGCTCTCTCTGGCCTCTTTCTCATCATGATCCTTCAGCGCTTGGAGAATCCGGTTATGTCTCACAATACTGTCCTCCAGTCCTCCCTGCACTAGAAATCCCACGGAGATCACCTCCTGGCATATCGTCCCGATGGCCTCGGTCATCAAAGCAAGCAGCGGATTTCCGGAGGCTTTGGAAATCATATAATGAAAAGAAAAGTCATACTCTGAACGTTCCTCTGCAGATAGTCCGGAGCCTTTCAGGCGCTCCAGGATTTCTTCCATTTCCTGTATTTCCTCTTCTGTTACATATCTGGCCGCGCGGCTGACCGCCTCTGTTTCCAGAATAATCCTCATATCAAATACATTGGCATAATCAATCCGGTTTACCCGTATGATCCTGGACACTACATCCGCAATATTCTGTGCCTCGGGTTTTGTTACATATGCGCCGCTTCCCGTTTTTGAATCAATCAGCCCCCGCTCCTTCAGCAGTTTCAATGCTTCTCTGATAATCGTCCTGCTCACCTGATACTGTTCAGCCAGATGCTGCTCCGAAGGCAGTTTCTTTCCGTCTTTATATTGAGCAATAATCTGACGCTCCAGCAGATCTGCTACCTGTTCATAAAGATGTGCTTTTTGAAGGCTGTTTTCCATCGGCATCCCCATTCTGTTCATAGCTTCTACTCCTGTTAAAGTAAATAGACTCTTCATTTAAATTACGGTTCTATCATAACACAAATAAGCGCCTGCAACAAATATTTTTTGTTTCTTTATCTGCGGGAAAACCTGCCCTCCCTGATCCAGAAAAAAACTCTCTTCAGCATAGGCGATAAAAGCGTCACCAGAGCTATTGCAAACAGCGCCACGGCAATCGGCCGGTGGAAAACCGCCAAAATATTTCCTTCTTCAATATAAATAAATCTTCTGAAATTGGATTCTGCCATCGTGCCCAGAATATAGCCGATTACAAATGCCGAAAGCGAAATATGGTGTTTGGAAGCAAAATATCCGATTATTCCTGCTGCCACCATAACCACCAGATCTCCATAATTCCGGTTAAAGGAATAGGTGCCTACAAAGCATAAAACAACAATGATTGGAATCAAATGTTTCGATTTTATCATAACAATACGTATTACATAGCGCAGCAGCAAAAAGCCGAATACGATCATCAACCCATTCGCAATGAACATACTGATAAATATCTCATATGCATATACCAGATCGCTTGTAAACAGCGTCGGTCCCGGAGAAATCCCTTTAATCATCAGAGCTCCTAAAAGCATAGCAGTACAGCTGTCTCCGGGAATTCCCAGCGAAAGCATAGGAATCATGGCTCCGCCGGATACGGAGTTATTTCCGGCCTCCGGCGCTGCAATGCCTTCCGGACAGCCTGTTCCAAATTTTTCTTTGTCCTTAGACCATCGTTTTGCTTCATTGTAGCAGACAAAGGATGATATATCCCCTCCCGTTCCCGGAACTGCACCGATTACAGTCCCTATTATACTGGATCGCAGCAGTGTAGGAATGCAGGCCTTAATATCCTTCCTTGTAGGAAGAAATCTCTGTTTCTTCCCGCCGCCTTTCACAAAATTATACTCTGCCCCCTCATTTTCATTAGAACTGTTTTTCACGAGCTCTTCCACAGAAACCAATGCCTGAGAAAGTGCAAATAATCCGATCAAAAGCGGAATTAACGGCAGGCCGCCCATCAAATATGTGGTTCCAAAGGTATATCGCAGCGTCCCTGTAAGGGAATCAACACCGATACAGGAAGCAAGCAGTCCAATCACGCCTCCCATAAGTCCTTTGATTACAGATTTTGAGGCAATCGACGAAATAATGCTGATACCAAATACGGCAAAAGCGCAATATTCCAACGAGGTAAATTTAAGGGAAATCCTTGCCAGCAAAGTAGAGAACAGCATCAGGCAGACTGCACTAAACAAACCTCCAAAGCCAGAGGACATTGTAGAAATCCCCAGCGCCCGTCCCGGCTCGCCCCTCTTTGCCATGGGATACCCGTCCAGCATAGTTGCCGCATTAGCCGGAGTCCCCGGTGTATTCAAAAGAATAGCAGAAATGGAGCCGCCGTATATACCGCCGCAATATATACCGAGCAGCATAGATACGCCCGCCGTTCCATCAATCGTATAGCAGAGCGAAAACAGCAGTGAAATCGCCATATTTGTAGAAATCCCCGGCATGGCTCCCAGCAGAATGCCTGCCAGCACTCCAATCCCTACCCATGCTATTCCGTATAAAGTAAAAATCTCACGTGCGGCTTCCAGAAACACAGACACATTCATTTCGTTCCCCCCTTATAAAAAAGACAGCGGCGCCAGCTTTGAAGATAACACAACTTCAAAAACAAGATAAATTGCGGCCAGCACACAGATATCATAAATCACAATTAATTTTTTATTTCTCTCTCCCAGAAAATACAGAAAAAAAGGAATAAAAACCGCATTTGTTATCAGGCATCCGAGAAACCGGTAAGAAAGCATATATATAAGAACCGCTCCAATCATGATGAGCACTGCCCTAAACTCAGCGCTGTGAATATTCACAGCAGAAGGAGGTATATTTTTGCTAAACGTATTAGTAAGCGCCAAAAGCACTGCAAGCCCGATCAAAATCCAGGACAGAATGCCCGGCCATGTACCGGCCGTACTTGTAGAATCCATAGCTGCAGTATAAGTCCGGCTCAGCATCAGAAACGCAACACCTGCCGCTCCCATAATTCCGCTTATAATATAATTCGCAATCTTCATCTCTATTCTCCTTTCAGACTTCGTATGTCTATTCAGGTAACTGCGGAACTCTTTCTCAATAAAATACAGATAAGTTCCGCAATTACCATGCTTGTTCTTCATGAACACATTTCAAACAGAAAGGTTTATTCTATATTTAAGTCGTTAAGTATTGCCCCAAAGCTGTCATACTGCTCATGTACATAAACCTCAGCATCCTCGCCTGTAATCTGTGAAGCATTAATAAAATATCCTTCTAAGGTATCCGAATATTCCTGCTCGCTGCTTGCTTTGCTGAAAACATCGACCAGATAATCATATACTTCATCCGGTGTATCATCTGGTACAGCAATTCCGGCCCACGTGGTAAAGTTGATATCCAGACCATATTCTCCGTCTAACTCTGATACCAGCGGAGCATCATAACAGGTATCTGTTCCAAAGGAAGCCAGAACCTTCAGTTCTCCGGCCTGCACCTGCGCATCCAGAACAGAGCTCGGGCACACACATACTGCGTCCAGTTCAGGATTATCCGCTACCAATGCCGTAATCGCTGCAGAATCTCCATCCGCATACGGTACAGTAGTACATTCTTTTCCCCATCCCTGAGCCGCCGCGCTGAAGGCCAGGTCTCCCATTCCATATGTTCCGGAATTGCCTACCTTTGTGCCTGCATCCAGCTTATCCACAAAGTCTTGGATATCCTTATAATCAGAATCTGCCCGCACAACAAGAACCATAGGAATCGTCATCATAACCGATACAAACCGGTAATCATCCAGTGTAACAGGCGCCTTATAAAAATCTATCTGAGACATTACAGACAGCTCAGCCGGGATAATTGTCAGAGTATAACCGTCGCTTTTTGCATTTGCCCCCTGGCTCATACCAGTGAATCCATTTGCTCCTACTACATTTTCACATACAAAGGACAGCTTATCATCCTTAGATTCTGCAAGGTTTGTCAGGCAGCGGACTACGGTATCCGTCGCGCCGCCTGCCGCTTTCGTTATAATGACAGAGACACTGTCCGCCGGATATTCCTCCTCGCCGCTGCAGGCCGTCATTGTCAACAACATACATACAATTAACAACATCGATACTATTTTTCTCATTACAGATATACCTCCATTTTACATAAATGTAATCCTTGTCTGTTTCTTATCCGAGAATTTATTCCTCGTCATAGCTGTCTGTTTCCCATACCTTGATCTCGCCGCCGCTATACCGGCTTTTCATAACAAACGACTGTACTTTTGTATCCGGATAATCCTCCCGGTAATGGCTTCCTCTGCTCTCTTTTCTCATAAGCGCTGCCTTTGTAATTGACATTGCAGTCAGAAGCGTGCTCTGTGTTTCATAATACTTACGCAGCATATGCCTCTCCGGCGTTTCTTCCTTAAACTGCCTCCAGAGCCGCTCTAGCTCCTTTAGCGCTCCTTTCAGCCCTTCTTCATGACGGGCCACGTTCACATTTTCCCACATCAGTTTCCCGGCCTGTTTTTTTACAGCTTCATAATCCAGGTTACTGCTTTCTGACACTCCTTTTGGCAGCATCCAAGAAGGTATATTCCCCAAGCCCTTTGTTTTAGCAAATGACGCCGCATTAGCCCCGGCTCTTGTTCCGAATACCTGACAGGCCGCATGCATATTGCCGCCCAGCCTGTTAGCCCCATGCGGCCCGGTCACTGCTTCCCCTGCAGCATAGAGTCCAGGCACTCCGGTCTCCGCCTTCTCATTGATCACGATACCGCCGTTGCATGCATGTGCAAATAGAGTAATGCGCAGCGGGTTTTCATATGGGTTCTTATCCTTCTCGAACCATCCGCAGTACAGATCCCACACAGGAATCTCCTCCAGCTTCTCCAGCGGAATAGCAGAAAGCTCCACCTGTACTCCTTTTCCATATTTCAATGTCTCTTTGAATACTGCCGCGTCGAACAGGCAGCTTTCATCTATGCAGGAAAATGGAAAATGCTTTGCATGTCTCTCAAGCATATCCTCCAGCCTGCCGGGAAATTCGTGCTCCTCCTCAAACGTAATACGCGGATTCAGATACAACAGCCTGTCCAAAAACAGCGCCCGGTATTTCGGTTCCAATAATCCCAGCCCAAACTGCAGGAATTCCATGTTGGCAAGTGTACAGCCTCCAAGAAGTGCAAGTCCGTACCCGTCGCCGCACATGCCGGGAGAAGCAAAATTATGCTGATAAATTCCGGCCGCTCCTCCTGTAGCTAAAATTACCGCTCCCGATAGAAACCGTATATCCCCGCCATCCTCATCAAATCCTACCGCACCGCAGCACCTTCCGTCATCAAACAACAGCTCGGCAATCATCAAGTTCTCCATCAGCGTTACCCCAAAACGGGGAATGCTTTCCTTCATTTTTGCCTGGATTTCCTTTGGCCGTACAAACTGGTAGCTTCTGTTCTTACTGGAAAAGCATCCATATACCTGACGGGGCTTTTGATTTTCTCCTTTATAAAGCTCCAGTCCGAATAATTCTTCCAAATCTCTCAGCCGCTGCGGAGCTTCCTCCACAACGATCGATGCCAGCTTTCTGCTGCAGGTTCCCTGCGCCGCATGCATAATATCTTCCAAATGCACCTCCTTAGAATCAGACGGATCATTCTCACCGGTTGCCGCCTGCATATCCCATCCGAAGGTAATATCCGAAAATATAACTCCTGCTTCTCCAAAAGCTCCTTTGGTTGCCAATATTACTTTTTCTGCGCCGCAGCGTCTTGCCTCTACCGCGGCGCGTATGCCCGTCTCGCCTCCGCCCACAACCAGCACGTCACAAGATATATCTCTCACCAGATGTCCTCCTTTTTGCTTCTGTGTTTTTCGTTTCATGTTCCCTGCGTTTTTCAAGCATTTCCATACAATAGCATTTTGACTGGTAGATATGTCCATACATCATATGTTCCGCCAATTCTGCATCCCTCAGACGGAGGGCATCTAGAATTTCCTTGTGCCGCCGGATTCCATCGTCCATAGAGCCTTCCATATCACTGCTCAGTTCGATGACCTCCTTAAAGACCAGGCCAAGCGCACCTGCCAGCATAACCAAAAGTGAATTACGCGAGGCCTTTGCGATCATATAATGAAATTGATAGTCATATTCTGCCCGCTCTTTGGCAGACAGATTCAAGTCTCTTGTTTTCTTCAGATATTCTTCCATTTCTTCCAGCTCTTTTTCAGTGACATGAAGTGCCGCGCGTCTGGCCGCAACAGTTTCAAGAATGCTGCGGACATCATAAACATCCCCATAGTCGATGTTGCTGGTTCGTATAATCCGGGCGATAACATCGGACAAATTCTGCTCCTCCGGTCTTGTGATATAGGCTCCGCTTCCCGTTTTAGAGTCAATCAGCCCTCGTTCCCGGAGAAGCTTCAAAGCCTCCCTGACAACCGTTCTGCTTACATTATACTTTTCTGCTAAATGCTGCTCTGAAGGAAGCCGTTCTCCTTCAAAATGATCGCAGACAATAGCCTGCTCCAGCATATCCGCCACCTGTTCGTATAAAAGCGTCCTTTTCAGTTCCTGCTCATTTTCCATATATATACCCCATTTCTTGATAAAATGGCTATATGGACTGCCGTCTTGAGCGGACATAGTCACGTACCATGGTCAAAGTCTTCATGCTTCCCATCCGCATATAGTTCATGTCATCAGCACATCCCATAAAAACCGCTCCCCGGTCTATCCAATTTTTAATACCCTCTTCATCAGACGGCCCCAGTGATACACCAAACGGCTTTCCCAGCCGTTTACATTTCTCTGCTATTGTATCGTATATCATCTCCATCCGGGCATCATGAGTCTGGCCGATCATGCCGTAGGATGCAGACAGATCACAGGGACCGACCACAATTAAATCCAGTCCTTCTACAGCCAGTATATCTTCAAGACATTCAACCGCATCCCTGTGTTCTACCTGTACCATCCTGAGAAGAGAATCGTCCACAGCATCTAAATATTCTCTATCTTCAAGTACACCGTACTGATTTGCACGTCTTGGTCCGAATCCGCGTATTCCCTTTGGCGGATACATACAGGCCGCCATTGCTTTTCTTGCTTCCTCCGGTGTACGGATATAAGGAAATATGATTCCATCCGGCCCCATTTCCAAAACAGGCTTTGCCAGTACTGGATCATTCCACGCAATACGCACAATTGAAGCCGTATCCGCAGAAGCCGCAGCCTGTATATGGCTTTGTACACAAGGTAAAGTAAATGCGCCATGTTCTGCATCGATCCATACAAATTCAAACCCGTGATACCCGAATAATTCTGTAATACAGGGATCTGTTAAAAAGGCATGTCCGCCTATGACCAGTTCCCCTTTTTTAAATTTTTCCCGCATGCACTTGGCTTTTCTTTCCATTGCTCGTCTCCCTTGTTTTTTAATATCTGTATTACAAATTTTTGTTACTCTGTATCACCTCTTTTTCCTCCTTATCCTTGAATTACCCTTTTATTCCTTACTATTCTCGATTCTCAGATTAATCCGCGAATGTAAATCTGTATGACAATTATACAATTTTATTTTTTAGGTGTCAACAAATCTATAAATTGTTTTCTTTTTTGTCAACATGCACAAATCCATATAATATGATTTGTTATATTTCAACAAAGCCAAAGAACAAAAGTGCGCTTCGCACACTCCCTCGTTATTATATTCCTGCAGCGCTGCTCTTGTTCCGCGCGCGCAGCTGCGCATCTTATTTTTATTATCTGGGAAATCCGAAGGAATTTCCCAGATAATAAAAAAGCTCCTCTATAGCAGATCATTAAAATCTACTATAAAGGAGCATTCTCTTATTCAGTAAAATGCATGGCAGCTATACGCCATTCAAAATTATACGGCTGATATCTTCATACCGGAATCCTTTTCTCGCCAATAGCGCGTATATCCTCTGCCGTTCCTTCTCTGAGGCATTTTCCGGATCAAATTTCTTCCTGCGCAGTATATTCTGGATCGCCGCTTCTGCATCCTCACTGCCACAGTATTCTTCTAATACTTCCTCAATCAGCGCAGTCTCCAGTCCCTTTCCGGAAAGCAGCGCATGCAGCTCTCTCCTGCTCTTGACGTGCTTTTTATTCTCCACAAAGCGTCTGGCATATTCCCGGTCATTGATATATCCAAAGGACTTCACATACTCCATTGCCTGATCAGCAATATCCTCCGGGTATCCGCCCATAAGCAGCTTGTTTTTAAGCTGATACTCCGTCCTGTCCATATCCGTCAGAAGATGCACCGCCCGGAGCTTTGCCCTCTTTAAAACAATATTCTGCCTGATTTCCTCATAATCCTCTTCCGAAAGTTCTTCCCCCTTCTCCAGATGATACCGGCGCAGTTCGCCTTTGTATAACACAAAGGCAGATTCTCCATCCAGATACACTTGAAAACGGGTCTTAGTTATCGCTTTTATCTCTGTAACAGTCATATCTGCTATTCAACATCCTTCTCCGCGGCTTTTGCAGCAGCTTTTGTTTTCTTCTCTGCTTCCCGCGTATCTTTCATCTCTTCCTTCACAGCTTCCTGCTCTTCCTCAGATACCTCAGATACCTGATAATGCTGTCTTACCTTCTCTTCAATCTCACTCATCACATCCGGATGCCCTGCCAGATAAAGCTTCGCATTCTCTCTTCCCTGACCGATCTTATCCCCATTATATGCGTACCAGGCACCGCTCTTCTTCACCACATCGATATTCGCTGCCAGATCCAGAATATCTCCTTCCTTTGAGATTCCCTTACCGAACATAATATCAAATTCAGCCTCCTTAAAAGGCGGTGCGATCTTATTCTTTACAACCTTAACACGAACCCGGTTCCCAACCATCTCTCCGCTCTGCTTTAATGTCTCAACTCTCCTTACATCCATCCGCACAGAAGCATAAAACTTCAGCGCACGTCCCCCTGTAGTAGTCTCAGGATTGCCAAACATTACGCCTACCTTCTCTCTGAGCTGATTAATGAAAATCACCACGCAGTTAGACTTACTGATAACCGGAGTAAGCTTCCGAAGCGCCTGAGACATAAGCCTTGCCTGCAGGCCCACATGAGAATCTCCCATATCCCCCTCAATCTCCTGTCTCGGCACCAGAGCTGCAACAGAATCCACTACAATAATATCCATTGCACCGGAACGGACCATCGTCTCGGTAATCTCCAGTGCCTGATCACCGCTGTCCGGCTGGGAAATATACAATTCATCAATATCCACGCCGATATTCTTCGCATATACCGGATCCAGCGCATGCTCTGCATCAATAAACCCTGCAATACCGCCTCTCTTCTGCACCTCTGCGATCATATGTAATGTAACCGTTGTCTTACCGCTGGATTCCGGCCCATAGACCTCTACCACACGTCCTCTCGGTACGCCGCCAAGTCCCAGCGCCAGATCCAGACTCAAGGAGCCGGTCGGTATCGTCTCCACTGCAGCCCGTGCTGCAGGGTCTCCCAGCTTCATCACCGTACCCTTGCCAAAATCCTTCTCCAGCTTTGCAATCGCCGCATCCAAAGCCTTCTTCTTATTCTCTGCTGCTGTTTCTACTGTCTTTTTCTTATCACTTGCCATGTTAAATTCTCCTTTTCCGAACAGGCGTTCGCGCCCATATATTTATCATATTATAGTTATTCCCAATTGTCAATACCCTTTTTATCCCTTTACATCTTTATGTAGACATAATATAACAGACTGTAGTTATTGTCAACCACAGCCTGTCAAGAAAAGGAAAAATATGAATATAGGATTATTCCTGAAGAGAAGACTTCTTTGTAATAGTAACCTTCTCATCATAGCATGCAAAAATCCTCTGGATCTCGCTCTCGTCCTGCTTCTTTGTGAACATACTTATAACCGGTACGATAATGAGTCCGCCGGACATTGCTATAACTCCCGAATTAATGGAAGACTTGAATATGTATCCGAGTACCGTTCCCCAGCCGGTTACATCGATACCGCCCAGTGTAACTGCCAGCTGCAGCACTGCGACGGCACAGCCCCAGATAAAGCATACTACTACGGATACCCTCGTAATGCCTTTCCAGTATAATCCATACAGAAACGGTGCAAGAAATGCTCCTGCCAGCCCGCCCCAGGACACGCCCATCATCTGTGCAATAAAGGTTACCTCCGGATGGGCATCTTTAAAAATCGCGATCACTGCCGATATTAGAATAAAGAACACGATAAATAACCGCATAACGGATACCTGTTTCTTTTCTGGCATTTCCTGCTTGAATGCCGGTTTGATCACATCCAGCGTAAAGGTGGAACTGGAGGTAAGCACCAGTGAAGACAGTGTGGACATAGATGCGGAGAGCACCAGCACAATTACCACCGCAACAACAACTGACGGCAGCGCGGCAAGCATCGTCGGCACAATTGTATCAAACAGCGGCTTTCCGGTTGTCTCATTGATCATCACCTTATCACTATATAGTCTTCCGAAACCGCCCAGAAAATAGCAGCCTCCTGCCACGATAATCGCAAATACTGTCGAAATTACCGTTCCCTTATGAATATCCTTTTCACTCTTGATCGCATAAAATTTCCCGACCATCTGAGGAAGTCCCCATGTACCAAGGGAAGTCAGTATTACTACAAATAACAGCGCCAGCGGATCCGGCCCTAGGAAGGAAGAATATGCCCCCTGCCATCCTGCATCGCCTGTTTCGGCAGAAAGAGACTTCACCGCCTCCACCAAACCGCCGTTCTGAGCTAATACCGAGCCGATTACCGCACAGATGCCAAACAGCATAATAATTCCCTGAATAAAGTCATTGATCGCCGTTGCCATATATCCGCCAAAAATTACGTAAACACCTGTCAGTACCGCCATAGCTGCAATCACAACCCAATACGGAATATCAAACACCAGACCAAACAAGCTGGATAATCCATTATATAGAGAGGCCGTATACGGTATCAGAAAAATAAAAACGATAATGGAAGCCGCCACTTTAAGCGGAACAGAATCGAATCGTTTTCCAAAAAAATCCGGCATGGTCTTTGCATCCAAATGCTGGGTCATAACTCTGGTTCTTCTTCCCAGCACATTCCACGCCAGAAGGGAACCGATAAACGCATTACCAAGTCCTGCCCATGTTGCCGCAAGGCCAAAGTTCCAGCCAAACTGTCCTGCATACCCCACAAAAATAACCGCCGAAAAATATGACGTACCAAACGCAAATGCTGTCAGCCAGGGTCCGACCCCCCGTCCGCCCAGCACGAAGCCGTCTACATCTGAGGCATGCTTCCTTGAGTAAAAACCCACATAAATCATTACGGCAAAAAATACAACCAGCAAGATTGCACATAACACTTCTTTTGACATTTCTCATTCCTCCAAGCCATTCATTTAAGCACATTTCCTAAAGATTAACGCTTTAAACCGTTACGCTTTAAAGCGTTAAATTGCTCTTAAGTATAGTAGCATATTAATCTCAAGATGTCAACAGTCAAATTCATAGAAAATCCAAAGCACTTTTCCAATCAAAAAAGGCAACTACCGATTAATAGATAATTGCCTATGTAAAAAATCAATAAAATGTGTTGAGCCATTTCTTTTGCTTATGATTCCTGCTTTTTTACTACCTCGCCCTGCTTTTTGTAAATGCTTCCGGCCGGTACGTATCCCCTGACAGAAGACAGCGGATAAATATTGCTGTGCGCGCCTACTACGCTTCCCGGATTCAGGACCGTGCCGCAGCCCACCTCAACCCCGTCTCCAAGCATTGCCCCGAATTTCTTAATCCCGGTCTCAATCTGCTCCTCCGGCGTCTTTACCACCACAAGCTTCTTATCGGACTTCACATTCGAGGTAATGGAACCTGCTCCCATATGGGCCTTATAGCCGAGAACGGAATCCCCCACGTAATTATAATGGGGCACCTGAACCTTATTAAACAGGATCACATTCTTAAGCTCCGTGGAATTGCCGACCACAGCGCCCTCTCCCACGATCGCATTTCCCCGGACAAACGCACAATGCCTTACCTCCGCATCCTTTCCTATAATCGCCGGTCCGTGAATATAAGCAGAGGGAAATACTTTTGCAGACCTTGCGATCCACACCTCCTCTCCCTTCCTCTCATACTCTTCCTCCGGCAGGGTCTCTCCAAGCTCTTTGATAAATGCGCCGATCTTCGGAAGCACCTCCCAGGGGTAAGTAACCCCCTCAAAAATATCCCTCGCGATCGTCTCCTCCAGGGTATACAGTTCCTTTACGGTTAATTCTTTTTTCATATTATTTCTTTCCTTTCTTATAGAATCCGGCTGCCCTGTCGTAGCATCCGCGCAGCTCATATTGATTGTTCAGTCCAAGCACCCCTCTGGTCCTGGACCAGATAAATGCTTCTAGCTTTTTCATGTATTCCTCGGATGTAATATCTCCCTCCGCCACATAGGTAAGCCCCTTCTCCCAGCTTGCCGTAAGCTCCGGATTCAACAGAGACTTAATGGAATGATCCACCACATCAAAGATCATCTCTCCCTCCAGCGTCGGAGTTACAACCTGTGTTTTCTTATTCAGCGCAAGATACTGATTGTTGAACAATTTCTTCAGAATCTCTCCTCTGGTGGCGCTGGTACCGATTCCGCTGCCCTTAATCTGCGCCCTAAGGTCCTCGTCCTCGATCAGCTGCCCGGCATTTTCCATTGCCAGAATGAGAGACCCGGAATTGTACCGTTTCGGCGGCGTAGTCTTTCCTTCCTTAATAGACAGCTCCGTAACGGGAAGCGTCATCCCCTTGCGGAGCTTCTGAAGCGCCGCAAATAACGCGCCGTCTCCCGGATGATTATCCGCTCCGTCTGATCCGCCCTCTCTGTCCTCTTCCCCCTTCTTTGGCTTTGGAATCCCGGATACCTTTAGATATCCCTCCTCTGCCAGCACCTTAAACCCGGAAAAGAACCGCTCCCCTCTTATATTCAGAACCACCGACACCTTCTGATAAACGGCGGGCGGATAGAAAATACTGAGAAACCGCCTAACGATCACATCGTACACCTGCTTAGAGACCCCTGACACACTCTTCAATGCACCAAGTCCCTGTCCGGTGGGAATAACCGCATAATGGTCGGTAATCTGCTTGTCATTTACATACCTGCTCTTTGCAAGGTTCCTGTGGCTTCCAAGCTTTACGATATCCTGCAGATAAGGTACCGCCGGATCGTATTTCATCAGCCCGTTCAGGTTCTTATGGATTTCCTTTGCAACGGCCGTGGATAACACTCTTGCATCCGTCCTCGGATAGGTAACCAGCTTCTTCTCATACAGCTCCTGCACGATCCTGAGCGTTTCATCTGGACTGATCTTAAACCGCTTAGAGCACTCGTTCTGAAGCTCCGCAAGGTTAAATAACAACGGCGGATTCTTCTTCTCCTTCTTCTTCTCCACCTTTTCCACCTGTGCACTCACAGGCCGCTCTTCCTCTAGAAACCGGATCAGTTCCTCCGCATGCCGCTTCTCCTTAAATCCGTTCTCCTTATAAAGAACCGGGGATCCGTAATATTTCGACCCATCCGCCGCCCTCCATTCTCCCTCCAGAGCCTGCCCATCCGCTTCTGCCGAGCAGAGCACCCTGTAGAAGGGCGTCTCCACAAACTCCCGGATTTCCCTCTCCCTCCGTACTACCATGCCCAGCACGCAGGTCATAACACGGCCCACGGAAATCACCGAATATTTCTTATTTAAATAACCCGAAATACTGTTCCCGTATTTCAGGGTCAGAAGCCGGGAAAAATTAATCCCCATCAGATAATCCTCCTTTGCCCTTAAATAGGCAGACGCAGACAGATTATCGTATTCCGACAGATCCTTCGCCTCCCGTATTCCCCTTAGGATCTCCTCCTCCGTCTGGGAATCGATCCACACTCTGAGCCGCCTCTTGCCCCGGACCTCTGCCATCTGCTCCACCAGCCGGTAGATATACTCTCCCTCCCGCCCGGAGTCCGTACATACATAAATGGTATCCACATCCGGACGGTTCAAAAGGCCGGATACGATCCGAAACTGCTTTGCCACTCCCGGGATCACCTCATACTTAAATTCCTCCGGTAAAAACGGCAGAGTCTCCAGACTCCACCGTTTGTATTTTTCATCATAGACCTCTGGATAGCTCATGGTAACCAGATGCCCCACGCACCAGGTCACAACTGCCTCTTCCGATTCCAGATATCCGTCGCCCCGCCTTGTCTTTAAATGCAGCGCCTTGGCAAATTCCTGCGCCACACTTGGTTTCTCAGCTATATACAGCGATTTTCCCATACATTCTCTCCACCCTCTATTTCAGCGCCCCGGCGCGGCAGCGGTTTGTTCCATCCGCCTTCCCGCCGGTCCGGCCGCTTTATCTCTATCTCTTTAACCTATGCCTTATGATCTTAAGGAGATTCGGCTTCTGCTCTGCGGCTGCCTTCCTTGCAAATACAGCCTCTCTCATAAAACGCTCCTGAGAATTAACGAACGGCTCCTTCTGCTCCTTCTTCACATAGTTTCCATCGCTCTGGAGCACACGAGCTTTCAGGTTATCCGCAAGCATCACATCCAGATAATGACTGATCTGATGCTTCACATGCGTATCCATGATCGGGCAGGCAACCTCCACCCGCTTCTCTGTATTTCTGGTCATCATGTCCGCAGATCCGATGTAAATCTTCTGCTCCTCACCGGTTCCAAAGCAGAAAACCCTCGAATGCTCCAGATACCTTCCCACGATACTGGTCACCGTCACATGGTCTGTGTATCCTTCTATTCCCGGAAGCACACAGCAGATCCCCCGCACGATCAGGTCGATCTTCACCCCGGCCTGAGAGGCCTCGCACACCTTCTCAATAAAATCCACATCTGTAACCGAATTCATCTTCATAATGATCCTTCCGGAGGAACACTTTGCGATTTCCTCATCCATCAGCGCCAGAACTTTCGGCTTTAAGCTGGAAGGCGACACGATCAGATTCCGGTATATTCCATCCAGATTACTAATCGACATATTCTTAAAGAAAGCCGCCGCATCCTCACCGATTTCCCGGTTTCCGGTTATAAGAGACAAATCCGTATACATTGCGGCGGTCTTCTCATTATAATTTCCGGTACCGATCTGGGTAACATACTGGATATCATTGCGGTTCCGATAGGTGATCAGGCAGATCTTAGAATGAACCTTGTATCCCTCAAATCCGTAGATCACGCGGCACCCCGCGTCTTCCAAACGCTCGGACCAGTCAATATTATTCTGCTCGTCAAATCTGGCGCGCAGCTCAATCAGCACCGTTACTTCCTTGCCGTTCTCCGCCGCGGCGCACAAATACTCTACCAGCCTGGCCTTCTTCGCCAGCCGGTAGATCGTAATCTTGATCGTAAGCACATTCGTATCATAGGCCGCCTCCCGGATCAGCTTCAAAAACGGCTCCATGCTCTCAAACGGATAGAACAGCAGAAGATCCTTTCTCTTCACCTGCCGGAAAATGCTTCCCTCCTGCACGAACCTTGACTCCTGGGGCGTAAATGTCCGATAAGTCAGGGGCCGCTTCATAGCATCCGGAAGATTCCCCGCGATCGCAAACACGTAGTCCAGCTTCATGGACATCTTCGTACGGAAGATCTGCTCTTTCTTAATATTAAACTTCTCACAGAAATACTTCTCATTCTCAGGGGAAAGCTTCTCTGCCGTCTCTAAGCGCACCACCGCCATCCTTCTTCTCTTATGAAGGGTCTTTTTCATCCGGTAACGGAAATCATCGTTAATCTCCAGCGCCTCATCATCCGGCGTAATATCCGCATTTCTGGTCACACAGATATAATTTCGGTCTGAAATCTCATATCTTGGAAAGATCAGATCCAAATACTCCAAGATCACCTTCTCCATCCGGATATAGCGGATATCGTGCCCCGGAAGGTACAAAATATCTGTCACATACGGAGGAACCGGCACGATTCCAAGCATCGTCTTATTCTTCTGCTTCAGGTTAGCCGTCACATAAATTTCCTTATTCACCAGATGGGGAAATGGGTGATTGGCATCCACAATCTGGGGAGACAGAACCGGGAGCATCTGCTCCTTAAAATACTTCTTCACATACTTTTTCTCACTCTGCTCCAGCTCCTTAAAGTCCAGACTGCATACCCCGTAAGGGGTCAGCTGCTTCTTAATCTCCGCATAGGTCTTATCCCTCTCTTTATATAATGGCGCCACAGCCTTATAAATCGCATCCAGCTGCTCCATCGGCGTCATTCCGGAACGGCTGTCAACCGCCCTCGGGTCAGCAGCCGCCATGTCAAACAGACTCCCCGCCCGGATCATAAAAAACTCATCCAAATTGCTGGTAAAAATAGCGACAAACTTCAGCCTCTCCAAAATCGGCACCGTCTGATCCTGCGCCTCCTGAAGCACCCTGCGGTTAAACTTCAGCCAGGAAAGCTCCCGGTTTTGTGTGTAACTTAAAATGTCATCCTTCATTTTTCTATCATTCTCCCCCCTTAAAGGATTCTTTCGCCACTGTTACATTTCGTACACCGCCCACCCTGCTCTGGCCTTCCGGAAAACTTCGGAGTGCAAAGCAAGGCAGTCAATGCATAAACAGTAACGCTAATATATTACGTCTATTATATACTGTATTTCTTGCTATTTCCATGCTTTTTTGATAAGATTGTCTGGTGTATCAAAATAAAAGCGCGGTTTCCCTGCCGCCAGCCCTGTCTGAGACTGGCGGCAGGGAAATCTCAAAAATCACAGGAGGAATCAGTCAATATGATCAGTACAAGCAATATTACCCTGCGTGTCGGAAAAAGGGCACTATTCGAGGATGTCAACATCAAATTCACTGAAGGAAACTGCTACGGCCTAATCGGCGCCAACGGCGCCGGCAAATCCACATTTCTTAAAATCTTATCCGGCCAGCTTGAGCCTTCCGGCGGCGAGGTTATCATCACCCCCGGCGAACGGCTCTCTTTCCTGCAGCAGGATCATTTTAAATACGATGAATATACCGTTCTCGACACCGTTATTATGGGAAATGCAAGACTCTATGAAATCATGAAGGAAAAGGATGCCATCTACGCCAAAGAAGATTTCACCAACGAGGACGGTATCAAAGCCAGCGAGCTGGAGGCAGAATTTGCTTCCATGAACGGCTGGGAATCGGAATCCGAAGCGGCTTCCCTTCTAAACGGCCTCGGCATCGGCATGGAGCTTCACGATGCGGGCATGAAGAGTCTGGAAGGACCGGAAAAGGTAAAGGTGCTGCTTGCCCAGGCATTATTTGGAAGCCCGGACATCCTTCTTCTAGACGAGCCCACCAACCACCTGGATCTGGACGCCATCGGATGGCTGGAAGAATTTCTGATCAATTTTGAAAATACGGTAATCGTGGTATCCCACGACCGGTATTTTCTCAACAAGGTATGTACCCAGATCGCGGACATTGACTACGGAAAGATCAAGCTGTATGCCGGAAACTACGATTTCTGGTATGAATCCAGCCAGCTTCTGATCCGTCAGATGAAGGAATCCAACAAAAAAAAGGAGGAAAAGATAAAGGAGCTGCAGGAATTTATTTCCCGGTTCAGCGCAAATGCTTCCAAGTCCAAGCAGGCAACCTCCAGAAAACGGGCGCTGGAGAAAATCCAGCTGGACGACATCCAGCCCTCCAGCCGGAAATACCCTTATATCAATTTTACCCCGAACCGTTCCATCGGCAACGAGGTATTAACCGTAGAAGGGATCAGCAAATCCATAAACGGTGAAAAGGTTCTGGACAACATCAGCTTTACACTGGGGCATGACGATAAGGTTGCCTTTGTAGGCGGCAATGAGCTGGCCAAAACTGTCCTGTTCCAGATTCTTATGGGAGAAATGGAACCGGATGAAGGAACCTACAAATGGGGCGTCACCACCTCTCAGGCATATTTCCCTCTGGATTCCGGAAGCGAATTTGACAATGACGATACCATTGTAGAATGGCTGACCCAGTATTCGGAAAATAAAGACGTAACCTATGTCAGAGGGTTTCTCGGACGGATGCTTTTCGGCGGAGACGACGGCGTGAAAAAGGTCCGCGTCTTATCCGGCGGCGAGAAGGTCAGATGCCTCTTGTCAAAGATGATGATCTCCGGCGCCAACGTGCTGCTCTTCGACGAGCCCACCAACCATCTGGACATGGAATCCATCACTGCACTGAATAACGGCATGATCAAATTCCCCGGTGTTATTCTGTTTACCTCAAGGGATCACCAGATTGTCCAGACTACGGCCAACCGGATCATGGAAATCGTGCCGGGCGGAAAACTGATCGACAAGATCACAACCTACGACGAATATCTGGAAAATGATGAAATGGCCAGAAAACGCCAGACCTACAGCGTACAAAAAGAAGAGGATGACTAAGCTTAGCATCCTCTTTTTAATCTCCCGTCTGTGGAAATCCTGCTTCCCCACAGTCTTTCCGTCAGGGCGGAGTCTATTTCTTTGTAATATACTTCTTTGCCGTAAGGGTCTCCGCACAGAGCACCGCGCCTCCTGCCGCACCGCGGACGGTGTTGTGGGACAATCCCACGAATTTATAATCAAACATACTGTCTTCCCGGAGACGTCCGATGGATACGCCCATGCCGTTTTCATAATCCACATCCAGTTTCACCTGAGGACGGTTATCCTCATCCAAATACTGGATAAACTGCTTCGGCGCACTGGGCAGAGCCTCCTCCTGCGGAAAGCCCTTATAATTCTTCAATGCCTCAATAAGCTGCTCCTTTGACGGCTTTTTTTCAAAGTTGATAAACACGGCTGCCGTATGTCCGTTTAATACCGGTACACGAATACACTGGCAGGTAATCTTCGGAAGCTCTGCTTTCACAATCTCTCCGTTCTCAACCTTTCCAAGAACCCGCAATGGCTCCAGCTCGCTCTTCTCCTCTTCGCCGCCGATATACGGAATAATATTCTCCACCATCTCCGGCCAGTCCTTAAATGTCTTGCCGGCGCCGGAAATTGCCTGATAGGTGGTTACCACCAGCTCCTTCGGCCCAAATTCCTTCCATGCCGCCAGACAGGGCGCATAGCTCTGGATAGAACAGTTCGGCTTCACCGCAATAAATCCGCGGGATGTGCCAAGACGCTTCTTCTGGGACGCAATCACCTCAAAATGCTCCGGATTGATCTCCGGAACCACCATCGGCACATCCGGAGTCCATCTATGGGCGCTGTTATTAGAAACTACCGGAGTCTCCGCCTTCGCATACGCTTCCTCAATCGCACGGATTTCCTCCTTGCTCATATCCACTGCACTAAAGACAAAATCAACTGTAGACGCTACCTTCTCCACTTCATTTACATTCAGCACGACCAGCTTCTTAACAGCCTCCGGCATAGGCGTGGTCATTTTCCAGCGTCCCCCGGCTGCCTCCTCGTAAGTTTTCCCGGCAGACCTTGGACTTGCCGCAACCGTAACCACCTCGAACCACGGATGGTTCTCAAGCAGAGCGATAAACCTCTGTCCTACCATTCCCGTTGCCCCAAGAATACCGACTCTTAATTTTTGTTCCATTCTTCTTTCCTCCTAGCTTCCCGCAGATACTGCTTGTATAATTTAATCACCTGTTTCATCGCCTTCTTTCCCGGTGCTCCAGCCGTCAACCGCTTATTCACGCAGGTTTCCATGCTGACCGCATCAAATATATCTTCCTCAAACACCGGGGAAATCTCCCGGTATTCCTCCAGCGTCATATCATCCAACGCAATATTTTTCTCGATACAGTATAAGACAAGCCGTCCCACAATGCCATGTGCATCCCGGAAAGGTACTCCATGGTTCACCAGATAATCCGCCGCATCCGTCGCATTGGTAAATCCCTGTCTGGCGCTTTTCTCCATACGCTCTGTCTGGAACTGCATGGCCCTTAGCATCCCTGTAAAGAGAGCAATACACCCCTTCGCCGTATCCATGGCGTCAAAGCACATCTCCTTATCCTCCTGCATGTCCTTATTGTACGCAAGAGGAATCCCCTTCATCGTCGTAAGAAGGGACATCAGCGCCCCGTACACCCGTCCGGTCTTGCCCCGCACCAGCTCCGCAATATCCGGATTCTTCTTCTGCGGCATGATGCTGCTTCCGGTGCTGTATGCATCGTCAATCTCCACAAACTGATACTCGTTGGAATTCCAGATGATCACCTCTTCCGAAAATCGAGAAAGATGCATCATCACCGTAGAAAGAGCCGCCATCAGCTCAATCAGATAATCTCTATCAGACACTCCGTCCATGCTGTTTAATGTAGGCCCCTCAAATCCCAGAAGCTGCGCCGTATACTCCCGGTCCAGAGGATAGGTGGTTCCCGCCAGAGCGCCTGAGCCTAACGGACAGGTATTCGTCCTCTTATAAATGTCGCGCATTCTCTCATAGTCCCGCTTGAACATCTCAAAATAGGCTCCCATATGATGCGCAAGCGTGATCGGCTGAGCCTTCTGCAGATGGGTAAATCCGGGCATGATCGTCTCCGTATGCTCCTCCATAATAGAGAGGACTGCCCGGAGCAGCTCCTCCAGCAGATGGCTGATCTGGGTGATCTCATCCCTGGTATACAGCTTCATATCCAGCGCCACCTGGTCATTCCTGCTTCTTCCGGTATGAAGCTTTTTTCCCGCATCCCCGATCCGGGAAATCAGCTGTGCCTCCACAAAGCTGTGTATGTCCTCATAGTCGTCGGTTATTTTCAGCTTTCCCTTCTCCACATCAGAAAGGATGCTCTCCAATCCGTCTATGATCTGTTCCTTTTCTATATCAGTAAGGATCCCCTGCTTTGCAAGCATCATCACATGCGCGATGCTGCCGCGGATATCCTGCGCATACAGTTTCTTATCGAAAGAAATCGATGCATTAAAATTATAAACAAGCTGGTCCGTTTCCTTTGTAAAACGTCCGCCCCATAGCTGTGCCATCTTCCGTCCTTCTTTCTGGTTATTCGTTTCTAAATTTCAGTTTAACATTCTACCATACTTATCCGTTCTTGAAAACCCTTGAAACGTATTTTCTACCCGGCCGCTTCCCGATCCGCCCTCCGTCTGGCTGCATCTTCATAGGAATATACACACCCACAGTAATCCTGCCGGTAAAGATTATGTTCTCTGGACAATTCTATAGAACGCTTGTAGCCATTTTTTTTCTTAAAGTCCGATGGCAGATAGTCCACACCGTACTCCTGTCCAAGCCTCATACCGATTTCATTCAGCTTTGCCGCCTTTTTTAAAGGGCTGATACTGAGCGTTGTGGTAAAATAGCCGTATCCGCCTTCCCTTGCAAGCGCCGCCGCCTCTCTTAAGCGCAGCTCATAACACTGCATACACCGCTCTCCTCCCTCTTTCTCCTGCTCCAACCCCTTAACCGCCTCATAGAACCGTTCTTTCTCATAAGGTCCGGCCGCAAACGAAACCGGATATTTCACTGTCAATTCGCCGATCAGCCTCTGCTGCTCCACAATTCTCTTGGAATACTCCGGTTCCGGATAAATATTAGGGTTGTAATAAAACACCGTAATCCGGAAATACCGGCTCAAATATTCCAGCACATAGCTGCTGCAGGGTGCACAGCAGCTGTGCAGCAAAAGCCTTGGAACCCTGTTTTCCTTCTCCAGGCCTGCAATAATTTTCTCAAGCTCTTTCTGATAGTTCATCCTCACGTATCTCCTTAATATATAAGAGTTTATTTCACTGTACTGCTTCAAATTATCCTATAGCTATTAAGTATATGGTATTTTAAGAGCCTCCGCAAGCATTCTTTTTATCATATAGGAAACTTTGTTCCTCATTTGTAAAGTCCTCCGGACTGATACGCGCCCGCGCAGAAATGACTATGCACATTCTCTGCTCCTTTTCCATAAACTAAGATATAGATAAAAAGTATATCAGGAGGCCTGCATGGAATCGAACGCAGAACAAATTCTGGAATTGAAATCAATTTACTATGCTTACCATAATATGGAAGGAGAGACTCGTGCACTTACCGATATCTCATTTACCATGAAAGAAGGGGAATTCGTTGCTATCGTAGGCCCTTCCGGATGCGGCAAGTCCACCCTCCTGTCCATCATTTCCGGCCTGCTTACGCCGGAAAAAGGGCTGATTAAAATTAACGGAAAATACCTCAGGGAAAGCACCACCAATATTGGATATATGCTCCAGCACGACCAGCTCTTCGAGTGGCGGACCATTTACCACAATGTAATCCTTGGGCTGGAAATCCAGCATATGCTCACTACCAAAACAAAGGCAAAGGCACATGAGCTTCTGGACACCTACGGCTTAAAACAGTTTGAGAATGCCAGACCTTCGGAGCTGTCCGGCGGTATGCGCCAGCGGGCCGCCCTCGTACGGACTCTGGTGCTGGAGCCGGATATTCTGTTATTAGATGAGCCCTTTTCCGCGCTGGACTATCAAACCAGGCTGCGGGTAGGTGATGATATCGGGCAGATCATCAAAAAAGAGCATAAGACAGCAATTCTTGTGACCCATGACCTGTCGGAGGCTGTCTCTCTGGCAGACCGTGTCATTATCCTAACCCCGCGCCCTGCATCCATCCAGCAGACGCTGCCGCTTATTTTCCATCTGGAAGAAGACACTCCGCTAAACCGGAGAAATGCACCGGAATTTAAGAACTATTTCAATTTAATTTGGAAGGAGATCAACGGAAATGAATGAATTATCTGTGGAACAAAAGAATTTTCTTCATATACAGAAGAGACACCGCCGTGTGGTCGGTGTCTCGCGCATATTAATCCTGCTCAGCTTTCTCTTTATTTGGGAATTTACTGCCAACACCGGCATCATTGATTCCTTCATTTTCAGCAGCCCCTCAAAAATTGCGCTCTGCTTTTGGGAACTGACAGCGGACGGTACCATCTTCCTGCATATCGGCGTAACCCTTTATGAGACTATCTTAAGCTTCCTTCTGGTAATCGGTATCAGCGTTCTGGCCGCCATTCTCCTATGGTTTAGCAGCAAACTGTCAGAGATTCTGGATCCTTATATGGTAGTTTTAAACAGCCTTCCCAAATCGGCTCTCGCACCGCTTTTGATTGTATGGCTGGGAGCAAACCGAACTACAATCATTGTAGCAGGCATGTCGGTAGCGATTTTCGGAAGCATCCTAAGCCTCTATAGCAGCTTTTCCTCTGTAGACCCGGAAAAAATCAAGCTCATTTACACTCTGCAGGGAAACCGTTTTCATGCCATGACCAAGGTAGTACTCCCTTCCTCGCTTCCGGCAGTCATCAACATCATGAAGGTCAATATCGGACTCTGTCTGGTAGGTGTCATTATCGGCGAATTCCTGGCCGCGCGCAACGGATTAGGTTATCTGATCATCTATTCCAGCCAGGTATTTAAAATGGATTGGCTGCTGCTTGGCATTGTGCTCCTCTGCATCATGGCGATGCTTCTGTATGCACTTATCAGTCTCTTGGAAAAATGGTGCAGTAAACGCTATTAATCCATTCCCACATACAGACAGCCTGCAAAAAGCAGCTGCTTTTACACAGCTGCTATACATATTGTTCTGTTGCAAAATACGCCAAATACAGCACAGCTTTATACTGCGGCAAACCCTTCTGATGCCATCCTTTTCTTCATATCCTGCATATCCGTCTTTACACCACATATGTCCGTCTTCATGCCTTCCATATCAGCTTCTCAGCAATCTGATATTACTGCACACTAGATACGGATCAGCTCATATTGGTCTGTACCCAGTCCGATTTTCACAGCATGTGCGATGCCGCATTTCCACTGTGCATCCGGATGCGTCATATGGAAATGGTCACACTCCATTGCATGTTCTTCATGATTATGCTTTTCCAGATTATCGCTGAGTATACTGCCCTCCACGGCCGGCATCTGATTACACAGGTCAGCACATGCCTGATCTAAAGCCACGGGATCAAAGGAGGCCAGCATTCCCACATTAGGAATAATCGGAATATCATTCTCTGCGTGGCAGTCACAGTTCGGCGATACATCGCAGATCAGGGATACATGGAAGCAGGGACGGTCTTTACAGACTGCCAGACTGTATTCCGCTATCTTATAATTCAAAACAGCGATAGAATCACTGAAGTCCGCCTGAATTGCATCCTTCGGACAGGATGCCAGACATCTGCCGCAGCCCACACACTTCTCGTGGTCGATTACTGCTTTCCCATTTGTGATCACTGGCGCTTCATGTGCGCAGATCCTGCCGCAGGCACCACAGCCTACGCACAAAACATCATCCACGCTTGGTTTCCCCTCGCAGTGCTGCTCCATCTTACCCGCTCTGGAACCGCAGCCCATGCCGATATTTTTCAGCGCGCCGCCGAATCCCGTCATTTCATGCCCTTTAAAATGTGTCAGGGAAATAAATATATCCGCATCCATCACTGCCGTTCCGATTTTCGCTTCCTTCACATATTCACCATTGATCGGTACCAGTGTCTCATCAGTTCCCTTCAGCCCGTCTCCGATGATCACATGGCATCCGGTCTGATAAGGAGAAAACCCATTAACATATGCCGTTTCCAAATGATCAATCGCATTCTTCCTGCTTCCCACATACAGTGTATTACAGTCTGTCAAAAACGGCTTCCCTCCTAATTCTTTTACATAATCCGCCACAACTCTGGCATAATTCGGACGCAGGAATGCAAGATTTCCATACTCACCAAAGTGAATCTTAATTGCGGCATATTTATCCTTAAAATCAATCTTTTCAACCCCTGCCGTCTTCATCAGACGGTGCAGCTTCTGCAGAAGATTTTCCTGCCCTGATGCCTTAAATGTCGCAAAATATACCTTTGATTTATCCATCTATCCTCTACCTCCCTGAATCTGCAATAATTTCGTCTTAAGCTCATTCTCTATTTTTGTCATCTCAGCCTCGGCCGCCCTGCGTTTTTCACGTCCCTCCTTCTGAATAGCCATCACTTCATCAAATGTGGAAATCAATGACTCATTGGCCGCCTTCAGTGTCTCAATCTCCACCACGCCCCTCTCGGTCTCTCTGGCAGTATTAACAGCCGCCATCTTAAGCTTTTCGGCGTTCTTCATCAGCAGCTCATTGGTCATATCCGTCACTTCCCGCTGAGCTTCGGCCGCCCTTGCCGAATGCTCTGCCCCGAGCGTAAGAATCATCTGGCTCTTCCACAACGGAATTGTATTGACAATCGTAGACTGGATCTTCTCTGCCATCTCTGTATCATTACTCTGGATCATCCGGATCTGCGGCGCTGTCTGCATCGCGATCGTCCGCGTAAGCTCCAGATCGTAAATCTTCTTTTCAAACCGGCTGCACATAGCTTCCAGATCCCTTGCCTCCTGCGCATCCTCCGCACGTCCGGAAACCTCCGCTTTCTGAATAAGCACCGGCAGCTCTTCCTTCTGTACCTGCGCCAGCTTCTTCTTCCCGGCAAGAATATACATTGTCAGCTCCTTATAGTAAGTAAGGTTCAGCTCATACATCTTATCTAACAGTGCCACATCCTTTAGAAGCTGTATCTGATGGGATTCCAATGCTGAAATAATCTTATTCACATTCACCTCAGCCTTCGCATATTGTACTTTCATGTTCTGGAGTTTTCCGGAGGATTTCTTAAAAAATCCCCTGAATCCCTTCTCCTCTTCCTCGCCAAAGCTCTTCAATTCCCTGACTACGCCGGTCAAAAGCTCTCCAACCTCGCCCAGCTCCTTTGTCTTAACATTATTCAACGCTGATTCTGAGAAATCCGCCAGTTTCTTCTGGGTTCCGGCGCCATAATGCAGGATTACGTTGGAATTTGACAAATCTATCTGCTTTACGAACGAATCCACCAGCCTCCTCTCATTCTCAGAGAGCATGCTTTCATCAAACACCGGCGCGGATTCCTCCTTCTTCAAAGGAGCAGCCTCCTCCGCCTGCCGCGCCTCTGGAAATGGATCCAGCGTAAGCTCCGGTGTTACTGAAAAATCCTCAAATCTGTTATCCATTATGTCTCCTCCAATCGCATGTTATTCCTCTATTATCTTCTACGACAGCTTTATTCCGTCATCCGTCAATCCCTCTCGGGCAAGCATAGTATTCAAAACAGAAATATCCGAGGATACATCCCATGCCGTCCGGTGGAACAAATCATCCAGTATTTTCTCAAATGCATGGTTCAGCGTATCCAGCGTCGCTTCAATCTCCTGCTTAGAGGCTCTGATATTCTCGCCCTCAATCGGCTGCGAATCCAAATCCCGGTATGCCTCGAGAAGCTTTATTGTCGTGGGAAGATAGTAATCCATCAGCTTGCGCACATCCGCAATCGACTCCGGGTTCTGCTCCACTCTGTCAAATATTCCATCCACCAGCATCTCCATATGAGAAATCTTTGCAGAAATCTCCTGTCCCGCAATCGCATCATTACATGCGCGGATTCTTTTTATAAAAGAATCCCCTGCTTCAATAACCTTCCTCGCCTCCGGCGAAAGCCTAGAACACATATCCTCTTCTCGTTTTACCTCTTCGTTCCGCTCCGCCTCCAGCCTTGCGGCCACTTCCTTCCTCTGGCCGTTCAGCCTCATATATTCCTGATACATCCGGTCGCTGGTTATAAAACATTTCCTGCTCTCGTCAAAATGCGGCTGCAGAAACCAGCCTTTCAAGCTCATGCGCTGTAGATCCTTTATCGTCTTTGCCTCCGTCCTGCCGGTCATTGCCGCCAGCTCCTTCACGTCGCAGTATTCCCTGTTCCCGATTCCCTGTACCAGCCTTTTGAAACGGTTCTGCATGCCGCACAGGCCGATCCCGTATTTCATCAATCCCAGGCCTCCTGCTGAAAGCACCCCGCAGGGAATTGATACCGCCAGATATTCCGGTTGGAAACCTCCTAAAAGAGCGGCAAGTATCCCGCCGATCGTATAAAGGCCGAAAGGGATTCCCAGCCAGCCTCCCACAATACCGAAAAGTATCCCCTTAGCCATATTCCCAGACGGTTTTTTATATAATGCAGGAAGCTTTACCGCCTGCCTGGCCGCTGTATCCCGCCTGTAAGCGGCAGGCCTCCCCTGCTCCGCTGCGGCTGCAGCCTGCCGGTACTGACTGGTACGTGCATTTTTCATTCCATTTGAAACAGAATGAAACGCCGCGCCCATAGCTCTGTCCACCGTATCTGTAATATTCTGATTCAATCTGTGAAAATCCTGATTTTCAACTGCATCCTGCACCGTTCTGCGAATCTCGTCTCCGAAATTCTCCCATCCGCTTCCTGCCATTTCATCCTCCTGTATCCATATCAAGCATGCTGCGCCGGCGATGTATCACACACCGCTAAGCTCTGGGCTTGGTCCCGGTTCCATCCCGCTTCGACAGCTTCAGACGGTTCAGCCAGATTTCCTTCTCTCCATACATAACTCTGGCCTCATGCCCTTCTTCAATCAGATATACCTTCTCAAGCTCATCATTCTTCTTCAGCCGGATTCCCCGTACGCCGATCGCCGGTTTCTTCTTCTCCGGTACCTCGTCTGCCGGGAATTTTAAGAAATACCCGTCTCTGGTCTGTAGAACAGCCTGATGGCTTCTGGCAATCACCTGCACATGGATCAGCTCATCATCCTCCTGGAGCTTGGCCGCCGCAATAGTACGCTTGATTACCTGAAACTCTGTACCCTCTACTTTTTTAATCATACCCTGTTTTGTGGCAAATAGCAACCATGCATACCGCATCTGTTCCGCATCGCACAAATATACAACACTTTCCTGTGTGCTGTCATAATTACTCACATTGTCCACCGGCAGCCCCTTATCCCTAAATTTCCCAAACGGAATATCCAGAACCTTGATCTGATGCATCTTTCCGGTGTTGGTAAACAGGCACAGCCTTCCGGTATTCATACAGGAGATCACATATTTGTTCTCACTGTCCGCCGCTTCCTTGTTGCGTTCATATGCCGCCGTATCCACCGTTCTGGCATAACCGAAACGGTCCATCAGGAACACCACCTCCTGCTCCTCGATTTTCTTTTCCTCAAAAACTGCCTCCTGTGCATTCTCAATCAAAGTACGGCGCTTTACGGCAAATTCCTGTTTAAAATGATCCAATTCTTCTATGATCACATCCGCCATAGAATTGTAATTATTCAGAATATCCTCATATCTGGCGATATTTGCAAGGGTATGTTCATGCTCCTTCTGAAGGGCTTCTATTTCAAGGCCGATCAGCTTGTACAGACGCATCTCCAGAATTGCCGTCGCCTGGCGTTCCGTAAACCGGAGCATAGCCGCCATCTTCCTGGAAATGCTGGTCTTAAACTTAATATTCTCCGTAACGCCCTTCGTCAGACATGCCTTTGCATCCTTCACATTCTTGCTGCCCCGGAGAATCTCAATGATCAGGTCGATCACGTCGCAGGCCTTGATCAAGCCTTCCTGGATCTCTTTTTTATCCAATTCCTTGGAAAGTAATGTCTGATACTTTCTGGTGGCAAGCTCGAACTGAAAATCCACATGGTGCTCGATAATCTTCCTGAGCCCCATAGTCTCCGGCCGGCCACCGGCAACCGCCAGCATATTTACGCCGAAGGTATCCTCCAGCCTTGTCTTCTTATAGAGCATATTGGTCAGGTTCTCTACGTCCGCCCCCCGCTTCAGCTCTATGACAATACGGATTCCCTCCTTGGAGGACTGGTTGGAAATATCCACAATATCCGAGGTCTTCTTATTCTCCACCAGATTGCAGACGTCATTTAAAAACTTCCCGATTCCGGCGCCGATCATAGTGTAGGGAATCTCAGTGATCACCAGACGTTTCTTTCCGCCCTTCAGCTCCTCTGTTTCTACTTTTCCCCGCAACTTGATCTTCCCTGTCCCGGTCTCGTAAATCTGCAGCAGGTCGTCCTTATTTACAACAATGCCCCCGGTTGGGAAATCCGGCCCCTTTATATACTTCATCAACTGCTTTGTGCTGACCTGGTCATTCCTCATATATGCCTTAACCGCGTCGATCACTTCCCCCAGGTTATGAGTGGGAATGCTGGTAGCCATGCCGACTGCGATCCCCTCCGCCCCGTTGACTAAGAGATTTGGCACCCGCACCGGAAGCACCTCCGGCTCCTTCTCCGTCTCGTCAAAGTTCGGCAGAAAGTTTACAATATCCTTGTCCAGATCTGCCAGAAACGCCTCCTGGGTAAATTTGGCAAGCCTTGCCTCCGTATAACGCATAGCCGCGGCGCCGTCTCCCTCTATAGAGCCGAAATTGCCGTGGCCGTCCACCATGACCATTCCCTTTTTAAAATCCTGAGCCATCACCACCAAAGACTCATAGATGGAGCTGTCGCCGTGGGGATGGTATTTACCCATGGTATCACCCACAATACGGGCGCATTTCCTATAAGGCTTGTCCCACCGGATCCCAAGCTCATGCATATCGTAGAGCGTCCTTCTCTGGACAGGCTTTAACCCGTCCCGCACGTCGGGAAGGGCTCTGGCAACGATAACGCTCATAGCATAATCAATATAAGATTTCTTCATCACATCCGAATATTCGGTGCGGATAATCTGCGATTCACTCATAGACTCTTATCCCCCTTCCTAAATATCCAGTTCAGCTTCCGTAGCGTTGTCATAGATAAACGCACGCCTCGGCGGAACCTCCGTCCCCATCAGCATCTCTGTCACGCTGGACGCCATTCTTGCATCCTCAATCTCAACCAGCTTCATCACCCTTGTCTCAGGATTCAAGGTGGTCTCCCACAGCTGCTCCGCATCCATCTCTCCCAATCCCTTATATCTCTGCAGGGTAAAGGGTCCCTCGTGGGTTTTGCGGTATCTCTCCAACGCCTTATCGTCGTAGAGGTATTCTTCCTCCCCCTTCTTCGGCATGGCCTTGTAGAGCGGCGGCATGGCGATATACACATGCCCCTCATAGATCAGCTCCGGCATAAACCGGTAAAACAGTGTCAGAAGCAGGGTGGAAATGTGCGCCCCGTCCACGTCCGCATCCGCCATAATGATAATCTTGTCATAGCGGAGCCTGCTGATATCAAAATCATTGCCGTAGCCCTCGGAAAATCCGCACCCAAAGGCATTGATCATAGTCTTGATCTCCGCATTGGCGAGAATCTTGTCAATGCTTGCCTTCTCCACATTCAGGATCTTGCCCCGGATCGGCAGGATTGCCTGATACATCCGGTCTCTGGCGGTCTTTGCAGAGCCGCCCGCAGAATCACCCTCCACGATAAAAATCTCACATTTGGAAGCATCCCTGCTCTCACAATTGGCAAGCTTGCCGTTGCTGTCGAAGGAATACTTCTGCTTAGTCAGAAGGTTTGTCTTCGCCCGCTCCTCGGTTTTTCGGATCTTCGCCGCCTTCTCCGCGCAGGACAGCACCTTCTTTAAGGTATCCAGATTCCGGTCAAAAAAGCGGACCACCTCATCGCCCGTAACCTTTCCCGCGGCCTTGGATGCATCCGGGTTGTCCAGCTTGGTCTTGGTCTGCCCCTCAAATCTCGGATCCGGATGCTTGATCGACACGACCGCCGTCATACCGTTTCGGATATCCGCCCCGGTAAAATTCGCATCCTTTTCCTTTAAAACACCAAGCTCTCTGGCATACTGGTTCATCACCGTCGTAAAGGTTGTCTTAAATCCGGTCAGATGGGTTCCCCCCTCTGCATTGTATATATTATTACAGAAGCCTAACACGTTCTCATGGAATTCATTCACATACTGGAAGGCTGCCTCAACCTCGATCCCCTCCGCAGTGCCTTTATAGTATACCGGTTCGTGGATCGTCTCTTTTTTCGCATTCAATTCCTTAATAAACCCAAGAATCCCCTCCGGCTCATGGTATTCGATCCGTTCGGGCTTGTCCCCTCTTTTATCCTCAAAAATGATCGTAAGCTCCGGATTCAGGTATGCGGTCTCATGCATCCTGCTCTTGATTTCCTCCGCCCGGAATCTTGTTTTCTCAAATATGGTGTCATCCGGCAGGAAATTTACCTTTGTCCCCGTCTTTCTGGTCTTACCGGTCTTGGGAAGCAGTCCCCCCTCTAATTCTATCACCGGAATGCCGCGCTCATAGCGGTCATGGTGGATAAACCCGTCCCGGCTGATCTCCACATCCATATAGACAGACAGGGCGTTTACCACCGACGAGCCTACGCCGTGAAGGCCGCCGCTTGTCTTATATGCGGAATCATCGAATTTACCGCCTGCATGTAATGTGGTATACACCAGCCTGGCCGCCGAAACGCCCTTTGCATGCATGTCTACCGGAACCCCGCGCCCATTATCCGCAATCGTCGCAGAGCCGTCCTTTTCTAACGTCACCTGAATCTTTGAGCAGTACCCTGCCAGGTGCTCATCCACCGCATTGTCCACGATTTCATAGACCAGATGATTCAGGCCCTTTGCAGACACACTGCCTATATACATACCCGGCCGCTTCCGGACCGCCTCAAGCCCTTCCAGGACCGCAATACTTTCCGCATCATATGTAGGTTTCTTTGCCATCTTTTCTATTCCTTTCCAGACGATTTTCAATACTTACCCATACTGTCAAAAGCATATCACAAAAATTTCCATTTAGCAAACAATATCTCGTTCTTTTCTATTCGACAAGTACTATATTTAGTAGGTCTGCCACCACGTCCATGGCGTTCTTCATTTCCTGAACCGTATTGGTCTGCGCTCCCGCCTCGATCAGCAGGCATTTGGGCATCAAGTGCATATTATACCTGTACCCTCTCAGATAAATCCTTCTGGCAAAGCCGGGATACTTGTTATAGGCGGCCACCTGCATCTGAAGGGAAAATGCAAGATTATCCTGTATGTAGGGATTTGCCAGGTAATCAATCTCGCCGTTGGAACGGGTCTTGCTGAGTCCGTTAAAAAACATGATCTGTGCGGTAGGCTTTCCGTTTACGTCCGTCACCAGGTGCGTCCCTTCCCCTACTCCGTCCCTGTGCAGATCGATCACCACTTCTATACTGGGATTCTCCTCCAATATTTTCGCAATTTCCGGTTTGGCAAGGTCATAGGCCTTGCTTCTGTCAAGCTCTCCATTTATCAGGTCATACACGCCGGTATGATGTAAGGTTCCAATGTGGTATGTATTGTTCAGCAGGTCCGTCAGATATTCCCCTACGCCTACGATAGATGTAGAGGTATCCCCCGGCACGGAATCCGCAAACATTTCCTGAGAATGGGTATGGTAGATCAGCACCTTCGGGCCGCCGGTGTCTTTCTGGATATGCATATCCTTCCCTAACAGCGTTTCTCCGTTCAGTTCATCGCTCCGTATCATGGTAGAGCTGTCTACGGTATAGAAATTTCCCAATAAATAATCAAAATCTCTCATTTTCTCCAGAGAAGTATCAATAACTGCCCCGGAGTTTGCCGTCTTGGCCGAATCGTCCGTCCCGATCAGATTGCCGTCCGCATCCACCGCATTTTCATCATTTGCCTGCTTGGCAAGTATCATCGCATAGGTCTCTGCATCCTCCGTATCCGTCCCCGAATCCTGCTCCTCTACGTAACCGCCGATCGGTATCAGGCGCATTGCCTGCTCCGCAAGCCACTCCTCCAGGGAATCCGCATGATCCTCCTCCAGATAATGAAATCCGGCCATATACATCTGCTGGGACTGCTTCAAAAGCCCCTCCGACAATCCGTCCCTGATATCTGACCATGTGGCTGCCTGCACACACTTAAGCAGATACCCGCACAACAGCAGAATGCACAGAGCAGCCAGCTTCCTGACCACTCTATGGCTGTTTTCCGCCGTAAAATATCCATTTCTTCCTGCCGCAGCAATATCCTGAAACCAGATTCCTTTTTGCTGTCCGTGAATCCTGCGGTAATATTTCCTATATAGTCTGCCCCGCCGTATCTTCAACACCTGTTCACCACCCAAGCCTTTCCCATACAGCAACTATATGCCGGCAGACGAAATAATATGTGCGCAGGCGGATATCCTGTTATTGTGTAAACAGCATATTCAGTGCTTCTGAAATGGTAAAACTAATCCGCTTCACCGTATCATCAATGTCCTTCGGCGTTACAAACATTCCGTTCAGATGCGGAGATATCAGCTCCTTCACAAGCTCATATTTTTCCGCGGCATTATAACCCTGCATCACAACTCCGACCCCCCGCAGAGTTTCCGATGTTTCCAGAGCCGCAATAAGATTTTCCATGGAATCATTGACAATTGTAGCCGCATCAACCACAGTAGGTACGCCGATGGCAATCACCGGGACTCCAAGCGTCTCCTCATTGATGGCATTGCGGTGGTTTCCAACGCCGGAGCCCGGATGGATACCGGTATCCGCAATCTGGATCGTCCGATTCAGACGCTTAGAGCTTCTGGCCGCTAAGGCATCAATGGCAATCACAAAATCCGGCTCTGTCTCCTTCACCACGCCTTTTACAATCTCCACAGTCTCCATGCCGGTCTGTCCCATAACTCCTGGAACGATTGCACTTACCAGCTTCACATTCTGCTCCTCCACCGCATATTTCCCATATTCCCGGATAATATGTCTGGTAATATTCAGATTATCTACTACATATGGTCCCAATGCGTCCGGCGTCACCTGCCTGTTGCCCAGGCCTACGATCAGAACAGAATACTCCTTATCCGGATCCTCCTTCACAAGCCGTTTCAAAAATTTCATCAGCTCATCCGAAATCTCCTGATGGTATCCTTCATCTGCCGCCGCCATATCCGGAGCCTCCAGTGTGATATAAGTTCCTACCGGCTTTCCCATGATCTTCGCACCCTTCTCTGTCGTGATCTTAACCGTTGTGATCCGTATCTCCCGCTCCTCATCATAGGATTCCTCTAATTCTACCCCCGGAATCTCTACATTATCCGACGCAAACCGTTCCTTCTCCTCCAGAGCAAGATCCGTACGGACACTGTACTTCTCAATCATCGCATCTCCCTCATTTCCATATAAAATCATTATTCACAGTTTTTACAAGATTTTGTTAAAATATGTATTGACATTAACCCTTTGTTATCATAATATAATTAAGTATGTTTTGTTAGGGCGTCCGTGTCTGTTCTAACAAAGATAAATCGAGAGAATCGAAATCCATGATATCGGAGGTGGACAAATTGGCTAACATCAAATCTGCAAAGAAAAGAATTTTAGTGAATGAGACAAAGGCTGCAAGAAATAAAGCAATCAAATCCAGAGTAAAGACAAGCATCAAGAAGGTTGAGGCTGCTGTTACAAAGAAAGATTCTGCCGCTGCCGAAGCTGCACTTAAGGCTGCTGTTGCTGAGATTAACAAGGCTGGTTCTAAGGGCGTATACCACAAGAACACCTGCTCAAGAAAGATTGCCCGTTTATCAAAAGCTGTAAACGGAATTGCTTAATCCATAAAATAGCGAACACAAAAAGACATCCATTTCCGTCATGATGGATGTCTTTTTTTCTTGTTCTGCCGTGATTATCTTCCCAGGCGGATATTTTTCACCGTCTTATTCTCGATGGAGAAGTCCTCAAAAACGCGCACTCCTCCTTTTCCCTGCGGGGCCTGCGCAAGAAGCCCTGCTTTAACGGTCTCGTCTGCCGGAAGGATAAAAAACCGCATCATATAGTAATTCTCACCATCTATTGAATAGTGGAATGCAAAGGCGCTGCCCCGTCTGGATACCTGCAGCCACACCTTCTCTTCCGCTACGTTACAGCCGTTGGCATCATCCGAGGTATCCTTTGTCACCACGCTGACCACAGCATGAGTGTCATACTCTGTCTTTTCAAAGCATGCCTTCGCCCAATGGGTCTCATCCTGCCACACCATAATGCAGGCAGAATCAAAGGTTGTGATAAATTCAAGAGACACTCTCGCCCGCATCACAAAATCTCCCGTAACCTCCGTATAATAGAAAGGTGCATTACAGATCGTCTCCGGCGTAAGGCCCTCATCTCCCACATCCCCGTTATTGCAGAAAATATCGCTTCCATCCGGCGCATAGATCTCGATCCGTCCGTCCTTCTCCGTTATCGTGCTTTCATTCATCCAATAAAATTCCATCCTGTGCTCTTCCTTTCTCCGGCTCTCTTCCCCTGTAGAACTACAGCCGGCTGTTCTATGGCTTTATTATATTTTCCATTCACAGCCCTGTCAATATCTGCTGGATCTAACCTGCTATTTTGCAGACTGCCCGCGCAGGTATCCCCACCCATCCCTCCCTGGATCAGAGAACTCTCAGCTGTTCTATTTCCTATCTTTAATTTATCTCTTTTCATCATATATACACCATTTTAGAAAATCCCTACAATCTCATTTACTCTTTTGATTGTGACCGCGGGAGGTTTTGTTATCGCTTTTCTCTTTTCAGATATTCGTTCGCTGGTCTGACTTTCCATTCCGAACCATTCTTTAGAAATATGAATCCAAGGTATTTACTTCTTGTCGGTCTGACTACTTTCGTTTTCGCGGCATTTACTTTTAGAAACAGTTTTCTTTCCAGCCAGTTCTTCAACTGTAACTCCATCAACTCCGCTTACGCCTTTGTTGGCTGCTACCTTTTTACAGGCTCTGTTCAGATTTTCTTTTGATAAGATCACTTCAATCAATTCCATTGTTGTTACTCCTCTGACTTATTCTAAGATTTATACATAACACCCCTCTGGATATAAGCAGTATTCCTCGGTTACGTTCCTGCTCTTCCTGTCCATCCGATTTCTGGTTCATGTATCATTTTAAACATAACGCCTTGTAAGGCTTGCCGGGCCTGCCGCGGAAAGAAGAACTGCGTTCACAAAAAGGATCCGTTTCAGGAAATCTTTGAAAA
>CAJTZE010000021.1 GCA_910584265.1 uncultured Dorea sp. | reverse complement strand
AAATCTTGGACGGAATATGGCTTATCTTTTGAAAGCGCTGGATGAAAGGCGGCGGAAATTTTAGAGGCTGACATTTATGAAATTATGCCGGAAGTCCCTTATACAGAGACGGATCTGGCTTATTATACGAATGGACGGGCGGATCAGGAGCAAAACGATCCTTCTGCACGTCCTGCAATTGCCGGTAAGGTAGAGAATATGGAGGAATACGATACGATTATTCTCGGTTATCCGATCTGGCATGGGCTGTGTCCGGACTCTGTGAACTGGATGGAAGGAAAGCGTTATGAAGCCGGAACTATGAAAGAAACTATGGAAAACCGGCGTGACTTATACCACGCCGGTTTTACCGGAAATCTTATTTACTTCCTTATGGGATACCGCCTAATGAGACATCTCTTTTCTTCTCAATGATATCACTTCTTATAATCTGGAATATCCGAAGCTGTTGACCAGTGCTTCGATCCGCTCTCCCCTCTTACACATCGGGCAGTCCGCCGTATTATAGGCCTCATAATTCGGAAGGTCGCCGCCTGTGAAGAGCCTCTTGATCTCAACATCACCTATCCTGCTCGCAGCACTGAAAATCGCGCATACGCCCGCAAGATTACCGCGGTAATAATTGACAGAATTCACGGCATGATACAGTGTCTTGCCTGTAGTTACTGAAGCAGCCAGAATCAGCACATTCATTCCACGCACCATTCTCTGCTGATTATCCCGGAACATAACCTGCCCCAGCGCATTGTATTCGGGAGAAATAACTGAAATATTCTTTCCCTTATTCACAGAATACTGGTTCGTATCTGCCAGTGTCTCCGCAATAAAGGCACCAATTACATTCGTATCATCCAGACATACAATGGAATCAATCGGCGTACTCAGATATCCGTCCGCTAACTCCTTGGCAACCTCTCTGGCATTGTTATGCCGGGTCTTAACTGTGGACATATCAATATATGTATTCAGATGCGAATTACTGGTCGCAAAATGCCCTCTCATAATCTTGATGCGTACCTTCGGATTCTTGCGCATGCGGAGATCTTCCATCTCCTGAATGAATTGATTATCCATATGAATACCTCCCTTACATATACCGGGGTTATTCTGATCCTTCCGCTCTTCTAAGAATACCCCTCTTTTTGATTGATTATATTATAGCATAGATTAGGAAACATGCACAAGCATTTCAGTTATTTTAACCTTTTATTTGACAAACCCGTATAATTTTGTGAAAAGTTCATAAAAACATATTTACAATGGTATGATCAAATGCTGTTTCAGTTTTTCAATCGTATCTGCCTCCAGTCCGTTTTTCATCAAAAGTCCGGTATAATTTCTCTGTACTGCCCCTGCAAGAAATCCCTCCATCGTCTCCGGAGGCGTCGCCATATAGCTGCGCAGCTCTTCCGGAATCTTGTCATAAAGCGGATTCCGCTTCTGGTAAGCCTCCGGCAGCCTATCGGCAATCGTCCGAAGCAGGCAGACTATCCTCTCCGGCGCATCCTCAATCATCTTCACATAACCCGCAGACAGGCTTTCTCCAAAGGATGCCTTTGCAAGCTGGATCAATTCCTCCTCACTCAGCTTCTTCTCTGCATTGACCTGCAATTCATACTGTTGCAGCGGATAGCAGATCCGCTCTATGCCTTCCGGCACCTCATAGGCTTCCGCCCTCTGCTCCATGAGAGAACGCAGATCGATCACCGTGCGCACACCCATCTCCTTCATCTTCTCCCATTCCGTCTCTGTAAGACCGCTGGGCACTTCCCCGCGATACAGCTTATGCCAGCCAATCATGCCTCCTGTACACGCATATCCGCCCAGGTCGCGGCAGTTATGCAGATGCTCAAACGGAATCCTCTTCATATTATTCATACACATATACCTCTTCTAAATTATGTTCTAATAGCAATAGGAAACATGATCACTGTCATCAGCTTATGTCTGACATGCTTTAGTCTCGGCTATTCGGTTGGCCGGAATAGCAAGACGCAAAAATAACCGCCTCAAGCCTGCAAACTTAGCGGTTATTTCTGACCAGTATTTATGCGGACCAACCGTCTAGCGGCAGTACCTTTCTATTGCTATATTTTCATTCCTATACTTACATGTCAATGACTTTCTAGTTGTTGATCAGCTTATCGGAATCGCTCCAGCTATACAGCTTTCTTACTTCCTCGCCGGTCTTTTCTGCCGGATGCTCTGCCGCAAGCTTTCTCATAGCACGGAAATGAGCCTGACCGCCTGCCTGAGACATATCAAGCAGGAACTCCTTCGCAAAGGAGCCGTCCTGGATATCGGCAAGAATCTTCTTCATTGCCTTCTTCGTATCCTCTGTGATGATCTTCGGCCCGGTGATATAATCGCCGTACTCAGCAGTATTAGAAATGGAATATCTCATTCCTGCAAAGCCTGACTCATAGATCAGGTCAACGATCAGCTTCATCTCATGTACACACTCAAAGTATGCATTTCTCGGATCATAGCCTGCCTCTGTCAGAGTCTCAAAGCCTGCCTGCATCAGGGCGCACACGCCGCCGCAGAGCACTGCCTGCTCGCCGAACAGGTCTGTCTCGGTCTCTGTTCTGAAGGTCGTCTCAAGAACGCCGGCTCTTGCTCCGCCGATACCTGCCGCATATGCAAGCGCTCTGTCAAGCGCCTTGCCTGTAGCATCCTGCTCTACCGCTACCAGACACGGAACACCCTTGCCTGCCTGATACTCGCTTCTTACTGTATGTCCAGGTCCCTTTGGAGCGATCATCGTAACGTCAACATTTGCCGGCGGTACGATCTGTCCGAAATGAATGTTAAATCCATGGGCAAACATCAGCATATTTCCCTCTTCAAGATTCGGCTCGATGTCGTTTTTGTAAAGCGCCGCCTGCTTCTCATCATTGATCAGGATCATAATGATATCTGCCTGCTTTGCCGCCTCTGCAGCCGTATAAACCTTAAGCCCCTGAGCCTCTGCCTTTGCCCATGACTTGCTTCCCTCATAAAGGCCAATGATCACATCACAGCCTGACTCCTTTAAGTTCAGCGCATGTGCATGTCCCTGGCTTCCGTAACCGATAATCGCGATCTTCTTTCCTTCCAGTTCTGCTAAATTACAGTCTTCCTGATAAAAAATCTTTGCTGACATATGTATCTTCCTCCTAATAAAATATAAATAATGTATTGTCAAATGTATCCGGCTGTCATGACCGCATACATTGAGAGACCCCGTTCAAGACAATATCCCCGGCCTGTACTCTAATCAATAAACGTTACGTTCTTAATCCCCCGCTCCAGCCCGGTAATTCCAGTCCTTGCAAGCTCCAGGATCTCATAGCCGTCAAGGAGATTTAAGAAAGCTTCCAGCTTGGACTGATTACCTGTCAGCTCAAACATCATACATTCTTTCTCCACATCTACCACCTTCGCGCGGAAAATATCCGCAAGGGAAATTGCCTCCGCCCGCTGCGAACCGTTGGCACGGATCTTAACCATGATCAGCTCCCGGTATACGGAGTTGTCCGGCTCAAGCACCTTGATCTCGATCACATCCTCCAGCTTACGGATCTGGTTCTCAATCTGGGACAGGATCAGATCATCCCCGCTTGTAACAATCGTAATACGGGTAAATCTGGGATCCGCTGTCACTCCCGCCGTAATACTGTCAACATTATAGCCCCGTCTGCTGAATAATCCGGCGATTCTGCTCAAAATACCCGGATTATTGTCTACCAGCAGTGATAAAACTCTCTGCATACTGCACCTCCTAATCTTATTCTATACAGGAAACCGGCCGCCTTTCGCTCCTCCTGCATACTAAGGCATTTAAAAACAGAGTGCGTTCTGTTTTTAAATCATATCAATATAGTGTCTATTTGTCAAGTATCTTAAGGAAACTTTTATTTATATTTCCCTGAAATAGCTGCAGTTCACATGCCTCTTCCAGCCAGCGCGCGGACCGTAACTGCTATGGTTTGTTCTGAATGCGCTCCTGCAGCTCATTCAAATACATCCACCGCTCCATTTTCTCATCCAGTTCCTCCTCCGTTTGTTCTTTCTCCTTCATAAGCTCTGAAAGTCTGGCAGAATTTGTGGCATTTTTCAGGATTTCCCCATCCAACCGCTCTATCTTCTCCTCAAGTCCGGCAATCACATCGTCAATGGTCTCAAATTCCTTCTGTTCCTTGTAGGAGAATTTCAGCTTCTGTGGTCTCTTCTGTTTCCAGGTTTTTATTGAAGCATCCTTCTCCTGTGCTTTGTTCTGCGCTCCATCCTGTGTATCTTTCGCAAGCCCTTTACGCTCCTTCGCCTCCAGATAATCCGTGTAGCCTCCCTCATACTGGGTAAGCTTGCCGTTTCCCTCAAAGGCAAATATCCGGTCTGCCACATTATCCAGAAAATACCGGTCATGGGACACGGTAACAATAATTCCCGCGAAGGAGTTTAAAAAATCCTCCAGTATCGTCAACGTGGGAATATCCAGATTATTCCCCGGCTCATCCAAAATAAGCACGTTTACCTCTCTGCAGAGGACGCTCAGAAGATAAAGCCTGCGCTTCTCTCCTCCGGACAGCCTGCCGATGGGTGCATACTGCATGTCCGGCGTAAATAAAAAACGTTCCAGCATTGCTGAAGCGCTGACCCTGCCCTCGCTGGTCTGAATATACTCTGCAATATCCTTCACGTAATCAATCACCCGTTTCCCGTCATCCATCTCCTGCTCTTCCTGGGCAAAATAACCGATTTTCACCGTTCCGCCAAGCTCTATGCTGCCGCTGTCAGGGTTCACCTCTCCCGCTATCATCTTAAGCAGCGTAGATTTGCCGCAGCCGTTAGGCCCCACAATCCCAAGCCTCTGATTTTTCAGGAAAATGTAATCAAAGTCCTTTACCAGCATCTGACCACCAAAGGTCTTTGTTACCCCATGAAGCTCTATGGTCTTCTTTCCCATACGGGCGGTGACCGAATCCAGCACCACCGTCTGGTCAGATACCGGCGCCTGTCCGTTCTTCAGCGCCTCCAGCCTCATAAGCCTTGCCCGCTGCTTCGTACTCCTTGCCCGGCATCCCCGTTCTGCCCATTCCAGTTCTATGCGCAGCATGCTCTGCCGCTTGCGCTCTGTGGCAAGCTCCATCTCCTCCCGCTCCGCCTTAAGCTCCAGAAAGCCTGAGTAATCCGCATCGTAGCCATACAGTTTCCCATGGCTGATTTCCAGAATACGGTTTGTAACCTTGTCCAGAAAATACCGGTCATGGGTAACCATAAGAATCGTTCCCCGAAAGCTTTTGAGATACATTTCCAGCCACTGGATCATCTCCTCATCCAGATGATTGGTAGGCTCATCCAGAAGAAGCAGGTCAAATTCTCCCGCAAGCACCTTTGCCAGAGCCGCCCGTCTTCTCTGTCCGCCGGATAAATGCCCCATCATCACAGAATAATCCATAATTCCAAGCTGATTTAGAATGCTCTGTACCTTCCAGCCGGTATCCGGGTTTCCATCCATGGCATATTCTGCCACAGACTGTTTGGGCAGATATTCCGGATTCTGGGAAAGATAAGCAATCTTTTTTCCGCCCTGTCTGATAATCTGTCCTTCATCCGGATCCTCATCCCCGTTAACCATACGGAGGAGGGTCGTTTTCCCTGTACCATTGATGCCGACGATACCGATTTTATCTCCCTCCTGAATCCCAAAAGAGGCATCCTCAAAAATCGTTTTATCTCCGTATATCTTACCGATATGCTCAATATTTACAATATTCATCCGTTTGTTCTCCCTATATGGATTAAAGTGCATTTCCTGCATCTCATACCTGCAGTTCTATTTTAACACGTCCCGGCCAAATTCCTCCAGAGCCAGAAGCGCGGCTCCCGCAGCTCCCGCCTGTTCCCTTCTCTCAGGGCTCACCGGCTGAAGGTAATCAATATCTCGCGCAAATCTATCATATTCCGACGCTTTCTTCCGCAGAACATCCATATAAGGCTCCAGATAAGCGCCAGCCTCTCCGCCGATTATGATCTTCATATCCAGCACCATTCTAAGATTCGTTACCAAAACCGCCAGATTATCCAGATAGCTGTCCCACATCCTGGCCGCTTCTATTTCTCCCTTCTCTATGCGTTCAAAAAAGCATTCCAGCGGTTCCTCCCCGGCCAGCACATCCGGCGAAAGGTAGGCATCCGCACATCCGTCTTTCCCGCAATAGCACCTCCGCCCGCCGGGAACCAGTACCATATGTCCCACCTCTCCTGCACGAAAGCCTTCTCCGGTCAGCAGCCTGCCATTTTTGACTACCGCACCTCCCACCGTCCTGTTCAGGGATATATATATATAATCCGGGCATTCAGCAGAAAGCTCCACATAGCTCAGGCAATTCGCATCATTTTCCACGACCAGCGGATAAGGAAGCGCTCTCCTAAACCGATCCAGACTGACATACTCCAGTCCGAAAATGTGAGACTGTACAATCCAATCCGCCTGCATATCAATAATTCCAGGAAAAGAAATTCCTGCTCCCAAAATCCTGCTTTCCCACCGTCCCTCTTTTAAAAAAAGCTCCAGTTCTGCACCAATCTTTTCATAAAATTCCGGCTCGTCTTTAAATTTCAGAGGCACGCTTTTCTTAGCCGCAGCTTCTCCCATTAGATTAACCACGGCAAATCCCACATGGCTGACAGCTATATCGATCCCCGCGCAAAATCCAGCCTTCCGGTTCACCCTGATTTTTCTGGCTCTCCGGCCTCCGGTTGACTCATTGGCCTCCCCTTCCTCCAGAATGCCCCGCTCTATCATTTCATTCACATTCTGTAATGTGGTAGGCATGCTGAGCTGGAGGGCGGATGCTATTTCCTGCTTCGTCATATTTCCCTGTCTGCGCAGAAGGTAAAAAATGCGTTCCTGATTATTTTCTTTTATATTTCCAGTGTTTTGAAGCATATCTCTCACCCCTTTTGTCAAACACTTAACCGAAGTATATTATACGTGTTCCATCTCCTATATTCAAGAATTATTTCTATATGTAAAAGCTTACGCCGCACAAGGTACACCTTCGGTGCGGCTGCTTCTTTTTGCCGCATGGCGGCAAAGAGAAATACCGCCGGGGCCCATTTTCATAGACCCGGCGGTATTTGCTTAAGAGAGACTTTATTTTTCTAATATCTGAATGACTGTTCCAACCTGAATATCTGGCAGCGGTCTGTTTTCTACACAGATTGTTCCCGGAAGCTCTGCCGCGGCAGCTCCGTTAAAGTTAACGGTACAGTGGCCTAAGCCTGCCAGTGTGACCGGAGCCTCCTCTCCAACTGCTGTAATCTGATACTCATTTTCATCAATCTTAAGAGTCTGTCCTGCTGTAATCGTTCCGTTTATAGGATTCACGCTGACAGAGTAACAGTAATCTCTCAATTCTTCTGGAGCATTGTCCCCGAACAGGATAAACATATTAGAATCCTGAAATTCTTTTACACTTACACCTAATGCTTTTACCTTATTTTCATATATTACTTTCATTGTAAATCCTCCAAACTATTTTTTATTTTAATATAATCCAAAGCTTGCCGCATATGCCAGAAGCACGCGGATCCAGCCTGTTGCAAAACGGGAATACATAACGGATACAACGCCGACCTCAATCGTTTCTGTCTCAGCCTCTGCAAGTCCTAAGCCCACCGGGATAAAATCACAGGCGCCCTGTGTATTAATTGCAAACAGTGCAGGAAGCGCAAGCTGAGGTGCGATATTTCCTTTTCCAATCTCTGCTCCTACCAGAGTTCCGACGATCTGTGCGATAACTGCTCCAGGTCCAAGCAATGCAGAAAGGCCGGGGATGGAGCACACAATACCGAGTATCAAAAGTCCGCCGATATTTCCTGCAAGGGGAGTCAGGATGGATGCAAATGCATCGCCGAAACCGGAACCGTTGATAATACCGATCAGCAGGGATACGAAGCCCATGAACGGAAGCAGTGTGGTAATACAGGTCTGGATCGCGTCTCTGGCCGCCTGATAGAAGGTATTTACCACCTTGCCTGCTCCCAGTCCGATTACTGTTACAAGACTTTTCTTTTCCTGGCTTGCCAGTGTCTCGGAAACCTTCTTGTCAGCGCTGAATTTCACGCCTTCCGGCTTTTTCTCCTCTGCAGCAGGTTTACTCTCTGCTGCGGTTGCCGCCTCTGACTCATCGGCCAGCGACACCTGATTGGAAGTTACAGCGGATACATAGATATCCTCTGTGATAAACTGTGCCATAGGGCCCGATTTTCCGACCGGCATTACATTAATGGTAGGAATCCGTTTCTTCGGGTAAATCCCGCAGCGGAGCGTTCCTCCGCAGTCAATGATAACCAGCGCCAGCTCATCCTCCGGGCAATTGGTCTTGAACCCGTTCACCGGCTCAAGTCCCGTAAGCTCTACAATCTTTGCCAGACATTCCGGCTCGGCGCCGCCGCCTGTAATAAACATAACCTTGTTGCGCTGCTCGGTAGGGGTAATGATAAGCGGGCCTCCGAAGCCGCCTGCGCCATGTACTACACGAATTGCTCTATATTCTGCCATGATAAAAATCCTCCTTCTATTTCACCTTAAGTTCTCTGCTAAGCTTTACACCCTGCTGTTTCTCAACTAATTTTGTTGTAAATTCCGTCGCCCATCCGGAAATAAAATTTGCAACCAGACCAACTAACAGATAGCGGACTGCAAGCGGTACGGTGCTAAGTCCCAGCGCCGATACTCCATTTGCAATGCCGAGCCAGATAAACAGCTCAGAAGCATTGATATGTGGGAAAATACCATTATTGGTATGACAGTGGTAGGTAGCTGACGCATAATAACAAGGCTTATAGAATTCCGGCATAAATTTACCGATTGAAAGTCCCATCGGATTTCCCAGCATAAAGCAGCTGACAAACGGCAGTACCATATATCTAAGGATCGGATTACCGGTACAGATCCGTGCAATCTTCTCAATCTTTTCATCTCCTACCAACGCGATAATGGCATTCATCAGAATCAGCAGCATCACGATCGTAGGGATAATTCCTGTTACCCAGCTTACAAACTGCGTTCCACCCAAAGTAAATAAATTCATAAAACCAGAGGCTAATTTAACGATAAAATCCATAATAATCCACCTTTCTACTGTAATACTTTTTTGTTTTGCATAAGTCCTGTGACAGAACGGCCTGCCTTCTGGAACGGCGACGGCGGATTTTCAATTTCCTCTCCGGAAATGTATTTGCAATAAGTAAGAGCCGCATCCTTAACCGCTTTTTTCAGATTCTTATGTGTTTTCGGAATCTCTTCTCCGGTAAGCTCCCCTACATATTTGTCCTGAAAACCCTTCATCTCCTTAAAACGCGCAAGGCACGTAACGCCTTCCAGCTTCTTTGCCTTTCTGATGATTCCGTTATCATCGATCAGAAATAATACGATTGCTCCTGCATGGAAACCGCCCGCCTGTCTTCCGCAGACCACCTTTCCCTGCTTCCTGTACTCTGTAAATTCTTTGGCAAAATATTTCATCTGCGCCATAGAAGCTATCGCCTGAAGCAGAAATGCAACCGCAAATACGAAAATAATTTTAAGCATATTCTTTACTCCTCCGTCCTGTCTTTGTCAACTAGTTACTCGTTTACCTGTCGGTACATTGCCCTCAGCAATGCATAAAAGCTGTCTGATCCTGCAATTTTATCCAGCAGAGCCATATCCTGTGATATACTGATCATCTCATCGTACAAGCGGATCAGCAGGCCGTCATCGGAATCCACCTTCTCCGGCAGTCCCAAAAGGAAGATGATCCGGATGTCATGCTCCCCGGAATGGATTGGCTTTTTTGATACGCCGATCGCCAATACCAGCCGGTCTGACGCATGCTGGATACTGTGGGGAATCGCAATTGCATGGTCAAATACCATGGTTCCCTTCTCTTCCCTCTCCTCAAGCCTCTTTAAAAATCCTTCGTCCACTCTTCCCTGTTCTTTTAAGGCCGAAGCCATCTGCTCTACAGCGTCCCTGTATAAGATATCCCCCTCAAAGGTGAAGAATGCTTCCTCTTCCAGAAGCCCGGTCATCATAAACCAGTTGTTATCCACAACCGGAAGTTCAATCCTGTCCCAGTACTTCGCCTTTTCTATCTTATGCAGCAGCTCCCGCTCATTAAATACTTCATGGATCCGGATCACCGGACGATTGCAGCCGCAGGGAAGCTTTACTGTGGTAAGCACGATATCAAATTCATCCAGAATATCCGCGGTAACATTTTCATCCGCAAACAGGGTCATTTCCGCAGAGCTGTCCAGCACCTTTTTAAGCTGCGCCTCCACAAGCCTTGCAGTAACTCGTCCTGTCCCGCACACCACTGCGATCCGAAACCGCTTGCTGCGCTTTAGGTCATTCTCCGTTAAGAATACTCCGAAATAAGACGCCAGATATCCCCGTTCATCCTTTGATACCTCCAGACTGTATTCCCTGCCGATCACGTCCGCCGCAATTCCCGCCATCTCATATGCCAGAGGATATTTATTTTTCAGGTCGTCCAGCATTGGATTCGCAAGCCTTACGCCAAACCGTAGACGGTTCATCATAAACATCAGATGATATAGAAACTCGTCGGTAAACTCCCCGCTTACGATCGAGATATCCATCTCCGACTGAATCTGTCTGAGGATTTTGCCCATCAGTACCTTGACTTCCTCGTCAAGCTTGATCTTCTGCATGTTCTCTGTATCCGCCGGCGTCCGCATACCCACGATCGGAAGTAATACGAACAGCTTTTCTTCTACCGGAAAATCTACCTGCATCATCCCCGCGATCTCATTGATCAGCTCATTTACGATCAAAAATTCCTGACGAGAAGTCAGATTATAATACTTTGCCGATAAAGACCCGATATAATGTCCGGTCAGAAACCGGTCCAGCATCAAGGTTATGTACTGTTCAAATTTGATCTGTACACTCTTTTCAAATGAATGCTTGGAAAATGTCCTGGTAATCATTTCAGCAATTTCCCTGTCCAGAGGATATTCCCCATAAATCTGCTCGTAATTATTTTCCAGCACATATTTGCGGATATCGCTTTCCTCGCCGCGCAGGCTCATGCCCTTGCTTGTCTGTCCGTAAATTTCCAGATTGTAGGGAACAAGCTCACTCCGGAGCTTTTTCATATCCCCCACCAGAGTGGTGCGTCCCACATTCATCTCATACGCCAATTCGTCCGTAAGCAGAGGCTCCTCGGTGCGCATCAGCTTTCCAAAAGCATAGTCCATCCGGTTGCGGGGTGAATTTAAGAAATCATCCGTCTCTATCATCTTCGCAAACCGCTCTCTGAACCGCTCCAGATTAAAGATCCTAAGGCTGTATCTGCCCTGTTCGCCCATAATCTCCGCACAGTCCGCAAGCTCCTCGTTCAACTGCCTGATATCGTTGCGTACAGTTCTCTCACTCACGTCCAGCTTTGCTGCCAAAGTGCCGACTGAAATTACCGAACTTTTTCTAAATAGCTGCAGCATATTCGCATTGCGGTTATCACTAAATAAGCTCTTCAACTGCCAGCACTCCTTTCTATCCTTTGCTATCCGCGGGATTTCCCTCCGGAAATGTTGATGGTCGTTCCTGCAATGTAACTTGCACGGTCGGAAACCAGATATGCTACCAGATCGCCTACCTCGTCAAGCTTCCCGTCGCGGCCCATCGGGATCACCTTCGTATAATCCGTTGACAACTCCTCCGGCTTACATCCTCTTGTATACGCCAGCGCTTCATTATAAGCTGCAGTCCGAAGGCCCGTTGCCTCCATGATGCCGGGCGCACATGCCAGTACACGGATGTTGTATTTGCCAAGCTCCTTCGCCCAGGAACGGGTGAAGCTGTCTACAGCGCCCTTTGTTGCAGAGTATGCGGACTGTCCCTGCGAGCCCTCCTTGCCGGACTCAGAGGACATATTCACAATCACTCCTCCGCCCTGCTTTAGCATCTGCTTTGCGCAGGCCTGTGCGCAGAGGAACACTCCCTTTACATTCACTGCAAACATCTTGTTAAAGGAATCGTCGTTCAGCTCATACTGCGGCTTCTCTCCAACCACATCTACCAGAAGCCTCGGCAGGTTGATTCCCGCATTATTTACCAGCGCGTCAATCCTTCCATACTTCTCTACTACCGCATCTGCCATCGCTTTTACGCTGTCGGCGTCGGTAACGTTACACTGAACACAATATGCGCCATGAAGCTCTGCCCCGGTCTCCACATTCATGTCCACAATTACCGCATCCGCGCCTACATCCAGAAGCCTCTCTACTACATGCTTACCGATACCGGATGCGCCGCCTGTCACGATAACGACCTTACCCTCCAACTCAAGCCAGCTCTTATCCATTTCTTTCTCCTCCTTTTGATACTTTGCTTTTCTTTTATGAACCCATTGTATAAAACAGAAAAGAATTCTTTAATACCAGCTTTTTCTGACTCTTGGAAATGAATTAGTTCATCGTTTTTCCACCCTTCGGAAATCCTCTGTTCATCCTTTTTATTCCAATCATTCCCCGTTTGCTGCAATACTTTTATTAATTATTTTATTAAAGTAATTGCATTATAATCTATATGCAGATAAAGTCAATACTTTTCCACAAAAAAACATTGTTAAATATCAGGCAATACAGGCGGCCTGATGCCGAGAATTTTCCCGTGCATTAAAGCATAGAAATACCCCGGTTATCAGCCTGCAATAACCGGGGTATCTCTCCTGTTCCTGATTCATTTATATTCTTAACAATACTGTCCTCTCCGCCGGAATCAGTTCTCCGGCAGCTTCCACATTTTAATATCCTGATACGGATTGCTCCGCGCCAGCCCAATTCTTGTTCCCATTCCGGAAAACGGACTGAAATTTGCCTGTAGTACATGAAAGCCCATAATCATCTGCTGCTCTGTCAGCGTGCGGGCTATCGTGACATGCGGCATCCAGCCGAAGGGCCGGTACCGGTCTCCTTCTCTGCCGCCTAACTCATCTGCCGCTGTATTAACCGATACGCACAGCTCATGCAGATACCGGTTCAAAACAGGCATCAGAAACAACACATGGGGCTTAAAGCTTCCGATAACCATCCAGTTGATCATTCCCGCCCTCCAGCTTCCGGCACATGCATCCAAGGCCCTGATCAGTTCTTCTTCCTTCCTGCCTTTACACGAAGCTATCGTAAGATGAGGCGGGATCTGATGCTCCAGCATATAGAAATTCCCTGTTTTTTCCGCCGTCCTTATCATATACCTCTGAAACACTTCCTCCGTCTGATTGTCAAAATACAGCGATATCAGATACATAAATTCCAGCCCCTTCCCGTTCCTCCTTCAAAACTCTATTTTCTTTTTGAATATGATATAATAACAATTCAACTCAAAATCACTACAGCTTCGTTTATTCTCCGGTTACACAAATATTCCTTTAAATACACCTTCATTTTTATTATAAAGCATTTGAAAAAAAGATGAAAGCATTAGATAAGCGCCAAAAAAAATTCCAAAGAAGCTCATTGGAAAAGAGACAAGAATCTCCGGGATGTCCTGATTCATTTATATGAATGGCACCAGCAATCTCGGCTCCTATTTCATTTCTGCCACCACCAGCCATTATAACTGGGCGGCAAAAAAGTTGAAGACACGCCGGAAAAACTGCAGGAAATAACTTCGCAGTACGCTTTGCCATGACTTCCTCCCTCTGTTTCGTTCTGTTCTGTTGCCTGTTATGCTGTCGGCTCTCGTTCTGAAGCTCCCTCTCAAGGTTCTTTTTGTTGTAGCTGATTACCTCGGCATACGCTAATTCTGTGGCGGTCTTGGTCTGCTCCTTGCCGATACTGTCATACTCGGACTGCAAAGACTGTATCTCGGCTTTCCACTGTTTCGGCGTTATCTTCTCGCCGTTCTGTAAAAGGCTCTGCATACGCTCTTTTAATTCGGGATACTTTGATAAGCTGTCTTTATGCTCCAGAATATCTGAAATCACTTCCCTAGATAAATCTTAATTTTCCATCGTATCTTGCCGATAAAAAAGATAGAACAAAAGGTATCAGAAGTTTTTATTTCTGAAATATCTCTGTGTATCCAGACGGGTTATTTTAACCCCGGCCTCTCAGGCAGAGGAACGGTAACGGAGACATAAAAGAGGACATAACAAAGAATGGGTAAAGGTATGATACAAGGAGGTGTATGTCTTGAATTTTTACATGATGCAGTCATTAGGCACATATACAAAGAATATGGCGATGCAGATGAAATGGCAGCAGAAGAAAGCAAATAACGACTTCACTGCGGATGGAAGCACAAAGTTAAGTGATCCAACCGCACGGCAGGCGGAGGAGATCCGGCTGGCCCAGACAGACGGATCGTCGAATCTTTCCTCACAGATCCGGACAAAGCTTGCAAGCGGCAAGAAGCTGACGCGGGAGGAAATGGAATATCTGCAAAAGAATGATCCTCAGACCTATCAGAAAGCGAAAGCCATAGAAGAAGAACAGAAAAGCTATGAGGAAGAGCTAAAAAAATGTAAGACAAAAGAAGACGTTCAACGTGTAAGAATGAATCGTACGGCAGCTTCCCTAAGTGTAGTAAACAGCGTTAAGAGTAATCCTGCTATACCCGAAAGCGCAAAGCTTGGGATCATCTGGCAGGAGCTCCAGAAAAATATGGCTTTGGAAGAAACTATAGGTGAATTTGTAAAGAGCGGCAGATATGCCCAGCTTCCGACAGAAGCAGAAAAGCTGGAAGCAGAAAAGGCCGTCGAAGAAGCAAAAGCTGCTGAGCTTGGAATCGAAGATCCTGTAGAAAATACGGAGGAAGCAGACGCAGATAAGAGTGAAATCAACGAAGAGCATACAACGGAGGATATCTCAGACGATACAGCAAGGGATACTTCAATCCATGACTCCCCACCACAGAACAGGGGTATTCTGCAGGAGCGCCAAAAAACCCTTTCAGAAGCCGAGACAACGCCGGAAGCTTTAAAGGTTAAGCGGGCCAAAGCCCGTGCGGCATATAAAGAAAATCAAGCCCAGATCCCTGAACAGATCATGGATTTAAAAAAATAAAGCAATATAGAGAAGAGGGGAATCCATACTGCAAAGCGGATTCCCCTCTTTTTGGATTTGTCAGGCAAACTATGTTAACTCTTTATCCGTGGTTGTAATGACCGCCGGTTTCATAGTCCCTTTCCTAAACCGGATTCACATGGATCAATATATGCTTAATCTTCGGCCATCCAGCTTCGATCGCATCATGTACCTGTTCCGCAATCGCATGGCTCTCTCCCAGAGAAAGGTTCTTATCTGCCCCGATCTCCATCTCCACATAGATCTTATTGCCGAACATGCGCGTTCTCAGTAAATCCACCTGCAGTACGCCCAAAATCCCCATAGCGCACTCCCGAAGCTCCGTCTCCATCTGTTCATCGCAGGACTTATCCACCATCTTATCAATGGCGTCCTTGAAGATATCAAACGCTGCTTTTTCAATAAAAACGCAGATTACAATACTCGCGATCGGCTCCATAACCGGATAGCCTATGATCGCGCCGCCGATGCCGATCAGCGCGCCTATAGAAGACAGCGAATCCGACCGATGATGCCATGCATCCGCCATCAGAGCGCCCGAATCTATCTTCTTCGCATAATATCTGGTATACCAGAACATGGCTTCTTTCACTGCAATTGATATCACCGCCGCCACAAGCGCCAGCATTCCCGGAACCGCCGTTACATATTCTCCCCGGATCAGCTTCATCACCGCAGTATATCCGATACCGAGACCCGTCGCTACAAGCACGGTAGACAGCACGATTGCAGCAACGCACTCCAGCCTTTCATGCCCAAAAGGATGTTCCTTATCAGACTCCTTGCTCGCCATCTTCACGCCGGCCATCACAACAACGCTGCTGAATACATCCGATGCCGAATGAACCGCATCGCTGATCATAGCCCCGGACCGGGCTATGATCCCGGCAAAAAGCTTAAATACCGAAAGTACAAGATTCCACACCACGCTGACCAGAGATACTCTGATTGCTGTTTTCTCAAAATTATTCTCCATTCTAGCCGTCCTCCCGCAGATAATCAGTCATAATCTCTTTCTGTGGTATATTATTTTTCCTTCATCACAAAGGATTTATTATCAACCGCCCTCATGGTAGCCAGAATACCGTCCAAATGATCATATTCATGCTGGATCAGCTCTGCCATATCATCATCCATCCTCATTTCCCGGCTGTTCCAGTTCTCATCCCGGTACCGAAGAATACAATGCCTGTAGCGGCGGACCTTCACCAATAGATTCGGAAATGACATGCAGTCATCCATAAGCTCCATCATCTCATCGTCTGTAAATTCCAAAGACGGGTTGATGATCACGTAAGGCTTATCCGTCAGTATACAGATCAGCCGCTTGCAAACGCCGATCTGAGGCGCTGCGATCGCTCTTCCGAATCCGTAATCCCTGCGGATCCCTCTGATACAGTCAAACATATCCTCAAACACCGGGCGCAGCTCCTCAAGCTCCTCTTCTTTCACTTCCCCGCTCACCTTATATAATTCCGGATTCCCTAATAATAATATTTTACGCTCCATCGCACACCTATAGTCCTTTTTCGTAAATAAAGCTCTGAGGCGTCATTCCTTATGTGATAAAAAGGCTTCCGCGTCTTTATCACGCCACAGCTCCTTACAATCTGCAATATATAGGCTTCATTCTATCATAAATGCAAAGAAACCGAAAGCCCAAATCTTTCAGTAATTGTCCTGCCTCCCGGATATACGCTCCCAAATGCTCTTTTCTATGGCTGTCGCTTCCGATTGTAATGATCTCCCCGCCCAGCCTTTTGTATAATTTCAAAATATCCACAGACGGCGTGGTATCCTTCAGTCCGTACCGGTGATAGGAAGTGTTGAATTCGATTCCTTTTCCGTCTTCAATCACTGTTTTCAATATATCCTCAACAATAGGCCGGGACTTCTCAAATGGATAGTACCCATTTTCATCATACCGGGTAATCAAGTCCATGTGGACCAGCACACTGTAATTTTTGTATGCCCTGACCACATTATGCATTTCTTCATAATACCGTTCATTGTATTCCTTCTGGCTTCTCCCTTTTTGAAAATCCTGCGTCCAGAATTCCTTATCCTCCACCTGATGTATGGACAGGATGACAAAATCCAGCGGATATTTCCCAAACAGCTCCTCGTACTTAGGAATGGTATGCGTCTGCACACCAAATTCCATCCCCATGCCTATAGCATCCCGGACCACCTGTTCCATCGGACAGACGGAATCATCGCTAAATTCCGTATGTACATGATAATCTGCAAGCATTGTGATACCTCCCATATTAAAATTCCATATGCTCTACAATATCCGCCCATGCCTCATCATCTATTTCCTCGTCCCGGAACAGCTTCCGCTTATCATCATCTGTAATCCTTTTGATCACCCTGCAGGGATTGCCTGCGGCAACGCACCAGTCCGGAATATCCTTCGTCACCACGCTTCCGGCTCCGATCACCACATTGTCCCCAATCTTAACGCCGGGGCAGATGACCGAATTTCCTCCGACCCATACATTATCGCCTATCGTTACCTCTTTTCCATATTCATAAGCAGAATTACGGCTGACAGGGTGGATGGGATGCCCGGCGGTATAAATCGCCACATTGGGAGCAAGCTGACAGTTGTCTCCGATCTTAATCTTCGCCACGTCCAGAAGCGTACAGTTATAATTGGCAAAGAAATACTTTCCCGTCTCAATATGCTTCCCATAATCACAATAAAAGGGCGGATTAATAAAAGCATCCTCCGATTTGCCGAGAAGCTCTTTTACGATTTCCTTGATCCCGTCAAAATCCGAACGATCCATAAAATTCAGCTTCTGTAGAATTTTCCTGCATACCGCCTGCTCCTCAAAGATGTCCTCATCTGAAATATATGCTAATCCCGCGTCTCTTCTTTCCTTATTCGTCATGATACAAACCTCCCGAATCATCATTTACAAGCATCCAATACACCCACTTATATAAGCCGCCGGTTTCTACAGTGCCTCGTACACTGCCGTTCCATACGCCGGGAGCGCCTGTTCTCCCTGCAGCGTTTCACCTGTATACAATAACCGCATTTCTTTCTTTAATACGAAAGACACCTCCTCCGGCTGGAAATTCAGGACAAACAGATACTGCTTTCCATCCTTTTCCCGTAGGACCACTTCCAGAGTCTCCGGCGCGTCAATCAGGTATGCAAATGGCTCCTTGATCCCCAGATACTCAAACAGCCAGCTCAGATTATTTCGCGAGAATGTGCTTCCAAAATGGAGCGCCTTTCCTTTTCCCAGTTTATTTTCTGTAACTGCTGCCTTTTCTGCATAATAGCTGTTCTCATAAACCGCAAGAATCTCTGCGCCCTCCAAAGGCTCAAGAATATCGTTAAACAGCGGCATCTCGATTTTCTTTCCCCCGCCGGATGCCCATACTGCCTCCTCTGCCGGGCTCACGAAGGTAAAGTCCCTTACATCGGAGCCTGTAATCTCCTGTAAAAGTCCCGGCTGTGGCAGCATCACACATTTTCCGTTCCTGTCCTTATATCCGCTCCGGCAGCCGATAACCAAGATTCCCCCCTGCTCTACATATTCCTTTAACAGCCGCGCCATTTTTTCATCCATAATCGTCGGATGAGGATAAATAACGGCCGGATACAGGGACAAATCGCACACCTGGCTGTCCTCCTGCAGATACACGATATCATACGGGGTATGGTACAGCTCCGAAGCGATAAAGATCTCCTTCTCACTCTGTTCCGCCACCCGCCTGTGCCATGTATCCACTTCCGTATCCCACTCGTTGTCATAATCCTTGATCAGTGCAAACGCCGCCACATTCTCCGCACCGCATACCGCGTCAATGCGCTTTAATTTCCGATAGAAATCCTGAACCTCCGCAAGCTTCCTGTTGTCACGATTATCATAATCCAAGATACCATGCCAGTAAATCTCGGTTCCCACCGTGCAGGTCCTCCACCGGAAAAATGAGATGTAGTCCGCCCCCTGGGCAACGCTCTGCATGGCCCACAGAGTCAATTGTCCCGGCCTTGGAGCCGGACCTTCCATTCTCGTGGTCCAGCCGTTTGCTCCGGACTGCTGCTCCATTATTCCGAAATGCGGGCACACCGAACGCACTTCATTCAGCCGCATCGTCCACTTCCGGTCATTTAAGTCATCCGCTGTCCTCGGATCTCTGTCCAGCCCAAACGCAAAGCTTGGATAGGAATCAAAGGTATACACATCCAGACAATCCTTCTCCATACGGTGATTATCCACATTCCAGAATATGCCGTTGGTTGTAATATAGTCTTCCGGCTTCTTGTATTTCCGGATAATTTCAGCCTGCATCCCGCAGAAGCTTATGGTACTGTCGGAAAGAAAACGGAAGTAATCCAAATGCTGGTGCGGATTGATCCCATTATTCAGCACGGTTCTCGGAACGTATATCTCCTCCCAGTCCGTATAGGTCTGATTCCAGAATATAGTTCCCCATGCATCATTCAGCCGCTCCAGCGTTCCGTATTTTTCTTTCAAAAATACCCGGAAGGCCGCCGAATCCGCTTCCGAATAAAACTCGCAGGTCTCGCAGTTTAATTCATTGTCAATCTGCCATCCAACAATCGCAGGGTGCTTTCCGTAATGCTCTGCCTCCTTCTCCACGATTCTTGCACAGAACTCCTGATAAACGGGTGAATTATAATTATAGTGTCTTCTTCCTCCATGCCGGTACAGCACACCGTCCTTTGTCCCGTTTAACACCTCCGGATATTTCTCGGTCAGCCATGCCGGCGGCGTGGCGGTAGGGGTGCCGAAGATCACTTTCATCTTCTTTTCCTCACACAAATCCAGAAACCGATCAAAAAAGCCAAATTCAAACCTGCCTTCCTCCGGCTCGATCTTATTCCATGCAAACTCTGCAATACGGATTACGCTGATGCCTGTATCCAGCATCCTGTCCAGATCCTCCGCCCACAGATTTTCCGGCCAGTGCTCCGGATAATAGCATACTCCCATGGTCAGCCTATCCCACCTGTGATTCTGCTTACTGTTCATCTTCTTTATCCTCCTCTTCATATCGCCAAAATACGAAATCCTTATTTTTCCATTAGTATAACATGTTCCAGACAGGATAAAGAACTATTTTCAATCACTTTTATGCATGAAACAACACAATACTCTCGTACGGCCTCAATCCTTCCAGCCGTTCTCCCTTCTCTTTTTCCGGATAATTTTCGATCAGTATCTGGTATCCTTCCATGGGAACCGGCTCTGAAAGCTTCACCGGCTCACCCGACAGATTATTCAGCGCCAGAAGCTCCTGCCCCCCCAGACAGCGCCTATATGCGAATACTTCCTGCTGATCCCGGTACAGGAATGCAATGTCCCCCTTCTGGATCACCGGATATTCCTTCCGCAGAGCAGTCAGCCTTCTATAATAATTCAGGATAGAATCCGGATCCTGCTCCTCCTTTTCCACATTGATATACCTGTAATTTTCCGGAAGCCCAATCCATGGCTCATGCTCTGAAAATCCCGCATATGCTTCTGGATTCCACTGCATCGGGGTTCTGCCGTTATCTCTGGAACGCTGCCGGAGGATCTCCAACGCCTCCTCCCTCGTCTTTTTGTTCTGGCGCATAATCTGATAATAATTCATGCTTTCCACATCCCGGTATTCACGGATATCCTCATAGCCTGCATTGGTCATTCCAAGCTCCTCGCCCTGATAGATATAAGGCGTCCCCCGGAGCATATGGATGCATGCCGCAAGCATTTTGGCCGATTCCTTCCAGTATTTCTTTGTATCCCCAAGGCGGGATACAATTCTTGGCTGGTCGTGATTACACCAGAACAATGCGTTCCATCCGTTATGCTCCAGCATCCCTTCCTGCCATGTCTCAAACAGGCTCTTTAATCCGGCATAATCCGGCGCTGTCAGCTCCCACTTGTCTCCGTCCTTATAATCCACCTTCAGATGATGGAAGTTAAAACACATAGACAGCTCCTTCTCCTCCGGATCGGAGTAGCGGATACAGTTTTCAAGGCTGGTAGAAGACATCTCCCCTACGGTTATCATATACCCAATTCCCGTGTCTGCCGTCAGCTCCTTCAGATACTCATGGACATGCGGACCGTCTGTATAGAACCGCCTTCCATCTCCTGACGCGTCATTTTCAAACTGTTCCGGCTTGGAAATCAAATTCACCACATCAAACCGGAAGCCCTTCACGCCCTTTTTCTTCCAAAACCGGATAATCTCTTTCAGCTCTTCCCGCACCCTCGGGTTATCCCAGTTCAGGTCTGCCTGCGTCACATCAAACAGGTGCAGGTACCATTTTCCAAGGGCAGGCACATACTCCCATGCACTGCCCCCAAATTTGGACTGCCAGTTGGTCGGCGGAGTATCCTTATCACCATCCCGGAATATGTAATAATCCAGATATTGCTGCGTTTTGTATTTCCAACGATTATTATGATGATCTTCACCTCCATCTACGGAGTGATCGACGGCCTGTTCGTCTCAAACTTCGTTGGAAAGACGCCCTTTGCCGCCCTGAATCTGGTCATGCCCTTTGTGATGATCCTCGGCGGTATGGGATTTATGATCGGAACCGGAGGAAGCGCCCTTGTGGCAATGGAGCTTGGCTGCGGCAGAAAGGAAAAAGCGAACCAGACCTTTACCATGCTGATTTTGTTTACAATAATTCTGGGCATCCTGCTCAGTATCACCGGCATGCTGCTTATCCGCCCGGCATCCCTGTTCTTGGGCGCTACCCCCGCCATGCTGCCGGACTGCGTATTATACGGGCGGGTGACGATTGCTTTTACCGGCGCTTTTATGCTGCAGAACGTATTTCAGAGCTTTCTTGCAGCGGCAGAAAAGCCAAAGCTTAGACTTGCCGTCACCATAATCGCAGGCGTTACCAATGCCCTGCTGGACGCTGTTTTTATTGCCGGCTTCAGATGGGGGCTGGCAGGAGCGGCTCTTGCCACCGGAATCGGGCAGTGCATCGGCGGCATACTGCCCTTGATTTACTTTTTAAGGCCGAATTCCAGCCTGCTTCGGCTGACTCGTGCCAGACTGGAGCCAAAACCGATCCTGAAAACCTGTGCCAACGGCTCCTCCGAGGTCATGTCCAGCGTTTCTTCCTCCACCGTTAGTATGCTCTATAACTTCCAGCTTCTCCGTCTGATCGGAGAAGACGGGGTCTCTGCATACGGAGTCCTGATGTATGTGCAGTTTATTTTTATTGCCATATCCATTGGCTATTCCATCGGCAGCGCCCCCGTCATCAGCTACCACTACGGTGCAGGAAACCATGCTGAACTTAAAAATATGCTCCGCAAGAGTACCGTATTGATGCTGGGCTCCGGCATCCTGCTGACCTGCCTTGCCGTCTGCCTGTCCGCACCTCTGGCGAAGATATTTGTGGGATATGATGCAGACCTGTATAAGCTTACCACACACGCCTTCCACCTGTTTGCATTTTCCTTCCTGCTTGCGGGCTTTAACCTGTTTGCATCCGGATTTTTCACGGCCCTGAACAACGGAGGAATCTCCGCCTGCATCTCCTTCCTCCGCGCTCTGGTATTCCAGGCTCTGTCTGTGCTGCTGCTTCCGCTGTTTATCGGAGTAGACGGGATCTGGCTTGCCATCACGGTTGCAGAGGTCTGTGCATGCATCATATCTATAGGATTTCTCGCAGCCAAGAGGAAAGTCTATCATTATTATGACGGCTGTTTCTTTCTATAAAGAAAAAACAAGGTTAGAACCAGCGTTAGCATTTCCGTTACCGGAGCCGCCATCCACACCCCTGTCATGCCGAACAGCGCCGGCAGTGTAAAAATGCAGATCAAAAGAATCAGCAGTCCTCTGGAAAAGGAAATCACAGCCGAAGGAACGGCTCTTCCAGAGGCAGTAAAATAGAATGATGCAATAGAATTTACTCCTGCCGGAAAGAAGGACGTAATAAATATAAGCATGCCGGACCGGATCATTTTCCCCACAGCTTCGCTTCGTACAAAAATTCTGCTGTACCAGTCCATTCCGGCCGCCATCAGGAGAAAAAACGCCGCCCCTGCAAGCAGAACATATCTATTAGTTCTTTTTCGGATATCGGCCGCAAGCTTCTTCTCCTCTGCCCCCCAGCAGAAGCTGATCAGAGGACCCGCCCCCTGCCCGAAGCCGATAATGACCATACTAAATACGAAAGATACATATCCTGCAATGGTAAATGCCGTTACGCCGTCTACCCCGATTTTCCTCATGATCACATAATTATAGGCAAACATTGCAATGCCTGTAGCCATCTCTCCGATAAATTCAGAGCTTCCGTTTAGAACTGACCTGATACACAGCTTCCCGGAAAACCGAAATCTTCCCAGACGGTATACCTTCGCTTTTCTTACAAAGAAATAGAGAATGCAGGCAAGCGATACAAACGCCGACAAAAGGGAAGAGACTGCAATTCCGGCAATTCCGCCATTAAAGCAGCCTGCCGATAGATAATCCAGAATAATATTCAACAACACATTCAAGATGCTTACCTTCATACAGTATGCCGGATTCCCTTCTCCTCGGATAAACATTCCTAACCCGGAATTGATCACCGTCACCGGAAGCTCTAACAGCATGATCCGATAGTATTCCTGAAAATAGCGGATGACCGGTTCTTCTGCCTGCAGGACAGACAATAAGGGCTGAAAGCAGAATATCATAATACAGCTGATCAATGCCGAAACTGCCGCTGTTGTCATAACCGTCTGCCGGAATGCCTGATTACAGGCCTCCTTATCGCCTGAGCCGTAAGCCATTCCTGCAATGGCCATTCCTCCGATGGAAACCATCAATCCTGCTCCCAGATACAGATAGATAATAGGAAGTCCCAGATTCACTGCCGCAATCCCCTCTTTTCCCACATAGTTTCCGATAAAGAATCCGTCCGCAATGGTTACCAGTGATGTGAGTACCATAGAAATAATAGCCGGAATGGAAAACCGCAGAATCATGTTCCCCTTATTCTGTTTGATCGTTTCTAAGTCCATAAAAATCCTCCTTACATGAATATTGTCAACGACTTTATCCATTATAAGGAGGAGTGAGATTATATACTTCTGAATTCTTGCCCTTTCTTCCAGATATCTGCTCCGGTCTTACGAACACTTCAGCGGCAGGCAGATATCCAGTTCCATCTGCATCGTCCTGCTGTCCACCGCATAATAAATATCAAACATGCTTCTTGCCTGATCCAGTTCATAGGATGTCCGGGGAAGCCATATGAGGAAAATCGTCTGATATGCGGCGTAAATATATTTTGCGTGTCCTGTAAAATGATACACCGCACACCTGCCGCCCTGGATCCAGATCGTATTCTCCAGCTGACAGCTCTCATCCACGCTCATGCAGACATCAGACAGACAGCGCTCCGTACTTGTTACAGCCGGATCATCATAGGTCCGCTCCAAAAACTTCGTCCCATCGGTTATATACTCCCGGTATCTCTCAATAAAGGAATCCCAGCTTCTGCTTAACTGCCCGTAGCTGCCAAAGCGTCTTTCGTAAATCACATAATAATCCGGCACCTCTTCGATCCTGATCCTGCTGTCACATTCCTCAAAGCTTGCTGCCTGCCACCCTGCGCCATGGAAAAACGGATGCTCCTGAGATTTCTTCCGGCTCCGTCTTCGGAATTCAACAGGCGCCATGCGGTAGTGCTGCCGGAATGCCGAGCTGTAATTCGAGGAACTGTACCCATAATCGGCGCTGATCTCTGTAATCCGGCGCTCCTTCTCTACCTTCAGCCGGAACGCACTCTGCTCCAGCTTGATGCGCCGGATATAGGCATAGACGCTTTCCCCTGTCTGCTCTTTAAAAAGCCTGCTAAAATAAAATTTGGAAAAATGACAGTACTCCGCCACCTCGTTAAGCGTAAGCTCCTCTTCCGTATGCTGTAATATATAATCAATTGCCTGATTAACGACTTCTCTGGTAATCATTATATCATCCCTGCCTGATATCATAATGCTCTCTTTCTTCTTAGCCTACATTCTTATATTACCATGTATCATTGATTTCCTCAATTCGATTTCAGCAAAAAAGCAAATAGCAAATGAGGCGCGGCCTATGCATGCATTATTTCTTTTTCCCGCTTTTCTTATTGCCCAGCATGGATATTATATGGATAATTCCGCAAATGCCCGCATAGCCTCCCCAGATCTTTAAATCCGCATAGCTGCCGGCCATTGTCAATCCCAATAATGCACCTGTAAGGTACAAAATCATACACGCTATATTTCCGCCGTTTTTCTCTTTATTTCTGGTGGCAATCGACACAATTCCTGCTGTTAGAAGGCAGATTGCCGTCATCATTCCTGCGCTTCCGCTTACTTCTCCATTATCTGCCAATGCGTTGCCTAATCCTGCTGCGCATGACTGAAATGTTACAAACACAAACAAAATAATTGATAAAATACCTGTTACTAGTTTCAAAGTTTTCATTTTACTCGTTCCTTTCTACTGCTATTCTTCTGTTTCTTTCCTATTTTCTACTGCAATGCTAATTCCTGTTCCTGATAAATACCGTCCAAAAAGTTCTCCGCAGACTGGTCGATCACCTTCAAAACAACCGGATTCACCGTATCCTGAAGCGTATACAAGAATGCCACTTCGAGCGATGCATCTTTCATTAATTCCTTGGAAAGATTACTCTCCGCCTCATTTTCCTCCATAAAATCTCCTATCGTAAATTCGCATTCCACCCCGTTCTGGAATACCTGTGGATAAAACGTTGACTGAGCGGTTTTGGTCTCATCAGATTTATTTGTATATGTAAAATAGATTCTTACTGCGTTAGAGCCATTATAATCCTGTGCCAGTTCATGTCTTATATAGATCAGGCTTCCTTCTGCATTATTCAGATTAATCTGTTCAACCTTAGGATCAGCAGCCGATTCCTCTTGTTCTTCTGCTTCTTCCCCGGCATTCGTTCCTGCGGCCTTTTCCGTATCCTCATTATCAGAAGCAGTACTGCCGCCACACCCCCATAAAGATGCCATTATCATTAATGCTGATAATGCTGTAACCATTTTCTTCTTCATCCTCAATCCTCCCAAATACTATTTTATACTACTTTATCTTATTTTTGAGTATATGTCAATATAATGTCGTATATATTTATTGTAATAAAATATATCCGTTACTGTTCACTTAAGGCTCTGCCGTACCGCAAAGCCTATAGGAATATATAAGCTCATCTAAGAAGAAATCCGGGCAAATTCCGCCGCTGTGAATACCCCGGCTGTGAACAGTAACTATATGCTTACAAGGAGCTGACACATGAAACCATTAAAAAACAAAGTAAGTATTACGCTCGACTCAGATATCATAGAGAAGATTAAACTGCTTGCCGAAAAGGATGACCGCTCTTTTTCCCAGTATATTAATCTTGTCCTCAAAGAACATCTGAATCAAAAAGAAGCATAGGCTTATGTCTTATGCTTCTTTATTCTCTCACGCTATTCCATTCCTGTGGTATGCTGCCAGCATACATGTTCTTTAAAGCATAACTACCTTGAAATCTGCCCTTCAGATCAGCAGCTCCAGCAGCATCCATACCAACACAGCTATTACCATAAATACCAGTTCTAATACCACATACCCTGCTATCCGGATCAGACGGTTATCCATCCTTAAGAGCGGAATCTTTTCTCTGCACCCCAGATAATTGAATACTACTGCAATTTCTGCCAGCTGGGCAAGCAGCATCAGAACTTTCTGGGACACTGCCCTTATGCCGGTAATTATCACACCATTTTCCGTGACATCCATACCCAGACATATATTTAGAATCAGCAGATATCCTATTACCGCCAGAAGCATTTTCCATACCTTGCCGCTCCGGAAACCGGGAGGCAGGAACCTGCGCCTCGCAGACAATTCTCCTGCAGGTATTTTTTTCCCTATGTCTGCGTGTCTATTCCTGACAGGATATCGGTATTCCAGCTCCCGTTCCAACTCTATTACACTCTGGTATCTTTCATCGGGATTCAATGCAATACAGCGCCGTATAATCTCTCCCAGCTTACCCGGCACAATTTCCTCCACAGGAAATTTATACAGGACTATATAATTCAATATGGTTCCCAGCGCATAGATATCCGAACGGCCGTCCGTCTGACGGCATCCGAACTGCTCCGGCGCCGCGAACCCTTCTGTTCCCATAATAACTGTATCTCTGTTTTTTCCCGGACTTACTACTCTGGCGATGTCAAAGTCAATCAGCTTCACATGCTTCTGCAGCGTCAGCATAATATTCTCAGGCTTTAGGTCTCTGCATATAATAGGCGGAACCGCCGTATGAAGGGGATACAGCCCGCGACATACTTCCTTCACGATACGGACTCCCTCTTCCACCGGCATCCTCTGCTCACTCATAATATCCTCCAGATTCCGTCCCTCAATGTATTCCTCTATTATGATCAGCTGGGATTCATTTTCAAAATATCCGTATATTTCCGGAATGAACTCATTTCTATGTAATTTCAAAAAAACATAGACCGGCTTCTGCGAGGCCGGCATGTATTTCTTCACAGCGATTCTCCCTGTAATAGAATGCCTCACAAGTCTGACACTGTTATTTCCATTCAGCATTCCCAGCTCTTGATATTGAGACAGCATATATTCTTTCGACAACTCCATCTATCTTCCTCCAGATCCTCTTGCTTTTCCGTACAAAAAATTATATGATACTTCTATCGCTTAAGCAAGAAAGGATTCTGAAATTGATCACAAGAAAAACCACCAACGAATTATTAGAGCTGTTATCTGCCATGAAGTCCGAAGCCTCCCTTCAGGATTTTTCAAATGAACTGAAGGAATCTGAAAAAAGGATTTCTTTTCCTGCATATCTTCTTGAAAAAATGCAGGAAAAAGAACTCACTCCGGCACGGCTGTGGGAACTTGCCCAGATTCAGCGGAACTATGGATACCAGATTCTAAACGGAACAAAGGTACCTGGCCGGGACAAGGTTATCGCGCTGTGCCTCTCCCTTTCTCTGACATTAGAAGAGACCCAGCGCGCTCTTATCCTGGCAGACGCAGGCGCCCTATATGCAAGGAGAACCAGAGATTCTATACTAATCTTCTCTCTACAGAAGGGTTTATCTGTATCAGATGCAAATATACTTTTGTACGATAATTCTGAAAAACCCCTTTCCTAAATCCGCAGCATAAGAAAATTTTACATTGATTTCAGCTTAAAAAAGTACCGCAGCCCTTATGACTGCGGTACTTTCAAGCCTTCCGGCATTCTCTTATTATAAATAGTCTTTAGAACTTGCCAGCCTTCGCCGCTTCCTCGATCGAAACTGCAACTGCAACTGTCATACCAACCATCGGATTGTTGCCTGCGCCGATCAGACCCATCATCTCTACGTGAGCCGGAACGGAAGAAGAACCTGCAAACTGTGCATCGGAGTGCATACGTCCCAATGTATCTGTCATACCGTAAGAAGCCGGTCCTGCAGCCATGTTATCCGGATGAAGCGTACGTCCTGTACCGCCGCCGGATGCTACTGAGAAGTACTTCTTACCCTTCTCCTGACACTCTTTTTTATAGGTACCTGCAACCGGATGCTGGAAACGTGTCGGGTTAGTAGAATTACCTGTGATAGATACGTCAACATTCTCCTTCCACATGATAGCCACGCCCTCGCGCACATCATTAGCGCCATAGCAGTTTACCTTAGAACGCAGGCCGTCAGAGTAAGCGATTCTCTGAACTTCCTTAAGCTCTCCTGTAAAGTAATCGTAATCTGTCTCTACATATGTAAATCCATTAATTCTGGAGATAATCTTAGCTGCATCCTTGCCAAGTCCGTTCAGAATAACGCGGAGAGGTTTCTGGCGGACCTTATTCGCCTTCTCAGCGATACCGATCGCACCCTCTGCCGCTGCAAATGATTCATGTCCTGCAAGGAATGCAAAGCAGTCTGTATCCTCTTCCAGAAGCATCTTTCCAAGATTGCCGTGTCCAAGGCCTACCTTACGCTGATCAGCTACAGAACCTGGAATACAGAAAGCCTGAAGACCCTCGCCGATTGCTGCCGCTGCGTCGGAAGCCTTCTTACAGCCCTTCTTAATCGCAATTGCAGCTCCTACGGTATAAGCCCAGCATGCATTCTCAAAACAGATTGGCTGAATGCCCTTTACCTGATTGTAAACATCCAGTCCGGCATCTTTTGTGATCTTCTCTGCTTCTTCGATAGAAGCGATGCCGTAGCTTCCTAACACTTCATTGATTTTATCAATTCTTCTTTCATATGATTCAAATAAAGCCATTTATTTATCCTCCTGATTTCTATTGCGACTATGTAACATCTATCACTCTTTACGCGGGTCAATGATCTTCACTGCATCCGCAACACGTCCGTACTGACCCTGCGCCTTCTCCCATGCCTCGTTCGGTGTGTCGCCGGCCTTGATGAAGTCTGCCATCTTTCCAAGAGATACGAACTTGTATCCGATGATCTCATCATTCGCATCCAGTGCAATACCTGTTACATATCCTTCTGCCATCTCAAGATAACGAGGACCTTTAGCTAATGTGCCGTACATTGTGCCGATCTGAGAACGAAGACCCTTTCCAAGATCTTCCAGACCTGCGCCGACAGCAAGTCCGTCTTCTGAAAATGCACTCTGTGTTCTTCCATATACGATCTGAAGGAACAGCTCTCTCATAGCTGTATTGATTGCATCACAGACAAGGTCTGTATTCAATGCCTCTAAGATTGTCTTTCCAGGAAGGATCTCTGATGCCATAGCCGCCGAGTGGGTCATTCCGGAACATCCGAGCGTCTCAACAAGAGCTTCCTGGATAATTCCCTCTTTAACATTCAGCGTAAGCTTGCAGGCGCCCTGCTGCGGTGCGCACCAGCCAATGCCGTGTGTGAAACCAGAAATATCGCTGATTTCCTTCGCTTTTACCCATTTTGCTTCTTCCGGAATCGGAGCCGGTCCATGATTCGCACCCTGTGCTACTGGACACATCATTTCTACTTCATGTGAATAAATCATTTTAAAACTCCTTTCAATTGTACATGATTTTTCTAAACGTATGGTGCGTTAAATAAATCACCAAGTCTTTTATTATTTTCTCACAATTTTAATTCTTCGTCAACCTATTTTACCAAATCCCAAAACGGATTGTCCGTTTGATGCTCTGTCATCTCCGCTTCGTCAAAGGGAGCCGTCACCCAGCCGTATCCCGAATCATTCTCGTCCTCTTTATCGTAGTGGAACGAAAAACCAATCTCCACTCCGTCCTTATCTGTGAAAAATACCGGAAGGTAAGTACCGTCCTTCGTATCTATACCGGATAAGGCCTTTTTCATTTCCTCCTTATCCAGCTCCGACAGGATATCCCCATTACCTGACTCACTTTCCATTCCCTCCAGCCAGTCTTCCACAAAATCATCATCCAGATTCACGATGTCCTTTACCTCGTACACCGTACCGTCCTTCAGATTAATGCTCCTTGCCCGAAGCCCCACATAGTATGCTTCATCACTGCCTTCATAGCTGTAATCCTCAAAGACAACGCAGATATATTCCTCTGTCAGATAAGTCACCTTATATTTCACATAGTCTGCAATGACCGGATATTCCTCTCCTAAGACTCGTTCCTTAACCTCAGGCGCAGGATTCTCATAAATCCTGTCGACTGTCTCCATGGCACAGTTTTTCAGCTCTTCATTGATCTGATCCTGTACTTTCTGATCCTCCATCCCATCTATCTGTGGATAAAACACCTCAAAATCCACATAGGTAGTCTTCTTATCGTCCGGCGTGTCCAGATAGCTTTCTTCCTTTATCTCAAACGGAAGTCCCTTTTCCTCATATTCAGGAATCGCATCCATTCCGGACAGAGTATCGTCCTCTCTGTCATAGTAATCGTCACCGAACCAGTCATCATAACCGCCATAATCGCCATATTCATCGAAGGGATACCCAAAGGGGTTCCCGAATATATCCTTCGCCTCACGGTAGACCATTGCCGCTATCAGAAAAAGAAATGTGATAACAAAAATCACTGCTCCCGTGATAACAGCCGTATTCTTTTTCTTCTTTTCCGGCATGACCGCTTCCTGCATAACCGGCATTTCCATCGGAATAAATGTTTCCGGGCCTGCAGTCTGCGCCGGAGCCAGCGCCCGCATCCCAAGCCGCTCCATAGCCGCGGCTCCGGAAGGAAAGACCCGCATTGTCATCCGGGGCGCCATCAGAGCCTGCCCGCAGAACTGATACATCGCCTGCATCAGCTTCCGCCCCGCCCCTCTTCTCTGCCGGTTTTTCCTCACATAGAGAAGCAAAAGATCTCCTCCTCTGTCAATTCCGCTCACTCCGCACAGTTCTTGGCCTTCCCATGCACCAAACAGGGTTATATCTCCCCGCCGGATACGGGGCAGTATATTTTCATACCGGATAAAATCCTGAAAACGATAAACTGCTTCCGGCATCTGGAGCGGTGCCGCGTCGGATGCATATACCTCCCATACCAGATGCAGAGCTGGAAGAATTTCATTTTCGCTTATTGTTCTTACAAACATATCAATTCCTCTCTGAGTACTGTCAATGCCCGCACCACTGCATAATCTCTGTTTTTTTCCCGGTTTCCGGTAAACCGGAATTCCTCCGTACGGACTTTGCCGTTTACAAAGCATCCCACATACACAAGTCCCACCGGCTTCTCCTTAGTTCCGCCGTCGGGTCCTGCAATACCGGTCACTGACAGAGACGCATCTGCACCAGCCTCCTTCGCCGCTCCTGCCGCCATCTCAGCCGCCGTCTCGGCGCTGACAGCGCCGTAAGTATTCAGCGTATCCCTTGATACTCCAAGAAGCTTTTCTTTCCCGCCGTTCGAGTAGGTAATATATCCTTCCTTGTAAACAGCAGATGCTCCGGCTGCATTTATGATCCTCCCGGCAAGAAGGCCTCCTGTACAAGATTCAGCCGTGGTAACCGTCATTCCCTTTTCCTTCAGAAGCTCTACTATAGCTTCCTCCAGAGCCACATCCTCCTCTGTGGTATAGATCTTGTCCCCAAAACGCTTATACAGCTCCTTTACCATCGGTTCAATCAAGGCATTTGCCGTCTCCTCATCCTTCGCCTTTGCCGTCACACGGAAATGCACCTCCCCGGTCTTTGCATAGGGCGCAAGGGTCGGGTTGGTCTGGGCATCCATAATATCTGCCACCATGGTCTCCGCACGGCTCTCTCCGATGGAGCAGACCTTTACTATCTTAGAGTAGATTCCCTCCGGCTGCAGACGGTTCAGATACGGAGCAATATCCCGCTCAAACATCGGTTTGATCTCGTTGGGAGGTCCCGGAAGCAGGATTGCCCTCTTTCCGTCCTCACCCTCTAAGATCAGCCCCGGCGCGGTTCCATTGTGGTTATCCACAACAATTGCTCCCTCCGGAACCAGCGCCTGCTTCCAGTTATTGTCAGTAATACCATTCTTACTCCGTATCCGGTCAAAATATGCCTGAATCCTTTCTTTTGAATGGGGATCCTCCACCAGTTCTTTCCCGAATACCTTCGCCGTAACCTCCTTGGTCAAATCATCCTTTGTAGGCCCGAGCCCTCCGCTTAGGATCACAATATCCGACCTGGAAAGCGCAAGCCTGATGGCATCCTCCAGACGCTCTTCATTATCTCCCACTGCACTCTGATGATAGCAGGACAATCCAAGAAGCGCAATCTTCTCGGCCAGATAAGCCGCATTTGTATTTACAATGTTGCCAAGTAAAATCTCTGTACCTACTGATATCAGTTCAACGGTCATCCTACATGCCTCCTTTTGTCAATACTTCGATGTTCTTTGCCACATAATCCACCAGAGAAATTACTGTCAGTATCAGGGATACCCAGATCAGCACTATCCCAATGGTATCGAATATTCCGCCAAGATCTGCGATCAGCAGGATAATCATGATCATCTGGGATACCGTCTTAAATTTCCCCCAATAGCTGGCGGCGATCACCACCTGATTATCGGAAGCAACCAGCCTAAAACCGCTGATAATAAACTCTCTGGCAATTACAATGATCACATACCATGCCGCAAGCTTCCCCAGCGGGATAAAACAGATCATGGCAGAGCATACCAGCATCTTATCTGCCAGCGGGTCCATAAATTTCCCGAAATTCGTGACCAGATTTCTGGCCCTTGCAATCTTTCCGTCCAACAGATCTGTCAAGCTTGCCACACAAAAGATTACCAGCGTAATCCACTTATTCGCATCCCCGCCGATATCGGTCAACATAAATAAAACAAAAAATGGAACCATAATCATCCGTAGTACCGTCAGTTTATTTGGTAAATTCATTCTATCAACTCTCCTATCAAATCATATTCTAATGCTCCTGTTACCCTCACTCTGGCAAAATCTCCGGACATCAGCTCTTCTTCTGTATTAATAAATATCAGGCCGTCTACATTCGGCGCATCCATATACGTTCGTCCCACATAAGCATTTTCATCCGCTACTCTGCCTTCTATCATCACGATTACTTCCCTGCCTGTCATATCCTCTGCAAGGTCAAAGGCAATCTCCTGCTGAAGCTCCATAAGCTCTGCCCGCCTCTGCTTCTTGACTTCCTCCGGTATCTGATCCGCCATAGATGCCGCAGGCGTGTCCTCCTCCTGAGAATAGGTAAATACGCCCAGCCGGTCAAATTCCATCTGGTTGACAAACTCTAAAAGCACCTCATGCTGATCGTCTGTCTCTCCCGGAAAGCCCGTGATCAGCGTAGTCCGAAGGGCAATATCGGGAATCTCCACTCTGAGCCTGTCAATGATATCTGTCAGCTGCTCCTTTGTGATCCTCCTTCCCATTCTCTTTAATATCTCATCATCCGCATGCTGGATCGGCAGATCCAGATAATGGCAGATCTTCGGCTCCTCCCGCATGACGCGTATTAGGTTCTCATCAATCTCCTCTGGATAACAGTAAAGAATCCGGATCCATCGGAGTCCGTCAATTTTACACAGCTCCATAAGCAGCTTATGCAGTGATTTCTCTCCGTACAGATCCAGCCCATACAGCGTCGTCTCCTGTGCGACAAGGATCAGTTCCCTGACTCCCGCCTCCGCAAGCTCCCCGGCTTCCATAAGAAGCCGTTCCATGGGAACGCTCCGGTAATTTCCCCGAAGCTTTGGAATAATGCAGTAGGTACAGTGCTTGTCACACCCCTCTGCTATCTTCAGATACGCATAATGGCCTCCGGTTGTCAGCATCCGTCTGCACCCGGTCTCCGGCAGAGAGTCTATGTCCTCCAGATAGAGTCCTTCCTTTCCTTCTAATACCCGGTCAATGGCTTCTGCTATCTTGTGATAAGAAGCAGTTCCAAGCACAGCATCCACCTCCGGAATCTCTTCAAAAATCTCCTTCTGGTAACGCTGGGCAAGGCATCCTGTCACAATCAGTGCTTTCAGGGAACCCTTCGTTTTATAGTCAGCCATCTCCAAAATCGTCTGGATGCTTTCCTCCTTGGCATCATGGATAAAACAGCAGGTATTTATCACGATCACATCCGCAGCTGTCTCATCATCCACCAGCCGGTGCCCGCGGGCCGCGAGGATACCCAGCATCACCTCTGAGTCAGCCAGATTTTTATCGCACCCAAGAGAAATAAATAAAATATTCATACTTTTTCCTTCTTCGTTTTCTCTCTGCAAAAGGCAGATACCAGTTCAAGCATCTGCCTCTTCTTTTCGTTTCTTTATTCGCTTTCCTCAGCTATGATCTTAATCTTCTCTTCATTCAGCTCCGCAATTGCAGTAGACAGAGGCTTATCTCCGTCCCCCGCATGAACCATAGGAAAATCCCCGTCAATCAATTGTCTTGCTCTCTTCGAGGTTGCCATCACAATAGAATACCGGCTGTTTACTACCTTTGTATTGCCTTCCTCTACGTCCTTATTAACAACCTTCATTAAATCAGTATAAGATGGATGCAGCATCTGTCATTCTCCTTTCAATTCACTCTTAATCTGTTCTGCAAATTCCCGGTTGCGCATGCTTCTTCCATGCTCTGCGCAGATGATCCTGTGCACATCCTCCACACAGGCATCCAGTACATCATTCACAACATAGTAATCATAAGACTCCATACCCTCGGCTTCCTGTTCCGCCCGCTTCATCCGCTGTTCAATCACCTCAGCCGTCTCCGTTCCCCGGTTTACAAGCCTTCTCTTCAGCTCTGCCGCAGAAGGCGGAGTTACAAACAACAGCAGCGCCTCCGGAAACTTCTCTTTAATCTTCAACGCGCCCTGCAGCTCAATCTCCAGAATCACGTCTTTTCCTGCGGCAAGCTGTTCCTCTACATATGCCTTGGGAGTCCCATAGTAATTATTCACGTACCTAGCATACTCTATCAACTCTTCTTCCGCAATCATTTTTTCAAATTCTTCCCTTGTTTTGAAAAAATATTCCCGTCCGTCTGCTTCCCCTTCCCTGGGCTGTCTGGTAGTCGCGGACACAGAGAGCGCATAGTTGTCATACCTCTTAAGAAGCTCCTTCATAATAGTTCCCTTTCCGGAACCGGAAAACCCTGATACAACAATCAATATTCCCTGTAAATTCATACCTGTACTCCTATTCAATATTCTGAATCTGTTCACGTACCTTCTCAATCTCCGTCTTTAGATCAATGGCGCGATTGGATACCTCGATGTCATTTGCCTTAGAAAGAATCGTATTGGCCTCACGGTTCATCTCCTGCGCGATAAAATCAAGCTTCCTGCCGATACCGCTCTCCTTTGCCGCAAAGGTTTCCTTCATATTCGTAATATGGCTCTTTAGCCTTACGACCTCTTCGTCGGTACAGATCTTATCTGCAAAAATCACCACCTCAGCGGCAATCCTGCCCTCATCCATCTGTGAATCCTCTAAAAGCTCCCGTACCTTGTCCTCTAGCTTCCTGCGGTACTCTGCCACAATCTCTGGAGACCGTTCCTCTATGTAAGCAACCTTCTCAAGCATGCCGTCCAGCTTATTTATAATATCCGCCTTTAGATTCTCCCCTTCTGTCTCCCGGGTATCCACAAACTGCCTCAGCGCTTCCTCTACCGTCCTCTTAAGGCCGTTCCAAAGCTCCTCTTCATCCGCCGTCTGCTCCTCCATGGTAAGAACCTCCGGGCATCTGGCAATCGTGGAAACCCGCACATCATAATCCAGCCCAAAGCCCTCCTCCATCTTCTTAAAGCAGGACAGATACTCCTTCGCCAGAGTCTCATTGTACTTTAAAGACACCTGATTCTCCGAAAGATCTTCATAGGTAATAAATATATCTACCTTTCCTCTCGTCACATACTTCTTCAGGAGTGTCCGAATCGCGCTGTCAAAGAAATTCAGCTTCTTCGGCATACGGATATTCACATCCAGATAGCGGTGGTTCACACCTTTCATCTCAACCGTAAATTTACGGTCGCCTTCCGACGCTTCGCCGCGTCCGAATCCTGTCATACTTTTAATCATATCTTCTGCCTTCTCTTCTATTATATATCTATAGTAAAATAGAACTGTCTGGCCTGCTCCGGTATCGCAGTTCTAATTCTCCATATATCATTATAAAGCATTTCATTTGTTCCGTCAACCAATCTGCCAGACTCATAAAAATATGAATACCTCCACATAAAAAAAGGTAATGGTTCAGTCCATTACCCCCATTATTCTCACATACTCTTCTGATTTACCATGCATGATTTCCAAACCCTGTGCAAGCTTTTCCAGAGGAAATCTATGGGAAATCAGTCCTGATGACGCTATCTGCTTCTGAACCAGCCTCTCAATCACATAATGCCAGTCGTCCTTCCGGCAGTGTGTAAAGGACGGATTCCATGTCAGAACCACATTTCCTGCCGGAGCAGTATACTCTACTGCCTGTGCAAATATTTCATTTCTTCCGACGCATTCAAAATACGTATCTACGCCCTCTCCCAGTTCAACCACTGTTCCGGAAAACTCATGTCCGATAATGATGGGATGAATATGCGCCCCTGTCCGATATACTCTCTGGATATCTGAACCGCAGATACCTGAATCTCTCACCGCAATCAGCACCTCACCGGCTCCCGGCACCGGAGAATCCATTTTCTCCAGTTTCATATCATTAACACCGTGTAAAACCCATGCTTTCATCTGCCCTTCCTCCCGATCCTTTCCTGCTCCAGTTTCCCGGTATAAAGCTGATAATACATTCCCTTCTTTGCCAGCAGGCTCTCATGGTTTCCCCGTTCCACAATCCGTCCATGATCCAGTACCATGATCACATCTGAATTTTTGATCGTGGAAAGCCTGTGGGCGATCACAAATACTGTCCTGCCTTTCATAAGCTGGTCCATACCGTCCTGCACGATCTTCTCTGTCCGGGTATCAATGCTTGAAGTTGCTTCATCTAAAACCAGCACAGGAGGGTCCGCCACAGCTACCCTTGCGATTGCCAGGAGCTGTCTCTGCCCCTGGGAAAGACTGCTGCCGCTGCCTTTCAGAACAGTCTGATACCCATCCGAAAGTTTCATAATAAATTCATGGGCATTTGCCAGCTTTGCGGCTTGTATCACCTCTTCCTCTGCGGCATCCAGCTTTCCATACCGGATATTATCCATCACCGTTCCTGTAAATAAATGCGTGTCCTGTAAAACAATACCAAGGGAATGGCGCAAGTCTTCCTTCCTGATTTTGTTAATGTTAATCCCGTCGTACCGGATTTTTCCATCCTGAATATCATAAAACCGGTTCAGCAGATTGGTAATGGTCGTCTTTCCTGCACCTGTTGCCCCGACAAAAGCCACTTTCTGCCCTGGTCTTGCAAAAATCTCAATATCGTGCAGAACTGTTTTTCCATCGGTGTATCCAAAATCCACATGATCAAATACCACATCCCCCTGCATCGGCTGATAGGTAGTCGTATGATCTGCCTTATGATAATGCTTCCACGCCCACACACCGGTCCTATCCGGAACCTCGGCCAGATTTCCCTTTTCATCATAGCGTGCATTCACCAGCTTCACATATCCGCTGTCTTTTTCCGGCTCTTCATCCAATAGTCCAAAAATCCTCTCTGCCCCCGCAATCGCCATAATGATAGAATTCAGCTGCTGTGAAAGCTGTGAAATCGGCTGGTTGAAAGAGCGTGAAAACTGCAGGAAGGATGCCAGCGTCCCCAGTGTCATATGCCCGCCGAAGATGGACAGGCACGCCCCCGCCATTGCAATCACCGCATAGCTGACTTTGACGAAAACCATGAACGGCAGATCAGCAGCGGTTACCCCTTTATCCGTGACGGTAAGATAAAAGGCGCAATCGCAACCCTCTTTACCAATGACTGGATCAACCGAATGATCTCCAATACCTCACACCTGCGCGCGGAATTCAATTCAAAACGCTCCGGCAAAACTGCAAAATACGTGTTTGATGATATACTCGGCAGCAGCCCCCAAATGAAAGCTGCCAAGAAAATCGCAATACGGGTAAGCAATCTGTCGTCCTCTGTCCTGCTCTATGGAGAGACAGGCACCGGGAAAGAACTTTTTGCCCAGAGCATCCACAATGCCAGCAGCAGGAACACCAGACCCTTTATAGCGATCAACTGTGCCGCCATTCCTGAAACACTGCTTGAAAGCACGCTTTTCGGCACGGAAAAGGGTGCATATACCGGAGCTGTTACGACACCGGGCCTGATAGAGGAATGTCAGGACGGAACCTTATTTCTGGATGAAATTAACTCTATGCCGATCAATCTTCAGGTCAAGCTTCTCCGCGTGCTTCAAGAGCTTCAGTTCCGGCGCGTTGGGGGAAACACCGCAAAGAAAATGCAGTGCCGCATCATCAGTGCCTGCAATGTAGAACCGCACAAGTGTATCCAGGAAGGCACTCTCCGTCAGGACCTGTACTATAGGCTGTCGGTAATACAGATCAATATTCCTCCTTTAAGGGAACACATAGAAGATCTCCCGCTTCTGGTAGAAAATGCCATATCGAATCTCAGCGGATTATACGGCATATATCCGAATGTTACCGGGGATGCCCTTCAATTATTAAAGGCTTATTCATGGCCTGGAAACATTCGTGAACTGAATCATATTATTGAAAGCGTCATGGTACTGCTCATGGATGACGGAGAAGAAATCACTCCGTCAGATCTGCCCGAGATGTTCCGGCAGCATTTAGGTTCCCGGGGAGATGCCGCCTGCATTGATTTAAAAGGCTCTCTGTCAAACACAGAAAAGGAAAATATCATACAGACTCTGAAGCAGAATAATTGGAATGTCTCAAAAACAGCTTCCGTTTTAGGATATTCCAGATCGAACCTTCAATACCGCATGAAAAAATTCGGCATACAGAGAAGCCAGCGGATGAACTATTGATTTCATTTGTCCCGGCAGAGAATCTATGCTATGATACCTCTAGACCCATATAGAGCGGCGCTGCTATTTACAGCATCGAATGCGGTCTCTATATTTGTAAGAAAGGACATATCACAATGGCATTTGACGGAATTACAGTTGCTGCTCTTACGCAGGAGCTGCAGCATACATTACAGGACGGAAGGATCCATAAGATCGCGCAGCCAGAGACAGACGAGCTGCTCCTCACCATCAAAACCCCCGGCGGCCAGCGCCGCCTATATATATCGGCCAGCGCATCCCTTCCGCTGATCTATCTGACAGAGGAAAACAAAAAAAGTCCCATGACCGCGCCGAATTTCTGCATGCTCCTAAGGAAGCATATCGGCAGCGGCAGGATCGTGGACATTAGCCAGCCGGGATTGGAGCGCATCATCTGCTTTCATATCGAGCATCTGGATGAAATGGGCGATTTATGCAGAAAGAAGCTGATAATTGAAATCATGGGCAAGCACAGCAATATTATTTTCTGCGATGACAAGGACCGGATCATCGACAGTATCAAACATGTATCCGCCCAGATGAGCTCTGTCAGGGAAGTGCTGCCCGGAAGGGATTACTTTATTCCGGATACTATGAACAAGCTGGATCCTTTAACGGTCTCCAGAGAAGCTTTTACAGATACCCTTCTTGCCAAGCCCATGCCGGTAGGGAAAGCAGTCTACACCAGCTTTACCGGTATCAGCCCTGTAGCTGCTGAGGAGGTCTGCTATCTGGCAGGTATTGATTCCAATAGATCTGCAAAGGATTTATCCGAAGATGTCCTGCTGCATTTGTTTAATCAGTTCACCATATATTTTGACGATATAAAAAGCGGGAGCTTTACTCCTGCAGTCTATTATGAAAACGGTGTTCCAAAGGAGTTTTCCTGCCTGCCTCTGACACATTACAGCTCCTATGAAAAGAAAGACGCTGTCTTGGTTTCTTCCCTTCTTGCCGCCTACTATGCGGAGAAGAATACCATAACCAGAATCAGGCAGAAATCTGTAGATTTACGCAGAATTGTCCAGACAGCTCTGGAGCGGAACCGCAAGAAATTTGACCTGCAGTCCAGACAGCTTGCAGACACCGAGGGCCGGGAAAAATATAAAATATACGGAGAACTGATCAATGTTTACGGTTATAATCTGGAGGACGGCGCTAAGAGCTTAGAGGCACTAAACTACTATACCAATGAGATGGTGAAGATTCCTCTTGACGCCGCTAAGACGCCCAAGGAAAATGCCCAGCGTTATTTCGCAAAATACAATAAGCAGAAGCGCACCTTCGAGGCGCTCAGTGAATTGATCAAGGAAACAAGGGATGATATCACCTACTTGGAATCTGTAGGCAATTCATTAGATATTGCACAGAACGAGGACGATCTAGCACAGATAAAAGAAGAATTAACTGAGAGCGGATACATCCGGCGCAGATTTACCAAGAAAAAAGTAAAGCTAAAGAGCCGGCCCCTCCACTATCTGTCCAGCGACGGCTGTCACATGTATGTGGGCAAGAATAATTTCCAAAACGAGGAGCTGACCTTTCATTTTGCATCCGGAAATGACTGGTGGTTCCACGCCAAGGGCGCTCCCGGCTCCCACGTCATCGTCAAATCCGGCGGAAGAGAACTTCCCGACCGGGTATTTGAGGAAGCGGGAAGGCTGGCCGCTTATTACTCCAAAAACCGGGGAAGTGACAAGGTAGAGATTGATTATATCGAAAAAAAGCATGTAAAGAAAGTAAACGGCGCGAGACCAGGCTTCGTCATCTACCATACCAACTACTCGCTGGTGATAGATTCCGATATCTCCGCTCTGACATTACTGGAATCTTAGCCGTCTGCTTATGAATCAGATTATATGTAATATGCAAAGCGCAGCTTTTGTGAGACCGCACAAAGCCGCGCTTTCTTTTAATCGTGTCTGTTATTTTTTGCCACAACATTTCTTATATTTCTTTCCGCTGCCACAGGGACATGGATCATTGGGGTATATCTTCTTGTTTCCCGGAAATGCAATCACCTTTCCTCTCTGCATCCGCTCCGGACTCTGCATATTCAGATATTCCTTCTGTGTATATCCTCTGTATCGTATTACTCTGGTATAATTCTGCAGGTTCTTAAGCTGGGTTTCCGCCTCTTTTATATCTTTCCTTCCATTTAGCCCCTTGTGCCAGTCTGCCAGCATATCCGCCAGAAGCCCCAGTAATCTCGGAATCTGGAAGTTTGCCCTGATTGCTGACTGCAGCTCATAGAAAACCATAAGAGCTTCCGTATAGTCCAATCTATATCTGTCCTGCAGATATATTATAAATTTCCCCGTATGCTCATCCGGCTCCTGACATTCTTCCTCCCCATACATCAGGAATTCTTCTTTGTCCTTTGGAATATAGTACGGAATATCCTTCTGGTCTTCCAGCAAAGCCTGACAGATGCCGTCCTCTAAAAACTGTCCTTCCATCAACATTTCTTCATGAAGAAAGCCCTCTCCGATTTCTCCGTCAAATTTCTCAGCTATCGCGTAAACAGCATCTTCCTTAACTGTCTCCTCTTCATAATGCTGATAAATTTCAATAAGCTTATTGACCGGTATAATCCCATACAAATAAACGGCACTGTCACAATAATCAATCAGCTTCCATTCTTTCTCCAGCTTTTGCCGAAAATCCAGCGTACAGAGCTTCTGATACTTTTCCCTTACATCTTTCGGAATCTGAAGCATGCCAGATAAAGGATTATATGCTCCATAGCTGCAAAGGAACAAAGATTCCGACACCAGTTCCTCGCTAATAAATTCGCCGCCCTCCATCGACGCTTCAAAATGCTGGATTTCATACCTCGTGATGGATTCCAGCATATGCTTCATATAAACTTTATCAAGCAGATGGTTTGCCAGCCATTCTGCCAGCTCATTTTTCTTAAACTTACTATATCTGCTGAAGCCGTGAAGTTTCGCAATCATGACCAGATTCTCTTTCTTATAGCCCGAAAACACATCCTTTAGCAATAGCTCCAGCGGAGGAATACGTTCACCGCCGGCCATTTCATACCGAAGCTTCCTGAAAAAGTCTTCATACACTTCCTGCCCGCCTCTCCGGCCGTCACCTCTGAAATCTTCCGAATCTTCAAATTCTTCAAACTCCATATGCTTTAATTTTTCGTTTGCCTCATCCAAATCAAATTCACAGGCTTCGTCTATATATTCATAAAAGTCCCAGATACCGCCGCAATCCTCAATCATATAAGGTCCTTTTGATTTTATCACGTAAGCATATCTGTTTTCATAAGGCACAAGCTTCTCCACCAGAACCGTATGCTCCCAGTTATCTCCAAAATCATAGGTATATTCAAATTTATCCCCTGCCTCTATCCAGCTGTCAATACATGCCTTATCCGCGTCAAACTTCTCGTCAAAATCAGCACCGAAATCGCTGTCAAAGTCATCCGGCATGGAGATATACACCCTCTCCTTCGGAAAATAAAATTCATATAGATGCGCATGCTCCCATCCAAAGATACACTCAATCACAGCATCCAGATCAGCAAAGCTGATCCTCTGCGGTACGACCACCCTGCGCCAGATCGGCGGCTTACTTCCTTTAATAGTTATTTTCAATTGATATCCCGTCATATCTCATATCCCCTTGTTCCCAGCAGATAATCCACAAACTGTCTCGCTGTCCTTCCGGACATCCCTCCGTGGGAAAGCTCCCATTTGTTCGCTTCAAGGAGAAGCTCTTCCTCCGTGACAGGAAGCTCACTCCTTGCCGCCAGCTGTCTCACGATCTCCTGAAACTGCTTCTTATCCGGCTTGCCGAAATAAATGCTCACCCCGAATCTTGCCGCCAGAGACAGCTTTTCCTGCACCGTATCATTGGTATGCAGCTCCTCATCCCGGTCAGCCTTATCCCGGAAGGTCTCCCTTACCAGATGCCTTCTATTTGAAGTAGCATAAATCAGTATATTCTCCGGCTTTCTCTCCAGACCTCCCTCAATCACCGCCTTCAGATACTTATACTCCGTCTCAAATTCCTCAAAGGATAAGTCATCCATGTAAATGATAAACTTATAGTTCCGGTTTTTCACCTGCGCGATGATATCATTCAAATCCTGAAACTGGTGCTTATACACCTCGATCATCCTTAGCCCCCGGTCATAATATTGGTTTAAGACCGCTTTGATGGATGTGGATTTCCCGGTTCCTGCATCGCCGTACAGAAGGCAGTTATTCGCCTTTCTTCCGTTAACAAATGCCTCTGTATTTTCAATAAGCTTATTCTTGGCAGTCTCATATCCAACCAGATCGTCCAGATGCACATGGGCAGTCTTCGTGATTGGCACGATCTGAGCGCCTTCTGCCTCGTGTTCCACCCGGAATGCCTTGTGGAGGCCGAATTTGCCCACGCCGAATTCCTTATAAAACTGCGTCAGGATCTTTCTGAACTCTTCCGTATCCCCCGCATCTGAAAGACCGATACTCAGCTCACAGATCCGGTCCCGGATTCTCTTATTGAACACGCTTCCATGTCCGTTCGAGGCCGTAAAATCCTGCAGCATAGACATGCAGTCAGATTGGAGCTCCTTCTCCAGCCCTGAAAAATCATAATCAAACAGCTCTTTAAAAATAGCGAAATCATGCAGCGCCGCCCGATTGATGCTGCCGGATATCTCTCCTACGATCTCGCAGGAGGTGCTGTAAGCATTTTCATCACTTGCAAGCAGGAAGGTCAGGTAATCATGCCACAGATTTCCCTCCAGCCCATGACTGACCGCAAGCTCCAGAATCTCATTTGCACAGTCAAACAACAGCCCTCTCAAATCTTCCTTGTTATAGAAATCACTGTTATAATTTGCCGCCAGAAATGCAATATCATGCAGAATCTTCTCCTGCTCCATATGACGGTACAGCATCAGTTCATTTACTCTCATTTTCACTCACATTCCTTCTTCTATTTAATAATTTCCAAGTATCTTCAAGCTCTTGGACTCTTCCCTCAGGCCCCGTATTGCATTCTTCACCGCAGGCTGGCTCATATTGCCTTCAAAATCCACAAAGAACCGGTATTCCCAGGCCCGTCCCTCCACCGGCCTGGACTCGATCCTTGTCATATTCAAGTCATTGTAAATAAAATGTGCCAGCAGATGATATAAAGAGCCGCTCTCGTGGGCCACTTCAAAGCAGATGCTGATTTTCTTTGCATTCTTTAAGAAAATCTTCTGGTTCGTAACCACAATGAATCTGGTAGAATTACTGCGGTTGTGGTTAATCTGCTTCTTAAGGATCTTCAGCCCGTAAATCTTTGCCGCGTGCTCGCTGCAGATCGCGGCCTGAGACGGGTCATTCTCCTCCAGTATCTTTTTTGCCGCAACCGCCGTATTTGCCGCACCGATCTGCTGCCATTCACTGTGCTCATCCAGAAACTTATAGCTCTGCATCAGCGCCTGCGGATGGGAATATACCCTCTCAATAGTCTCTATCGCTGTATTCTCCGTCCCCACAAGATAATGATTGATCGGAAGCACTATCTCTCCTACAATATAATTCTCAAATTCTACCAGAAGGTCATACACCTCATTGACCACTCCGGCCGAGGAATTCTCAATGGGAAGCACTGCAAAATCCGCCGACCCTTCCTCTATCGCCTCCATCGCGTCCCGGAAGGTCTGTACATGGAAGCTGTTCACGTCCTCCCTGAAATACTGCTGCATGGCCGCCTGAGAATAGGCGCCGTCTGTTCCCTGAAACACAATTCTGGAATTTTCCCAGTCCAGCTCGTCTACCCCGATAAAGGGAAGCCTTCCAAGGGCTCCCTTCTTTGTCAATAGCTGATACTGCAGTTTTCTGCTCTGGCTCATCAGCTGCTCGAACATTTCCGTAAGGCCTTTCTTAAAAAATGCATCTTTGGCATTTTTTGTTACACAGTTAAGTTTCTCCTTTTCCCTTTTTTTATCAAATACCTTCCTGCCTTCTTCTATTTTAAGTTCTCCAACCTGCTCACAGACCGCCATCCTCTTTTCATAGAGAGTGACCATCTGGGCGTCAAGCTCATCAAGCTCCGCTCTTAATTTGTCCAGCCGTTCCATGTCTGCTCTCTCCTCTTCTTTTCGCATCTGCTGTTAAGTATACACCAGGTTTTCGTCAAAATCTACTCTCCAAATCAACAAAAAAGGATACAGACTGTATTCTGCATCCTTTTTCATAAATTTCCAGACTCCGTTTATCTGCTGAATTTCACAGATAACAGCCCCAAAGCCACAAGAATAACTGGTGAGATCAGCATTGTCGTAACTGCATCTGCGCCGAACACCTCTAATAAGGCAATGTACGGTGTCCCCAAAAATGCTCCCACATTCACTCCCGCCTCTACAATGCCTGTGGCCAGAAATGACTGATTTTCCTCCACACGCTTATAAAAGACATTGATACATCCGGGGATGATACCGGTGGATGTGATTCCGGACAGAACTAAAACTGCACACACCATTTCAAAGGATCCCGCAAAATACAGTCCCGCCAGGCTCGCCGCAACACCGGCCATGAAAACAAAGAGCGTCCACTGCCTGCAGAGCTTGGCTGCAAATCCGAACACAATGCCGCCAAAAATTGTAGCCGCACTGTAAAATACCATTGCGTATCCCACGCTTACCGAATCGCCAAATCCCCGGCCGGTGATGATCGGTGCAATTACCAGAAACATCGGATAATAGCTGAACATATAAACAGCCGCAACCGCCGCAGACACCCACACAACCGGCGGAAGCGGCTGGATCCTCTGGAATAAGGATTCTCCGGTTTTTGCTCCGCCCTTTCCTATTCCGGCAGAAGCGCTTTTTTGTTCAAGGGGAAAATCCGGGCAGAGGATCAGCACTATAAGAAAAGACACTGCACTCCATGCATAAATATAGAAGGAATAGTTCCACTGCATTGCACATAAGTGGCTCACGACTACCTGTGCGATCATATTCATAGCATACTGGGCCGTAACCGCCCAGCCCATCGCATGCTGTCTCAGTCCCTCATCTGCCACCAGCTTAAAGCCCATCGACACACCGATTCCCTGCATCAGACCGTATCCCACGCCGAATGCACACCGGCCGATGAATACCATGGCAATGCTTGTATTTCCGAATATGGCAGGAAGAACCCCTCCGATGCAGTGGCATCCGATTCCAAACAACAGCATATGCTTTAATGTAACTCTCCTGTTCACCAAAATACCCGCAATCACCGTGAAAACAACAGCACATAAATTCGGAATATTATTTACCAGTGTGATAATGCTGTAAGGTACATCCGGGAATCTGGCTGCAATGTCGGCAAGGGCGGACGTACACCATTCCGCACCTCCGGCAGACGAATTGGCCGCCAGCAGGACGATAACACCGATCATTGTCCTCGTCTTTGTCGATTGATTACTACCCATATCTCTCATCCTCTCCTAAATAAAGCATAACGATTCCAAGCCAATGGATGCATGCAGTTCTATCCTATGTTAACATTCAAAAGCATAGTGAAATGCCTGTTGGTTTGCCCGTTTGATGTTCCGCACAAGGTCACAGTCGCCGACGGCATATACCTCCGGCAGAAGCTCTTTGATTTCCTGATACAGCCTGTCATTTTTCTTCATCCCAAAAGCTGTCACCACATCATCTGCCTTAAGAACCTGTTTTCTCCAATTCCGGTCCTCAATTTCCACACCCTCCTCCGTGAAGGAGCAGACTCTGCTGTCACCGATTTTTCTGACTCCGTAATCATCCAGCAGCGAAAGCAGCATGCCCCGGGTATGGGGCGTTGCCTCATGTGCAAACCGGTCCGCCGGAATCATATCTACAACCGTAACCTCTTTTCCCTCCATGGCAAGTTCAAGGGCGCACTCCATCCCGGATAATCCTCCGCCGCAGACCACCACCCTGTTTCCTGTCTTTTCTTTTCCGGTATCCACATCCAGAACATGATGAACGTTCTCCCTGTCAATACCGGGAATCGGGAGTGTCAGCCTTTCAGATCCTGAAGCTATGAATACTGCATCCGGCTGCAGTGACAGAATGCTCTCTGCTGATGCCTCCGTGTTTATCCGGATATCTGCCCCGCAGGACATAGTACTGCGGATCAGCCATTCCAAATGCCTTCTCATATCGATTTTGTAAGACAGACAGCTGATCTCATGCAGCCTTCCGCCGAGTTTCCCGCTCTTTTCCAGAAGAATAACCTCGTGTCCGCGTTCCATCAGTGTCTTTGCCGCCATGCATCCTGCCGGTCCTCCGCCTGCAACGACAACCCGCTTCTTTCTGCGCGCGGCAGGCACCTCTGTAAACTCTGCCTCTCTGCCGAGCATAGGATTGGCTGCACACCGGATATGGCAGATACGCTCCGGCGTACATTCGTAGCACCGCAGACAAGGCCTTGTCTTCTCATTATGACCGGAATATGCATTTTTAATCGTCATCGGATCACAGAGAAGCTGTCTTGCCATCGCCGCCATATCCGCTTTCCCAGACGCAATAATTTCCTCCGCCTCGTCAATCGTCATAATACTGCCGACCGTCGTGACCGGAATATGGATATCCGGGTCCTGCTTCACTGCCTCTGCATATTTCACATTATGGCAGTGGGGATGATACAGCGGAGGCATCGTATAAAATGCATAGTCCGGCTCCACGATCAGTCCCTGTGAGATATGTACGGTATCCAGATACTTCTGCGCCTTCTTAAGAAACCGTATCGTATCCTCAATCTTCATGCCGCCCGGAATGATCTCATCTCCGCTGATGCGCATATCGATGGCAAGCTTGTCTCCCACCCGGTCCCGGATAGCCTCCAATACCTCCAGTGCAAATCTCCAGCGGTTTTCTTCGCTTCCTCCGTATTGATCGGTTCTCTTGTTAAATAACGGCGATAAAAACTGGGCGATCAGATTTCCATGGGCCGCATGGATCAAAATCATATCGAACTCTGCTTTTACCAGCCGTTCCGCACAGTCTGCATATTCCTGTTTGATTTTTTCAATATCCGCATAATTCATTTCACGGATATGGGTGTTCCCATTTGTTACCGGTATCGGACTGGGCGCAATCGCTTCCGGAACCCTCAAAAGCTCCGGATTTGCACCGCGTCCTGCATGTACGATCTCAATCGAGATCTTTGCCCCGTACCGGTATCGTGATCGATCGAGGTCGCCCCGATCGTCACGATACCTGCTCCGGTCCGCGCCTGCATTTTAATAAATTCCAGATATTCTCTTGTCACGCCCCCGTTGGTCCCGGACAGGGAACATACCAGAGGCGAAAACTGAATTCTGTTTTTTACGGTCATATTTCCAATCTTGATCGGCTCAAACACGTGTTTATAATGATGAAATTGTGCCATGTTATATCCCTCCTGTATGTCCGGCATATTTATTTTGCAGATGCCTCTTTTTTATTTGCGATCGTAACGCATACGGCACATACAATTACCATGACTGCCGCCATAGACGCCGCAAATACATACCGGAAATCCACTGCATCACTGAACAGCAGCGGAACCGGCGTATAGAAATAAGTACCTAAGAATGTGCCAAGCTGTCCGCCCACATGAATAACCATACATGCCGCAGTAACCGCCGCAACCTTTGAACAGTTTGTTGCGCCCAGAAGGGACTGCGGCATACACTGGCTGATAGACATTCCGGAAATGACTGCGCCCAGGAAAAGAACCGGAAGGCCGTCCGCCGCATACACAAGCAGATATCCGACCACCAAAAATCCAAATCCCACACAGTACATATAATCATTCAGCTTTTTATTCAGCGGCCCGAAGATAAATCCGCCGAAAACCCCGCCCACAAGGAAGAGTGCCGTAACCGTTCCCGATGTGGCCGCATCGCCGATTCCTCTGGATTCAATCAGAAATGACATGTTATTGTTAAATACCCCGTAGGTTGCAATGAATATAAATATAAAAATGCCGTACATAAACACCTTGGGATTCATGTGTGTTTTCTCTTTCCTGCTTTCTTCCCTGGTTTTTTCCATATTTTCTTTCGGAATTGCAATACATCCCAGTACAAACGGAACGAATCCGATACAGTATGCCAGATAATTCATATGCCAGGAAACCGCCGCCAGCATCCCGCCCACATAGGTAAGATAGATGCCGCCAAGGTTGGTGAACACGGTCTGCATTCCCATGATCCCTCCCCGTTCCTCTTCCGAGAAGAAATCCGCGATCAGGCCGTTGGAAGTGGGCATCAGCAGGCCGAAGCCGATTCCCAGCAGACCTGCCCACACATAGAGCAGCGTAATGCTGCTGTTGAAGAAATATCCCAGCAGGCCGACGGACGCATAACAGAGAACCCCGATGTTGCAGAGGATTTTCTTCGGTATTACCTTGATCAGGGACGGTGTGATAAGCGCCACAATGATCATTGCAATTCCCGGAAAATTCATGATGTTCATGATGGATGTGATCGGTGTATCCGGAAAATCCGCCGCGATCGAAGCTAAGGAAGGTGCAATGCCCATAGCCCCCATTTCCGTCGCAGAGATCAATAGAATCGTTAAGGTCAATAGTTTTTTGTTTGTCTTCATTTGTTTCTCTCCTTCCTCATTCCCCATACATCAAATGCGCCCGATATCCCGCGCCGCATAATAGCCCTCTTTTACTGCCTTTGCAATATTTGCCGGTATATTGCAGTCGCCGATGGAATAAAATTCCGGCGCACAGAACCTGAGCTCATCCACTTCCTCACGCAGCGGTTTCTGTCCCACTGCATAAATTACCGTGTCTGCCTCAACAAACAGCTCTCCCTCCGGTCCTGCCGCCACGACACCCTTATCCCGGATCTCCACTGCCTTTGTATTGGTCAGAAGGCGTATCCCGTGGATTGCAATCTGTGCCGTGACCGCCTCTCCATGGAGCATATTTCCGGCAAAATTCGGAGCGGATGCCATCTCCAGCACCGTAACCTCTCTTCCATGAATGGCAAGATGGATGCCCAGCTCGCAGCCTACCAGCCCGCCGCCCAGGATCACAGCCTTCTTCCCTGCTTTCTCAAGGTCATAGTATACTTCTTCTGCTCCCACGACATGTTCTTTCTCATATCCGGGAATAAATGCCGGGATGACCGGACGTGCGCCCAGCGCCGCGATAATCGCATCCGGCTTTATTTCCTCTGCAAATGCCTTGTCCGCAGGCGTATTCAGGTGAACCTCTATGCCCGGATGCTCCATAACGCGCTTTGCCTGCAGGGACAGATAACGGTCCAGATTCTTCTTAAATGAAACCCCGGCTTCGCAGAGCAGCGCTCCGCCAAGCCTCCCTGTCTTTTCGGCAAGGACTACTGTATGGCCTCTTTCTGCCGCTTCTAACGCCGCTTCCATTCCGCCTATGCCGCCTCCGGCTACCAGTACCTTTTTCTTCTTATACGGAGTCGTATCGAATATATTCTCCAGCTCCCGCCCGATCACCGGATTGACTGCGCAGCTAAACTGCTTGGTATCCAGAAGCCCGGAAAAGCACTGATAGCACCTTAGGCATCTGTTGATATCCTCATCCCTTCCCATACGTGCCTTCAGCGGGAAATCCGGGTCTGCGATCAGCCCCCGTGCCATGGCTATCACATCAATCGTACCTGCCGCCAGCGTATCCTCCATCAGCTGCGGATCCGAGAATGCTCCTACCGCCGCCACGGGAGTTTTTACATGTTTTTTGACCTCCGCGGCATATTTCAGGTTGCATGCATCCTCCAGGAACATGGACGGATGTACTACCACAAAGGATTCTTCCACCTCATGGTTTCCAACGGAGCAGTGGATCAGATCTACATGTCCGTCTATCATTTCCGCCATGCCGATCCCGTCCTCCAGTGTATAGCCGCCTGGATTGCACACATCCGCCGCGCTGAACCGGAAATCAATCAGAAAATCCTTTCCGCAGACCTCCTTGATCTTATCGCAGACTGCAATCGGCATTCTCATACGGTTTTCCAGGCTGCCGCCCCATTGATCGGTACGGGTATTGATGACCGGCGACATCATCTGGTTCAGCAGCCATCCATGGCCGCCATGTACCAGCACCATGCCGAACCCCGCCTGCTTACACCGAAGCGCCGCCTCTGCAAATTTGTCTATGGTATCCAAAATAACCTCCTCCGGTATCTCCGGAATCAGCACGCCGTGAAGCCTCGCCCCTGCTTTCGTCCCTTCTCCCATGCGCTCCACCGGCGCATAAATGGCATTTCCATTTACATAGGACTCAGATGCGTACATCCCTGCATGCTGAAGCTCCATGGAGGCAATTGCACCGTGTTTATTAATGGCATCTGCCAAAAGGGAAATTCCCCCGATACAGTCGTCCGTATCCAAATGGATCCCTTTTGGTATATCAATACCGTGAACAGAATCTATATACCCCTCTCCAATTGTTACTACCGCCGCTCCTCCGCGGGCTTTCTCCTCATAAAACGCTGCCGCCGCCTGTGTCGGAAGACTTTCCGCATCCAGATGAAGAAATCCCTGCGGTGCGCTGATAATCCTGTTCCGAAGCACTACATTTCCCAGCCTCAGCGGGGAAAACAAATTCGGATATTTCATTTGGTACATACTCGCTTCTCCTTTCCTTTTTCTATCTTCTATGGTAAAATTCTATCAAGACTGTTAAATAAATGACACGAACAGACTATTGTATATTCACAACTACAGGTTGTGCAACAGCTTCAAAAGGGGACATCTTCATGGATATACAAGATTTAAAATGCTTCATAACCGTCTGTAAATATATGAATTTTACCAAGGCAGGACAGGAACTCCATTTCTCACAGCAGGGAATCAGCAAGATCATCAAGCATATAGAAGACTCTCTCGGCGTGCCGCTCTTCTTTAGAGACCGTTCTAAGCTGCGCCTGACAGAATACGGCGCCTATCTGTATCCGATGGCCAAAAAACTCTGTGACGAATATCAGGCGCTCAGTGACAACATGAAAGCTTTCATTGCGAAGGATAACGAAAAGCTTAAGATTGCAATTCCCCGAGGCATGACATGGGAATTGATCGGGCGCCGGCTCAAGAACTTCTATAAGCATTTTGACGGCGCTCAGCTCTCCATTTCACAGACGGATGATATAGGTGTGGAAAAAGCACTGCTGGACGGAACTGCAGACATCGGCTTCTGTATTGCGCCTGTCTCTGAAGAGACCTTTACGATCCACAAAACACACCGGGAAAATACCCACTATATGATCAGCACGCAGAATCCTCTCTCGAAAAAAAACGAGCTGTCAATCCGTGATATGCGGAGAGAAAAATTCATCGGGTTCGGCGCCAGAAACAAGGGCCATGACACATTGAAGGATTACTGTAAGGCAGAAGGCTTTGAACCGATCCTATATGCAGAAGTAGACGATATGAACATCCTGTATCAGATGGTAAGAGAAAACCAGGGCATCGGATTCTATGTAGGAGATCCTGCAGATGCTTCCCTGATTGACGGCATTAAGCTGGTCCGGGATGTGAGCGCCGGCTGGTACTGGGAAATTGTGCTCGCCACCAGCCGTATGCATAAATTACGGACCATCGACAAAGCATTTATCGAAGAATTTCATGATTGGTAAATATCTTATCATTGAAAATCTCTCCCTTTTATTATATGATAGTAAAAGAGTAACCAAAGAATCAAATAAAGAAGTATTACAGAAAGGAGCAGGTTGTCAGACAATATAAGTATCTTTCTTAAATACTTCTTTTTTTATGCCGTTTTCTCATTTAAAAAAGGAGGATGTTATGAGACATTTAATGAGTCCATTGGATTTCACAGTGGAAGAACTGGACAGGCTGTTAGACCTGGCGGGAGACATTGAAGCATGCCCTGAGAAATACGCCCATGCCTGCGCCGGGAAAAAGCTTGCGGCCCTGTTCTATGAGCCAAGCACCAGGACACGGTTGAGCCATGAGGCCGCTATGCTGAATCTGGGCGGGAGCATCTTAGGATTTTCCTCAGCGGAATCCAGCTCTGCCACAAAGGGAGAAAGCGTTGCTGATACCATCCGCATGATCAGCTGCTACGCCGACATCTGCGCTATGCGCCATCCCAAGGAGGGTTCTGCGCTGGTTGCCTGCGAGCATTCTTCCATTCCTGTGATCAACGCAGGCGACGGAGGCCATCAGCATCCCACTCAGACCCTGACAGATCTTTTGACGATCCGTTCCCTCAAGGGCCGTCTTGACCACATGAAGATCGGACTCTGCGGAGACTTGAAATTCGGACGTACCGTCCATTCACTGATCCATGCCCTGGTCCGCTATCCGGAAATCGAGTTTGTGCTGATTTCTCCGGAGGAGCTTAAGCTTCCCAGCTACATCCGCCGGGATGTGCTGGATAAGAATAAGATTCCGTACGAGGAGGTTGTCCGCTTAGAGGATGCTCTGCCGAATCTTGATCTGCTCTATATGACAAGAGTTCAGAAGGAACGGTTCTTCAACGAAGAGGATTACGTACGCATGAAGGATTTTTATATTCTGGATTCCAAAAAGATGGAGCTTGCCGGACCGGACATGCTGGTTCTCCATCCGCTTCCAAGAGTCAACGAGATATCCGTCGAAGTGGACAAGGACCCAAGAGCCGCCTATTTCAAACAGGTACAGTACGGAGTCTATGTACGTATGGCTCTGATTCTGACACTGCTGGAAATCGAAGTATAGGAGGAAATAACGATGGTAGAAAACACTTTAACAGTCGGAAGTATTTCCGAGGGATTTGTATTGGATCATATTCAGGCCGGCAAAAGCATGGATATCTATAAGTATCTGAATCTGGATAAGCTGGACTGCTGCGTAGCCATTATCAAGAATGCAAAAAGCAATAAAATGGGTAAAAAGGATATTATGAAAATAGAGTGTCCCATTGATTTTATGGATCTGGATGTGCTGGCATTTATCGACCACAACATTACCATCAATATCATCAAGGATCAGAAAATTGTAGAAAAAAGGGAGCTTCACCTTCCGAAACAGATCAAAAATATTATCCGCTGCAAAAATCCGCGCTGTATCACCTCGATTGAACAGGGACTGGACCACATGTTTATCCTGACCGATCCGGAAACTGAGACCTACCGCTGTAAATACTGCGAAGAAAAATATGACGGCCGCCACCGCAGAAAAAAATAAACAAAAAATACAAGTATGACGATAAGCCGGGTTATGTCGTTGAGTAATCATCTATCTAGGCCTGCTGTTACCAGCAGGCTCCAGCGGCCTACCTGAGACGTGACGGGCCGCCACATAGTCTCTGTTCGGTCTTGCTTCGGATGGGGTTTACATGTGCCCCTGCTGTTACCAGCAGGGCGGTAGTCTCTTACACTGCCCTTCCACCCTTACCTGAAGCAAAAAGCTTCAGGCGGTACATTTCTGTTGCACTGGCCTTGGAGTCGCCTCCACCGGACGTTATCCGGCATCCTGCCCTGTGAAGCCCGG
>CAJTZE010000020.1 GCA_910584265.1 uncultured Dorea sp. | reverse complement strand
AACACAAGGGATACAGCGATTTTTTAATCTACTAACTGTCAAAGACAGGAGTATACCAGAAGAATATGTAAAATGCAAGAGGTATTTTCTAAAATCCCATTAAAGATCCAGCATAACAGATAACGCCTGCCGCCAGTACATACAGCAGGAAATATTTAAATACCGCACCCAGCACCTTACTCTCCGAGCCCGCGGCGCCGACTGCCCCTGTGCCGATTGCGATGCTCTGGGGGCAGACCATCTTACCAAGACCTGCTCCCATAACATTTGCCGCCGCCAACCAGACCGGGTTCAGGCCCAGCGTCTGCGCTGTCTCGCTCTGCAGCCCTCCAAAGAGCACACAGGTTGACGTGCCGGAGCCGGTGACGAAGCCTCCCAAGGCGCCGATCAGAGGCGCAATAAATGGATAGAACGGGCCTGCCGCCGCCACCAGAAACTTCGCAATATCCGAAATCATCCCACTGTAGCTCATAACCTTTGCCGTCGACATTACTGCGCAGATTGTGAGGATTGTCCTCCAATACCTCTTCAAGGTGTCCAAAAGCACTTCTGCCATATCTCCGGCTGATGCTCCCTGAATTAGTCCTCCTATGATCCCGGCAAGAAAAATCATGACTCCCGGCGTATTGATCCAGCTGAAGCTTAAGACATTTCCTCCTTCTCCGGCATAGACTGTAACCATGCTTTTGATTCCTGCAAGCACATTGTGAACCGGCGGGCACAATACGGAAGATGCCATCAGCAGAATAAAAATCAGAATAAAGGAACTCCATGCCTTAATCCCCTCACTCACTGTGATAATCTCCCCTCCGCCTTTATTATCCACAGCCCGGATCCTATACTCTTCATCTGGGTTCTTATTAAAAATCCTGGCTGCCGCAATGATGCAGCCCATAGAGAAGATGGAACCGATAATATTGGGCAGCTCCGGACCGATAGCCTGCGCTGTAATAAACCATGGAATGGCAAAGGACAACGCCGAAACCAGCGTTACCGGAAGCATTCCCTTCAACGCTTTCACTCCCTTCCCGCAGATGCAGACCATAAGGAAGGGGGAAACCATGGTCAGAATAAACTGGATTACCGCCGCATTTCCGGACAGGATGTTGACATCCAGCCCTGTCACGGATGCAAGGGTAACCGTAGGAACTCCTACCGAGCCAAATGCTGTCGGCGTCGAGTTGACCACCAGACACCCCAGCACAGCCGCCATGGGATCCAGCCCGATCCCAGCCAGCATGGAAGCTGGAATTGCAACTGCCGTTCCGAATCCGGCCATTCCTTCCATAAAGTTTCCAAACCCCCAGCCAATCAGCAGTGCCAGCACACGCTTGTCCTGAGACACCCCCATAAGCATCTTTTTCACTTGTTCCATTGCCCCTGTTTTTAGCATTAAATTATAGGTAAACAGAGCCGCTATCACAACCAGGCAGATTGGCCATAGCGCATTCAAAGTCCCCTCCAATACCGCTGTTGCAGCATACAAGGCATTCAGCTTCCAACATCCGGCTGACAGCACCAGCGTTACCAGCAGTGCGATCACGCAGGCCTTATGTCCGGCCATTTTCAATCCGCTCAAGGCGATAATCAGCCAGATAATCGGCAGCATTGCAAGAATAAATTTCAATATCAGCATTTACTCTCCTTCTCCTTTCCGAGCCGGGCGCCCATTGTATCAATGGGCTTGCGCCTTCACTTCCGCATTTCCATAGTCATTGCCTTCATTAAAATTGCGTGCATTCTCCATGGTCACGACTGCAATCGCCTGCAGCGCCTCACGGGTAAAGAATGCCTGATGGCTGGTCAGGACTACCTGCGGGAACATCAGAAGGCGGGCTGTAATATCATCGGTAATGGCTTTATCGCTCCGGTCTGTATAGACATTGTCATCCTCTCCCTCATACACATCCAGGGCAACCGCATGGAATTTTCCCTTTTTCAGAGCCGCAATCAGAGCCTCCGTATCAATCAGGCCTCCTCTTGCCGTATTGACAAGCATCACCGAATCCTTCATCCTAGCTATGCTCTGCTCATTGATAATATGATGGGTGCTTGGGAAGAGCGGGGCATGAAGAGAAATCAGATCCGCCTTTTCAAACAGCTCATCCTTCTCCACATAGGTAAGAAGCCCTTCCTCCTCCAGTGCTTTATCCGGGTAAGCATCCCAGCCTAATACCGTCATACCATAGCCTTTACAGATCCGCGCCATACACACGCCGATTTTCCCAGTACCCACAATACCTGCTATCTTATTGTGAAGGTCAAGTCCCAGCAGGCCGCTTAGGGCAAAGTTATTGTCCTTCACTTTATTGTATGCTTTGTGCAGATGACGATTTGCTTCCTGCATGATAGCCATAGCATGCTCTGCCACCGCATACGGAGAATAAGCGGGTACTCTGAGCACGGTGATACCACAGTCCCTTGCCGCCTCCAAATCCACGTTGTTGAATCCTGCACAGCGCAGCAGGATCAATTTAACGCCGTACTTATGCAGCTGTTCCACCACAGGTTTAGACACATCGTCATTTACAAATACGCAGACAGCATCATACCCCTCCGCAAGATTTACCGTCTCAGGTCCCAGATTGGAACCGAAATACCGGATGTCCGAATTATAAGTCCCTTCTCCTTTATCCTTGACCAGCTCGCTGAAGAAGGTTCTGTCATAGTCTTTTGTTCCAAAGAATGCAATCTTAAGCAGCCCCACAGCCTTTCTCCCATTAAATTCTCCCTTTAGAACTGCCTCTACTGCCTTTCCAGCCTGTTCCTCATCCCCGCCTGTTATCTGAATCGTCAGTGTATCACCCTTCTTTGCCGCCAGTCCCAGAAGTTCCAGCACATTTCTCCCATCTGCCGTCTTTCCTCCTGTGCTTACTGTCACAATACTGCTATAGTTCACACAGCACTGAGCCAGCAGTGCACAGGGGCGTGCATGTACTCCCTGAGGGTTTGTTACAACAAATACGATTTCTTTCATAATACTTCCTTTCCGTCTGAAAATTCATTTATTCAGACATTGAATCATTTTGTTAATTTTTTAACCAGAAAAATAATATCACTTTGTTATTTTTTTGTCAATATATGCTTCAATATTTTCCACAAAAAAACGGCCTCCTCCTGTTTCCAGGCGGCAGCCGCTTTTACTCTGACATAATGATTCTCTTATTTACATCTGTATAACTCGAATCCGATCAAAACACATAATACTGCACACAATATCTGAACAAAGAGATTCGGCAGCAGCATGTCGATCACCATGCCCACTGCAATCCAGAACAATATAAATCCGGTCACTCGTTTCATCTTACCTCTCCCGCAAGACGTTCCTCACAGTATCTATATGCGCCGGATCATCTGTCCATTCCCAAATTCTTACTCCATCTCGTCCAGAATATCCACAACCTCTTCTTCCGTCATCTTCTCATCGTTCCGGGAAGCGAACCGGTCAACCAGATCCGGCACCATATCCAGGATCTTTGTTACTGTATCCTGATTCTTAATATTCACAAGCTTTGTTGTGCCGTTCTGGATCACCAGGACTGCACAGGGGGTCATCTTACCTCCGATTCCGCCTGCACCTCTTTCCTTCTTCTCTCCATTGAATGCTCCTGCCCCGACACCGAAGGAAACATCTACCAATGGCAGAATGATCGTATCCTTGATCTGGATTGCCTCCCCTACAACGGTCTTTGAAGAAATTACCCCGTCCATTCCATGAAACAAAGCTTCTACGGTTCCTTTGAAATTATTGTCTGCCATCTTTTGATTCCTCCTGTATTATAATTGAAATTTTCTGACATCCTTAATCATCCGCCGTACATTCCTGTCAAGCAGCAGTCTTACTGCCAGCGCTATAAAATGCACTACATAGATTCTTCCCCTTATGCATAAACTTCCCTCCAGGATCTTCTCCTGAAAATCTGGTGTAATCCGGGCATGGTCTCCAAGAAACGGATAGAGAACTCCGAAACCCGCCAGAACCCTTCCCGTCAGAGACGGATCCTCAAAACCATAACGGATATCCGCCTGAAATACCTTAGGAGGCAGATGTCCAAGAAGCCTGACAAGTTCTTTCTTTCCTTTTCCCAGAGCATTCACATGTGTCTCATCCGTGATAAACGCCGCCAGCTTATCCTTCTTTTCTGATACTTTCTCTATTTTATCACACAATTCCCGAATTGTACATTTGAACTTCTCAATAAGTCCATTGATTTTTGAGACGCATCCATGCAACCTGCCTTTTATCCTGCCAAAAAGCGGTATCCTCTTCCTCTTTTTCCCCTCAGCAGGCTCTTTATCCTTTTCCGTCCCTTCTTCACAAATCTTCCGATCATCCGCTCCAGCTTCTTCTGACAGCCCGGAGTTTTCTTCAGGAATATTCTTACATTCCTCATATCCCTTATCATTTTCCGGAAATTTTTCCGTAATTTCTTCATGCTCTTTACCGCCAGGATCCGTTCCGATGCCTTCTTTCTGCTCCAAAGTTTTCGCAGGCTCTCCTGCGCATTCCCCGCATTCTTTATAATTCTCATATTCTGTTTCCTTCTCTTCCTGCATAGATTCTGATCTGCCGCCTAATTTCTTCCAGACCGCCTTAATATAAAAATCCAGAGATTTATTCCGGTAATCCACGACTATTTTGATTAGCCCGAACATCCAGCTTACCTGTCCGTGAGCTTGAAAATCCTCCGGCGTTCCGCCGCCTTCGGCCTTTCCTTTATAGCAGACGGGAACAAACAAGACAAAACAGACCAGTAACAAAAGTATTCCCAATATTACCGCCAGTATGACACCGGCTATTTTTAAAATTACAAACAAAATATGCAGCATATCAGCCTTCCCGTTCTTTCATGAGTATGTAGTTACGAATATCCAGTCCCTTTGTACTATCATACACCTCCTGAGATATTTTTTCCACATATTCCAGCGCATTTTCAAAACTGTCTGCAATCCCCACTACAAACAGGCTCTCTTTCGGATAATCCGGCTGCAGCAGCCAGGCCGCATTTAGAATCTCAAGCTGATTCTTCTCATTTGCAGGAAGCAGGATCAGATGAATGCCCGGCTGAAATCTGTTTCTCTCCAGCCGGTCCATAATCCTGTCCTTCTTTTTTTCAAGCCTCTCTGAAAGATACAGGTATCTATAGTATTCCATCACACACCTCTTTATAATCAGTAATAATAACTGTCAAACACTTCTTTTGCCACGTCAACTGCCCGCCGGCCTCCATTGGATTCCTCAACGATCACACTGATCACAAGCTCTGGATTGTCAATATTTGTAAATCCTACAAACCAGGAATGGGTCTGGTCTGATGATTCCATACTGTATTCTGCCGTTCCGGTCTTTCCGGCCGCAGAGTAGGCCTGCCCGCTCAAAACCGACGCTGTTCCATAATTTACCACTTCTGCCATATAAGCCTTCAGCTGGGATGCCTCCGCCAGAGTCATCAGTTCTGTGTATTCCTCCGGCGTGGTCTCTGACACGATAGTACCCTTGTAATTGGTAACCGAATCAATCAAATAAGGCTTCATCAGATAGCCTCCATTGGCAATGGCAGCTGTGATCAATGCCATCTGATACGGACTTACCTGTGTCTCCCCCTGTCCCATAGCTGTCATCATCTTGTCTGCTATAGAATCATTCGGATCAAGACGGAAGCTGCTCTTCCCGACGGCAAAATCCCCCGGAAGCTTCGAGCCGATCAGAAGATCCTTTGCCGTATTCCGGTATTTTACTATGTTCAGGTTCATGCCGATATTACAGAAGGATGCATTACAGGAATTCGCAAAAGAGCCTGCAAGATCCTCCACTCCATGTACACTGTGGCCCGCACAGGGGATGGTCGTATCCCCATAGCTGATTTCTCCTGTGCATTCATAGCCGTAAGTTCCGTAATCCTCCGGATGCTCCCTCATATATTCCAGCGTAGTCACAATCTTGAAGGTAGACCCCGGCGCGTACATCCCCTGGGATGCACGATTCAGCAGAATACTGTCCGGGTCAGAATTCAGCCAGTCCCAGTTCTCGATAACCGAATTAGGGTCATAGGAGGGCTTGGAAACCATGGCAAGAATCTTTCCGGTGCTGGGCTCCATCACAATTACTGCGCCCTTATTATCTCCCAGCGCATTGTAAGCCGTTGTCTGCAGATCCACGTCTAAAGTGGTCACCACATTATCTCCGATATTCTTCTGGTCCTGAAATTCCCTTCTAAGCTTCTCCAATATAAAAGCATTGGAGGTTAAAAGTTCAAAATTCGCTGTAGATTCCAGCCCGGACTTTCCCTGCACAGAATACCCAACAACGTGAGCAAAAATATCTCTGTAAGGATAATATCTATACTCGCTGCCGTCCTCCGCATGATCTGTCTCTGCCAGTACGCTGCCGTTCCGGTCAAGGATCTTTCCCCGTATGACCCGGTCCGCCATAGAATCAAGCCTTGGATTATAAGGACTTTTTATAATTTCCTGACTGGTCATAGCTGTAAAATAACCGATATATCCCATCAACAACAGGAAAAGACATACAAATGCATAGGTAACGCTTGCAAATTCTTTATTGACGGCGCGCTTTTTCTTTTCCCTGAGGTACTCTTGTTTTCTTAAGCGCTTCCGAGCCTTCCGGCTTAACCGCTTTCGCTGGTTTTTTTTCCGGCTTCTCTCTTCCGCTTCTCTCAGCTCGTAGCTGCTGTTCTGCTTTTTTTCTCTTTTCGATTCGTAACTGCTGTTGTTCCCTTTTCTTTCTTTCAATCTTCTCTTCCTCGTCTTCTCTCAGAATATAGAGTCCCTGAATAATAGCAAACATAATCAATGTACTTAAAAGCGAGCTGCCTCCATAACTGACTAACGGAAGGGTAACTCCCGTGGAGGGAATAAATTTGGTCACTCCCCCGATGGTCAAAAATACCTGAAAGATATAACAGGTTCCAAGTCCCAGTGCCACCAGCTTATAGAACTGATCCCTGAGCTGCATGGCAATATTCAAGAACATCACATAACAGCTCAGGCAGATTAATGTTACACAGAGGGCAAATACAATCCCCAGTTCCTCTGCTATTGCTGAAAATATGAAGTCCTCTGCCGCCACCGGTATGGTATCCGGCTGCCCCTGGCAGAGCCCCATTCCGAGCCACCCACCGGTTCCAATTGCAAACAGTGACTGCGCCACCTGATATCCTCCGTTATCATAAGCGGCAAACGGATCCTTCCATGCCAGAACCCTCGTTCTTACATGTCCAAACATATAGTAGGCAGCCACCGAAGCCGCACTGCCTGCCGCAAGTCCTGCCGCCATATAGAAGGGCTGCCTCGCCGCCACATACAGCATGGTAAGATACACAACAAAGATAATCAGAGCCGCCCCCAGATCGGTGGAAGCAACCAATATCAGCACGTGAACCGCCGCGATTACCGTAGTGATCACCACGTTTTTAAAACTTCTGGACACCTTAAAGCTTGCTGCCACATAAAAAACAAATACGATCTTCACCAGCTCCGAAGGCTGGATACTGATACCCGCAATGGTAAATCCAAGCTTAGCGCCATAAGACACCTGCCCCATAACCGCAACCACTCCCAGCGAGATCAGGCCGCCGACAGCATAGAACAGCCGCCACTCCGACAAAAGCTTCACCCGCCGTATGATAATCGGAATCGCAAGGCTGATGCCGATGGCTCCGGATGCAATCAGAAACTGCTTCAATGCCTTTTCATAGGAAAGCCTTGTCAGCATGATCAATCCGACGCACAGAAGCATGCACATATTATTCACCACAAGCCTCGACACATTCGGATACAGACGCATATACAATAGAATTGTAGCTGCAAAAAGCAGCATCTGCGCCAGATAAAAGCCTGCTGCCTTTAAGTCATCCATCTCCAGATACAGGACAATAAACGCGATCAGCTGCAGCAGGAACATCAATACATTCTGCTGGATCAGCATACCCTTTTTCTTTTCCGCATCGTGATATCCAAATATGGCAAAACACAGATAGGTATACATGATGATGATCACAATTATGATATATTTTGAAAGCTCTACAATAATATTAACCAATCTATCACCTACTTTACACCCCGCTTAAAATGTCCCCTCGTAAATTCTCCCTTTGGCAGAGGAACCTCCGCCTCCCTTATATATGCCGCTAAATACAAATCAAGAATCTCCCTCGTTTTCTTTTTGTCCTCCGCTCCAAACTGCAGACGGAATGCCCTGCATCCAAGCTCCTTTAACTGCCGGCACTGGTCTGCAAGCATCAGCGGCGCCGAATTATAAATTACATTATAACAGTAAAGGCATTCATTTTTCACTATATTTTTCTTATTCTGTCGGTCCGTCATCGACAAAAAACCTGTTTTTCTGTCACATTTCCCCGTATTCTTTTTCATACAGCCCGCAGAAATCATAACAGGAAGGCAGCCATATACAATAAGCTCCATATCCCGGACACCCAGCTCCTGAAGCTCCCAGCGGTTTAATTCTGCCGGTGCCGCCGCAAACTCCGGCGAAAGTCTCCTGACAAATTCCTTTGCCTGCTGGTTCCACTGATAAATGCTGCTATCTGCCGCCACAGGAAATACCGCACTGTGCTTCCTCACATAGAGAAAACTCTCCAGATTACGCACCAGCACACCGTCAAAGTATCTGATAAGTTCCTGAAAATGCCTGCCGTAAAAGGCCTCCGCCTCTTTCCGGAAGATCCGAGCCATTGCAAAATACACCTGCCGCCCCGAAGCCTTCAGCTCCGGAAGCAGTTTCAGGATCTCCTTCCTGTTCCCGGAATACGCCCACAGAGCGTCCTCCACATAGATCCTGGCAATCTCCGGATAATCGGCAAAGACCTCCAGCTGCTCTATCGACTCTGCCAATGCCGAAAGCTCCATACAGCCTGGCTGGACATCCTGCCTGCAGCGCGCCGCATGCCGCCGGGTATCCTCTTCCCCGGATGCCGGAAGCCTGTCCCGGCTTTCCCGGCGGAAGCTCTGCAGAAGCCTCTCTTCTAATTCCTCCATGCCCCTGCGCCTGAGCTCATTGACTGCCTGTATTGGAAGAAAAACCTCTCCCTCCATACAGATCTCCAGATGTTCAAAGATAAAGGGCGTACTGCCAGTCTTCTTAAGCTGCTGTTCCAGCCGTTCACTGGTTACCGGCCGGCTGGATGCCGGCTCTGCTATAGGCCCAATAATCTCGATCTCAATATCCTGATACCACAGATATAATGTAACATGTTTCCCGGAAGAAATCATCAGTTTCCCGTTGATTTTTTCCTGAAGCTTCCCACATGCCTTCCATTCCCCGCGTACTTCCTGCTTCGGTCGTCCCAGAGAAAGCATCTCTTTTCCGTTATGCCGGAAATAATAGCCGTCACAATACCCCCGCCTCTGGTAGGCACGCTCCAGTTCCCTAAGATCCTGCTCCGATACCCGGAATCCTTCTTCTCCCAAAGCCAGATAAATATCCACATATTTCCGGTACATCCCCGTAACAGCCGCCACATATTCCGGCTGTTTCATGCGTCCCTCAATCTTAAAAGAATGAATGCCGCTTCTGATCAAATCCGGTACAGCCTGTATGGTACAGAGATCTTTCAAGCTCAAGATATCCCCTGCTTTCTTCCTGCCTGCCGCATAAGAAAGCCTGCAGGGCTGGGCGCACTGCCCCCTGTTCCCGCTGCGTCCTCCGATCATGCTGCTGAGCAGACACTGACCGGAATAGCTGTAACAGAGCGCTCCATGTACAAAGCATTCCACCTCAAGCCCCGTATGGCTGCAGATTTCCTGCACCTCCGCCAGGGAAAGCTCTCTGGCCGGGACAATCCGCGTCACACCCAGAGACTCCAGATACTCTGCCGAAATCACATTTGTTACCGTCATCTGGGTACTTGCATGGATGAGAAGTCCCGGAAACTGCTTCATCACATAGTCCATCACACCCAGATCCTGAACAATGACCGCATCCAGTCCCTGCTGGTATAAGGGAAACAGATATTCGTATAGATCTGCAAATTCCCGTTCCTTTATCAAAGTGTTAACTGTCAGGTACAGCTTCCTTCCGTGCAGATGCACATAGTCAATTGCCGAAAGCAGCTCTTCTCTATTAAAATTCCCCGCATAAGCGCGGGCTCCAAACCTCTCTCCTCCTGCATAAACTGCATCGGCTCCTGCCAAAACCGCCGCCTTAAGCGTATCATAATTACCTGCCGGTGCCAAAATTTCAACTGCCAATTTCTACTCCTTATACCGAAATAAGGCTGTCATCTGACAGCCTTATTTGCCCTTGCTATTCTTCATCTCAGTTTCTAACTGTACGATCTTCATCTGCAGCGCCCGGTTCTCTTCCTTCAGCTTGTCCAGTGTCTTGTCGGCATTCTCAAGCTTAATCTGTACGGAAATCAGTTCATGCTTCAAGTCGTACATCTCTTTGTCCTTCGCCTCAATGTCGCTTTCCAGAGTACCGCCCTGCTTCTTTGCCTTAAAATAATCATCCGCGATATTCAGCGCAAGAAGAATGCTTCTGGTCTCCGCACTCTGCTTACGGTAGCCCTCACTACTGGTACATTCTTCCAGCTTGTGATTCAAATAGGTGGAGACTCTCTGTAGATATTCTTCACTCTCAAATCCGCTTAGGGTAAATACCTTCCCGCCAATCAATACCTCTGTATAATTCTTTGATGATGCCATCGCGACCTCCCGCTCCTTTGTGTAAACTCTGTTTCTATTATAAACTATAAGCCTGCAAAAACCAACTATTTTCTTTCATTTGGTACAGAAATCCCCAGGTGTCTGTAAGCAAGCTCCGTAGCTGTCCGCCCTCTGGGCGTTCTTTGGATAAATCCGTTCTTAAGCAGATAAGGTTCGTACACATCCTCTATAGTTCCCGGATCCTCTCCAATGGATGCCGCCAGCGTCTCAAGTCCCACCGGCCCGCCGCCGAATTTATGGAGCATTGTCAGCAGCAGATTCCTGTCCACATGGTCCAGTCCAAATTTATCCACATCCAGAAGATCCAGTGCCATATCCGCCGCTTCTCTGGTTATCACACCCTCGTATTTCACCTGTGCAAAATCCCGGACCCGCTTCAGCAGACGGTTCGCAAGCCTTGGCGTCCCTCTGGACCTTCTTGCCAGCTCCCTTGCTCCCATCTCATCGATCTCAACATCCAGCACTCTGGCAGAACGCAGGATAATCGTACACAGCTCCTCCACCGTATAAAACTCCAGCCGGTTGATCACCCCGAAACGATCCCTGAGCGGCGCGGTAAGCATGCCCGCCCGGGTGGTTGCCCCCACCAGTGTAAAATGCGGAAGATCCAGCCGTATAGATCTTGCACTGGCTCCCTTCCCAATCATGATATCAATAGCAAAGTCCTCCATCGCCGGATACAGCACCTCCTCCACCTGCCGGTTCAGCCGGTGGATCTCATCCACAAAGAGCACATCTCCCTCCTGCAGATTATTCAAAATAGCGGCCATCTCTCCCGGCTTCTCAATGGCAGGGCCTGAAGTGATCTTAATGCCTGTCCCCATCTCATTCGCGATAATTCCTGCAAGAGTCGTCTTGCCAAGCCCCGGAGGTCCGTAAAACAGCACATGATCCAGCGCCTCTTCCCGTTCCTTCGCCGCGGCAATGTAGATCTTTAACATCTCCTTCGCCTTGGCCTGTCCGATATAATCATCCAGAGTCCGGGGACGTAAATGGTTCTCGATCTTAACATCTTCCTCCAGATTCTCTGTTGTAATAATTCTTCTTCCCATAATTCCCCTCTGCTGCATTTAAAATTTGTCCCTGTATGGCAGCCTGACAATTTCGGAATGCTTTATGCCTATCTGCTATATCATATACTTTAATGCCTGCTTCAGTACATCCTCCACCTTAGAATCCGGCGTAACAGAAACCCGGCGGACAGCCTTCAATGCTTCCGTACTTCCGTAGCCCAGGGCCGTCAATGCCGCGGCCGCATCCTGCTGTATATCTCCCGCCGCAGATAAGTCTCCCGCATCCATCTCCTCCTGTGCGTGGTTTAAGGCATCCTCCAGATGAAGCCTGTCCTTCAGCTCCAGGATCAGCTTTTCTGCCGTCTTCTTGCCGATTCCCTGCGAAGCCGAAATTGCTTTTACATCGTTAGACAAAACTGCAAATCGTAAATCATCTGCCGAAAGCTGGGACAATATGCTTAAGCCTCCCTTCGGCCCGATTCCGCTGACTGTGATCACCTGCTTGAAAACCGCAAGGTCATCTCGGGAAAGAAAGCCGAAAAGCTGCATGGAATCCTCCTTCACATTCAAAAAGGTATGGATCGTCACCTCAGTTCCAGCCTGGGGAAGCCTTGCCATCACTCTGCCAGGCATGAATATTCCATATCCCACGCCTCCCACATCAACAACGATCTTAGTATCTTCTATTGCCGCAAGCTTTCCTCTTATATATGAAATCATCCTGCTCCTCCTATCAGCCTTCAAAGCCCGTCCTAAGGCCTGCCAGGCGCTTTAACATCTCGTTTGCCGTAATCCCGATGAGCAGTCCGGTAATGAGCCCTGCCGTCAAAAGCACCGGCAGATAATACATCACACTATAGGTCTCCACCACAAGTATAGCGACAACAAGCTGTCCTATATTGTGGCTCACGCCTCCGGCAATGCTAACCCCCATCACGCTAAAACCATTACTTTTCTTCAGAACCGCCATCACCGTCAGACTCAGAAGCCCTCCTGCCAAACTGTAAAGAATCCCAAACAGACTCCCAAACATAAAGCCCGAAAGAACGACTCTTGTTACCGACAGCAGATACGCCGCTTTTACATTCATCTTGTAAAGGGCGATCACAATGATCAGGTTGGCAAGTCCCAGCTTCACCCCGGGAATCCCTATGTGAAACGGTATCAGCGATTCTACGTAGCTGAATATCAGGGCAAGCGCAGTGAACACTCCAAAATAAGCAGCCCGAACCTTCAAAAATAACCCCTCCCCGCGCCTCCTGCCGGCCAGTCCGTCCCCAACCGGGTTTTCTGCGCCGGCATCCATAATGTCTTCTGTATTAATTTGCCACCGTATCAATCTGGCTGTCCGTCCTGGAGCGGATCTCAACAATCACCTTATTAGGGAGACAGATAATATTCTCATTGCTTGCAGAAACCGCCTTCTGGTGCACACATAGCTGATCCGGACAGTCTGCTTCCAGCATATCCGCCCTTCCATTCTTAATCTCCAGAATGTTGCTTCCCTGATTGATTTCAACCTCCTGATCTTCATTCAGGCTGTAGGTTCCGGTAAGCTCGCCGTTCACCTTAACGATCACCTCGCCCGCTCCCGTATTCCGGAGAAGCTGGTGGGAAAGGTATGCACATCCCGCCACGCACAATACTACGATAATCAATATCCAGTCTTTTTTCTTCATAGAATTCTTCATCTGTCACACTTCCACTTCTTATACTGCGTTACAATAACGCTGTCTTAAGATATTCTATCACAATAAAAGCAGTTGCGCAATCACATGTTCGATAAGGTTTTATATATCGGAATTTCCTGTTACATCATTTGCATAATTATATTTTTGTGTTATACTGTTTTTATTCTATTGCAGCGAGGTGGACTATGAAAATTCGTAAGATAGCAGGGCTTTTGACAGCTGCCGCCATACTTTGTACGACAGGCTGTACGGAATTTTCCAGAAAGCCCTTAACCTATACGGGCACAGCCCTTGATACCGTAATTCATATTCAGATTTATGACTCCCATGACGAAGATCTGACCAGGCACTGCCAGAAGATGTGCGAGGAATACGAAGCCAAATTTTCCCGCACTATAGAAACCAGCGAAATATCTCAGATCAATGCCGCTGCCGGCGCCCCTGTGGAGGTGTCCAAGGACACCATTACACTCATCAAAAAAGGAATTTATTACGGCAGCATGTCGGACGGAGCATTTGATATTACGATCGGTTCGGTCACAAGCCTGTGGGATTTCAAAGCAGAGGAACCTGCTCCCCCGGCACCGGAAGCAATCGCGGAAGCTGTAACGCATGTCAATTACAGAAAGATCCTGATTGACGGCAATACCGTAAGACTCTTAGATCCGGCTGCGAAGCTTGACCTCGGCGCTATTGCAAAGGGATATATTGCAGACCGGATCAAAGAATACCTGAGAGACGAGGGTGTAAGGCATGCCCTAATCAATCTGGGAGGCAATGTGCTTGCAATTGGCGGCAAGCTGAATGGATCCCCCTTTAATATCGGAGTCCAGAAACCCTTCCATGACGGCGGCGACCCCATTACCTCTGTTAGGATCAATAATCAGTCTGTCGTCACCTCCGGAACCTACCAGCGGTATTTTGAGAAGGATGACATCTTGTACCATCACATCCTGAATGCCTCAAGCGGTAATCCCTGCAACAACGGACTAAGCAGCGTTACCATCATTACCGACTCATCCCTGACGGCAGATGCGCTTAGCACTACCTGTTTTCTTCTGGGACCGGATGCCGGAATGAAGCTGGTGAATCAGCTGGACAACGTAGATGCTATTTTTATCAATACAAATAATGAACTATCCTTCTCACGTAATTACGGCAAATAACATAAGACAGCGAAAGGGTCCGGCATCCCGCGGTGCCAGACCCTTTTATCTGTTATTTATTATTTTATTAATATGTGCTCAGTGCACCTGCCATAGTTACGCCCATAATGATCACCACAATAATATACAGTGCAATCACCACGCCTACGATAATAAGCTGTGCCCTGCAGAAATTCCTCCGGTTCACATTCCCATGCTTTCCAAAAGCCCATATAATGGACAAAACGATTCCTGCACAGGGAATCATACAGACAAACAGCGTAAGCAGCCAGTCCCCCATCGACATGGGGCTGGTATCCATCCCATTATACAAAGAATTGGGGCTGTTCGCATTATTCGGCTGATACCCTGCATTTGGAACACCGATATAATTTGACTGATACCCTGGATTATGATTCCCGCTATAACCGGATTGCGGCTGTCCATTTCCATAAAACGTTCCATTCTGATTATACGGATTCTGATACGGATTATTATTCTGGCTCTGATATGGGTTATTATTCCGGCTTTTATCCGGCGCCCCATAAGAATATCCGCCTGTACCTGCAGACCCGCTCATATTAGGAGCTGTATCTGTGCTCTGCCCATAACCGCCGTCCTGGTCTGCTCCGGTTCCCTCTTTACTAAGAGAAACTGCCGCTCCCCGGCTCTTCCCCTCTGTATCCTCAGAAGCTGCCGGCTCTGCCTGCGGCTGTTCTTTAAAAATATCCGGCTCTGGTATCTGGCCGTCCGGCATACCGTCTGGTATATTTGAAAATTGATTATCCATCTGTTCCTTCCTCCTCAATGCAAATTCTGACCGAATCTCTTTTTTATCATACCATAATTTGTGTCAAAATACAATTGTCCGGAACAAACACCGCAGACGGTAAAATAAGTTGTATGGATAGTAGGTCATAGGAGGCACGTCAGGATAATAACGCACCATCCGGTAAATATAAAAAGCTATCATGCACAGCAGAATAACCATCAGGCACTTCTTCATCCAGCCTGTGGAATTTTTCAGGAGAAGATACCGCCATATTCCTGCCGCAAGCACAAATAGTCCAAGAATATAGATAAAAGGCTGCAGCTTCCAGGCTGCGGCAAAATGTCCTGTCAGGATCAATACTCCTGCCCTTGTCATACCGCAGGCCGGACAGGGAAGTCCTGTCATAAGCACCATGGGACATAAGCTGTATAAAAAATGCCGCAAAACGATAATATGGGCGGCTGCAACTGCAGCTACCCACATTACCGCCCGAACGCAGAAAACTGCATCCCTTATAATTTCCCGTCTAACCTTTTCGATGTAATGTCTGAAATCAATCCTCATAAAAATCACCTTGTTTACGAGTTCGTTGAGGAGGCGGTGAAATTTATTGAATCTGGATAATTTTCTTGGGACATTTTTCAGCGCACGCTCCACAGTTTGTACATTTTGAGGGATCGATATGTGCAATGTTATTGTCTACGGAAACTGCTTCGTTCTCGCACACCTTTACACACATTCTACAACCTATACATCCAACGGCACATGCTGCCATTACATCCTTACCTTTATCCTGAGAGCTGCACTGTACCAGATGCTTCTGCTCGTATGGTACCAGCTCGATCAGATGCTTCGGACATACGGCAATACATTTACCGCAGGCCTTACATGCATCCTTATCCACCACTGCCACGCCATTTACAATATGGATGGCATCAAACGGACATGCCTGTACACAGGAGCCTTCTCCGAGACATCCATAATTACAGGACTTTGGTCCTCCATTCTGCATCATGTTGATCATAATACAGTCACTCAGCCCGTGATATTCATAGTCAGATTTTGCCTTGTCACAGGTGCCTGCACATTTCACATATGCAACCTGATGTACCTGCTCACCAGCCTCCTGACCCATAATCTCTCCTATCTTTGCAGCCACCGGAGCTCCTCCCACCGGGCAGGCGCCGATCTCTGCTTCGCCTTTTACGATTGCAGCGGCAAGGCCGGAACAGCCTGCATAGCCGCAGCCGCCACAGTTGTTGCCTGGAAGAACACCTGTAATCGCTTCTTCCCGCTCATCAACCTCAACTGCAAATTTCTTTCCGGCAAATCCAAGGAATACACCAATGAATAAACCGGTTCCACCGACGATTACCGCCGCAATAATAATACCTGTTATCATAGTCTGCTCCTCCTTAGATCAATCCTGAGAATCCAAAGAACGCAATCGCCATCAGCGCCGATGTGATCAGCACGATCGGAGTTCCCTGAAAGGATTCACTAATATCATTATATTCCATCTTCTCACGGATACCAGCCAAAATCACAATGGCGATCAAAAATCCCACTGAAGTTCCTACTCCATTAATCACGCCCTCCAGAATACTATAAGACTTCTGAACATTGGTGATCGCAACGCCGAGTACCGCGCAGTTTGTAGTGATCAGCGGAAGATATACACCGAGAGCCTGATAGAGGGACGGCATGGATTTCTTCAAAAACATCTCTACAAACTGCACCAGACAGGCAATAACCAGAATAAATACGATTGTCTGCAGGTACACAAGCTTTCCATCCATGATCGCCTCATTGGCCAGGATAAATTTGTTAATAATACCTGTTACAAATGATGCCAGTGTAATAACGAATACAACTGCGCCGCCCATGCCTGCGGCAGTTTCTACTTTCTTAGAAACACCCAGAAACGGACAGATTCCAAGGAACTGGCTGAGTACAACGTTATTTACAAGGGCAGATCCGATTGCAATAATCAATAATTCTTTCATCTATGTACTCCTCCTACTCTTCATTTCCGGCTGGAAATACTTTTCCGCCGCATGCGCTGTTAGTGCAGGAAGCACAGCCATCTGCACAGGAAGCGCTCTCCGGCACCTTCTTGCCCTTCTTCGCCATGTTATTCTTCACCTTATTCTGCAGCGCGGTAAGCCCTGCCAGTACCAGGAATGCTCCCGGCGCCAGAATAAATATGGTGATCGGGGTATATCCTGCCTTCCCTGCCGCTTCATCTGCAAGGGGAAGGATCTGCGTTCCGAAAATCTTACCGGAGCCAATGATCTCACGTACAATACCGATCGCAGTTAAGCCCACCGTAAATCCAAGCCCCATGCCGATACCGTCAAAGATAGACAGAACCACCGGGTTCTTGGATGCGTAGGATTCCGCACGTCCCAAAATGATACAGTTAACTACGATCAGCGGGATATAGATACCAAGCGAAGCATACAGGCTTGGAACAAATCCTTCCATAAGAAACTGTACGATCGTTACAAAGGATGCTACGACTACGATAAATGCCGGAACACGGACAGAGTCCGGAATAATCTTACGCAGCATGGAAATCAGCATATTGGAAAGTACAAGTACCACCGTCGTGGAAAGTCCCATACCCAGACCGTTAATAGCAGAGGTCGTAACCGCAAGGGTCGGACACATGCCCAGCATCAGCACGAAGGTAGGATTTTCTTTTATTAAACCATTATATACTCTTTCAGTACATCCATTCATCTTCACTACCTCCTTATAATAATTCACTGTTAAAGTATGCAAGTGCAGTGTTTACAGCGCCGGTAACCGCTCTTGATGTGATGGTGGCGCCGCTTAGAGCATCAATCGGCTCACCCTCGCCGCCATCCTTAGATACAGCAAATTTCTCTGTCTGCTTACCCTCATACTGGCTATAAAACTCAGGCTCTGTGGCACGCATGCCGAGTCCTGCCGTCTCGCTGATATCCAGAATTGAAATACCGTTTACCGTTCCGTCGCTGGTAATACCGACCGTGATCTGGATATCTCCGCCGTAGCCTTCGCTGTCCGTTACGGTAACCACATAACCCATATCGCCCACAGAGCAGACCTCATCCACCGTTGCAAGAACACCAAGCCCGTCTGCTGTTGCTGCCGCTGCATCTGCATTCACGTCCATTACTTCAAAATCATCCAGGGAAGCCTCCGGAAATACCTGCTGCCACGCTTCCTTCTTAGAAGCATCCTGAGCCTGCGCGATCGGCTCCTTTGTAATCTCATATACCAGTCCCAGAAGCAGACCGGAAACTAATGTGATCGCAGTAAGAATTGCTGCATTTTTTACTATTTTATTCATTATTTCTCTCCTCCTTTACCGAATGGTTTTGGAAGAGTAAGCCTCTCAATATGCGGAACTAAGAGGTTACTGATGATAATTGCATAGGATACGCCCTCTGCCGAGCCGCCGAAAAGGCGGAACAGGCCGGTAAGCACACCCAGCAAAATTCCAAATACAATCTGTCCCTGTTTGGTAATCGGCGAAGTTACATAGTCGGTGGCCATAAACCATGCCCCCAGCATCAGGCCGCCGCCACAGAGCTGCGCAGTAATATAATGGGGATCAAACAGACCCACATCCGCAGCCGTAAACTGTCCGAAGATACCAACAAAAACTGCAAACGTCACAATGTATGTACCCGGAATGCGAAGATCAATGATTCCCATTAGGATCAGGAAAATCGCTCCGATAATGATCGCAAGCACAGAGGTCTCTCCGATCGTTCCCGGAATCCGTCCAATCAGCATATCCATGGAGTTAATGCTTGACATGGAGCCCTCCTTGATATATGCAAGGGGGGTCGGTCCGGTCTCGCCGTCATAGATAAATCTTGTCATCGGCCCGGTAAAGGAAATCAGCAGAAAGCATCTTGCTCCCAGTGCCGGGTTCATAAAGTTCTGTCCAAGCCCTCCAAACAGCTGCTTTACAATCAGAATGCCGAATACGCTTCCCAGCGCTCCCATCCACAGCGGCGCTGTAGGCGGCATATTAAGCCCCAGCAAAAGTCCTGTTACAACCGCACTAAAATCACCGATCGTAATCTTCTTGTGCATCAGCTTCTCATATATGTATTCTGTCAATACCGCTGCTGCAGTTGTGATAATCAGCATCAGCAGCGCATTCACTCCAAAGTTATAAACTCCAAATGCAGATGCAGGCAACAGAGCAATCGTTACCATGAGCATGATATTGCTGGAAGTAACCTTGGAACGTATATGTGGTGAAGACGAAATATTCAACTTATTCTCCACTTTTGTTCACCTCTTCCTCTCTTTGTTATTTCTTTCTACGGTTCGCAAGAACAATCTTTCTCATAGAACCGATTGCCTGCTTCAGCGGTCTCTTTGCAGGGCATACATAGCTGCAGGAGCCGCACTCCACACACTCCATGCCGTTCATCTTCTCAAATGCAGCGTCATTATGGTGCTGTGCATAATCTGCAAGCCTGGAGGGAATGATCCTGCTTGGACAGGCCTCCACACAGCGTCCGCAGTTGATGCATGCCGTCTCATCCAGTCCCTTCACCGGGTCTTTTAAGAAGCTTAAAATCGATGAGGATGTCTTTGTCACCGGAACATCCAGCGTAAACATGGCAAATCCCATCATCGGTCCGCCGGAAATCACCTTCTCCGGCTCCTCCTTAAATCCTCCGGCTGCTTCCACAAGCTCCATCTGGTTCATTCCAAAAGGCGCTCTGAAATTCCCCGGCTTATTCACTGCATCACCGCTGACGGTTACAATACGCTCGATAGAAGGCATCCCTTTTACAACCGCCTGATATACATTGATCATGGTCTCAACATTATCTACAACACAGCCTGCGTCCGCAGGAAGCATGGTAGAATTAATAGCCCGTCCTGTTGCCGCATAAATAAGCTGGCGCTCGGCACCCTGCGGGTACTTGGTCTTCAGCGCCATAACCTCCATGCGCGGCTCGTCCTTCACAAGCTCCTTAAGCTTCTCAATACAATCCGGCTTATTATCCTCTACGCCGAAAATACCCTTTGCATGATCAAATATAGAAAGAATCACCTTCATGCCGCCCACTAAAAGCTCCGGTGTCTCCATCATCCGACGGTAATCGGCAGTAATATAAGGCTCACACTCCGCGCAGTTTGCAATAATATAGTCAATCTTCTCCGGTTCCTTAGGTGAGAGCTTCACTCTGGTTGGAAAGCCTGCGCCGCCCATACCGACAACTCCGGCCTCTCCAATTGCACCTAAGATCTCCTCCTTGGTCATCTCCTCTAACGGCTTAACAGGAGCATATTCTACTTCTTCATACTCACCGTCATTCTCGACCACGATGCAGTTCACCTTCGCACCCGTCGGATTAAAATGCGGTTCAATCGCTTTTACAGTGCCGGACACAGATGCATAAACAGGCGCAGATACAAAACCGCCTGCTTCTGCTATCTTCTGGCCCCTAAGCACCCGGTCGCCCTTTGCAACAATCGGTGATGCCGGAGCTCCGATATGCTGAGAAAGCGGATAAACCAGATCGCCCTTGGGCTTCACATCAACAATTGCCGCATCCTTCGCCAGGCGCTTGCCGTCATCCGGGTGAATACCACCCTTAAATGTTAACAGTGCCATCCTTTTTCCCTTCCTTCCTTAAAATCCTATACTTATACTATACAAGAAAATGCTCTGGCAATCCAGATAATCAGAGACAATTTATTGTATATTTCGAGAAACATATTGTCGGTTATTTAACAGATTTTGTTGTTAATTTAACATTTTTTGTCTTAACAAACACAGAAAGATAGAGACTTAACATTGCCCCTATCTTTACTGACTATACTATTATATAACCCTGTCTATGCGGAAAATCTGCCGGCGGAAGACTACCCTTCCGCGGATATCAAACAGCTTACGCCTCTTCATCCTCTGAGTCGTAATCCTCAGATGCCGCAACCGTCTCCAAAGCCTTAATACTCAAGCTGATCTTCTTCTCTGCCTCGTTCAGATCCACAATCTTCGCTGTGATCTCCTGACCTACAGACAGCACATCAGAAGGCTTATCCACATGTGAACGTGAAATCTGGGACACATGAAGCAGTGCATCTACTCCCGGTGCCAGTTCTACAAAAGCACCAAAGTCTGTCATTCTGGCAACCCTTCCTGTAATCTCTGTTCCCACAGCATAGTCCTCTGCAGCGTTTGCCCATGGATTGCTCTCCGGGAACTTCAGGCTGAGGGCAATTTTGGTATCGCGGATATCCTTAACCAGCACCTTCAGCTTCTCGCCTACCTGGAATACCTTCTTTGGATTCTCAATCCTTCCCCATGACATCTCAGACACATGCAGAAGTCCGTCAACGCCGCCAAGATCGATAAATGCGCCGAAATCCGTAATATTTTTGACAATGCCTTCCACCGTATCTCCAATATTGAGATTCGCGAAAAGCTCTCTCTGTCTCTCCGCCCGCTCAGCAACCAGAAGCTGTCTTCTGTCTCCGATCACGCGGTTTCTTCTCGGATTGAATTCACTGATCACAAATTCAATCTCCTGTCCCTGATACTTGTTCAGATCCTTCTCGTATGTATCTGAAACAAGGCTTGCCGGGATAAATACTCTCGCCTCATCTACAACGACGCTCAAGCCGCCGCCGAGGATCTGTGCAACAGGAGCCTTCAAAACCTCTTTATTCTCAAAAGCCTCCCTCAGTCTCTCGTTGCCTCTCTCGGCAACCAGTCTCTTGTAAGTCAATAACACCTGACCTTCTCCGTCATTCACCTTCAGAACTTTTACTGTCATCGGGTCTCCAACAGATACCATGGTAGTAAGATCAGCATTAGACTCGTTGGTATATTCACTTCTTGTGATGATTCCGTCAGCCTTATAACCTATATTTAAAATAATCTCATCAGGCTTAACATCGATGACGGTGCCGTCTACCACCTCTCCATTGCGTATCGTCTTCAATGACTCTTCTAACATCTGTTCAAAAGTTAATTCTGACATAATTTTGAACCTCCTCAATTATTTTATTGGGCGTGGATGCCCCTGCTGTAATACCTACTGTTTCCACGGACCTTAATTGATTCACATTCAAATCGCCAAGTGTCTGTATATAGTACGTATTGTTACATGCATGATTGCATATTTCAAATAGCTTCTGGGTATTGGAGCTATGCCTGTCTCCCACGACGATCATTGCATCCACCCTGTCTGCAATGCGCGCCGCCTCTTCCTGACGCTCCTTTGTAGCATTGCAAATCGTATTTAAAACAATTATATCATAACCCTTTTTTGAAATAATTTCAACTAAATCTTTGAATTTATTGTAATTATATGTCGTCTGTGCAACAATACATACTTTGCCGCCCTCCGGCAGGTCCAATCCTGCCGCTTCCTCCGCAGTTGAAACCACAACAGATTCCCTGCCTGCCCAGCCTTTGATGCCCTCCACCTCCGGGTGGCTGGCATTCCCAATAATTACCAGAACATGTCCCTTCTCATCTTCCTCCATGGCTATCCGGTGGATCTTCTTTACATAAGGACAGGTAGCATCCACATAAGGAATCCCAAGGCTCTCCAGCCTGTCACAAATCCGCTTCGGCACTCCGTGGGAACGGATGATCACGATCCCGTCCCCTGCCTGTTCAAGCTCCTCTTCTCCCTGAAGGACTGTGATGCCTCTTGCCTCCATATCCTTGATCACCTCTGCATTATGTATGATAGGTCCATAGGTATATATTTTTCTGCCCGGATGCTCAGCCAGCTGCCTGTATACCGTATCCACAGCCCTTCTCACCCCGAAACAGAAGCCTGCCGTCTCCGCAAGAATTACTTTCATAATCTTTCCTCTCATTCTGCTGTTTTGACCGGAAACTGTCCGCAGCTCTCCCGCCCGGCCCGAAAACTGCGGTATCGCAGGCCGTGCAGGGAACCGGCGGAAGTTACACTATCTGCACAGCTTCAAAATAGCTTCGGTTACTTCCTCGATCGTCATGTTGGAACTGTCAATAAATACCGCATCCTCTGCCTGCCTGAGCGGCGCTGTCTCTCTTGTCATGTCACGGTGATCCCGTTCTTCAATATCGGCGGTGATCTGCTCCATATCACAGTCCGTGCCCTTTGCTGTCAGTTCATCGTACCGTCTCTTCGCCCTGGTCTCTACACTGGCTGTAAGATACACCTTCACATCAGCTTCCGGCAGGATATTGGTTCCAATGTCCCTTCCGTCCATCACCACATCCTTTTCTCTGGCAAGAGTCCGCTGCAGCATAAGAAGCTTCTCCCTCACCTCCGGGACCGGCGAACTCTTAGAGGCCATATCACCCACTGCTTCTTCCCGGAGCATGCCTGTAATATTCTCACCATTTAAATAAATCTGCTGCAGGCCGTTCTCATAACCGATGCTCACGCTGGCATCCTCGCAGGCCCGGATGATCCCTTCCGTATCCTCCGGGCGGATATGGTTCTTTAAGAAATGAACTGCAAGCCCCCTATACATCGCGCCGGTATCTACATAGATATATCCCTTTTTCTGTGCCACCTGCTTTGCGATGGTACTTTTCCCGGCTCCGGCAGGTCCGTCAATTGCAATATTATATCCCATATTTATGCACCTTTCTATTATAGCATTTCGATTCCCTTTTTCACCTTCGTGCACCGCTCCAGAAGAAACTTCTTCAGATCTGCAAGGCTTCTCCCCTTCACGCTGCCCTTCTTCAGTCCAAGGAAGGATTCCTTTTTCCGGTTCTTTCCCGCCACGAAGACCAGCGTGGTATCTGTCTCATACATTGCTTCAATCTCTGCATACTGGTATTCCTGGATCACATCACCTGTGGTACACACAAAATGATCCCCGAAAAACTCTGCTTTGATCGTCCGCTCCCTGCGGCTGATTTTCCGGATTTCTTTCCAGCGTTCATCGGTCTTTTCCTGAACCTTTTCACGGATATCCGGCGATTTAAATATTCCGATCCTCTTAGAATTCTTATAGCTGTAATAAGCATCAAACATCTCTTCTACAGCCTTCTTCGACTCTCTGTATTCCATATAAAATTTCGCTTCCACTTCTATGCACCTCCCTGTCCCTCATCTCACTGCCTGTGCCGCCATATACGCAGTAGACCAGGCAATCTGCAGATTATATCCTCCGGTTACTGCATCCAAATCTAATATCTCTCCTGCAAAATACAGATCCGGCACTTTCTTTGATTCCATCGTCCCCGGATCGATCTCCTTTACGGATACGCCGCCCCGGGTAATGACCGCCTCCTTATAATCTCTCAGCCTGATGAGTGTAAGCTTAAAATCCTTGATCAGCCGGACAAACTGCCCGCGCTCTTCCTTTGTGACCATATTCACCTGTTTTTCCGGTGCGATCCCGCTTAATTTTACCATAACCGGAATCAATCTGGCAGGGAACATTTTTCCAAGTGAATTTTTAAACTGACGGTTCTTATTCTCCTCAAAATCCCTCAGTACTCTCTGATCAAGCTGTTTTTCCGAAAGCGCAGGCTTTAAATCAATAGATAATACCAGATTTTCGTTTTTTAACCGGACGCTGATCCTGCTGCTTGCGCTTAAGATAACCGGACCGCTGACCCCGTAGTGGGTAAACAGCATCTCGCCGAATTCCTCATACACCTTCCTGCCGCCGTCCCGGACCGACACCGAAACATTCTTTAGCGACAGACCCTGCAGCGCCGGAACCCACTGCTCCTTTGTCTCTATGGGAACCAGCCCCGGCGACAGGCTCTTTACCTGATGCCCCAGGGCCTTGGCCCATCGGTATCCGTCTCCTGTAGAGCCGGTAGAAGGATAGGAAAGGCCTCCTGTGGCAATGATGCAGCTGTCCCCGAAAAACCTCCGGCCGTCTGCCGTCTGCACCGTAAATCCTTCTCTCTCCGGAATGATTTCCTTCACAGCCAGATTCATGTGCAGGATCACGCCCTGCCTTTTCATTTCCTCCGTCAGTACCCGGATCACATCGGAAGAATGATCCGATGCCGGAAATACCCGGTTTCCCCGCTCCACCTTCAGCTTCAGTCCCAGTTCTTCAAAGAACTGAATCACGTCCTGATTGGTACATCCGTAGAAACTGCTGTATAGAAAACTGGAATTGCTTAAGACAGCGTCAAACAGCTCCTCTGTATCACAGGCATTGGTGAGATTACATCTTCCCTTTCCCGTGATAAACAGCTTCCTTCCGGGACGGTCATTTTTTTCAAATACCTCTACCTGATGTCCCCGCCTTGCGGCATGTACGGCGGCAAACATGCCTGCCGCCCCTCCGCCCGCGATCAATACTCTGCTCATACTATTCATCATCTCCGCCAAAGCTGTGAAATTCTACCTTGTCCGTTACCATATTCAGTTCATCCTTGCTGTATACCTCATACTCGTCCCAAATCTGCTCCAGCATCTCCAGCGTGGACACAACCTCCTTCTGTTTCTTCATGCACAGGGCAACCACCAGCGCATTTACTACGCTCAAAGGCGCAACCAGCGAATCCACAATAGATGCCATATCGCTCCTTGCGATCAGGTTGCAGGAAGAATACAGATTCATAGGCGAATGAATGCTGTCCGTCAGGGTGATCACCTTCGCACTCCGGTTGCTGGCAAATTCCAAAGCCTTCAATGTCCGCATAGAATACCGCGGAAAGCTGATGCCGATCACCACATCCTCCTTCCCGACACGGATCATCTGTTCAAAAATCTCACTGGAAGTATTGGAATTGATCAAAGTTACATCCTCGCAGATCAAATGCAGATAATAACTTAAGAAACTTGCAAGCGGCGCGCAGCTCCGGATGCCGATCACATAGATCCGCCTTGCATTTAATATCGTATCCACAGCCGCCTCAAATGCATCCTGGTCTACGCTTCCCATGGTAAGCTTGATCTTCTCAATATCCGACTGCAGCACGGAGGCAAGAATCTCTCCCTGACTGATACGCCCGTAGGTTACCTCCATTCTCTGGATAGAGTTCAGCTTCGTCCTCACCAGCTCCTCTAAAGCCTTCTGAAATTCTGGGTATCCCTTATAACCTAAGGTCATCGCAAACCGGACCACCGTGGATTCACTGACGCCTACCACATGCCCCATTTTCGCCGCCGTAAGAAACGCCGCCTTATCATAATCCTGACGGATATAATCAGCCAGCTTTTTCTGTCCTTTGCTGAGTCTGGGATATTTTTCATCGATTTTCTGCAGTAATTCATTGTTCATTCTCATAACCGCTTCCACTCTCTTCTGATTTCTACAAAGCATAGATAAGACAGAATCCTGCCGCTTTAGGATTCTGCCTTCTCTGTCTCTGGATTATTCTGATTATTTCCGCTTTTTGCCTCCTGCTGTTTTCCCTTGGCAAATTCCTTCTCAAACAGCTTATGAACCTCAGGATAACTCTTTTTCAGGGAAATCGGCCTTCCCTTTTCATTCAGGAAACAGTGCTTGGTCACGCCCTTGCACTGAACCATGTTCGTTGACTTATCAATCACCTGATAAGACACCGTAAGCTTGATACCATTGTATTCTGTTACTACAGCACGAATCAGGACATTCCCTCCAAACCGCACCATACGCAGGAAATCCGCCTCAACAGACAGGACAGGGCTGATGATCCCCATCTCCTCCATCCTCTGATAGCTGATCCCCATCTGATCCATCAGATTGATCCTCGCCTCCTCAAACCAGCGGATATAATTGGAATGATGCACGATCCCCATCTGGTCAGTCTCATAATATTGTACTTTATGCCTGTATAATTTCATCTTTCAACTTTCCCTCTAGTCCGCTGGAAGGCACAGATTCTTTGAGGTTCCCCTGGTACTTCCTCCGTCAGGGTGAAGCCCTGACCATCCGGTCTGTGCAAATGTTCCCAGACGGTACATATCCTCTCTGGTAATTTCAAATCCAAATACATCTTGGTTCTGCTTCATCCGCTCCATCGCCGAAGACTTGGGCAGCGGTACGATCCCTCTCTGCACCGCATAGCGTATGCACAGCTGTGCGGCCGACACCTGATAATGCCCTGCGATCTCCAGGATCATCGGGTTATTCAGAAGGGCGCTCCGTCCAATCGGGCTCCATGCCTGAACAAGGATTTCCCTCTCCTGGCAGTACTGCACTGTCATCTCCTGGGTATATCCCGGATGAAATTCGATCTGGTTCACTGCCGGTCTGATATGGCAGTACTCCAAAATGTTCTCAATGTGATGAGGAAGGAAATTGCTGACGCCGATCGCCTTTACCCTTCCCTCTTCATACAGCTCTTCCAATCCCTTCCAGGTATCGATATCCAACTGCTTCCAGTTTTCATATCCTTCCTCCGGAACGGGCCAGTGGATCAGGTAAAGATCCAGATAATCCATCTGCAGGCGTTCAAGCGACCTTTCAAACGCCTCCTTCACTTCCCGGTATCCCATCTCCGTCTTCCACGCCTTGGATGCGATAAACAGCTCTTCCCGGGGAATCTGCTTCTCCCTCACAGCCTTTCCAAGACTCTCCTCCGTCTCATAAAAGGAAGCCGTATCAAAATACCGATATCCTGCGTCAACCGCTGTCTTTAGCACCTCCGCGCTCTGTCCGTCCGCGGCCTTAAATGTACCGAAGCCCACACAAGGATTCTTTACTCCATTATTCAATGTATAGCTGTCATAAATCGACTTCATTAATCTTATCCTTTATCCTCTTATTCTTTATCTTCCACAGCACTTCTTATACTTCTTACCGCTCCCGCAGGGACAAGGATCGTTACGGCCGATCTTCTTCTCCTTACGGATCGTGCCGGATTCCTTCTGTTCCTTATACAGAGCCTTAAGCTCATCCTCTGAGAAAATATTCTTCCACTGAGGCAGTCCGTACAGCCACTCAGCCTTTGCGGCAACCATATTCTTGTAGAGCAGCGCCTTGTCAAACACCAGATTCACCTGTGTCTCCTCGTCCATCGTCTCGATTGGATTAGCTTCCTTCAAGCTCTCATTGATGCCGTCAAGGAATCCAACCATTGTAAGCACGCTCTGGCCATACTTCTCAGCCAGTTCCTTCACTGTCCCCCTCACCTCTGTATCCGGCTCGTCCAGAAGCTTCTCATAGATCTCCTTCTCAACCTGGAAATACTCATCCCAGAATTTCTGAAGCTGTCCTCTGTCCGCCTGCTCGTTATATGCGATTTTACGCCACTGATCTAATAATGCAGCACCCATACTGATAATCTCCTTTATCCTCATAAATTTAATAAACTGACTTCCGTCATTTTTCTGCACAAACTATTATATACCATTTGTCATAATTTTCAAAGTATTTCCTTATTATTAATTTGTCTATTTCCAAAAACAGGTGTATGATAGAATCAGAATGTTATGTACTGCCTCGTCTGAGCGGTACACAAAGAAAGGAAAATCGGAGGTAGACCATGAAACAGATCACTTTAGGAACCACAGGAATCACTGTTCCCCAGAATGCCTTTGGCGCTCTTCCCATTCAGAGGGTAGACTTTGAGACAGCAAAGGCCATTCTGCTGCGCGCCCGGGAAGGCGGCATACGCTTTTTCGATACTGCCAGAGCCTATAGCGACAGCGAGGAAAAGCTTGGATATGCTTTTTCGGAACTGCGTGATAAAATTTATATTGCAACCAAAACCACAGCTAAGACACCAAAAGATTTCAAAGAACAGCTGGAAACTTCCTTAAAGCTTCTAAAAACCGACTATATTGACATTTACCAGTTCCATATGGCAGAAACCTGCTGGCGTCCCGGTGACGGAACCGGTATGTATGAATGTATGCTGGAAGCTAAAGAGCAGGGGAAAATCCGCCATATCGGCGTAACCGCCCACAAGCTCGGCGTAGCAGAGGAATGTATCGAATCCGGCCTGTACGAAACCCTGCAGTTCCCCCTAAGCTACCTGTCTTCCGAAAAAGACTTAAAGCTTGTCCGCATGTGCCAGGAAAAAAATATGGGCTTCATCGCCATGAAAGGGCTCGCCGGAGGACTGATCAGCAATTCCAGAGCCGCCTTCTCCTATATGTCACAATTTGACCATGTACTTCCAATCTGGGGAATCCAGAGAATGACGGAATTAGATGAGTGGCTCTCTTATATGGATAATCCGCCGGCAATGGATGATGATATCCGCCGGTTCATTGAAGCTGAGAAAGAAGAATTAACCGGTGACTTCTGCAGAGGCTGCGGCTATTGTCTGCCATGTCCCGCAGGAATACCAATCAACAACTGTGCCCGGATGTCGCTTATGGTAAGACGCGCCCCATCCGCGGCATGGCTGAACGAAACCTGGCAGGAAAACATGAAAAAAATCGAGAACTGCCTGGAATGCGGCCAGTGCAGTTCCCGATGTCCATACGAGCTTGACACACCGAATCTTCTTAAGAAAAACTACGAAGATTACAAAAATATTTTAGCTGGAAAAACCAGCATTTCCTGATTATAATTTCAGAAAGGAATAAGCAATGAAAAAGTTCAAGCGCAGTTTGGCTTTGCTTGGAGCCGTACTTTTAATCCTTCTCTATGTAAGCACCTTTCTTTTCGCGTTGTTTGACCATTCAGCATCTCTGGGGCTTCTGAAGGCATCCATTGCCTGCACGATTCTTCTCCCCGTGCTGCTGTATGCATACACCCTCGTCTATAAAGCTTCAAGAAAAGATGAAGACGGCCCTGATAACTAACTCAAACGTAAAGCTCTGCCAGCAGCCAGGCAGGGCTTTTTTCATGCACCCCGGCTTCTTTTCCCTTCTTCTCTGACTCTCTGATCTTCTGTTGTTTTTTTAAGTATTCTTCCATGGAAATGACCTCTTGATAGGCCTTCCTGTATTTCCCCTTATCCATATTGATTTCCTCCATTTCTAAGTGATATGGTACTGCTCCCGGCTTTATTATTATATGCCGTCTCCCCCTGTAATATGACACATAACTGCCGGAGCATTCCCTCAATCATCTTTTCTATAGGATACTCCGAAAATGTGACCGTCATATGGATAGTTTCTAAAAAAAGCATAAGGAAAACCTTAAGTTAATGTTAACCTCCCGCTGTCAATCCAAAATGGCGGAGACCGGCATATCCGCCGGTCTCCGCCATTTTGCCTCATATATTATTCTGCAACATCCTTCATGCTGAATGAAAGGCGTCCCATCTTATCCTTACCGAGGCATACGACCTTCACCACATCGCCAAGGGTCAGCACATCCTCCACCTGTTTGATCCGTTCCTTGGAAATCTTAGATATGTGGACCATCCCTTCTTTTCCAGGAGCAAACTCTATGAATGCGCCGAATTCTTTAATGCTTACAACCCTGCCCTTCAAAACCATTCCGGCCTCAAAGTCCATCACGATGATCTCGATCAGCTCTTTTGCACGGTCCATGCCCGCCGCATCGGTTCCGCAGATGGATACAGCGCCGTCATCGGTAATATCAATCTTAACGCCTGTCTCCTCGATGATCGCATTGATCGTTTTACCTCTCTGGCCGACCACATCGCCGATCTTCTGCGGATCGATCTGCATCTGGATGATCTTCGGTGCATATGGGCCGACCTCCGGTCTCGGCTCGGCGATCGCCTTTGCCATTACCTCATCAAGAATATAGGTTCTTGCCTTCTTCGTAGCTGCAATTGCCTCTTCAATGATCGGTCTGGTGAGGCCGTGGATCTTAATGTCCATCTGGATTGCAGTGATACCCTTGTGGGTACCCGCCACCTTGAAGTCCATATCTCCAAAGAAGTCTTCCAGTCCCTGAATATCGGTCAGTACCAGATAATCGTCATCCGAATCTCCGGTCACCAGTCCTGCAGAAATACCTGCAACGGCCGCCTTGATCGGAACTCCCGCCGCCATAAGCGACATAGACGATGCACACACGCTGGCCTGAGACGTAGAGCCATTGGACTCAAAGGTCTCGGATACTGTACGGATAGCGTACGGGAAATCTGCTTCTGCAGGTAGCACAGGAACCAATGCCCTCTCAGCCAATGCGCCATGGCCGATCTCACGGCGTCCCGGTCCTCTGGACGGTCTCGTCTCACCGACAGAGTATGACGGGAAGTTATAGTGATGCATATATCTTTTAGAAGTCTCAGCCTCATCAAGTCCGTCCAGTCTCTGGGCATCGGAAAGCGGTGCCAGCGTACAGATATTGCAGATCTGAGTCTGCCCTCTGGTAAACATAGCAGACCCGTGGACTCTTGGAATCAAATCCACCTCTGCGGCCAGCGGACGGATCTGGTCAACCGCCCTTCCATCCGGACGCTTATGATCCTTTAAGATCATCTTGCGCACTGTTTTCTTCTGGTATTGATAAACAGCCTCGCCGAGTACGGCAAGCCATTCCTCATTCTCAGCAAAGCTCTCCTCAAGCTTCTCTGTAATCCGGCGGATATTCTCTTCCCTTACCTGCTTCTCATCCGTAAAAACAGCCTTCTCCATCTCTTCCGGAGGCACGATCTCTTTGATAGCCGCAAACAGTTCCTCCGGAACTGCACAGCTCTCATATGCATGCTTCGGCTTGCCGCACTCTGCAGCAATCGTATCGATAAATGCAATCACCTTCTGGTTCAGCTCATGAGCCGCGAAGATTGCCTCGATCATCTTATCCTCAGGAACTTCATTCGCTCCTGCCTCGATCATGATAACCTTCTCTCTGGTTGAGGCTACCGTAAGCGCCATATCAGAGACATCTCTCTGGTCTGCTGTTGGATTAAATACAAATCCTCCGTCAACAAGACCCACCTGCGTAGTAGAAATCGGCCCGTCAAAAGGTATATCCGAAATCGTCGTCGCAATGGCTGCGCCAATCATGGCAGTAAGCTCCGGCGAGCAGTTCTGATCCACGGAAAGAACCAGATTCTCCAGAGTCACATCATTGCGGTAATCCTTCGGAAACAGCGGTCTCATAGGACGGTCGATCACACGGTCAGTCAGTACCGCATTCTCAGAAGCCTTCCCCTCTCTCTTGTTAAATCCTCCCGGAATCTTTCCTACTGCATACATTCTTTCATTATACTCAACGCTTAACGGGAAAAAGTCAATCCCGTCCCTTGGTTTCTCAGATGCTGTTGCGGTACAGAGTACTGTCGTATCTCCATAGTGCATAAGAACCGCGCCGTTTGCCTGCTTTGCAACTCTTCCCACATCAACGCGCAGCATTCTGCCGGCCAGCTCCATTTCATATTGTTTGTACATAATGTCTTCCTTTCTTTCACTTATATTCTTTCGTGAGAACAGGAACTACCGAAACTACTGAAAAATTCATTTTAACAAATGCGCTTTTCAGTGGTCTCGGAATGCATGTCCCTGTCCACAATCCTTTTTAGTATAACACAGTGATTTCAAAAAGGCTACTGTTATTTTTTTCATTATAAAACACCCGGAAAATCCTCTCTTTCCGGGTGCCTCACTCATCTTAATCATGTTCGGATGCTTACTTACGCAGTCCAAGTCTCTCAATCAGCGAACGATATCTCTGAATGTCCTTCTCCTTCAGGTATGCAAGAAGTCCTCTTCTCTGACCAACCATCTTAAGAAGTCCTCTTCTTGAGTGGTGATCCTTTGGATTCGCCTTGAAATGCTCTGTAAGATCGTTAATTCTTGCTGTCAGTATTGCAATCTGTACTTCCGGAGAGCCTGTATCTCCCTCTCCTCTTCCATATTCAGCAATAATCTGACTCTTCTGTTCTTTTGTTACCATGATTCTTTTCCTCCTTTTTCTTATCACTGCCGGTATTAAGTAACGGCCGGAGTCCTCCGGTTACCGAACACCAGTTGTTTCACACTCAGCCAGTATAGCACAAGTTCCGGCTGTCTGTAAAGCCCCGTTTTCCGAAACTGCTTACATTCTCTATACTATTTTCTACAGCTGCTTTAATTCCTTCACAGCAGCCGTAATAGAATCAGCCTGGAATACCGAGCTCCCTGCAATCAGTATATCTGCGCCTGCATCCATCAGCCTGCGTCCTGTAACAGCATTCACTCCGCCGTCAATGCTGATCGGCACACGGCATCCGGTCTCATCCATAATCTCACGGGCACGGGCAAGCTTCTCATATACACTTTCCTCAAAGGGCTGGCCGCCGTAGCCCGGCTCCACGCTCATAAGGATCAGCGCATCCATATGATGAAGCAGATATCTAAGGCTCTCCACATCATATGCCGGTCCGATCCCAAGCCCCGCCTTTATGCCTGCTCTACGGATCTCCCGCAGCATATGGATCGGATTTGGGCAGGCATCCAGCTGGAACGAAATAATGTCAGCCCCTGCCTTTGCAAACATCGGTAAAAATGTTTCAGGCCTTAAAAGCTCCATATGCACAGACAGCGGAAGCTTTGTGGTCTTCTTCAGATCGGCCACCAGCTGCGGCCCGAATGTTACATTCTCAACATACACGCCGTCCATCACATCAATATGCACCAAATCGGCTCCCGCCCGTTCAGCCTCAAGAACCTGTTCACCAATCCTGGTCTGGTCGCAGGCCAGGATGGATGCTGATACTTTTGCCATAGTCTTCGCCTCCTGTCTAAAATTATTTATGAGTCACATGCATGGTCACGGAGTGCATCCAGTCTTTTGCAAGCGCGTAAATCTCTTTATATTTCTCAAAGTAGAACATATACTCTTCGTGTCTCGCCGGATCCGGCTCCACCATGTAGTCTATGGTCGTCATTGCTTCTGCGGCCGTATCAATGTCCGGATAGCATTTCCCGGCAACAGCACCGAGAATCGCAGAACCGAGGCACGGTCCCTCCGTACACTCAGGTACTACAACCGGAACATTGCACACATCCGCATGGGTCTGCAGCCAGAAACGGCTCTTCACCGCACCGCCGGAGACAACCATTGCCTTCGGCACAAATCCAGAGCCCCGGAACACCTCCAGGATCGCCTCTGTTCCATAGCAGATGCTCTCAATAATTGCACGGTACATATGTGCCGGAGTATGGCCGAGAGACAAGCCGTAAAACATTCCTCTCACATCCGGGTCAACATGCGGTGTACGGTTCCCTTGGAAAAAGTCAAGTGCCACGATTCCCTCTGCACCGATCGGAAGCTTCTCTGCCTCCCGGTTCAGGATATCGTATACGCTCAAGCCCTCCTGCTCTGCCTGCACCTTAACGGTCCCGCATAGCTGATTCTTAAACCAGTTCACCACAGAGCCTGTGGAAGTCTGTCCTCCTTCCACCATCTGAAGCCCCGGAACAATTGCGTCCGGATAGGAACCCCACATTCCCTTGCTGTGGATCGGTTCTTTAAACTGCGCAACATGAAGATGGGAAGAACCCGTGATAAGCGTAAGCTTGCCCGGCTGGAACGCATTCAGACCGATCACGCCTACAAATGCATCCGCGCCGCCTTCTCCAACCGGAATCCCCTCTGCAAGACCCATTTCCTCTGCCGCCTTTTTGGTAAGCCCTCCTACAAATTCGCCCAGAGGAAGAACTCTTGGCGGAAGCTTCTGGACTAAATCCTCCAGACCGATCGTATTATAAAAATCAACCGGATATCCTCCCTCTTCTGCATTATAATACCAGCGTACAGAAGCACAGTTTATGCTTGCAGTATATTCTCCGGTCAGCTTATACATCAGCCAGTCGGTGCATTCGTAAAATCTGGTTGCCTTATGGTAAAGCTCCGGCTCATTCTCTTTTAACCACAATGCCTTTGCAGGCAGGCACTCGGCAGACACTATGCCGTAGCCGTTATATTTCAGCGAATCATGTCCGGATTCCGAAATCCTCTTTGCCTGCTCCGATGCCCGCACGTCCATCCACATGATTGCCGGACGGAGCGGCTCCATGTCATCTCCTGACAGCAGCACAGTACAGCAGGTAGTGTCCACGCTCATGCCCTTGATGCAGGCAGGATCAATACCGCTCTCGCTTATTGCTCTTTTTGATGCTTTACAGATGGAATCCCACCACTCGTCCGGCTTCTGCTCTGCACGGCCGGAGGCCGGTGTATACAAGGGATATGGTTCCTCACAGAATATAATCGGCTTTCCCTGCAGATCAAAAATACCTACTCTGGCACCGCCGGTGCCCATGTCAACTCCTAATACGCAATCTTTTTTCCGCATTCCGCACGCCTCCATCCTCTATGCAAGTTCCATTCCAATTGTCTCATCCAGCTCTTTAAAATAAATATCATCATGGCTTGTATTATTTTTGAAGATAACCGTACACCACACACTCTCGCCCAGTACATATGGTGCAAAATGCCATACGCCCGGTGCGCAGCAGATGCCGGTTCCCTTCGGCACATAAAATGCTTTCAAATGTTCTACATTAAACTCATCCTTCGGCATTACAGGAACGATAACCCCGCCGGTCATCGCAATCAGAGTTTCCTCTGTATGATCATGTGCCTCAAACTTCTTACATACAAACTCCTTTGGAAATACTTCCATCAGATTCACAGAGGTCGGCTCTTCTCTCACAACAACCTGCGGAAACCAGCTGTGAGATCCAGGAGCGCCCAAATCTTCCCTGCCCTCTGGAGAAATAATTTTTCCATATGGTGCAAATGCTTCTTCTGTCAACATTTCGACTTTAATTTTTCTCATCTTAATCCCTCTTTTCTAAAGATGTTACAAACCATTCCGCCGCGAAGCCGTATCCGGACGGATTAAGCAGAAGCGGATGCCGCCGCCTGCATAATAAGCGCCGCTACCGCCGCTCCCGGATCGTCCATCTCTCTGGAAGCCTCGCCCTTGACAGCCGGTTTGCCGTGTACCGCAAGCATGGATTTCGCCGCCTTAAAGCCCTCTTCGGATGCCGCCGCCGCCTTCTCCATAGCCGCCGCAAGAGTATCTCCTGCATCCAGTGCGCCCTTCAAAGCCTTTACTCCCGGGTCAAATCCATCCAGGAATGTCTTCTCTCCGAGCTTTGCCTTGCCTCTTGTCATAACCGCTTCCTCATATGCCGCAAAAAAGGCGGCGATATCTTCAGCCCCAAGCTCCGTCTTTCCCTTCAGAACCTTGCCGCCCTGCATAAGCCCCAGCGCCATCAGGGTTCCCATCGTAGAAGGAGCCGCGCTGGACATTGCCTTTCCGGCGTTATAAAGCAGGCGCCCGGCATCCGGTTCACCGGATGCCTCTGCCGTCTCATAAGCGGCGCGGAATCCCTTGGTCATTGTAAGGCCAAGGTCACCGTCGCCTGCAACGCTGTCCAATTCAATCAGCCGTTCCCTGTTTTCATCCATGATCCTGCTGATCTCACACAGCAGCTTTACCAAATATGAAGCGTCCATATTCATCCCTCCTACAAATTACAGCTGTTTGAAAAATGGTGTTGCCGCCGGAGCATCAAGAAGTTCCTTTAATTCATCATCAAGCTTAAATAAGGAAATAGAAAATCCAGCCATCTCCATTGCAGTTGCAAATTCGCCTACGTAATAACGGTGTACTTTGATTCCTTCTTCTTCCATACGCTTACTGATATGGCGTGTTACAATATACTGCTCATCCAGCGGAGTTGCGCCGAGGCCGTTTACAAGTACAGCAACCTCATCGCCTTTCACATAAGGGATATCTGGAAGAATCTTCTCTAACATCTCGTCTACAATCTTGTCTGCCGGCTCGAGCTTACCATTACGGATTCCCGCTTCCCCGTGGATTCCCATGCCGATTGCCATCTCATCGTCCTCAATGGTAAATCCTGGAGCGCCTACCTCCGGAATCGTACAAGGCGTAAGAGCAACGCCCATGGTTCTTACATTCGCCGCTGCTTTCTCCGCAATTCTCTTCACCTCATCCAGATCCTTCATCTGAGCAGCCGCCGCTCCGGCACACTTATATACGAACACGATACCTGCAACTCCTCGGCGGTGGTTCGGCTCGCCGGGTCCTGCCGGTGCCGCGGAGGCAACATCCTCGCCGGCAACTACTGTCTCAACGCGGATATTCTCTTCAAAATCCGCCATCTCAGCACCCATATCAAAATTCAGGATGTCTCCATTATAATTGCCATAGATATACAAAACGCCTGCTCCGTCATCTACTTCTTTTGTCACATGAAAAACCTGCTCCGGGCTCGGTGACTGGAATACGCCTCCCACACAGCAGCCGTCAAGCATTCCTTTTCCGACATAACCAAGGAACAGCGGAAGATGTCCGGAACCACCCCCTGTAACAATACCGACCTTCCCTGAAACCTTGTTTGAGGTCACAAGACAGCGCAGATCATCCGCCGTATAGGTAATATAATCCGGATGTGCCGCATAGAGTCCTTCCAGCATCTCGTCTACATAGTTTTCAGGTTTGTTAATAATTTTTTTCATGATATCAGACTCCTTTATGTTATTTCTTTGCCGCTCTGTTAGCAGAAACATTTGTAATAATAAGTGCAATAATCAAAATAGCTCCATATACCAGGTCAGTAATTACTGTGTCAATCCGCAAGATACTGAATGCAGATGAAATCAGCTGCAGAAGTATGATCGCAAGCGTAACGCCGATTACTTTACCTTTTCCGCCGTCAGGATGTACGCCGCCTAATACTACGATCAGCAGGGACAGCAGTGTATAGGACGTATTGTAATTTGATTTTCCTGAACCATAGTGCGAAGAACTCAAAATACCGCTTAATGAGCCCAGCACACCTGAAATCATATATGTCGTGATAATTACCTTCAGGTTATTGATTCCCGAATATCTGGATGCTTCCGCATTACTTCCGAGGAAGTATACCTTCTGTCCATAGGTTGTTGATTTCAAAATAAACGCAACGGCCAGCGTTGTAATTGCAAAAATCGGAAGGGTAAATGGTATTCCGGCAAAGGTGCCGTTTGCAATACTGATATAGCTCTGAGGAAGTCCCGTGATACCAGGACCGGTTGTAATGACCATCGCAAGTCCTGTATAGAGCTGTAATCCGCAGAGAGTAACCAGCATCGGCGGAATCTTTACATAGCCGATCAGGAAACCGTTAAAGCATCCGCATAAAACGCCTACCAGAAGCGCAACCGCGATTGCCAGAAGGATTACGCCTGCTCCTGCCTCTGTTCCGCCCATATGTACCATAGTATAAGCCGCAACTACGCCAGACAGATTGGCAATTCCAACCAGTGACAGATCAATTCCTCCGGAAATCATGCACAACATCATACCAAAGGTCAGAACACCGTACTCCGGAAACAGATAGAACATGGACCGGATGTTCAAAGCTGAATAATACCCTGACGGATTCAGTATCAGCATCGCCACAAGAACCACAACATACATTCCCAGCAAAGAGAGAGTATTATGATCGAATTTTTTTAATATCTTCATTGTATCTTCCTCCCTTTATACTTTTTGATTCTGTTCAACCGCTTTTGCTTTCAGCGATGTAATCGAGGTACCTGCTACGATTACCGCACCCACAACAAAGGTCTGCCAATAGGTGGGAACGCCCAGCATGATCAGGTTGTTCTGGATCAACGCGATCAGGATAACTCCGAGAATTGTTCCAGATACCGAACCATGTCCGCCGGTAATGCGTGTTCCGCCTACAACCACGGCCGCAATGATCATCATCTCGCTTCCCATCAGGTTCAGCGGATTCGCACTGTCACACAGGATACAGTAGATCATACCGGCAATGCCTGCCATAACTCCCGAGAAGATATATACAATAAACTGTAGTCTTATTACGTTAAATCCTGCAATACGTGCCGCATTCTGATCTCCGCCGATTGCAAAGATTCCTCTTCCAAGCATCGTATATCGCAGGATAAGATGTACAGCGATACACAGAGCAATAGGCACAAGTATAAATACCGTCAGCGAGTAGGTTACGTTGCTGGAATTCGTATAATTCAAAATAAATACCTTGCTCAATGCACTGACAGAATCAGGAATTCTGGAAATCTCCCTTGTTCCAAAAAAGGTAAGAAGCGCTCCGCTTGTCATACTGCTGACACCAAGCGTTGCGATCAGCGGCGGAATCTTCAGGATGGCAATCAGGACAGCATTCACAACCCCCACGATCAATCCGATCACTGCCGCAAAAACAAATGCCAGAAATACACTATCAATATCTGCATCCTTCATAACCTTTACCGGAATATAAAGCGCCGCACATGCAACTGCCGGAAATGAAACATCAATTCCGCCGGAAATGATTACTACCATCTCACAAATTGCAAAACAAAGTGTCACCAATAACGCCCTGCTCAGTGTGATAACAGTAGAAAAATCAAAGAAAGCCGAATTCTTCATGCCAATTGCCAAAGAAAGAACAGCAATAATATAAATGATAAACATCTGATTAGAAGTCAGCACTTCTTTCCATTTTATTGATTTCATTATTCTCTGCCTCCTTCTTCACTGAACATGCCATAAAGCTCATTCTCATCCACCAGCTTTTCTGCCTGATCCAGATTCGCTACGGCCCGTCCGTTTCTCATAACTATAATCTTATTACAGTTCTGCACCAGCTCTGACAGGTCGTCGGAAATAACAACAACTCCAACGCCGTCCTTTGCAAGATTATGCAGAATCTCAAATATCTCACTCTTAGAACCAATATCAACACCCACCGTAGGTCCGTTCAGCACGATCAGCTGCGGGTCTGTATTCAGCCACTTGGCTATAACCACCTTCTGTGCATTACCTCCTGACAGTGTACGGATCGGCACCATATCATTAGCCGTCACGACTGCAACCTTATCAATCCACATCTGTGTATCATCTGCAATCTGCTTATGGTCGAGCTTACCCTTCTTAAAATATTTGCCAATAGAAGCCGCCACCATATTGTCACGGATGCTTCTATCCAGGAAAAGTCCCTGCGTCAGACGGTCCTCCGGCACATAAGCAATCCGGTTCGTGACCGCATCCTCGATGCCTTTAATATGAACCTCACTGCCGTTCAGGATGATCCGCCCGGACTCAGCCGGAGCAATACCGAATATTGCATCCCCGATCTCGCTTCGTCCAGAACCAAGAAGCCCGGTAATTCCCAGCACATCTCCCTTTTTTATTGTAAATGAAACATCTTCAAAAGCACCTTTTCTGCTTAAATTTTCGACCTTTAACACTTCATCCTGGCTAACCTTCTCCGGATGATATGTAGTTTCCACAATATCGTGTCCCGTAAGATCCCGGATGAATCTTGCCCTGTCGTATTCTCCGATATCCCCGCTGGACACGTATTCACCATTTCTGATGATCGTAAGCTTATCCGCAATCTCGTAAATCTCATCCAGTTTATGATTTACGATCATAATCGCGATTCCTTTTTCTTTCAGCCTGCGGATAATCTGGAACAGATTCTCTACTTCTTTTTTGGTCAAGGCTGTTGTAGGTTCATCGAGAATCAAAAACTTTGCATCATTAATAATTGCGCGGCAGATTGCCACCATCTGTTTATTCGCTACCGTCAGTCTCTCCACCAGAATATCCGGGTCCATATTAGCCCCTACCTGTTTCATAGCCTCTATAGCTAATTCTTTGGCCTTCTTCCAGTTCATGACCTTTGCTCCGGTCATCAGCGAATTATTCATAGCTATATTCTCAGCCACGGTAAGATTTGGAAATACCGCGAAATCCTGATATATAACCTGAATACCGGCACGGATTGCATCAATCGGCTTTAATTTGTCAACCTTCTGTCCATCCAGAATGTACTCTCCCGAATCTGCATCATGGGCACCGGAAATGACTTTGATCAATGTAGATTTGCCACATCCGTTCTCGCCTGCAAGACACAGAACCTCTCCCTTTCGTATTTCAAGATTTACACCCTTTAAGGCCTTAACACCGCCAAATGATTTTTTAATATTCTCCAGTTTCAGAAATACTTCTGCCATGTCGAATCCCTCATTTCTTTTTAATAAAGCCCCACAGAGAAGTGCCTTTAGACAAATCTCCATGAGGCTTAAGGCTCATTTTAAAAATCTTTCTTAATTCATTAGAAGTCGTAAGCCGGATCGTCTACATTATCAGCGTCAACATCGATCCAGGCACTTCCTGTATAAACATTGCCTTCCAGTGTTAATGTCTCATAACCGGGTACATTAATTGAAAGATTCTCATCTGCTGTTCCGTTCAGAGTTGCTACAGCCAGCTCGATCATAGCCTGTCCTGCAAGTGCAGGATCCCAGAAACTCATAAGCTCAACTGTTCCGCTCTCAACATACTTACCGCATACAGATACCAGAGATGTGCCGGCAATGTGAACCTTTCCTGAAAGTCCAAGCTCCTCAACTGCACGTGCCGCACCTGGAGTCTCGCTCATAGCTGCACACTGGATCGCAACGATGTTCTTGTTAGCTGTCAGCGCTTCTTTTACCTTATTGTAAGCTGTATCTTCGTTATCATCAGAGATAATCTTGTCGCCAGCCATCTTCAAGTTCGGGCAGTTCTCATCTGCATAAGCCTTGCCGCCGTCAGCTTCCTCAACGTGTGAGATAGATGTCAGAGCGCCGACTGTCTGGATGTATTCGCCCTCGCCGCCTGTCAGCTCAGCAATCTTCTCCATCAGATGAGCGCCATACTCTGTCGTGTCAAATGCTTCGATGTCGTAATCCATGTTCTCTACTGTAGAAGCCTCGTGGCAGATAATTGTGATACCTTCATCCTTAGCTTTCTTCAGAACCGGATCAAGAGCCTCAACATCAAAAGGAACTACACAGATTGCATCATATCCCTGAGAAATCAGTGTCTCAACATATGCTGCCTGTCCGTCGCCTTCCGGTGAGCCGCCGTAGAATACGTCTGTGCCGTTGGCATCATTGTAATCATTCACGCCGTCTTCCATACGCTCGAACCATGCAAGGTTTGTCATCTTAGGAACAACTGCAATTTTATAATCTGCTGCTGTCTTCTCACCTGAGTCCTCTCCTGCGTCCTCTGTCTCAGCCTTGCTGTCATCTGCAGGCTCAGAAGAACCGCCGCTTGCACATCCCATCAAAAGCGATGCTGCCATAGCTGCGCCAAGTACTGCGCTCAATAACCTTTTTTTCATGTTACATCCTCCTTGTATAGTTTTTTGGAGTATTAGGGGACACTCCATATCCCTTATCCTCTTCTATGCTTACTACTATAGAAGTATATATCCACACCCCGTCCAAAATCATGTACAGACAGAGCATTGATAACACATAAATCTCTCTTACTTTTTTAGTATATACCACTCGTTCCCCTTTTGTCAACATGCCACATGTCATGTCTTAAATTTAAAGCAATTAGGACAAATTAACCAAAAGAAATCCATTATTTTACATATTATGGTATCTGAAAATCATATTATCAGACAGCATTCTACCCGCCGGACGACACCCGGAATCCTTGTTTTCTGAGAACCTCTGCCATCACTTCTGCTTCCTGCCGCCCCATCTCCGGGCAGTCCGTCATCTGGTAATCCATTCCTATAGCGGTATATTTATGCCTTCCAAGCTGATGAAAAGGCAGCAGATCTATTCTTTCTATACCGGCATCCTTTGCAATATCCGCAATCCCCTGTATATGTGCTTCATTGTCATTGAATCCGGGAATGACCGGACATCTTAAGGTAATCTTTTTACCTGCCCGGACCAGCCCATGCAGATTCTCCGTTACCCTTTTCAAAGGCACCCGGCCTGTCTTCCGGAACTGCTCCGGGCTCGATGCCTTTAAGTCCATCAGGATCTCATCAGCCTCCTCTGCCGCAGTCCACAGCCTTTCCCAGTCTAGTGCCGCCGCAGTCTCCAGCACCGCCGGGATATACCGGCGGTGTGCCGCCTTTATAAGCTCTCTGGTAAATTCCGGCTGCAGGCAGGCTTCTCCCCCGGAAAGCGTAAGCCCTCCGTCTGAATTTATAAAATATCCGGCATCCTTCTCCACCTCAGCGATCACGTCTGCAACGCTCATCCTCTTGCCAAACAGTTCTCTGGCGCCCGCAGGACAGACAGATACACATCTGCCGCAGACAGTACATTTCTTAAAATCCGTAATGACACTTCCATCCTCCCTCCTGCTGCAGCAGTGCTCCGGGCAGGCCTCCACGCATTTCCCGCAGCCGGTACACAGCTTCTGATAATGCGCAGTCTGCGGCGCAGGATGTATGGATTCCGGATTGCAGCACCAGGGACAGTGAAGGCTGCATCCCTTCAAAAAAACATTCGTCCGGATTCCCTCTCCGTCATGGACATGGAAATGCTCAATGTTAAAGACGATCCCTTCTGTATTCTTCTCAATTTCGTCAAATTCTCGACCAAACATCCCGCACCTCTATGCACTGTGCTCTGTTCGGGCAATGATGTCATCCTGCAGCGCCTTATCTAACGGAGTAAACAGCGCGCTGTATCCGGCGACCCTTACCATCAGATCCTTGTATTCCGCGGGGCGCTCCTGTGCCGCCTTCAGCGTATCCGCCGAAACACAGTTGATCTGCACATGCATTCCCTTATAATTTCCAAGATAAGTCCGCAGAACCTGAACCATCTTGCGCGTTACCAGCCCCTCCAGCATAGACGGCATAACCTTAACGTTCACCAGCTGCCCGCCTGAAACCAATACCGTAGGCAGCTTTCCGATGGATTTTAAGGACGCTGTAATCCCATTTGTATCAGTTCCGTGGGTCGGGGACGCTGTATCTGCCAGCGCCTCGCCCGCTTTGCGGCCATCCGGCGTTGCACCCACACACTCTCCGCAGGGTACATTGGAGGATACCGAGCTCGTAGACGGCTGCCAGATGCAGCCGATCGGTCCCCGTCCGCTGCGGGTCGTCTTGTACTGTACCACCTCTTCACAGATGAAGCGGAAATAATCTACCATAATATCATCTACGTAATCATCATCATTTCCATATTTCGGTGCATCCAGAAGCATCTTCTGGATATCCAGTCCGGAAGGCACAGAGGCCGTATCCTCATAATTTGTCTTCAGGGCATGCATCACCTGCTCTCCGGTCAGGATCTTCTCATCGTATACCAGCTTTTTAAGCGCCGCCAGCGTATTTCCCACATTCGCGGCGCCCACAAACAGAGGCCCGCAGTAATCATAAACAGCGCCGCCCTCCTTCATCGTCTTTCCCCTGTCGATACAGTCGTCAACCAGACAGGATACAAACGGGTCTGCAATCCCCTTCTCTGTCACCGTGTCTATGATATTATCCGTAATAACCTGATATCGGAAATAATAGCGTATCTGCTCTTTAAATGCCTCATACAATTCCTCATAAGAGGTAAATGTATTCAGGTCTTTTGTTCCCGGATGCAGGCAGATCCCGGTCCTCGGGTCGGTACCGCCATACAACGCCAGCTCCATGATCTTCTCAAGATTCACAAAGCCCGCACCGTTCGGGCGCCCGGTCTGCTTTCCTTCTACGATCGCCTCCACACAGCCCACAACCGAATATTCCACTGCATCCTCCCATGTAATTCCCCGGTTCACCAGCGCAGGGATGTACACCTCATCACTGTAGATCGCCGGCTGTCCGCCGCCGATCCTCACAACATCCATGGCCGCATACATCATCTTCTCTGATAGTCTGTCATGATACCGCAGGGATATGGACGGTGTGTGGAGCGTAATCGCCGCCTGTGCGCCCAGCACCAGATAGGACAGCTCGTTCACTGCATCCTTTCCGTTCTTATCCTGCCCGCCTATTGTGATATTCTGGAACAGCTGATAGCCGCTGAAGGACTTGGTATTGCCCCAGCTTGTGATCTTATGCAGCTGGAATAATTTCAGGTAAAGACATTCCAGAAGTTCTAAGGCGTCCTCCGGCGTCAGACTTCCGGATGTGATATCCTGTTCATAATAGCTGATCAGATTCTGATCCAGCCGTCCCATGGAAATGGAATGGCCATTGTTCTCAATCTGGATACAAAGATTCACAAACCAGACAGACTGCAGCGCTTCATGGAAATTCCGGGCAGGCTCTGCCGGAACCCGTCCACAGATGTCTGCGATATACAGAAGCTCCGCCCTGCGGTTTTCGTTCTTCTCCTTTTCTGCAAGCTTCCGCGCCAGCACGGCATACCTTGCCGCATAGTCTATCACCGCCCTGCAGGAAATCACTACGGATTCTAAGAACGGCTTCTGCTCCGCCTGAGCTGGATCTGCCAGATCCAGCTCTGCAATACGGTTCTTTGCCCTTTCTATATAACGGTTCAGGCCCTCTCTGACCACCCGCTTCAAATTAACTGTCAGATGGCCTTCCCCGCCGATCATCAGCCAGTAAGAATCGGTTACGCCCATTTCACGGATGAGATGTGTCTCCTCAGGCAGCACCGCCTTGCAGCGGTATTCATGGTTATTGTTGTACCAATAACTGGTAATAGAACGGATTGCCTCTTCATCTTCCTTTGATATCTCATATTTGTCTCCAGGACGGTCCTCCGGGCGCATCGGCTTCCCATCCAATTCCTCAATCAGCCAGTCAAGTCCGAATTCCGGGAAAATATGTGCACACCTCAGCTTATCGCTTACACTTCCCACGATCAGTTCCCCGTCCAGAATGGTAATCGGAAGCTTTTCAAGAAGCTCTGCAAAAGCCTTTGCCCGTTTCACATAGATGGTCTCACTGTTATATTTCTTATAAGCCTCTGTAATCAGAACAGCCCTGTCCGACGAAATCTGCGGAACCGCTTCTAACAGCAGCTCTCTCATGCTCTCAATTCTTGCACTTCTGGTTACATCCCCGCCCATAAAAACATGTCCTGTTTTTACCTGGCCTTCTTCATAATAGTACTTCACTCTTTCCACCTCGTTGATTTAATCGTTTAACTTTCTTTTAAAATTTTTATGAGATCAAATATGTAATCCCATAAAAATTTAAGCTAAGTTGTTGTCCTGATACATAAATGCGGCTCCAATACTGTATTATGCTGTCTGAAAATCCCCTGTTCTGCCAATGCATCAAGCAGCAGTTCCGCCGCCCTGCGTCCCAACTCACAGGCTGAATTTTCAACCGTTGTCAATCCCTGGGCAATATAACGGCTGCACCAGATATTATCATTTCCAATGACTGCAATATCCTCCGGAATCCTTAACTTCCGGCTCTTGCACGCTTCTATGACTCCCCACGCCATAATATCACTGCTTGCATACACAGCGTATCGGGATGTCCGGTCATATGTATCCAGAAAACGGCTCATAACACGGTATCCGTCATCGAAGGAAAAGCTGCACGTGAAAACCTGTAAATCTTTTTCTGAAAATCCACAGCTTTTTAGTCCGCTTTTAAATCCCTCCAAGCGCCTGCGCGCCGCCGAAGCAGTATCCACCGGCCCGGCGATACATACAAAATCCTTATACCCTTTTTCAGCCAGATGCTCTGCTGCAATTTTCCCGCTCGCAAAATTGTCGGAACGTACAAATGCTGTTTTATCCGGTGTTGGGAAATCAGACCTGTCTCCCAATACAACCGGCACCGGAAATGCCTCCGAAAGTTCCTCTTCCTTCATGCGGGACGTGATGTTAATAATACCATCTGCTCCGTTGTCAATCAGCAGCTTCAGCAGCTTCCTCTCGCGCTCTGCATCCTCGCCGGAATCATATATAACCATCTGATAGCCGTGCCGGTTTGTCTCCTCGCCGATATACTTCAATACCTCGGCGAAAAACGGATTCAGTATATCCGGGACGATTACCCCGATCATATAGCTCTGATTCGTTTTTAAGCTCCGGGCAATGCTGTTGGGCTTATAATTCAGCTGCTCCATCGCTCTGCAGACCCGCACCTTTAACTCTGTGCTCACGGCTTTCCGCTCCGTGAGCACATTTGAGACCGTCGCTGTAGAAACGCCTGCAAGCTTTGCCACATCTTTTATTGTTGCACGCACTTTTTTTTCTCCTATTTTTGTATTTAATCGATTAAATATCTGTTTTTTATTATAAATTACACATATTTATTTGTCAAGTCAGATTATATCCAACTATATTTTAGCTATTCGGCCGATACACAGGAGAAAAAAATACAAATCGAAGGTTATGCCTTAATTTTTCTTACTGGTAAAAACATACTCTGCCGGTTTAATTTCGCCTCCATTTCCAAATTCCACGATCATATTCAGAAGCTTATCTGTACTCATATAGTAATGGCTGTCCCCGTCGATCCATCCGGTCTGCATAACTTCTCCCCCGTAAGGCTTCAGCCGTTCACATTCCTTTGCAATCTCCTCGTCCGGGCACACATCCTTGACATGGTGGAATCCCGGCCCCTGCTTCTCTAAAAACTGCCAGTAAATATTCGGTCCCTTTACCGGCTGGATCAGTTCAAGCTCCATATCGCCGGCCCATTTCACCGCGCAGATAAAATCAAAATCTTCCTTTACCTCCTGGCCGCCGACCTTCAGGCTCTTTACCCTGTCCGGAGTAAAATGTCTTACATCCCACCCGTCGATGCCGAGATAATAAGCGTAATTCTCCATGTATTTCTCCACGTCATCCACCACAACGGCAAGCTGACGGATATTCTGCCTGTGGGAAACAGGCCTTTCGGCATCCTTAGAAGGATAAACCTCCGGCGCCTGGCCGATCTTTCCTCCATTTCCAAGTTCCAGAGTTAAACCCAGCTTATCATAGGTATCCAGATAATAATGTACATCATAATCGATCCATCCGGTCTGAGTAACCTTAAGCCCTTTGTCCTCCAATTCCTTTACATATGCTTTCAGTTCCTCATCATCCGGGATTACAATCTTAAAGTGATGCAGCCCGCTTCCATATTTTTTCAGAAAATCCCAATATATATTCTTTCCCTTTACCGGCTGGATCAGCTCATACTCCACATCTCCCTCCCAGGTAACTGCGCAGATAAACTCAAATCCTTCCGTTACCGGCTCGCCGTGCACATACAGATCCCTTACGGTCTCCGGGGTAAAATGGCGCACATCCCATGGACCGATGCCAAATTCATTCCAGTAATGCTCCATCGCAGCATTAACATCATCGACCAAAATACAAATCTGTTTAATCTCGCCTTTCATGCTTCATCCTCCTCGTCCGACTGGTATACAATACCCCATTCTTTTCTTGTCTTCTCTATCATATCGCAAATCTTAACCGTTTCCTCCCATGTGAAATGCGGGCACTCGGTCTTTCCGCTGTGTATGCAGTCCTGAACCGCCTGAATCTCATACTGGAAGCCGCTGGCCGGATATTCCTGGACAAATTCTTCTGCTTCTCCGTTATTTAAGAGCAGGGATGCCCTTGTCGGATGCCAGAACTGGGGCCCGATCAGGATACGCCCCTTCTCTCCTGTAATCTCCGTCTGCGGCGTACTGACCTGATCAAAGGCTCCGCTTAAAAATGCCGTTTTTCCTTCTCCATAGGTCATCATCATGTGGAAGCTCTCATCCACCTCGCCGTTGGACTTCATTGTGGAATAAACTGTCTCCGGATCCTTTGGAAACGCCATATATGCCATTGCCAGCGCATAGATCCCTACGTCTCTTAAGGCGCCTCCTGCGTGGCGGATTCCGCCCTTCCAGGGCTGCCAGTCGTTTACATCCGGCTTGATATCAAATCCGGAACGTACCGCCAGCACCTCCCCGATCTTCCCTTTCTTTAGCCAGTCTCTTGCTTTCACCACTGCCGGAAAACAGCGGGTCCACATTCCTTCCATTAAAAACACCTGCTTTTCTTCCGCCTTAGCAAGCACCTTATCAAGCTGCCTTCTGTTATCTACCATCGGTTTTTCACAGAGCACCGATACTCCTGCTTCCAATACCGTCATGATATAGGAGTAATGGCAGTCGTTCGGAATTGCAATATATACCACATCCACCGTCTCCGAATCCAGCATCGTCTTCAGATCCGTGTAAACCTTTTTACAATGATACTTATCTGCAAAGCCTCTTCCTGTCTCTTCATTTCTGGATACTACTGCCGCAAGCACTGCATCCTCTGCCTCCTGAATGCCGGAAGCAAATTCATTCGCAATGTATCCGGTGCCGGCAATTGCCCATCTGGTCTCTGACATATCCTTCCTCCTTGATTCCAAATCTGTGATTTCTGTGTGTTCTAAGACAATTATCCTCGCAGCATTCCTGTATGTCAAGGTTTTTCGCCCTTATTTTTGTACATTCAGTACATTTAAACATTATAAAAACGTTTCCATATGTGCACATTGCACAATAGAAACGTTTTTCATTATTTTATGCAGTTTGACCCTTTTGAAAATATACATCAACCGTCTGACGGAATTCTATGTCCGTCTCTCCGCCGATCAGTTTCATAAGCGTATCCGTACATTTCCGGGCGAGCATAGGAATGTCCTGACAGACTGCCGTTACCACAGGCGTTACCATCCGTGTGATATCGGTTCCATCATAGGCGGTAATTTTCAATTTCTCCGGTACGCCAATCCCCAGGTCCGAGGCGAAATGATACAGCGCCGTCGCTCCCATGTCCGAGGCAAATACCCCGTCCGCCTCTTTGATTTCCTTCAGATACTCCCTCAGATGCTGCTGGTAATACTCATAGTCCAGCCGGTTCCATTCCAACTCCAGAACCTGAAGTGACACCTGATGCTCCTCCATTACTCTAGCAAATTCCTCATAGCGGTCATTAGAGGGCGTTGAAGCATCAAACCTTCCGCCCAGCTGGATCACCCTCCTGCAGCCCTGGCTCACAAGATACTCTGCGGCCATCCGGCCTCCCCTCCTGTGATCCGAATGGATCAGCGGGATATTCCCTCCCAGATCGTGATCCATGCTGACAATCGGCCTGCCGATACCCTGATAAGCAGATTCCTCCAATGATAATGCACAGGTGATCACTCCGTCCACCATATTACGCTCCAGCATATCTATGTATTCCTTCTCCTTGTCCCGCGTCTTCACACAATTACAGACCATGGTGCGGTACCCGCATTCATAGAGTTCAAGCTCTGCCTGTCTGATAAATGCGGCATAAAAGGGGGTTTGAAAGTCTGGAATAAGTACGCCGATGATTCCCGTCCGCTTTCTGGAAAGATTTCTAGCCCGCTCATTTGGTATATAATTCAGCTCCTTGATGGCCGCCTCAATCTTTTCCCGGGACTCTGCCGATATGTATCCGGTACCGTTCACAGCTCTGGAAACCGTGGCAATACCCACTCCCGCCATTTTTGCAACATCTTTGATCGTTGCCATGCTTAAAAGCTTTCCATCACTTCTTCTAACGACGGTACAGAGGTCTGGGCGCCCTTTCTGGTAACCGCGATCGCAGATGCCTTCTGTGCAAATGCAATTGCCTCCTTTTCTGTCTTACCCTGGCTCAGGGCTGTGGCAAATGCTCCGGTAAAGCAGTCGCCTGCCGCTGTGGTATCCACAGCCTTCACTTTATTTGCAGGAATAAACTCCTCGCTGTCTGCCGTCATCAAAAGGCAGCCCTTGCTTCCAAGGGTAACCAGAAGATGCTTTACACCCTTGTCCAGCATCTCCTTCGCCGCCGCCTTATATTCCTCCTGCGTATGCAGCTCTTTTCCGATCAGGATTCCAAGCTCGGTCTCATTCGGCTTGATATAGTCAATGCCTGCCCAGAATTCGTCCGGCATAGCAGCCGCAGGAGCCGGGTCAACAATGATAAGCTTTCTCTTCTCCATTGCCATCTTTTTAGCGGCCATGACGGTTGACAGCGGTATCTCCTGCTGCATCACTACAATATCACTCTCATCCATCAAATATTCATACTTCTTCAGCAGACTCTCATCCACCTGTCCGTTCGTTCCGCCGATCACTATAATGGAATTCTCACCCGAATCATCTACCGGTATAAATGCCTGTCCTGTTGTACCGCCCTGAATACGCTCGATTCCCTCTGTATTGACATTTACCTTCTTCAGATTATCAATCAACATATCCCCGAAGGTGTCACTGCCTACCGCACCGATCATGCTGACATCTCCGCCCAGCTTTCCTATGGTATATACCTGATTCGCGCCCTTCCCGCCGGGAACATTCTTAACGCTGCTTCCCATGATCGTCTCTCCCGGCACGGGGATACGCGGCGTCTCAATCACCGTATCCATATTCAGGCTGCCAATAACCAGTATCTTTTTCATCTGTGAACCCTCCAATCAATAAATCGTATCATCCAGTTATTCTATCTGCTATTATACATCAAATTCCAGCTTTCACATAGTCCTTTTATTTATTCTTTCTCCCCGCCGGATTCAAAAAAGCCTTCCCATATTCGATATCCTCATCAATACAGGCTTTCATTTCAGACACATCCGCAAATTTCCTTTCCGGCCTCCGGAACTCATGCAACTCTGTTGCTGTCTTTTTACCGTATGCATCTCCGTGATAATCAAACAGATAGCTTTCTAAAAGCATACGGTCCGCATCCGTGACGGTAGGCTTCACGCCCACATTAGAGATTCCGTTATATCCCCGGCTGTCCACATAGGTCCTCGACACATACACGCCCTTCGGAGGCAGCATCTTATGAGCTCCCGGCGCCACATTCAGCGTGGGAAATCCTAGTCTTCTGCCTAGCTGCTTCCCATGCTCTACCTCACCCATGATCGTATAGGGATACCCCAACAGACAGTTGGCCAGTGCAAGCTTCCCCTCCGACAGCGCCTCCTTAATGTAGGTGCTGCTGATGATCCTGCCCTGATGCCGCTCCTTTTCAATCACCACCAGCCTGTAGCCGTATTTTTCTTCCTGTTCCTTTAATATATGGATATTTCCCTGCTTCTTCCAGCCAAAACAGAAGTCCTCTCCCACGACCACATAGGCGGCATGGAACAGTCCTGCCAGCACATCCCGGATGAAATCCTCTGCCGGGATCATGCGGAGCGCTTCAGTGAACGGGCAGTCCACAAGCGTATCGATCCTTCCCTCCAGCCTAAGCCTCTGCTCTTCCTTCGTCATCAGGATCTCTCTCTCTATCTTCCGGCTCTCAAAAAAAGGAATCATATTAAAAGAGCACACTACGCTTTCAAGATCTTCCTTTCCGGCAAGCTCTATTACTTTTTTGATCAATCTTTCATGGCCGCGGTGGAGGCCGTCAAATTTGCCCAGCGTAACCGCTGTGCGTGTACCTCCCTGATACGCTTCCAAGCCTTCTACATACTGCATATTTCTCCCCTGCTGTCATGATTTACAGGAACATCTTAACCGGCCGGAACCAGTCTTCCTCCTGCACATATTTATAAACTGCCGCAAAGCTTCCGGCAGGATCATACATCCGCACATATTCCTGATCCGAAAAACCGGACTCCAGGCCGTGCACGGCAAAAGGATTCCCGTTTTTTAACCGGCTGTCTAATTCCTGTTTAATCTGTATTTTTTTATATTGTGAAAATACGGCGTCAATAGGTATCAAAAGCTTCTCAAGATCCCCCTGCTCCATCATTTCCTGCAGGTATTCCAGCTTATAGCTTTCTCCGATATCAAAAGGGCCGGAGCGGATACGCAGCAGTGATTCCATACATCCTCCTGTCCCAAGCCGTTCTCCGATATCATGGCAAAGCGTGCGGATATAGGTTCCCTTTGAACAGGACACCTCCAGTTCCACCCGTGGAAGCTCCATCCGAAGGATCTGGATATCATGAATTGTCACAGTCCTCGCCTTCCGCTCAATAGTCTTTCCCTCTCTCGCCAGCTCATAGAGCCTGCGTCCATTCACCTTCAAGGCGGAATACATGGGCGGGATTTGGTCATATGCACCGGTAAATCCCCGGATCACTTCTGCTGTCTCTTCTTCCCGCAGGGCGGCTGTGCCGCGTTTTTCCAGCACAGTTCCGGAAATATCCTGCGTATCCGTAACCGTTCCCAGAAGCAGCACGGCGCGGTAGGCTTTGTCCTTCTCAGTCAGCAGCTCACTCACCTTCGCCGCCTTTCCAAGACATACCGGGAGCACTCCCTCCGCATCCGGATCCAGCGTTCCGGTATGGCCGATTTTTTTCTGTCTGGTTATACCCCTAAGCTTTGCCACAACGTCATGGGATGTCCAGCCCTTTTCCTTGTACACATTCAAAATTCCATGCAGCATAAGCTACTCCTTTGCAAACTGCAGTTCAATCTGTCTGGACAGATTATTCATTACATCATAGATAGAGCCGGGCATCGTGCAGCCTGCGGCCCTTACATGGCCGCCTCCGCCAAAATATCCTGCAATCACGCTCACGTCCACTTCCCTTTTCGAGCGCAGGCTCACCTTATACAGATCTTTTGCCGTCTCATAGGCAAATATTGCCACCTCTACTCCCTGGGTAACCCTGAGCTGGGCCACAATTCCGTCCAGATCCTTCGGCCCGACCCCATAGAAATCCATCTGCTCCTTTTTCATGAATGCCGCAATACATTTCCCATCCATAAAGACAATGCTTTCCAGAAGGGCGCGTCCCAGCACCTGATTCTGCGCATAGGATTTCTCATAATATGTAAGGTCGATCAGTGCGGCAGCATCGACCCCCTTTTCCAGAAGCTCAGCGGCCACGCGGAACGTTGCCGGCTTTGCACAGGAATACTGAAACACCCCTGTATCATGTACAATTCCCATATACAGGCTTTCTGCTATTTCCTTCGTAACCTTATCCCTGTCCATCAGGCCGTATAGAAGCTCCGAGGTAGAGCTTGCATCCGGAACAATATAATTATCGTCTGCAAAAGACCGGTTGCTTACATGATGGTCAATACAGCAGGTATGCAGCGCTGTCTGAAACAGCGGCGCACAAAACCCCAGACGTTCCTCATCACCACAGTCAAGACAAATAAACAGATCATATACTACATCCATTGGAATCTCACTCTTGATATCCTCTGTACCCTTGAGAAATCGGAATTTCTCCGGAAGGGGTTCCAGATATACATCAACCTCTATATCCGGATAATTGTCTTTGATATACCCGTATAGCCCCATACAGGAACCGGCACAGTCTCCGTCAGGCCGCACATGGCCGCCGATCGCGGCCTTATGCGTGCCCTGCAGTAATCTATTCAGCATCTTCCTCACCATCCATTTTCAAATCTCTGGTCACATCGCTAATCTTCTTTGACATAGTTACGCCGTATTCAATTGACTGATCGAGCACAAAGGTAATCTCCGGCGTATTGCGCATATTCAGTCCCCGCGCAAGTTCACGGCGGATATACCCTTCTGCGCTCTTTAAGCCCTTGATCGTATCCTCCTGAGCCTTCTCATCCCCCAGCACACTGATATATGCCTTACAGGTCTTGAGATCTGGTGCTGTCGAAACAGCAACAACGGAGGTCCACGGGGCTACCCTGGGATCCTTGAGCCCCGCCCGTATGATATTACTCAGCTCTCTCTGAACCTCCGTATTTACCCTGGTATTCTTAATACTGTTTTTCCTCAATTTCTATTCTCCTTTATTCACACATGGCAGCGATTCTTATTCTGCCGCAAAACATCTATCTTGGTATCTCTACCATCTTGAATGCCTCTACCTGGTCTCCTTCTTTGATATCATTGAAGTTCTCAAATACAAAACCGCATTCGTATCCGGTTCTGACTTCCTTCACATCATCCTTAAATCTTCTAAGGGATGCAAGCTTACCGTCATAAATGACGATTCCGTCACGGACGATCCGCGCCTGGCAGTCCCGCTCAAAGATTCCGTCTGTCACATAGGAGCCTGCAATGGTTCCCACGCCGGAGGCCCGGAAGGTCTGACGTACCTCTGCATGGCCGAGTACCTTCTCCTCAAATACCGGATCCAGCATACCCTTCATGGCCGCCTGCACATCTTCGATCGCATTGTAGATTACCCGGTACAGACGCACATCCACGCCCTCGCGCTCTGCCGTCTCTTTGGCGGTAGCATCCGGACGCACATTAAATCCGATAATAATTGCATTCGATGCAGAAGCAAGGCTTACATCCGATTCATTGATGGCTCCTACGCCTCCATGGATGATCTTAACAACCACCTCTTCGTTAGACAGCTTCAGAAGACTCTGCTTGATTGCCTCTACAGATCCCTGCACATCCGCCTTCACCACAATGCCAAGCTCCTTCAAATTGCCCTCTTTGATCTGGTTAAACAGATCATCCAGAGACAGCTTGCTCTTAGTATCTTCCAAAAGCTTTGCTTTATTCTGGGAAATAAATGTCTCGGCAAAGCTTCTTGCATCCTTATCATTCTTACAGCCTACAAATACCTCTCCGGCATTTGGAACGTCATTCAGGCCGAGAATCTCAACCGGAACAGACGGGCCGGCTTCTTTCACACGTCTTCCTTTATCATCCATCATGGCTCTTACTTTACCGAATGCAGAGCCTGCCGCAATCGCATCGCCTACGCGCAGAGTTCCCTTCTGAACAAGGACCGTTGCAACAGAGCCCTTACCCTTGTCAAGCTCAGCCTCAATAACAAGGCCTCTTGCCCGGCGGTTTGGATTCGCCTTAAGCTCTGACATCTCGGCGGTAAGCAGCAGCATCTCCATCAGCTCCTGAAGGCCTTCTCCTGTCTTTGCGGATACCGGCACGAAAATGGTGCTTCCGCCCCAGTCCTCCGGAATCAGCTCATACTCCGAAAGCTCCTGTTTAACACGGTCAATGTTCGCGCTCGGCTTATCGATCTTATTAATGGCAACCACGATCTCGATTCCTGCGGCCTTCGCATGATTGATCGCCTCTACCGTCTGCGGCATAACGCCGTCGTCTGCGGCAACCACCAGAATCGCAATATCCGTAGAGCTTGCTCCCCGCATACGCATAGCGGTAAATGCCTCATGTCCCGGAGTATCTAAGAAGGTGATCTTCTCGCCGTTTACTTTCACAACCGATGCACCGATATGCTGGGTAATGCCCCCTGCCTCACGGTCAATTACATTCGTATGCCGGATCGCATCCAAAAGCGAGGTCTTACCATGGTCAACGTGGCCCATAACGCAGACTACCGGCGGACGCTTCTTCATCTTCTTCTCGTCCTCTTCCTCCTCTTTCAGGAGCTCTTCGATCACATCCACAACCTCTTCTTTTTCACACAGCACATCGAATTCCAATGCGATTTCCTCTGCCGTATCGTAGTCGATCTCCTGATTAACCGTTACGATCTTCCCCTGCATAAACAGCTTTTTCACAATTACAGACGGAACAATCTTCATCTTGTCAGCCAGATCCTTAATCGTAAGAACTTCCGGGATCACAACAGACTTAATAACCTCCTCAACCTTCTGCATCTTCTGCTGAGGCTTCTGTAGCTGCTGCTTTGGCTCATTCTTCTGCTTCTTGCCCTTCGGCATTCTCTCATCGTCATCCCTGTAATCTTTTTTCTTGTAATCGTCCTTACCTTTTCCTTTGCTTCTCTGGGTCTTCTGTCCCTCTATTGCAGGCGCCGGAATCGCCGGATTATTCTTCCTTCCCTGACGGTCCCTGTCACCGCGGAAGCCGTCCCTGTCCTTATCGCCGCGTCCGCCCTGGAAACGTTCTCCCTGCGGGCGGTCTCCTCTTCCCGGACGGTTATCCTGACGTCTCTCTCCCTGCGGACGGTCTCCCCTTCCCGGACGGTTATCCTGGCGCCTCTCTCCCTGTGGGCGGTCTCCTCTTCCCGGACGGTTATCCTGGCGTCTCTCTCCCTGCGGGCGGTCA
>CAJTZE010000019.1 GCA_910584265.1 uncultured Dorea sp. | reverse complement strand
ATCCAAACAGCAACTTTGATGTCGCAAAGAAGCTGACCGGATTGCTGACTTACACGCCTGCTACACACAGCACTGCTGATTACACCAGCAATCAATTCACTGCCGAGTATCACAAGCAGGCGATTTAAAAAATGCAATGAAAATGCAATTTTCCGAGGCAGAAGCCCGGAAGCCCCGTAAATACGGGCTTTCAGGCCCACCGCCTACTATTCGAACTCAATAGTTCCCGGCGGCTTACTCGTCAAATCATACATGACTCTGTTAACCCCCTTCACTTCATTGATTATCCGACTCATCACCCTCTGCAGTACAGCAAATGGTATCTCCGCCGCCTCTGCAGTCATGAAATCCACCGTATTCACAGCCCGCAGAGCCACAGCATAATCATAAGTCCTCTCATCGCCCATGACTCCCACGCTCCGCATATTAGTCAGTCCGGCAAAATACTGCCCGACCTTCCCTTCCAATCCGGCATTTGCTATCTCTTCCCGGTAAATTGCATCTGCATCCTGCACCATTCTTACTTTTTCCGCAGTCACTTCACCGATGATCCGTATACCCAGTCCCGGTCCCGGAAATGGCTGGCGGTATACCAGCTTCTCCGGAATCCCCATTTCCAAACCGGCTTTCCGCACCTCATCCTTAAACAGATCCCGGAGAGGCTCAAGAATCTCCTTAAAATCCACATAATCCGGCAGGCCTCCCACATTGTGATGGGACTTAATTACCGCAGATTCTCCTCCAAGACCACTTTCTACCACATCCGGGTAAATGGTTCCCTGTACAAGAAAATCCACTGCACCGATTTTCTCAGCCTCCTCTTCAAATACCCGGATAAACTCTTCTCCAATAATCTTGCGCTTCTCTTCCGGCTCTTCCACTCCCGCAAGCTTACTGTAAAAACGTTCCTGTGCATTTACACGGATAAAGTTTAAGTCATAGGGGCCTTCCGATCCAAACACGGCCTCTACCTCATCCCCTTCATTTTTGCGAAGCAGGCCGTGGTCTACAAATACACAGGTCAGCTGGCTGCCGATTGCCTTGGACAGCATAACTGCTGCCACGGATGAATCCACTCCGCCTGACAGAGCGCAGAGTACTTTTCCGTTTCCAACCTTTTCACGGATAGCCTTAACCGAATTTTCCACAAAGGAATCCATCTTCCAGTCCCCGGCGCACCCGCAGACACCACGCACAAAATTATACAGCATCCTGCTTCCTTCCTGGGTATGCAGAACCTCTGGATGAAACTGGACTGCATAGAGCTTCTTTTCGGCACACTCCGCCGCCGCGACCGGACAGTCTGCCGTATGTGCCGTAATACGGAAATGCGGCGCCTGTCTGGATATATAATCGAAATGGCTCATCCAGCATATCGTTTTCTCCGACACATTTTCAAACAGCTCCGATGTCTTATCTACAATAACCTCTGTCTTTCCATACTCGCGGACCTGTGCCCGCTCCACTTTTCCTCCCAATACAAGCATCATGACCTGTGCCCCATAGCAGAGCCCCAGCACAGGGATTCCCATCTCAAACAGTTCTTTCGAGCAGGTTGGGGAATCCGGCTCATAGCAGCTGTTCGGCCCTCCGGTCAGGATGATTCCTTTGGGATTCATCTGTCTGATCTTTTCCAGATCTGTCTTATAAGAATATATCTCGCAGTACACGTTACACTCTCGGACACGCCTTGCCGCCAACTGGTTATACTGCCCGCCAAAATCAAGAACAATTACCAACTCTCTCTCCACTTGTATAGCTCCTCCTTTGTTTTATGGACTTTATACAATTGCTGCATTCTTCCATTTTCCGCCGAAATAGCGGATGCCGAAACATAAGCCCCTAAACAGCCAGTCAATGATCATGGCTATCCAGACACCAAAGACACCCAGTTCCATATATCTTCCCAATATATAACTAAGTATAATCCGGAATATCCACATAGACAATATTGAAATAATCATACAGGCTCTGGCATCTCCTGCCGCACGAAAGGTTGTAGGCAGTGAAAATGCCGCCGGCCAGAAAAATATGGTACAGATTCCATGGAAATAAATAATCTGCTTTGTTACCTCCGCTGTCACATCCGACAAATGGTAAGCACGGATAATCCACGGTAATGTTAAAAATACCAGGCCAACCGAAATCATCATGCCTGCATGAATAATCATAAGCAGCTTACGGTTATAATATTTGACCTGCTCATAGTCCCCCGCCCCCACACACCGGGAAATCACTGTGGTAACTGCCAATGTTATAGACATTCCCGGAAGGCAGGAAAACAGCGTTACGGCATTTCCTACTGCATTTGCCGCTATGGCATAGGTTCCAAAGGTAGATATCAGGCTCAGCACAATGATTTTACCAAGCTGAAACATACTGTTTTCCATCCCATTTGGAATGCCGATACTCAAAATCTTCTTTACCATGGCCCAGTCAAGACGATAACGGATTGTCCTCTCAATGTGCACCGCATTCTCTTGATTCAGGAGCTTCACTGTAATAATCACTGCCGCTACAGCGCGGGATATCAGAGTAGGAATTGCAACGCCCTCTGCCCCTCGGTGAAATCCATAAATCAGCAATGCATTCCCGCCCACATTTATCACATTCATGATTACCGATATCCGCATGGATACCTCTGAATTGCCCATCGTACGGAAAACTGCGGCACCGCAGTTATACAGCGCAATAAACGGAATGGATGCCGTAACAATCAGCAGATAGGTGTTCGCATGCTTCCTGACCTCACTGTCAATCTGTCCGAACACCCCGTGGAGAATCCAGTATTTTCCTATGTATACACCTATCATAATGACTCCCGCGCAAAGTGTAATAAACCAGACCATCTGCATTGCCGATTCGCAGGCCTTTTTTTGATTTTTCTGTCCCAGATACTGGCCGGCGACCACCGCCCCTCCGGTTGCCAGCGCTGAAAATATCTGAATGACCAGTATCATGACCTGATCCACCAGCGACACGCCGGATACCGCCGCCTCACCCACATTTGCGATCATAATACTGTCCGCCATTCCCACCAGAATTGCCAGAAGCTGCTCGATCACCAGTGGAATAATCAGCGCTGCCAGTGCATGATTATCAAATAAGTAATTGCTTCTATCTGTCTTTGCTCTTGTCCTCATTCGGATTACTTCCCTTCTAACCATCCATTATAGAGCCGCATGCGGGAAGAATCAAGAAGTGTTTTCGGAAATTAAAATACGCCGCATGTTCTAAAATCAAATTACGACAGCGCCATCCTCTTTACCTGATTCAGTGCCTTTGTCACTGCCGGTATGGATAAGATCACTATGGTGATCAGCCCCTCTGCAAGAAGAAAACTGTAATTGTAGGCAATTGGATAGATACTTTTCAATGACTGAGGAAAATTCTCCGGCATATAGTTCATCCAATAAAGATACCCACCCAGAGCATGAAATGCGCCCCGTGCCAGAACCGCCGCCACATAGCCCTTTATCAGTCCGTGTGAATTCTTAGCAAAAAAGCCTGCAATGCCAAGAGCCGCAAACGCCAGAAAATAGTCGCAGCACACCTGAAAAAATGAAAGGACAAACGGCTCCTGAATAAACTGCAGGATACTGTATGCCAGTCCTACGGAAATTCCTGTCTTTGCCCCATACCAATTTGCTATCAGCACAATAAAAAGCATGCTGCATAGCGTTACGCTTCCGCCCCAGGGCATCTCAAATATTTTTATATAGGATGTCACAAATGCAAGCGCCATTGCAATGCCGCAGAATACAAGCTGTTTTGTGGATATTTTTCTTTTCTCGGAACTCTTCCCCGCAAACAAAAGCGCCAGAGCAAACAGCACTATCCCAGCCGCAATACACACAATATAGCCTGCCCCCGTCAAGCCTCCCTCTGCCGTTACCAAAAATTCAAACATAAAAAACCTCCTTCATCTTCGATTGAAAACAAAGGAGATTCAAAATCCCTTATACGCATCCCTACGCTGGCATTATCCAAATCAGGTACTCGGTCTGGGCGGTATCAGCCCACTCTCAGCCTGTTTCCATACAAGCTCCCTTGTCATCAATCTTATGTAATTTACATACATATACTAATCAATAAAACGGATAATGTCAAGAACAAAAGTACGCCTCATCCGTGCATTTTATCCATTCTTCGTCTATATATGCTGATGAAGATATTTTTCCTTCGTAGCAAGTCCACCCCGTATGTGGCGCTCAGATTTATTTACATCCAATACCTTGCGCGCTTCTGCCGCCAGAGAGGGATTGATAACTAGAAGCCGGTCCGTGACATCCTTATGTATCGTGCTTTTACTTACTCCAAATGCTTTCGCCGTCTGCCTTACTGTTGCCTTATGTTCAATAATATAATATGCAATCTCTACTGCCCGCTCCTCAATATAATCTTTCATACAAATCCCCTGCATTCATCATTTTTACAATGTATGCAGGGGCTTGATTTCATATTCCCGAAGAATGAAATATCCCTATCCTTCTATTTTAGCTTCTGTCCTTTCAGGCTCACACAGGAAGTAAGATAAGATACCGTAACAACCAGCCAGATCACTGCAACGATCACAATTGCCAGAATTCCTGTATTGAAAAACAGATGTCCCAGCATAACAATAACGAGCAGCAGAGGGATCATCTTACTAGTTTGACTATATGACGTATAGGCACTCCTGTAGATCACCTCTTTCTCTGCCTCATCACAGCTGTCCAGCCACTGCTGGCGGAACTTCCTTGACGATGGATCTCCTTGTTTCTCCGGACGGGACTCCTGAATGACTTTCACATAACGCACCTGCCAGAATCCGTCGTACGCGTAGCATATCAGAAATATCACGCATGCCGCCAGCATATTTCCTGCATTCTTGTCTGCAATATATTCTATCGAATATCCCACAGACAAGATCAGTATACACAGTATTTGTGACAATAGATTCACGACCATCCCATAAGCGCCGGTCTTTTCCTCCGCATATTCCCACTGATCGCATTCCTCATCCTCAGCCTCAAGGAGCCTTCGGCCTATCCCCCTCAGCTTTCTCAGATTCAGCTCTCCATAGACAATTGATACAATAGTGATCACGGCCAGCACAGGAATCATAATCCGCTGAATTCCTGTCAGCGCAAGGGCTGTGCCGTTCTTAATATTACCCACCATGTTATCACTTAATATCACAAACATTACTATTCCAAGAACTCCGCCGCCGGCCGCCGAACACAACATAACCAGCCCCATCTTCTTATATGAATTTGTTTTCTTAAGCTCTGCCTTTTTCGTCATGTTCTTCATCCTCCTCATAATATACAAATATGTCTTCCACCGTCACCTTACAAATCTTCGCTAGCTTTAACGCCAATGTCACTGATGGCGAATAATCGCCTCTCTCAATCAGACTGATGGTCTGTCTGGACACCCCCGCCAGCCTTCCAAGCTCTGTCTGGTTGATTCCCAGCTCAGAGCGGTACTTTTTCAAATGGTTCAACAATGCCAATTTATCATCTCCCTGTTTTTTATTTAGACGCCTATTACCTTTTGACAACTTTACTTGTCAACACTAATATACCATTGACAACTATCTTTGTCAATACGAAATGACAACTTTTTTTGTCATACCATTCCGGGTGTATGCGGTAACGCTCGTCAAATAAAGGCAGCCGGTCTGAACCAGCTGCCTTTGATAAATCGTCTCTATTTCACTTTTCTCTATCCCGTATATTCCGCAGAACTTGTCCGGATCCGCTTCCACTCCTTACTCTTGAAATATTCGATAGAATTTTTCGGCATCCTCCGCCGTATACCTCCACCCATACTTTTTCAAATCTATCTGCCAGCCCTTCTCTGTCAGCCGGACCTCCACGCCTTCTTTTACAAGCATTTCCTTCTGTAAGTCCGGTGCGGCGAATGCATGGGCGCCGCTCAAATATCCACTGGCATTAACAACCCGGTGCGCCGGCACATTTTCCCCGGCTTTTCCCGTCCGCAGGCCATAACCCACCTGTCTGGAATTGTTCGGTTTCCCGCACAGCAGTGCAATCTGCCCATAGGACGCCGCCCTGCCGCAGGGTATCTCAAGGCATACCCGCCTTACTCTCTCATAAAAATCCATATCCCTTACAGAAGTGCGCTCCAATCCGCCTCTCTAAAGCCAGCCTTCACTGTATGCTCCGTCACTAGAAGTGGCCGCTTCACCAGCATTCCGTCCGCGGCCAGAAGCGCAATCTGCTCCTGCACCGACATCTCTGCCAGCTTATCCTTCAAGCCCATCTCCCGGTAAAGCATTCCGCTGGTGTTAAAGAATCGTTTCACCGGAAGGCCGCTGCGCTTCACCCACTCCGTCAGCTCCTCCTCTGTAGGTTTCTCTTCCTTGATATTTCTCGCCTCATACTCAAACTCATGATCCTTCAGCCACTTCTCTGCCTTCTTACAGGTAGTACATTTCGGATAATTTAAAAACAACATATTTAACCTTCTCCTCTCCGTTCTGCATCTACTGCGCTAACGCAGCCTGGAATAGTATTATTCCAATTCCTTCAATATCGAATGCCCGATGGTATTCTCCGGCATCTGGATCCCGAAATTCTCTGCAATGGTCGCCCCGATTACCGCAAAGGTATCCTGCTCCGGTATCTTCCCGCCTTCCTTCATGGTCTTAGAATATGCCAGAAACGGAACATACTCTCTGGTATGGTCGGTTCCGGTATAAGTCGGGTCATTGCCGTGATCCGCCGTCAGGATCAGCAGGTCATCCTCTCTTAATTCCTCCAGAAGCACGCCCAGATTCTTATCAAACTTTTCAATCTCTTTTCCGTACCCTTTCGGATTTCTTCGATGTCCCCACAAAGCATCAAAATCTACCAGATTCGTAAAGCACAGCCCATGAAAATCCTTCCTGCAGATGTCAATAGTCTGCTCCATGCCGTGTACTGAGCTGGTCGAACGGTTTGTCTCCGTAATTCCTTCTCCGCAGAAAATATCATTGATCTTTCCCACGCCGATCACATCCAGGCCAGCATCCTTCATAGCATTCAAAACCGTCCTTCCAGTCGGCTTCAGTGCATAATCGTGCCGGTTGCTGGTGCGCTTGAACTCGCCCTTTTTCTTACCCACATACGGCCTTGCTATGATCCTGCCCACGCGCCATTCATCCTTCATGGTCAGTTCTCTTGCGATCTCACAGCAGCGGTACAGATTGGCAAGATCGAAAGTCTCTTCATTTCCACAGATCTGAAGCACCGAATCCGCAGACGTATAGACAATCATCGCGCCAGTCTGAATTTCCTCCTCTCCAAGCTCCTCAATGATCTCTGTTCCGCTGGCGCTTTTATTCCCGATTACCCGTTTCCCACAGCGCTTCTCCAGCTCGTCGATCAATTCCCGCGGAAAGCCCGTCTCTGTAAATGTGATAAAGGGCTTTTCGGTATAAATTCCCATCATCTCCCAGTGCCCTGTCATGGTATCCTTCCCGTTGCTGGTCTCGCCCAGAGCCGTATAGCGGGCCATCGGCTTCTCTACTGGCTGCATCTCTCCCGCCGAATGAAGATTCACCATACCAAGTCTCTGCAGATTAGGAATTTCAAGCTTTCCCATGGTTTTTAAAATATTGCCAAAGGTGTCTGCGCCTGCGTCCCCGAATTTCTCCGCATCCGGAAGATGGCCGATCCCTAAGGAATCCAGCACCACGACAAATATCCGGTTATATTTTTTCATTCTTTCTATCCCTCGCCTTTCCTATTCTGATGTATGAACACGTTTAAAAGCAAACGTGTCAGTACACGATTATTCATACAATTTCAACAGCCTATCCTTTACACTGTCATCTGCAAACAATGTATCCACTGCATTTCTCATCATCTGTATGATCTCATTATCCGTGATTCCATATACCCTCTGCACAAATTCCAGTTCTTTTGATAATGTGGTATTGCTGACTGTCCGGTTATCTGTATTGATCGTCACCGCAAGTCCTGCATTTAAGAATTCCCGCAGCGGATATCCGGACGGTCCTTCTACCGCCCTGGTCTGGAGATTGCTGATCGGGCACATCTCGATTCCGATCCGCTTCTCCCTGCAGAGTTCCTGTAGTCCGCGGTTCCCCCGCATGGCAATGCCGTGGCCGATGCGACCCGCTCCCGCCGACACCGCATCTGCAATATTATGTACATTACCGCACTCTCCTGCATGGATGGTAAAAGGCATCCCAAGCTTCCCTGCCTCTGCAAATAGGTTCCGGAAGCCGCTCATAGGAAAGAGAGCCTCCGCTCCTGCAAGATCTCCGGCGCATACACCGGCCCCCAAAAATTCCCTTGCGGCCCGGAACATCTTAAGATTGGTTTCCTCACTGTGATGCCGCATGGCACATACGATCACATTATATTCTATGCCGAATTCCTGCTTTCCCCTCTCAAGTCCCATAAGAAGAGACTCAAGAACCCGGTCCAGACTTAAGGTTTCATGGGCCGGGTTCAGCGGTGCAAACCGCACCTCGGTATATACAACATTTTCTTCTTTCATCCGGCTGATAAAATCATAGCCGGCGCCCTCAAGCCCCTCTGCATCCTCAATGCAGCTGCAGGGCAGGACAAATTTGTCCAGATACTCATTCAGGCTGGTGCAGTCCTCCGGCACCTGAAGCTCCGATTCCTGCACCTTACGTCCCAACCTCTTTTCCACGAAGGCTTTAGAAAGGGAGCCGTCCAGATGACAATGCTGCTCTATCTTCGGCAAGCTTATTAATTCTTCCAGCCTCATCACTCTTCATCCGCCTTATCCTACATTTTCTTGTCCAAATTCTCCGGCCCGAATCCCATCGGCAGAAGCTCCGCCAATGTAAATATCTGATATTCCTCCCGGGATTTTGCCAGAATGATCTCGAAGGAATCCCCGCAGAATTCCCGCATAACCTGTCTGCACACCCCGCACGGCGCACAGTATTCCAGACTCTCTGCCCCTTCCTGCCCTCCGGCTATTGCAATTGCCGTAAATTCCAGTTTCCCTTCGCTGACCGCTTTGAAAAACGCTGTTCTTTCCGCGCAATTCGAGGGAGTATAGGCTGCATTTTCAATATTGCAGCCCGTATAGATACTCCCATCCTTACAGAGCAGCGCCGCTCCCACATTAAAATGCGAATAAGGGGTATATGCCCTGTCTCTCATTTCCAGAGCCTTCCCGCATAAGTTCTCTCTGTTGATCATACTTTTCACCTACTTTGACTTCATATATGGCTTGCCGTTGGCCGCCGGAACTCTGGACTGTCCCACAAACAGTACCAGCGCAAGGATCGTAACAACATACGGAATCATGGAAATCAGGTTTGGCGATACCACATTGCTTCCGCCCAGAAGCGCCTTTACTCCGTTACAGAAACCAAAGAGAAGACACGCCTTCATAGAACCCACCGGATCAAACTTTCCAAAAATTACCGCTGCAATCGCAATAAAGCCCTGTCCTACAATTACACTCGGCCTGAACTGGCTCACCGTTGCCAGCGTCACAAATGCTCCCCCTAGGCCTGCAAGGAATCCGGAAAGGATTACGCAGATGTAACGGGTGCGGAACACATTGATACCCAGTGTCTCACAAGCCTGCGGATGCTCGCCTACTGCACGCAGGCGCATACCGAATTTGGTCTTGTAGAATACGAACCCTACCAGTATTGCCAGCACAAAGCAAAGATATGCAACTGAATAGGTACAAAGTACATTATATAAGAATGAACCGGATTTAAATACTCCATTAAACATCTTCGGAAGCTTCGCTGCTGTATCCAGAGCCGGCGAATCCGAAGAGTTATCAAACATTGCCTTACATAAGAACACTGCCAGGCCCGGTGCGAGGAAATTGATTGCCGTTCCCGCAATAGTCTGGTCCGCGCCAAAGCTTACGCAGGCAATGGCATGGATCACTCCAAAGACTGCGCCTGCAAGGCCGCCACAGAAGAAGCCTACCCAGCCGTTTCCGGTAAAATAAGCCACAACAGCTCCGGTAAACGCACCGATCGTCATCATACCCTCGATTCCGATATTGATAACACCGCTCCGCTCGGAAAAGCAGGAGCCAAGCGCCGCAAACAAAAGCGGAGGCGTCGCAATCAACATTGCATTTATTAATAAGCCTAAATCTTTAATCAATACACTCATTCTATTTACCTCCCTCTTTCTTATGGAGCCTCTTTGCCACGATCATCTTAAAGATGTGAGAGATTGCAATAAAGAGAATGATTGTTCCCATAATAATATCTACAACCTCGGAAGGCGCATTTACAAGACTCAGCTTGGTTCCGCCGTACTTCATCGCCCCATAAAACAATCCTGCAAAGATACAGCCGATCGGATTAGAGGATGCGATCAGCGCCACCGTAATTCCTTGAAAACCGAACTGCTCCTGGCTTGCAAACTGGCTGATACGTCCGGACATGCCCAGCACCTGAACTGCTCCTCCAAGACCTGCCAGCGCTCCGGATATGGACATAGCTGTCAGGAAATTCCTGCTGGTGTTGATTCCGCCGTACTCTGCCGCGCTCTTGCTGAAGCCCACTGCACGGAGCTGATAGCCAAGGGTGGTCTTATTCATAATAAACCAGATCAAAATCGCCGCACCGACAGCCAGGAAAATGCCCCAGTTTGCCGCACTGCAGCGTGTCGCCGCCACAATTCCGTCCGGCAGCTTCATTCTTGCCGTATCTGCAATATCTTTTGTCGCCTCGCCGCCTCCGGTCCGGTGGATCGCTTTGAGATTTACCACATAGTTAGACAGATAAAATGCGATCCAGTTAAACATAATGTAGGAAAGCACCTCATGTACGCCTCTTTTTACCTTCAGAATACCTACGACCGCACCCCACAGTCCCCCGGCGATCATAGCCGCCAGAATACACAAAAGTACATGGATCGGTCCCGGTGCCTTCACCAGAATACCCACTGCGCAGGCTGCAAGAGAACCCACAACAAACTGTCCCTCTGCTCCAATGTTAAATACACCGGTCTTAAAGGAAAATGCAACACTCAGTCCCGTAAAAATCAACGGGCTCGCATAGACAATGCTCCAGACAATATATTTGGTCTGCCCGAACACGCCGTCCGCCAGTTTGCCGTATGCCTCGCCAGGGCTGATGCCCGCCGCAAGAAGCAGTACGGCTCCTACGATAAATCCAATCATGATGGAAAGGAATACATACACCGCATTCCCTTTTAAAATGCTGTTCTTCTTACTCATCCTTCGTACCTCCTGCCATCATAAATCCGAGTTCCTTCTCATCTGCATCGCCTCCGGCCACGCTTCCTACAATCTGGCCGTCAAAGATAACCTCGATCCGGTCAGACAGATCCATGATCTCGTCCAGTTCAAAGGAAACCAGAAGTACCGCCCTGTTTTTATTTCTCTGTTCCACCAGATACCGGTGTACAAATTCAATTGCACCCACGTCCAGACCGCGGGTAGGGTTTACAGCAATCAGAAGCTCCGAATCATTGGTCACCTCTCTTGCAATGATAACCTTCTGCTGGTTACCGCCGGAAAGCTGTCCTGCATGGCGGTTCTCACAACCGGAAGGACGGATATCAAACTTCTCGATCATCTCCGTCGCAAAGCTCTGTATCGCATCCTTTTTCAAGATTCCTTTATTGGAAAACTGCTTTTCTCCGAAATTCTGCAGGATCAGATTCTCTGCCACTGTAAAGTCAAGCACCAGACCATGCTTCTGACGGTCTTCCGGAATACTGGTAATTCCATGGTCAAAGGTCTCTCTCGGGGTCTTGTTAAACAAATCCACGCCCTTCATCAGCACCTGTCCGGATTCACCCTTGCGCAGTCCCGTAAGGATTTCCACCAGCTCTGTCTGGCCGTTGCCGTCCACGCCTGCAAGGCCCACGATCTCGCCCTGCCTTACGCTTATGTTCAGTCCGTTCAGTATCTCAACGCCTCGATAATCCTTTGCCTTCAGATCCTTCACTTCCAGAACTACTTCTCCCGGCGTCATCTCCTTCTTCTCTACGGAAAAGGCGACGTCCCTTCCTACCATCATGGCCGCCAGATCATTTTCACTGCACTCTGCCACATCAACCGTATCAATATACTTTCCGGAACGGATAATGGTACAGTTATCTGCAGACGCCTTGATCTCCTTCAGCTTATGGGTAATGATGATAACTGACTTTCCGTCTGCCGTCAGATTATGGATAATATCAATCAGCTCATTGATCTCCTGCGGCGTCAGGGATGCAGTCGGCTCATCCAGGATCAACAGATTTGCTCCTCTGTAAAGCACCTTCAGAATCTCAACCCTCTGCTGCATTCCTACGGAAATATCCTCCACCTTCGCATCCGGGTCTACCATCAGATTATATTGCTCGGAAAGCTGTTTAATCTTTTCTCTGGCCGACTTGATATCCACCGTTACGCCATTGCCCGGTTCCATGCCCAGCACAATATTCTCTGTAACGGTAAAAGGCGGAATCAGCATAAAGTGCTGATGAACCATTCCGATTCCCAGATCGATCGCCTTCTGCGGTCCGTCGATCTTTACCTCCTTACCGTCATAGAAAATCTCACCCGACGTCGGCGGATACATGCCGTACAGCACGTTCATCAGGGTGCTTTTCCCCGCACCATTTTCTCCAAGGATCGCGTGTACCTCTCCCTTATGGACTGTCAGGTTAATATGGTCATTTGCCGTAAAATCACCGAATTTCTTGACAATATCCTTCATCTGGAGAACCACATGATCCTTATTCATGTTGCTTACCTTGTCCACTTTTGTTCCTCCTCCTTGAGCAAAATCCGCACTGTTCCCTCCACTATGCCGTCCTGCTGCCTTCCGGCAGATAACAAAACAGGTAAGCATACCAGAATCTATATTAAATTACAATCACATCCCGAAGCCCCTCGCTGTACACGATGTTAGAAAGCCGTTCCATTATTTCATCTCCGGGGCTTTGATAGACTGCATATTGTTCTCTTACACCAATCTGCCGGTATCGGATCAATTTATACCGGATGCTGCCATAACCCAGATAAGGCTTCAACAGCTTAGCCGTCTCCCGGACCGTCTGCTCATAATCAAACAGTCCAGGCACTACCACCGTACGGACCTCGCAGAGCTTCCCTGCCGCGGCAAGTTCTACGGCATTCTTCTGCACCATGGCGCCGGATACTCCGGTCACCTTCCTGTGGTCGTCCCCGCTCCAGGCCTTCACATCCAGCATAACTCCATCTGTTACCTTCATCAGCTCAGGATACTTTGAAAAATCCAGCGTTCCATTGCTGTCGATCAGAGTTCCCAGGCCTTCCTTCCTGCACAGCGTAAACAGCTCTGTAAGAAAATCCGGATACAGGGTGCATTCTCCGCCGGACACGGTAATTCCCCGGATGAAGGGGATTTGGTTTCTGATCTCCGCCATCGTCTCCTCCGGCGTCATATTGCGGATTCTCGGACTGCACCCGTGCCTGCAGGTATGGATGCAGGTATCACACCCTGTGCAGAGCGGCGGCGCAAATACCACCTGCCCGTCCCGAAGCTTCAGCGCTCCCGCAGGGCACTTCTCTACGCACTCCCCGCAGCCGATGCAGACATTCCTGGTTTCCGGATTATGGCAGTATCTGCAGTCAAAGTTACACCCCTGCAGAAATACTGCCGTCCGATTGCCCGGCCCATCCACAGAACTGAATGGTATGATCTTATTTACCGGTACACGCATCACTTATCGGATCTTCCTTTCCAGAATCTTTCCATTATGCTTTGCTCCCATCCCAAGGGCAGTCGTATCCTGAAGCACATTTTCGCCCTTCTCCAGCTTCTCGATTTCCGAACGCTTCACCAGGTAACCGGTGATACGGATCACATCGCTGTCGGAAGAGTAGAATGACAGATACCTCAGATTTTCCTTAAACGCACCCTTAATAATATCCAGCACGAATTCCGGGTTCTTATGCACCGTCATATCAATCGGGAAAATATCCCCTGTCCCGGACGGAAAATACTTATGGAAATTGCCGCAGTGTCTCAGATGGTCCAGAAGCTCCTCCGGCTCCTCGCCGATCGGAATCCTGGTTCCCGGACTTACATTCAGGTCGCTGGCAATTCCTACCTGCGCATGCAGCAGAAAATGACCGCCGGTGATCTCACAGTATGGATTCACATGCTGCTTATTGAACGCATCAATCTGCTCCATGATCTCCACGCCCAGCTTATCTGCTTCTTTATCGTGTCCGAACCTTCCTGTCTTTCCTTCCTTTTCCATCAGGATATTCACACACTCGGCAAGGCCTACCATGCCGAACATAGCCGTAAACCGTTCCCTCTTGATAAAGCCTTCCTTTGCAAGGAAATTATTCTCAAAGAATCCGCTCTCTTCCACCTCAAACCGGATCCTCTCATCCATATATTCCGCCATGATCCGGCATACATACGGAAGCTGATTCTTCTTAAAGTCCTCTACATTTTCAGCGCGCTTTGCAATATTGCCCAGAATCAGGCGCACCAGAGTATAGGAGCCGCCGCCAAGCTTCAAGCCGTTATAGCAGCTTGCAATTACATAATCCTCGCCCAGCTCGCCCTTGAACATTGCATGGTTGGCAAAGCTCGGCTTTGCACTGTGCAGTGCGGCATTGACTCCGCAGAGAGCAAACTCATCCGGCGTAATATTCTCGTCATACTTCATGGTAATATTCGGCACCGCATGCTCCAGATCTGCCTCCGCCTCCAGAATGATCCGCCCCGCCTTCGTGGCCTTCGGCCCCACATTGGCATGGGAGAAGGAATCCAGGATCGTACGGTCCATCTGCGTCAGAAACAGTTTGATCAGCTTCTTTGCCTGCGCCTCATCCACATCGTCAATAAACGGCTCCAAAAGCTCATCCAGAGCGCCCACATATACCGGGAAATTCGTGACGCTGGGCACATGCCTGTAAAAGATCTGCAGGGCGTTCAGCGCCTCATACAGATCCTGCGGCGGATCAAGCTGCAGGAACTTGCTGCCCTCTCTCATAAATTTGGCATAATCAGGAATGATGTATCTTGGCCGTAACGGCGCATGGCCTTCTGCAAGATCGCAGATACACTGCTGATCGATCGGCTGGTTTAACAACTCCTCCAGTCCCTCCGGGAGCTCAAGCACCTCCAGCAGCGAATCCGCCAGATTAGTCATGGTTGTCAGCTTCTGCTCATGCGTCAGTGTCGGTGATTTTACAGTTTCAAGTATCTGTTCTCTCGTGGCATTTACACGGGACATCTCTATATCTCTCACACCTACGATCTCCTTTCTTCATACATATATTCTTTTCATTATATTATGTGATAACATAGGGACAGAAAATCCTTGCGGACTCTGCCCCTATCATACATCCTGCCTTAACGATATTTTACTCAGCTAGTTTGTAGATACCAGCTCCGTATTTGCCTTCAAAATCATCCTTTGTCTTCGGAACCTCTACATCTCCGCTGATAATAGAATCTTTTACACCGTTCACTGCACTGATTATATCCTCTGTAAGGTTGTCTGTTGTAGGCGCAATATCAACACCTGCTTCTGCCAGAGTATAGGTCTTCACTCCGCTCTCAAATGCTCCGTCAAGAACAGCCTTTGCCTCATCATAGCATGCATTATCTACACGCTTCAGAGCAGATGTAAGAATTGTCTCCGGTGCGATCACGCTCTGGTCAGAGTCAACACCGATTGCCCAGATGCCAGCCTCTTTGCAGGCATCAATAACGCCAAGGCCTGTTCCGCCTGCCGCATGGAAGATAACGTCAGCGCCGTCAGCAATCATGTTATTTGCCGCTGTTTTGCCGGCAGCTGTATCGGAGAAGCTGTTTGCATTTGTCTGCAGGATCTCTACATCTGGATTTGCATCCAGTGCTCCTGCACAATAGCCGTATCCAAACTCATTCATTGTATCGGTAGACATACCGAGCACAAAACCGATCTTATTGCTCTCAGTTGTAAGACCAGCCACATAACCTACGAGATAAGAAGCCTGGCACTGCTCAAACATCAGGCATGCTACATTGTCAAGATCTGAGCATGTGGAATCATCAACAATTGCAAAATTTAAATCTGGATTTGCTTCTGCTTCTTCTCTCAATGCATCTGCAAGCTGATATCCAATACAAATGATCAAATCATATTCTTCATCAACAAATGTCTCAATATTCGGAATATAGTCCGCGTCTGCTGAAGACTCAAGATACTTTACGGTAATTCCAAACTCATCTGCCGCTCTGGAAACGCCTTCCCATGCTGACTGGTTGAAGGAACCGTCATTTACGCCGCCTGTATCTGTAACGATGCCGACCTTAACCTCAGAAGCATCTTTTCCTTCTGCCTCATCGCCTGAACCGCCCTCATCCGAGCTTCCGCCTGAACCGCCGCATGCCGCAAGAGAAAATACCATTGCAGCAGCCATTAATCCTGCTAATAATTTCTTTTTCATAAACCTTTTCCCTTTCTGAATTCTTTTTAGAATCCCCTGTTATTGTTTGTCCTGTTCGATCAAGATTCGCACCGCCTCTATTGCCGCGTCGATTGCACCTCTTGTCTCATGAACCTGCAGGTTCTCCAGCCCTGCCGCTTCTCTTTCCTGATTCGCAACCACCAGAAGCACCGTGCCTACACGGACCCTCAGACAGCTTCCCACAATAAAGAGCGCCGCAGACTCCATCTCAGAAGCCAATGCCCCGCATCCGATCCATGCTTTCCACTTATTCTGAAGCTCATAGCCCACCGGTTTTTTCTCCGGCTCATGCTGACCATAAAAAGAGTCTTTGCATTGTACAACGCCGATATGGCTGACTGCCTGAAGCTTATCTGCCGCCTGCCTGAGTGCATTCACCACCTGCACGTCCGCCACAGCCGGATATTCGATCGGCGCATATTCCTTACTGGTTCCTTCCATACGGATCGCTCCGCTTGCGATCACCAGGTCTCCGCCTTTGACATCCAGCTGCATACCGCCGCAGGTTCCCACACGAATAAAAGTTCTCGCCCCGCACCGATATAGCTCCTCCATAGCAATGGATGCAGAAGGCCCGCCGATTCCCGTAGAGGTGACGCTGACCTTTTCTCCGTTCAGATAACCGGTATAGGTCACAAATTCACGGCTGTCTGCAACAAGCACCGCATCGTCCAGGAACTGCGCGATCAGCTTACAGCGTTTCGGGTCTCCCGGCAGTAAGACATACTCTCCTACATCCTCCGGCTTTGTCTGAATATGGTACTGTACTCCTGCACCTTCCGTATAATCAACCATTCTTATCCCTCCTCTGCTGACAAAAAAGAGAATAAAGATAATCGTTCCATATCTCTACTCCCCGTATTACACTTGTTGTTCCTGAAGCAGGCTGTCGATCTTCGTCCTTACAAGATCAAAAGCAACCGGATTCTTGCCGCTGTTTATGACAATATCCGCAGTAGCTCTTGTTGGTTCCACATAGATATAGTGCATAGGCTTCACACTCTGAAGATACTGGTTAATCACACTGTCGATATCGCGTCCCCGCTCCTTCACATCCCGTGTAAGACGCCTGAGTATCCTCTCATCTGCGTCCGCCTCTACATAAATCTTAATATCCAGCAGTTCCCGAAGACCCGGATCCTGAAGAACCATGATCCCTTCCAGAAGAATGATCTTATTCGGATAAATCTTTACTGTCTCATCCCTGCGGTTATGCACCGTATAATCATATACCGGCCCGGAAACAGGTTCTCCCTTCTTCAGCATCTTAATGTGTTCAATCAGCATGTCCGTCTCCAGCGAACCCGGATGGTCATAGTTAATATTCCTGCGTTCTTCTAACGACAGATGGTCATTCCGCCTGTAATAATTATCATGATAAATTACAGTAACCTTATCTCCGTACAAATCGTGCAGTTTGTTTGTGAACGTAGACTTTCCTGAGCCAGAACCACCAGCTATTCCGATAACGATACAATCCATGCCCTGAATCCCCATTTTCCTGTCAGATGCCTGCCATCTGCTATGCTATCAGCGTTACAATTATCAATTTCATTTTAGCATACCTGTTTCGACAAGTAAAGAAGAAGAATTACGCTTTCTGATTCTTATTCTTTTTATCAAAAATCCCAGACTTTCAATTGACATATCCGATATTTTTATGAATAATAAATATACTATATTTGAAAAGGAGCCTCCATGTATCACTATTATATGCTCAACAAACCTTATGGCTGTGTCTGCGCCCGCAGGGATGACCGCTATCCTGCCGTCATGGATTATTTCACGGAATTGAATAACCCCTGTCTTTCTCCCGTAGGAAGGCTGGACCGGGCCACAGAGGGTCTCCTGCTTATTACGGATGACGGCGTCTGGAATCAGGAAATGACCCACCCTGACCACAGGAAAGAAAAAACTTATGAATTCACAGCTATGGGAACTCTTTCTGATGCGGATATCCATCAATTGGAAAACGGCGTATTACTAAAAGGCGCCCGCACCCTGACCGCTCCGGCCAGAGTACAGGTGATTGGAACCTCCGTCCTGTCTGGCGTACTCCCTTCCCTGCATCCGGAAATACAGGCAAAAATCCGCCGCAACCGCCCGGGCCATCCTGTTGTTTTCGGACAGATTACCGTAACAGAAGGAAAAAAGCACCAGATCCGCCGTATGCTGAAGGCGGTCCGATGCTGTGTCATTTCATTAAAACGTATTTCCATTGATTCTATCATGCTGGACGAATCCTTAAAGCCCGGCGAATGGAAGGAATTTTTAAAAATCCACTAGTTGGCAAGCATCATGCGGTCGTTAGCAAATTCCCCGCCGCTTGCCTCTTCAAATTTCTCCAGAAGGCCGGCAACCTTCAGCTTCTTCTTCTCTTCCCCCTCGACATCATAGATGATCCTGCCCTCATGCATCATAACCAAACGGTTGCCGTGGGTAATGGCATCCTTCATATTATGGGTCACCATCATAGCTGTCAGATGATGCTCTTCAATAATCTTATCGGACAGCTCCAGCACCTTTGCGGCTGTTTTGGGATCCAATGCGGCTGTATGCTCATCCAACAGGAGAAGCTTCGGCTCCTTCAGCGCCGCCATGAGAAGGGTAATCGCCTGTCTCTGCCCTCCGGAGAGAAGTCCCACCTTACTGCTAAGCCGTTCCTCCAAGCCAAGATCCAGCTCTCTCAGCTGTTCCCGGAATTTCTTTCGTTCCTTCTTTGTGATTCCCCAGCCAAGCCCGCGCCGTTCTCCCCGTCTTGCCGCAATTGCCATATTTTCCTCTATCGACATAGTCGCGGCCGTACCCGTCATAGGATCCTGAAACACCCGCCCAAGGCAGGATGCTCTCTTATGCTCGGAAAGTCCCGAGATATCTACGCCGTCCACCATAATACTTCCCTGGTCTATGGGCCAGACTCCTGCGATCGCATTCAGCGTCGTAGACTTTCCTGCACCGTTTCCTCCGATGATCGTAACGAAGTCGCCCGGTTTCAGCTGGAGATTTACACCGGCTAATGCAGCCTTCTCATTGATGGTTCCTCTATTAAATGTCTTGTGAAGATTCTGTAATTCTAACATATACGCCATAGCCTAGACCCTCCTCCGTTTTGCCGCATATTTATCCTTCAGATATGGTATCGCAAGGAAGACCGCCACAACAATTGCTGAGAACAGCTTCATATAATCCGAAGGCATCTTCAGCCACAATACCAGTGCATATGCGGCATAATACAATATCGCCCCTACAAACACTGCCGCCAGAGTATACGCAAATGCAATCTTCTTACCTGCACACAGCTTTCCAAAAATCACTTCGCTTATGATAACTGCCGCCAATCCGATTACAATTGCACCGCGCCCGGAATTAACATCCGCCGAGCCTTGATACTGCGCATACACGCCGCCGCTTAAGCCTACCAGGCCGTTGGAAATCATCAGCGCAATAACCTTCGTAACATTTGTATTGATCCCCTGTGCCCTTGCCATCTGTTCGTTACAGCCTGTCGCGCGGATTGCCGAGCCGATCTCGGTTCCGAACAACCAGTAAACCACTGCCACCAGCACCAGGCAGATCAGTATTAATTTGATAAAGAATAGATAGCTGTTATCAGCAGATACAAATCTCAGGGAAGCCACCAGTCCTTTCTGTCCAATGCCGATACTCTGATTCGCCTTTCCCATGATCCTCAAATTTATTGAATACAGCGATATCTGGGTCAATATGCTTGCCAGAATCCCGGGAATCCCCAACGCGGTATGTAAGAGCCCTGTCACAAGTCCCCCGATCATCCCTGCAATTACCGAAAAAATAAGCGCCGCCGCCGGATGCATTCCACCCTGTATCAGCATAACTGCCACAGCGCCTCCGGTCGCCAGTGTGCCGTCCACTGTCAAATCTGCAAAGTCCAGAATGCGGAAGGTAATATATACCCCCAGCGCCATGATTCCCCATATCAGCCCCTGTGCCACATTGCCCGGCAGGGCACGGATCAGTGTCATGGGGTCTAATGCCGCAAAATAAGCCATCATCTCTCTACGTTCCTTTCCAAAAATATCATATTCTAAATCTGCCGGGCATCCCGCCGGCAGTTACTTCCAAAATGTATAACAACGTAAACTTCCTGCCCTTAGAAGGGCAGGAAATAATTATTGGTATTCTCTATTATTATTCTGTTTCGATTGCCACATAATCTTCCGGCACGGTAATCTTTAGCTCTTCGCAGATTTCCTTATTGTACATCTTGGTTACCTCTGGTGCAAACTCGATATCCATCGTCGTAATATCTGCTCCATTTGCCAGAACCTCATATGCCATTTCACCAGCCTTGTATCCAATATCATAGTAGCTGATAGACAGTGTTGCAATACCGCATCCTGTACAAATCCCCTGCTCGCCGGCAATAACCGGAATCCCTGCCGGTACACATACATTCTTTACAATCTCTGTATTTGCTGCCATTGTATTATCTGTTGGGATGTAAATTGCATCTACCTCAGCCACAGCGCTTGTTACAACCGACTGGATTTCGTTGGAATCTGCCGCTGTATACTCTTTATATTCGATATCATCTGCCTCAAGCGCCTCTTCAAACAACTCTGCCTGATACTTAGAATTCGGCTCAGCAGAACAGTAAAGAATGCCGACTGTCTTTGCATCCGGAAGAAGCTCCTTCAGCATTGCCTCCTGCTCGTCAATCGGTGCCAGATCGCTGGTTCCAGAAACATTGATCCCGGTTGCTCCCGTCCAATCCTCAATCTGAAGGGCTGTTGCATAATCTGTAACAGAGGTTCCGATAATCGGAATATCGGCTGTTGCTGTTGCTGCCGTTGTCAGCGGGTCTGTCGCATTTGCAAGGATCAGATCCACATCGTCAGATACAAACTGATTGATGATCGTTGCACACATATTGTGTTCGCCCTGTGCATTCTGCTGGTCAAATGTTACGCCGTCCTCGCCGCAAAGCTCTGTAAGCGCGTCCTTAAAGCCCTCCGTTGCCGCATCAAGCGCATCATGCTGAACCAGCTGGCAGATACCAATTGTATAGCTGTCACCAGATGACTCTTCGCTGCTGTCTTCTGCTTCTTTTGTGTCTGTGCCGCTGTCACTGCCTGCACTGCTTCCGCATGCTGCCAGTGAAATTACCATTGCGGCCGCCATCATGATAGATAATAATTTCTTTTTCATCGTATTTTCCTCCTCCATAGCATTTCGTCCGTTACTTTCACAATGTAAAGCGCGAAGATTTTCACGGTTTGACGCGTGAATATTTTCGCACTTCAACTCGCGAAAGTGCTTTGACTTTTATGATTATAGACCTGATAAATTCATTCGTCAAGTATTTTTTTCAAAAAAGTGCGGCAGGCACTCCTTTCAGAAATGCCTGCCGCTGTATTCCTCTTCTATTCTGTTTTATTTTTTCACCTGAACGGCATTCTCTGCCAGAAATTCCCTGACACGGTTCTGAATAATGATATCCTTCAATATCTCTTCATCTCCTGCCGCTTTCTTCATGCTGTCTACATCTTCAAATCCATAATCTTCTGCAAGAGTCTCATATTCCTTCTCCAGCTCTGCGTCACTGGGAGCAAGCTTCTCCTGCTCTGCTATTATCTGCGCCACAAGCTTCTGCTTGATGCTGTCCTTGGCCGCATCCTCTGCCTGTTTCTCAAACTCCTCTTCATTCAATCCATAATACTGCTGCAGGAAGTCCTTCAGCTCTATCTCTTCCGCTTCAGCCGCTTCCTTATACGGATCCATCAGCTGTTCCTTCACTTTCTCCAATTCTCCGTCGGGATAGCCCTTGATCTCCGCCTTTTCAAGGACTGCCTGCCATGCGGCCTCCTGAAGCTGGGCATCAAAATCCGCTGTGCCGGTGTCGGTTAGCTGCTTTGTAATCTCTTTCTTATATTCCGCTACTGTCTTTGACTCCTCAGAAACCGTCTGAACGAAATCATCTGTAAGCTCTGGCAGTATCGTCTCTCCGCAGATATAATTCAGGGTTATTGTGAATGTAACATCCTTTCCTGAAAAATCAGGATTCCTTGTATAAGGATCCGGGAAATTCCCGTTCCATTCAAAGCTCTCTCCCGGCTTATGGCCGATAATGCTGTCCTCAAAGCCCGGAATAAATGACCCGGAGCCGATCTCCAGATTAAAGCCTTCTGAGCTGCCGCCATCAAATTCCTCTCCGTCCATCTTGCCGGCAAAGTCAATGTTCACCGTATCGCCAGACTTTACTTCACCTTCCTTAATCTCCTCCTGGGTTGAATACTGGGACAGAACCGCCTGAATATACTCATCAACCTTTTCGTCGTCAATTTCCTCCGGCTCTTCGATGTCCTCCACCTCTATACCCTTGTATCCGCCGACGGATACATATTCATTGGATGCATTGTTACCAGAACATCCTGCAAGAAGCATAGATGCCGCCAGCACCCCGGTTAATAATACTGCTGCTTTTCTCTTCATAATACTTATATCATTCATCTGCTCAGATACCAGATAGATGAACGATTCTCCTTTCTCCCAGCCCGGCCGGGTTATCTACATATATTTCATGATAATACCCTGTGAAATTCCTGAAACGTTCTTAAGTATATCACAATCAAACCGCAAAAAAAACCTTTTTCACAGGAAATTCATGATTCCGGATAACAGTCAGTATTTATACCTGTTAAGACACTTTCAAATTTATTCGCTTCCCCCGCTCTGCTCAAAATGTAATTTTATGCGCTCCCTTCTGCTCCCTTATAGAATTTTCATTCACCTGAAGCTGACATCTGATCCGCCTTATATAATACCCGCTCCGGGGGAAACGTCACCCCGGCCTTGAATCCGTATGAAGTATACTGTATTTTAATTCATGTGCGGTTCTTCTATCCAAAGTATATGTTCCCATAGCCCAGAACCCTTCATCCTTTTTATATGAAATCTTTTCCGATCACCTGATTCAATTATACAGCCGAAATCTCTATCTGTCATTTCTTTTTCATCCAAATACGCACTTATACAGAACGGCCATTTAATCCTTCAAACCACTTGCGCTAAGATTAAAACGATGTTAAAATATATATCAGTTTAGCCGTATGCACTTTTTCAGGCACGATACGGGTAAGAATACAGTTTGAGGAGGATTCCCCGTGAGTACATTAACGATAGTTTTATTAGTGATATTAGCAATTTTAGCGATTGCACTAATTGCCATGATTTTACTGGGCAGGAGAATGCAGAAGAAACAGGATGCACAGCAGGAACAGCTTGAAGCCGCCGCACAACAGGTCAGTATGCTGATCATTGACAAGAAGCGGATGAAGCTTAAAGAAGCCGGATTTCCGCAGTTTGTTGTAGATAACACGCCAAAGTATCTGCGCCGTTCCAAGGTGCCGGTTGTAAAGGCTAAGATCGGCCCGAAGATCATGACCCTGATGTGCGATGCCGCTGTATTTGAACAGATTCCGATCAAGAAAGAGGTCAAGGCAACCGTTAGCGGTATCTACATCACCGCAGTTAAGGGCATCCGCGGTTCGTTAGTCACACCGCAGAAGAAGAAAGGCTTCTTTGCAAGATTTAGAAATAAAGACAAATAGCAAAAAAGATTGCGTTTTGAGCGCAATCTTTTTTAGCCGATCTGCCGCACATTCACCTTGATCCGGCTGTCCGAGAACGGTTCATTGTTGATATCCAGTGCATAAAAAATATTCACATTAATCTCATCCTCCCGGATATCCATCTGCATGTCCTTCGTATGAAGCCCCACCAGAAGCTCTCCAAACGGAGTCTGGTAGCTGGTCATATGAATCTTATCCTTCTCAAACACCATACGCGTACTGGCCGCTCCGCTTTTGCTGATTTCAAACGAGGAGCCGTCTATAATCTTAACCGTATTCTTTATCGACCCCGGAACGCCCTCCGCCACCTCGTCATAAATAATATAGTGTTTTCCATTCTTCTGATAATAGGACGCAGGCGTAATGATCTCGATCGGATCATCGTCTCTCTCCTCACCCGGCACTCCGTAGTGAAGACCTGCAATGCTGATCAATACTTCTTTTTTCATAGGTCTCTCCTCTTTTCACAGGCTGATCAAAGCTCTAAAATTCCTCTATATTTATCTGATGGATCGTCTCTACATTATATGGAAGAACTGAATTGGCAAACTTTTTGAACTTCTCCGCCGCATCGCTGACATAGAATTCATATTTATTAAATTCCCCGTCTTCGTTACTCAGATTCCGCTCCTCCAGAAGCTTTTTCAAATCCATAGCCGCCTCATATGCAGGATTCACAATCCTGACGCCCTCTCCCATATACTCCATAATCGCGGAGCGGAGCAGCGGATAGTGGGTACAGCCGAGAATCATCGTATCCACCTCCGATTCCTTCATTTCCTTCAAATAAATATCAATCACTTCTTCCGTAATATGGTGCTTGGTAAAGCCTTCCTCCACTAACGGCACGAACAGCGGACATGCTTTTCCCAGAACCTCCGCTTCCGGCTCCAGCTCACGGATCACTCTGGTATACATCCGGCTTAAAATGGTGCCCTCCGTTCCCGCCACTCCGATCTTCTTATTCTTTGTCTCGGCTATCGCCGCCCTCGCTCCCGGCTCGATCACTCCTATGATCGGCGTATCAAACTCCTGTCTGACCGCCTCCAATGCCTGTGCAGTAGCCGTGTTGCAGGCAATCACAATTGCCTTAACCCTTCTGGTCTGCAGAAAACGGATGATCTGTCTGGAAAAACGGATAATAGACTCCTTCGACTTACTGCCATAAGGAAGCCTCGCCGTATCTCCAAAATATACGATATTCTCATCCGGGAGCTGACGCATGATCTCTCTTGCCACCGTCAGCCCTCCTACGCCGGAATCGAACACACCGATCGGCGCTTTCTTTCTATTCTCCATCTTCGACATCGCCTCCCTGCTCATTGTCGCATACCTGCTATTCCTTTTCAATGGGTTTTTCCACTACCTTTACACAGGCTTCTCCGTAGTAATTGGCAAGCCTTCCAAGGATCACCGGTTCAATCCGTATATTTCTTCCTGCCGGAAGCCGCTTAATGGCCCGTTCCGCCTTACAGTAGACCACCACGCCATCCTGTCCCTCCGATTCCTTCAGCATGTCAAAAAGATGAGCTTCGTCTTCCTGATATGCCGTCTTATCCGCATATTGGATCCACAACTCCTTCTTTGTCTGGTCAAAGGGGATGATCTTCTCACAGATCAACTTGCTGGGCGCCTCATCCTCCTCGGATACCCTGCCCCGCACAAACACCTTGCTGTCCTCATTCAAATAGCTCTGATTCCGCTCATAATCTCTGGGGAATACCACAACCTCCACGGTCCCTGCCAGATCCTCTATTGTCAGGAAAGCCATCGTCTGATTGGTCTTTGTATACTTAATGGTCTTCTCCGTGATCATGCCGCCAATGGTCTCTTTTGCCCCGTCGCGGACCTTTGCCCGCCCGGTCTCGTCATCAATTTGAAAATCCAGCGTCGTCTTGGAAATACTCTTTTTCCACTTCTCCTCATAATCCTCAAGCGGATGTCCTGACAGATATACTCCTAAGACCTCCTTCTCAAACGCAAACATGGTCTCCTTCTCGTATTCTCCCACATCCGGAAGGGGGATATCAAAATCCTTCTTCTGCTCTTCATCCACAAAATCAAACAGAGACATCTGGCCTGTCATAGAATACTTGCGCTCCTGATTCACCTGCTCTAACACCTGCAGGTAGATCATCATAAACTGCTTTCTGGTACCGCCGAAGCTGTCAAACACTCCAGCCTTGATAAAATTCTCTATGGTTCGTTTGTTCGTTTCCTTCCCGGAAAGCCGCTCCATAAAATCCTTTAGATTCTTATAAGGCCCCCTTTCCCTCCGTTCCTCCACAATTGCTTGTATGACCGGCCTTCCCACGCTCTTGATTGCCGCAAGGCCGTAGCGGATGCTGCCGTTATCCACAGAAAAATGGCCTTCCCCCTTGTTGATATCCGGCGGAAGGATCTTAATTCCCATCTGTCTTGTGCTGTAAATATACTCCGACACCTTAGAAGAGCTGTCCAGCACAGAGGTCATAAGCGCCGCCATAAATTCAACCGGATAATAATATTTCAGGTATGCCGTCTGATAGGATATCACCGCGTAGGCCGCCGCGTGGGACTTGTTAAACGCATATTTCGCAAAGTCAATCATCTCATCGTAGATCTTATTTGCCGTCGCTTCACTGATCCCGTTATTTACACAGCCCGGAACCCCTTCGGCTTCATTTCCATAGACAAAGCTCTGCCGCTCCTTCTTCATCACATCGCCCTTTTTCTTGGACATGGCGCGCCGCAGCAGGTCGCTCCGCCCAAGGGTGTAGCCGGCAAGGTCGCGCACAATCTGCATAACCTGCTCCTGATAGACGATACAACCGTAGGTAGGCTCTAAGATCGGTTCGAGCTGGGGGCAGTCGTAGGTAATGGCACCCTGATTATTCTTCCCCTTGATATACTGGGGGATAAAATCCATCGGTCCCGGACGGTACAGAGCGATCCCTGCAATAATATCCTCCAGGCTCTGCGGCTTTAACTCCTTGATAAAGCTCTTCATCCCGGCGCTCTCAAGCTGAAACACGCCGTCCGTCTTTCCGGTACCCACATAATCCAATACCGCTTTATCATTATAATTGATCTTGTCTAAATCAATCTCTTTTCCTGTGCTCTTTTTGATCAATTCCTGAGCGCTCTTGATCACAGTCAGATTCCGAAGCCCCAGGAAATCCATTTTCAAAAGTCCCAGCTCCTCCAGGGTCGTCATGGTAAACTGGGTCGTCACAGAGCCGTCGGAGCCCAGCGACAGCGGCACATACTCATCAATCGACTTCTGGCTGATAACAACTCCCGCCGCATGCATGGATGTATGTCTGGGCAGTCCCTCAAGGCGCTTTGACATGTCTATGAGCTCTTTTACCTGCTCATCCTCCTCATACAGCTTCCTAAGCTCTCCGTTTTTCTCCAACGCGCCCTTCAGCGTGATATTCAGCTCCTGGGGAACCATCTTCGCAATATTATCCACAAAGGCATAGGGCAGGTCCATCACCCGGCCCACATCCCGGATCACCCCCCTCGCCGCCAGGGTACCGAAGGTCACGATCTGTACCACGCAGTCTGCGCCGTATTTGCAGCTCACATAGTCAATGACCTGCTGCCTGCCCTCCGGGGCAAAGTCCACGTCAATATCCGGCATGGACACACGCTCCGGGTTCAGGAAACGCTCAAACAGAAGCTGGTACTTGATCGGGTCAATGGTGGTAATCCCAAGACAGTAGGACACCACGCTTCCCGCCGCAGAGCCGCGCCCCGGCCCTACCATGATTCCGTGGTCCTTCGCGTATTTGATAAAATCCCACACGATCAGGAAGTAGTCCACATATCCCATAGTACGGATAACCGACAGCTCATAATTCAATCGCTCTTCCAGCTCCTCCGGCACCGGCCGATAGAGCCGCTTAAGCCCTTCAAAGCACAGCTTATTCAAATATTCCCATGACGTCTTCCCGTCCGGCACGTCATATTTGGGAAGCTTGGTCACGCCAAATTCAATCTCCACATTGCACCGGTCCGCGATCCTCTGTGTATTTTCCAGCGCCTCCAGCGCATAAGGAAAGAGCTTCTTCATCTCTTCCTCGGACTTAATGTAATACTGCCCGCCCTCATAGCGCATCCGATCCTCATCCGCCAGCTTCTTGCCGGTCTGCAGGCAGAGCAGGATATCGTGAGGCTTCACGTCGTCCGCATAGGTATAATGCACGTCGTTGGTCGCCACAAGCGGAAGCCCCGTCTCTGCACTCATGCGCAGAAGAGCCTGGTTCACCGTCTGCTGCATAGGAATCCCGTGATCTTGCAGCTCCAGAAAGAAATTCCCCTTTCCGAATATCCGCTCATACCGCAGCGCCGCTTCCTTCCCTTCTTCATACAGTCCCCGGGACACGTATTTCTGAACCTCGCCTGCCAGACACGCGCTCAAGGCAATGATGCCCTCATGGTAGGTCTCTAGCACCTCCAGATCCACTCTGGGCTTATAGTAATATCCCTCCGTAAATCCTCTGGATACAATTTTCATCAGATTGTGGTAGCCTGTATCATTCTCAGCCAGTAAAACCAGATGATAGTAGCGGTCTTCTCCCCCCTGCCCCGGAGTCTTTTCAAATCTGGAGCCGGGAGCCACATAGACCTCGCTTCCGAGAATCGGCTTGATTCCGGCCGCCTTCGCCGCCCGGTAAAAATCGATTACGCCGAACATCACGCCGTGGTCTGTAATCGCCGCGCTGTTCATGCCCAGCTCCTTTACCCGGGCGATACATTCTTTTATCTTATTCGAGCCGTCCAGCAGACTGTACTCTGTATGGACGTGTAAATGTGCAAATGCCATTGCCGCACCCTGCTTTCTTATGTATCCGTTCTTTCAGTAACTATTATTTTATCCGAATCTCGGATTCTGTAATGATAATCTTTCCCTCTTTCAGAAGCCGCCCAACGGCCCGCTTAAACGCATTCCTGCTCAATCCGGTCTCCTTCTTGATCAGCTCCGCTCCCGCCTTATCCGTAAATGAATAGAAGCCGCCATGTTTCTCCAAATCCGCCAGCATCCGTTCCGCATCCAGATCCATCTGGATAAATGCCTTTTCCCGGATGCTTAAGTCCAGTTTTCCATCCGGCTTCACGCCTGTAACCCTTGCTTCGATCCGATCGCCCACCCGGCAGCCGCCATAGGTTTCACGCTTCGGGATCAGTCCGCAGAACAGGTCGTCCACTGCCGCGAACCAGCCGAAATTATCACTCATTTCATATATAATAGCCTGTACCTTATCATCCTTCTTATAGGGGGAATCCTTACGCAGCTTCTCATACACCTTCATGGTCGCGCAGAGCCTGCCGCTCTTATCTACATAAAGGCTGACCAGACATTCATCTCCCGGCTTTACTTCCGCCGTCTGCTCTCGAAAAGGAAGCAGCAGATCCTTCTCCAGCCCCCAGTCGAGAAACGCCCCGATTTTACATGTTTCCAGCACCTTCAGCACCTTTACCTGCCCCAGCATCAGCAGCGGTTCCCTGGTAGTCGCGATCATCCGGTTCTTGGAATCCTTATATAAAAATACCTCTACCGGATCCCCGATCTCAATCCCCTCCGGCACCTGCTTCTTCGGCAGCAGCACCTTATCCTCGGATGTCCCCAGATACACGCCGAAGTCAACCTTTTTTACTACCATTAAGCTTACTTTTTTCCCAAGATTCTTCTCGATCATCATCCACTATTCTCCTGTTAATTCCACGATGGCATAGGGCTTTCCCTCTGTATCGCAAAGCTCTATCACCGTACGTTCTGTTTCTTTTGCAATCCTCGGCCGGATGACATCTCCGTATACCGCCGATTTTTTATATTCTGCCCGCATCTGGCGGACTTTTACTTCTTCCTGCAGCACTTCCAGCGCCATCTGCACATACTGGCAGTTATTTACATGTTCATTGGTATCAATGTGATACTTCCGCACCCGGAAGCTCTCTCCTTCCGTCATCCCCTCCGGCAGGCGGATTTTCCGGGGTGCATAGTCCATCTCAAGAAGCGCCTCCATGCCATAGCCTTCGATTTCCTCTTCGCAGGGCTTTACAGGCCTCCCCTTCTCCCGATCCATATAGACCCAGATGGAATTGGCATAGGCGGCCTTCTTCCCCTCCGCATCCAGCATGAGGAAATTCCGCTCTCCCACAGCCCCCTTAAATCCCGTAGGCCAAGTGCACACCTTTACGGCTTCTCCAAGCGCCGGATACCGCTCCACTACAACCTGCCATCCTGACAATACCCAGGCACGCCCCTCTTCCTTCAGCCGGTTTACCCCGAAGCCTATGTTCTCTGAATGGAAAATACTACAGTCCTGAAAGTAGTTGATGATTCCCGGCAGCGTAATTCTTTCCTTATGGTCGATTTCGCTGTACCGGATTCTGCTGTCAAATGCATACATTAAATTTCTCCTTATCCTTTGTTACGGTTCTTTGGAAAAAAAGAACCATTTAATCTTAAAATCCGAGGTACAGGTTATCATCTCATAGGCATCCTCATCCAGTACCCCCTTAAGCTCCTGCTTGTCCTCCGGCACTACTTCCCCGCAGACCGCATCGGTAAAGCACAGATTCGGATACAGACAGCACCACCAGTTGTGTCCTTTTCCGCTTCCGATACGGATCCGGAGCGCCTCGTAAGTACCTGCCGGGAACGTCACATCCCCATAGGTCTTCTCTGGAAATTCATCCATCACAAGCTCCGCGGTTACGGAATCACCGCAATTCTCCTGCCGCACGGTCTGCTGTGCCAGTTCGGTGATCTCCTCCAGATGCTCCCGGACAAATTCCTTTGTTTCATTTAAACTGCCCTGCCCTTCCAGTTCTTCCTGTAAATAAGAAATAACCGCGCTCTTCACCTGCATCTTCACCTGCTGGTCCCGCCCGCCGTCACTGTCTGCCAGCACGTGGAACCGGAGCACCTGCTCGGAAAGTCCGGCTTCCGCCTGTCTGGCCCTTGCTTCTACAAGCAGCCCTCTCTGCATAACAGCCCATAGGGTAAGCACCGCCGCAATCACTATAGAAATTCCAAGACAGATTCCATGAACCCTCCTGGAAAAATATATTCTTTCTCTTACCTCTGATTTTACTCTGTTTTTGTTTTTCATTATGTACACGCTCCTTTCATTAGGAGTATGGACATACATTTACCAGATTATTCCTTCCTTCCGCCTTTTGTACGGATTGTTCCGCTGATCGCCTCTGCCTGGTTCTCAATATGGCGGCACACAATCTCAGCAGCCTGCTCCCTCTGCCTCTTTTCAATCGCCCGGATCAGACTGTCATGCTCTGAAAGTAGCTGCGGATATACAGCTTCATTTTTCAAATATTCCACCCGGTAACGGTACATCTGCTCCCGCAGATTATTTAGAAGCTGGATCAGCTTCTGGTTCCCTGTTGCCAGATTGATCAGATCATGAAAATGCTCGTCCGCCTCTGCAATCTCCGTCACATTGCCGCTTGTCAGCGCCTCCCGGAATGCCCCGGCCGCCTCTCTGAGTTCATGGATCTGAGCCTTTGTGATCTGGTCGCAGGCAAGCTGCACCGCAAGCTTCTCCAGCGCCCCCCTTACCTCCAGCACATCCCTCAGGTTCTTTTCGGTAATCTCTGCCACTTCCGCCCCTTTTCTGGGAATCATAAGCACCAGCCCCTCAAGCTCCAGCTTACGGATCGCCTCCCGGATCGGGGTACGGCTCACCCCCAGTTTCTTGGCAAGCTGGATTTCCATCAGCCGTTCCCCAGGCTTTAAGTCCCCTTTCAGGATTGCCTGCCTGAGCGTATGGAACACCACATCCCGAAGCGGCAGATATTCATTCATTTTCACTTCAAAACTTGGTTCCTTCATCTACATTCTCCTTACATTATGTACATTCGTCACATAAGCCTGCCTTGTCAGGTTCATGCTCTTGATCCGTCCGGCAGCCGTCCTGGCTGTGCTCCTTGAGTCAAACAGGCCGAACACGGTAGGTCCGCTGCCGCTCATCAGAGCTCCCATTGCCCCCATATCCAGCATAGCCTGCTTGATCCGTCCGATCACAGGATATTCCGCCAGCATCACCTGCTCTAACACATTCCCCATACTGGATGCCACCTGACGGATATCTGCCTCAGAAAGCCCCCTAAGAATCCCGTCAATGTCCGGATGCTCCACCCGGCTTAGAGCATCATATTTTTCATATACGGTCTCAGTGGACGCGCTTAACGGCGGCTTTGCGATCAGTACATAGCATTTCGGGACTGACGGAAGGGGAGTGAGTTTCTCGCCGATTCCCTCTGCCAGCACGGTCCCCCGCATAATGCAGTAGGGGACATCAGCGCCTAAGCCCACTCCCCTTTTCTTTAATTCTTCCTCAGAAAGCCCCAATCCATACATCCGGTTCATCCCAAAGAGAACCGCTGCGGCATTAGCACTCCCTCCTGCCATTCCGGCCGCCACCGGAATGTGCTTATCAAGGATGATCTTAATCCCTTCGTCGATTCCAAACTCTTTCTTCATCAGAGCCGCGGCCCTGTAGGCAATGTTATTCTCATTCACCGGAAGAAACCTTAAGTTCGTCTCTACCATAATCCCCGGCATCCTGCTCCTCTCCAGAATAACCCTGTCGTAAAGGTATACGGTCTGCATGACCATCCGGACCTCATGATATCCATTCTCTTTCCGTCCCAGGATATCCAGCCCCAGATTCACCTTCCCCAGTGCCTTTAATTCCATTTTATCCATTGTATTCTCCTTGTATCTTGTATACAGTGTACCTACAGTATACTCATGTTTTCCTTAAAAATCAACATCTTTTCACCAGGTTTTAAATTGTCTCCCTCCATCTGATTGATACTCTTAATTCCTTCTGTAGTCGTATGAAACCGTTTTGCAAGATCCCACAATTCATCTCCGTCCTTGACTATGTATCCCACAATTCCCGGAGCCTTAGACAACTGCTCCATATCCAGCGGTTCTTCCCCGATATCCCGGATATTCAGAAGCTTTTCCGGCCTTCTCAAGAATACATGGAAGCCTGCGGATGCCTTCACCTCTGCCTCGCCGTTTCCCAGAATCCCTACGTTCATCTGTTCCAGAGCCGCACTGATATCATATTCCATGTCCGCTGTAACTCCATTACACTCAATCACGTGGGTAAACGGCACCATGCCCTGCCATACCTCAAACGGCACCTCATCATCTGCTTTAATATAGAGGAAACAAACATGCAGGACTCCTTCTGCCATGATTCCGTCTGACACGATCTCCGTGTGTTCAATCTTCATTGTACCGTCCGTGTGGCATACCTGCAGGATCTCACTCTGGAGCTCCGGTATAGAGAGCCTCTCGGAAAGCTTATATTTAGAATAATTCTGCATTACCAGCCCTGCCGCTTCCACCTCTTCAAATTCCGGTTTCAGCGTCTGCTTCAGCGAATAGATGTCCCGCAGGATATCCAGTTTTTCTTCACTGTATATCGCCGCCCGCACTTCCAGCGTAACCTCTGCCCCGATGATACGCATTTCTCCGTCCTCATCCATACGTACATCTATATTTTCATCCACGAGCCCGCCGGTCAGATGATGGTACATGGTATCCTCCGCGCCGTAGCATTCGATCCGCCCCTCATAGGGGATGGTCTGCTCTGCCCAGTCCGTCCTGCCGTCCACCGATTCGTACAAAACAAACACTACCAGCTCTCCCCGCAGCAGCAGCTCATCCGTCCCGAGCCTGGTATCCAGCTTTCTCTGGGACACCTCTGCAAGAAGTATATTTCCTATGGTTTCCTTGGCATTTGGAAGGGCAAATTCTTCCTTGATCCGATAGGTATCCTTTTTTACTGAATGGAGCTTTAATACCTCCTTTTGCTCCCATCTCCGGTACAGTCCCGGCTCCTCCTCCACATCCAGCGTCAGTATTTCCTCCTCTTCATTTTCCGACGAGAGATCCATTTCCACCATAGCCTTTAAGCTGACCTTTCTGGAATGCACCAGAGAAGCTGACAACTCCACGCTTCCTTCCTTTAGCAGCACCGTCCCTTTCGGCTCCTCCTCTGCGTACACCATTTCCTCAAAAGGAAGCTTCCCCTGAAGCGCAGACATCCTCTGTTCCTCCCCGTCCGACGCATACAAAACCTGATATAGGATTTTCCCGGTTACCCGGATATAATTATCCACCGGTTTCATATCATCGATCCGAAGCTTTCCCCTGCTGTATACTATCCGCCCGATATCACTCTTTGCATCCGGTACATTTACATCCCCGTCCACATAGAACTGATCCGTGATCCTTCTTCCCGCCACATTCTTCCGAACCGCCTTCTTTAACTGCTCCATTTTACATCCTCCTATTCTATCACTACGTCTTTACCGCTGTATTCTGTCCATACAACAATATAAGGATACGAGGGCTCATCCCCGCCTCCCTCCTCCGGCTCAGGCCCAAGAAATGTTGTCTGGAACACCACCGCATTTTCACTCTCATAAAATTCCGATACCTGTATCTTATACCCGTCCGTCTCCTGTTTTCCGTACCCCCTTGCAATATAAAGCCTGCCCTTATCCGCATAGGTAAAAGAAAATGCCCCGCACTTATGTTCCTCAATCGTTTCCCTCATCTCCTCCGGAATATCCGCTTCCTCCACCAGCTCATAATCCAGATCCCTAATCTTCTTAAGCTCCAAAGTCCCCACCGAGCACCCCGCAAGCAGGACCACGCACAACACCCAAAAGACCCAAGCCCCTCGTCTCACTCATCTATTCTCCCCTTTCATCACTACAAGCACACCCCTAACCGCACCCTGCTATATATCTACGCGGAACCGCTTTGAAAAATACCCATTTTGTGGTAAGATATTTTCATGAGGTTTTTCCTCCAAATAGACACGCGAAAGTGTGCATGAAACAAAGGAGATTATAATTATGAATACAGCATCTCTGCCGCGCACCTCCGGCATCCTGCTGCACCCCACATCCCTGCCTTCCCCTTACGGGATCGGCGATCTGGGCCAGGCGGCTTATGATTTCGTAAACTTTCTGGAGAAGTCCGGCCAGCATCTATGGCAGATTCTACCGCTTACCCATACCGGCTATGGCGATTCTCCCTACCAGAGCTTCTCGGCCTTTGCCGGGCAGCCCCTTCTGATCAGCCCGGAGCTTCTCCTCGGACTACATCTGCTGACCGAAGAGGATCTTCTTGCATGCCCCAAAGCAGACCCGGAGCATGTGGATTACGGGACAGTCATCCCGTGGAAAATGAGTCTCTTAAGAAAGGCTTATGATCGTTTTTCCGGGACAGAACACCATTCTCTCTCCGGGAAATATCTGGAATTCTGTAATAAGAATACAGATTGGCTGGAAGATTATTCCCTGTTTATGGCCCTCAAGGATCTGAACGGAGGCGTAAGCTGGCTGGAATGGGACAAAAAATACCGGATGCCGGATGAGTCTTTTAAAAATTCTCTGAAAAATACACTTGCAGAAGAATCCGGTTTCTACAAATTTATCCAATTCCTGTTTTTCCAGCAGTGGGGCCAGCTTAAGGAGTATGCAAATGCCCATGATATCCGCATTATCGGCGATATTCCGATTTTTGTATCCATGGACAGCGCCGATGTATGGGCAAATCAGCGTTTGTTCCAGCTGGATACGAAAGGGTTCCCCGCCGCTGTTGCAGGAGTGCCGCCGGACTATTTTTCTGCAACCGGACAGCTCTGGGGCAATCCACTATATGAATGGGAAATGCATAAACGGGAAGGCTATTCCTGGTGGATTTCGCGGATCGCAGGCCAGCTTGAGATTCTGGATATCCTGAGGATCGACCATTTCCGGGGTTTTGAGGCTTATTGGGCAGTTCCCTATGGAGAGGAAACCGCTGTTAACGGCGAATGGATCAAGGCTCCGGGAGAGAGTCTGTTTACAGCAGTTCAGAATGCCCTTGGAAATGATCTTCCGATCATCGCAGAGGATCTGGGCGTGATTACCCCGGAGGTGGAAGCACTCCGCGATAAGTTCTCGTTCCCCGGCATGAAGGTGCTGCAGTTCGCCTTTGAGGATACGTCCGAAAGCACCTTCCTTCCGCACAATTTCACTACGCCGAACTGCGTATGCTATACCGGAACCCACGACAATGATACCACCAGAGGATGGTATGAAACGCTCCGGAAAGACTGCCGAAAAAAACTCAGACGGTATCTCAATATGAAAAAGCAGGAGCCTGCAAGCGGGCAGATGATACGCGCCTGCCTTGGAAGCACCGCGGCCTATGCAGTCTTCCCGCTGCAGGACGTACTGGATATCGGCAAAGAAGGCCGGATGAACACGCCGGGCGTGGCTGCGGGCAACTGGAACTGGAGGTTCCAAAAGGGCGTACTGACGAAAAAACTTGCGAAGAGACTGAAAAAGCTGTCTCAATTATACGGAAGGTATTAACATTATGATACGAATTATTATAGTTGCACTGTTTCTGTTTCTTTTTTTGCTGCTGGGAATCCCGGTACTGTTGATCGAACAGCTCATCGGAATGAAGAATAAAAAGGCCAAGGACTATTCCATGCTGCGCATCGTCCAGTATGCGTTCCGGGCTATCATCTGGATCAGCGGAGTGGATGTCACCGTGATCGGTGAAGAAAATATCCCGGACGAGCCTGTGCTCTTTGCCGGAAACCACCGGAGCTATTTTGACATTGTGCTGACCTACGCACGGTGCAGGAGGCTGACCGGATACATTGCCAAGAAGGAAATGCTCCGTTATCCCCTTCTCCGGGACTGGATGAAAGCTTTGTACTGCATCTTCCTGGACCGGGAGAATGTAAAAGAAGGCCTAAAATCCATTCTGCAGGCTATCGATTATATAAAATCCGGTGTTTCCATCTGCATTTTTCCAGAGGGAACCCGTAACCGCGGCGAGGAACTGAGTATGCTGCCCTTTAAAAAAGGCTCTCTGAAGATTGCGGAAAAAAGCGGCTGTGCGATCATTCCCATGTCCATTAACAACACAAACTCCATTTTCGAGGCACATATCCCGAAAATCAAACGGGCACATGTTGTGATCGAATATGGAACGCCGATTTATCCAAAGGAACTGGACAAGGACACAAAAAAGCATTTAGAAGAGCATGTCCAGCGCATTATTCAGGACACGATCAATAAAAATGCATCGCTGGTGTAAAAGGAAGCAAAGGAAAGTATACGAAGATTAAGCTTTTCATTTATACAGGCGGGTGTTATAATAAAACATTATAATTTAAAGGAGCAAAATCATCATGAACCAAAGAGATTTAACTCTGCTTACGGACTTTTATGAGTTGACTATGATGCAGGGTTACTATGAACAGGGACAGAATGAAACAGTGGTATTTGACGTATTCTACCGTCAGAACCCCTGTAACGGCGGATATGCCGTCTGTGCCGGACTGGAACAGGTTATCGAATACGTAAAGGGGCTGAACTTTACCTATGAGGATGTGGATTATCTAAGAACCCTCGGTATTTTCAGCGAAGATTTCTTAAATTACCTGAGCGGATTCCATTTCAGCGGGGATATCTATGCGATTCCGGAAGGAACCATTATCTTTCCAAAGGAACCGCTTTTAAAAATTATTGCCCCTATTATGGAGGCTCAGCTGGTGGAAACTGCTATATTGAACATTATCAACCACCAGTCTCTGATAGCAACAAAGACTTCCCGGGTGGTATTTGCCGCTGACGGGGACGGCGTAATGGAATTCGGCCTGCGGCGGGCGCAGGGACCGGACGCAGGGCTGTACGGAGCCCGTGCCGCTATGATCGGCGGCTGTGTAGGAACCTCCAATGTCCTTGCCGGACAGCTCTTTGATGTACCTGTTCTTGGAACCCATGCCCACAGTTGGATCATGAGCTTCAAGGACGAATATACAGCATTTAAGACCTATGCCGAATTATATCCGGATAACTGTACCCTTCTGGTGGATACCTATGATACGCTAAAATCCGGCGTGCCGAATGCGATACGCGTATTTCAGGAGATGCGCGATTCTGGTAAGAAGCTTACAAAATACGGCATCCGTCTGGACAGCGGCGACCTTGCATATTTATCCAAGGAAGCGCGTAAAATGTTAGATGCGGCAGGATTTGAGACAGCGGTGATCGCCGCTTCTAACGATTTGGACGAATACCTGCTTCACGATTTGAAGATCCAGGGCGCCGCCATCACCTCCTGGGGCGTAGGCACAAACCTGATCACCTCCAAGGACTGTCCGTCCTTCGGCGGTGTCTATAAGCTGGCGGCCATCCGTAATGAAAACGGTGAATTTATTCCGAAGATCAAGCTTTCTGAAAATACAGAAAAAATCACCAATCCGGGCAATAAGACCATTTATCGGATTTACGACAAGACAACCGGTAAGATCCGCGCAGATTTAATCTGCTTCGCCCACGAGACCTTTGACACCAGTAAGGATCTGGTTATCTTTGATCCGATCGAATCATGGAAAAAGACCCGGCTGATCGGCGGTTCTTATACCATACGCGAGATCCTGCTTCCGATCTTCAAGAACGGCGAATGCGTCTACCATTCTCCGTCTGTAACTGAGATCGCAGAATACTGTAAGCAGGAAAAGAAGACCCTGTGGGATGAGACCAAGCGTCTGTTCTATCCTCACAATGTATACGTAGATCTGTCCGATGAATTGTATGCTGTTAAGAAGGAACTCTTGAACCATCTTGGAAAAGACTAAAAGGAGCGTATTAGAATTATGAAAATTATTGTACTGGCAGGCGGCTACAGCAATGAGCGTGATGTATCCTTAAATTCCGGTGCCGGCATATGCCGGGCGCTAAGGGAGCGGGGACATCAAGCCTATCTTCTGGATGCATTTTTAGGACTTTCCTACGATCCGGACCGGCTGGATGAGGTCTTTGACCTCCCGGACGGCGGACTCGGCATTGCCTCCGGCATTCAGGTAACCGAACCTGACCTTGACGCCCTGTGGGCATCCCGTCCCGGTGATTCAGCAAGCTATCTTGGCCCGAACGTATTAGGGCTCTGCTCCAAGGCCGACATTACATTTATGGCATTGCACGGCAATCTGGGAGAGAACGGCAAGCTTCAGGCCGCCTTCGATGTGCTGGGCATCCGCTATACAGGCCCTAATTCACTGGGCTGTTCCCTGTCCATGGATAAGGGCGTTGCGAAAGAGATTTTTAAGATGCGTAAGATCCCCACTCCTGACGGGACCCATCTGCGCAGGAAAGACAAGGACGTTTCCTTAGCTTCCCTCGGGCTTAGGCTCCCGGTGGTAGTAAAGCCCTGCTCCGGAGGCTCCAGCCTTGGTGTATACATCGTATATACCGATGAAGAATACCGTCAGGCCATTGAGAATTCCTTCCAAAAAGAGACGGAAGTGGTCATCGAGCCGTTTATTGACGGCCGGGAATATGCATGCGGCATCTTTGACGGTAAAGCGCTTCCTCTTGTAGAGATTGTTCCGAAGGACGGCTTCTTTGATTATGCAAACAAGTACCAGCTTGGCGGCGCATCCGAGATCTGCCCTGCAAAATCCCTGTCACCGGAAGTAACTGCCAGGATTCAGGCGGCCGGCGAGAAGGCATTCGCCGCACTCCGGCTGGATGTATACTCCAGAGCTGATTTTATTGTAGATAACCACACCGGCGAATTTTACTGCCTGGAGGTAAATTCCCTTCCGGGCATGACAAGCGCAAGCCTGCTTCCAAAGGCGGCAAAGGCGGCCGGATATGAATACGGGGAATTCTGCGAAATGATCATCCAAAAATCTTTGGAAGTAAGATACTAATAAAACGTCTCATCCGTATTCGTTATATTCATTCATAATGAGGAGATAAAACTATGAAGAATCTTACTCTGGCAAATATTACAGAAGCCTGCCAAGGCACTTATCACGGCGACAGGAGCCTGCTTAGCAGGGAAGCCGCCGGCGTTACCATTGACAGCCGCAAGGTGGAAAAGGACTTCCTTTTTGTGGCAATTAACGGAGAGCGTTTTAATGCACATACATTTATCCCCGACACCATCGAAAAAGGCGCTCTGTGCGTCGTATCCCACGAAGATCTGGGCGATACAGACTATCCCTATATTCTGGTGGAGGCAACCGGACAGGCGCTGCTTGACATTGCCAAGCTATACCGTGATTCCTTTGATGTAAAGGTTGTCGGCATCACCGGAAGCGTAGGCAAAACCAGTACCAAGGAAATGATCGCCTCGGTTCTGGCGCAGAAGTATAACGTTCATAAGACACAGGGAAACTTTAACAACGAGTGCGGTCTTCCCCTGACGATATTTGAGATGAATGAAACCCATGAGGTTTCCGTTCTTGAAATGGGCATCAATCATTTTGGAGAGATGCGCAAGCTCTCCTCTGTGGCCGGCCCGGATATCTGCGTCATTACCAACATCGGCGTTGCACATCTGGAATTTCTAAAAACCCAGGAAGGGATCCTGCAGGAAAAGACCCAGATGTTTCAGGATATGAAGCACGGCGGCTCCATCCTATTAAACGGTGACGACCCGCTTCTATCCACTTTGGGTCCGGTCAAGGGAGCCGACCCGGTATTTTATGGGTTAGACCCGGAAACGAATGATATCTTCGCAGATGCCATACAGCCTCTGGGCTTAAAGGGAACGGCCTGCACCATCCATCTGCCGGAAGAAAGCTTTACGTGTGTTATTCCTACTCCCGGCATGCACATGGTATCCAATGCACTGGCCGGCGCCTCCGTGGGTTATACACTGGGGCTGACCCCAGATGAGATCAAAAGAGGCATCGAGAGCCTTCCCTTTATGCCGGGACGCAACAATATCATCCAAACCGAACATATGATCCTTCTGGATGACTGTTACAATGCCAACACGATTTCCATGAAGGCCGCTCTGGATGTGCTGAATATGGCAATCGGCCGGAAAGTCGCCATCTTAGGTGACATGGGCGAGCTTGGCGATAACTGGGCCGAGCTTCACCGGACTGTAGGCGGCTACGCCGCCGAGCTCGGCATCCATGTGGTATGCGCCATCGGAGAACTGGCTGCAGAAATCGCCGCAGGTGCCAGATCACCGGAAACAGAGGTTCTTTACTTTGCTGCAAAGGAAGAATTTCTGGCTCAGGCAGGCAGTATCCTGCAGGAGGGCGATAATGTACTGATCAAGGCGTCCCACGGGATGGAATTCCCGGAGATTGTGGAAGCACTGAAAAAGCTATAACTGTTCAAAGGAGGCTGCAGCTCATATGAGTTACAGCCCCTTTTTGCTTTGAGCGGATTATTTGCATTCAATCCGCACAACCTCTGAACAGTTTTTCTCCATTTGCAGTGAAAACCGCAGTTCTCCTGCATCCAGCCGGAAATCATAAGCCTCGCCGTTTACCAGTCCTTCAACCCGGACTATTTCCCGCTCTGTTCTTACCACAACATCAACCAGTCTCCTTTCGTTCGCACTATAGGAATAATTTTTCGTAAACGAGCTGGTAATGATCAGATATCCTTCCTTCTCATCCTCTATCAGATTACCGTCAAACTCCCGCAGATGCCGCTGGCTGAAAAACAGCTCTGCTTTTGGATATATCCCTAATTCCGGTAAAATCCGATCCAGAATATCCCACAGTAGATAGGACGCATTCTCCAGCCATGCTTTCCAAGCATCCCCATCCTCGCTGTCCCGATAATCGTACCGCCCTGTTCCACATATCCGGCGGTTTCAGATGCCATTTCCTCCGTCATATATGCATAGAACGGGAAATATACCATCTGATACTGTTTTAAATGCTCTTTGGTAAGCATCCCTTCGGAAATAAAATCAACCTGATAGTATTTTTCCCAAAATACCCGGTATGCTCCCCTTAATGCCTGAAGCAGATATTTTTCCCGATCCATTCCCTTTAAAATAATGGCATTTTCTTTACATATTGCGATGGCAATTTTCGCTTTCTCTCTTTTTCCGGAAGAAACCGCACCTTTCATTTGTTTTAACAGCGCGCCTATCTCCTCCGCACTCTTCAGCCTGTCTGTCGGATTCCCGTCCAAATCTACCAGACCGCCCCAGTGGATGGGCTGAAAATCCCATTCCCGGAATCCCTGATACAGGCACAGCTTTGCACCCTGGCTGACTGCATCTAAAAAATATCCCGTTCCCAATCCCTCTCTTTTGTACCAATGGGTAATAGCCTGCCGCATAATTTGGTAGATCACTCATCCTAAAAACTCCTTATCAGGTTCTTTAAAATAGATTTGAAATCAGGGAACTGATACCTGAAAAGACAGAGAAATCATCCCCTCCGTATAACTGATTAAATCCTGCCGCCGTATCCAGAGTAACCCCGATCGAGAACATAACCAGAAGGATCATTACAACACCGCTGACAGCCGATGTAACAACCGCCGCCCCACGTCCTCCCTGTACGCCTGCGGCAACTGCCAGATATGCTGTCCAGAAATAGATATGTCCTGTCAGGAAGATATTCTTGACCGGCGTAAACTTTGCCACGATCAGATCTGCCGCGCCCCTGCCGCTGTAGTTACGTCGATATGCTCCACCTCTGCCTCGAGGTTATTTTCCTTCAATACCTTTTCAATATTCATTCTGAGGATCAGGCTTGTTCCAACGCCAAATCCGCATATTGCCAGTATTTTTACCATTTGAAATTCTCCTTCCCTAATATTCTGCCAGCAGCCCCTGAATCTCTTCAATCCTGTCACTTTCCATCAAAAGCTTCACCGGGTCATTCCGGCTGCTTCCAAAATTAACCGGAGTCTTCAATCTGATCAGCTGCATACAATCCTCTTTTACCGATGCATCCGGCCTGAAATGCGCAAAAGCGGCTCCCGGCATGATCACAATATATGATCCCAGCTCCTCCACTGCCCGTATGGTTCCTTCTACATATTCCTCTCCTATTTTTCCTGACTGTACCAAGGCCCTTCCAGCCATGCAGATGGCTTCTCTCCAGTCTCCGGCATCCACATCCAAAAGTAATTCTTCGATCATTTTCTTCCTCCATTCCGGTCTTAACTGCATTCTCAGGTCTTCGTGAACCAGTGCATAATGCTGCCCGAATCCCTGCTCTACCGCAGTATGGAGCAGATGCTCCGTACTGCACTCCCAGCGGATATCTGTCTGTACTCCCAGCACTCTCCGGTCCGGCTTCTCCGACCGTCCCGCCGCCAGCAGTAATTTATAGCTGTCCTTCTGTTCTGAGAATCCGCACAATGTGACTACATCTTCTTTCGTATCACATTGGATGCCTACTCGGTATAGCAGATGTCCTGCGGGTCATCCGCCAGACTCCTCGGCCCAAATCCGCAATGCCATGCTTTCAGTCCGCCGGATTGTGTCATCCCAGCCAGATCTGCGAAAAACGCTGTCTTTCCTGACATTTTTCTCAAGATATCCATTACTGTAAGTCCCTGAATATCGCCCTCGCAGCCAGCAGTAATCCCATAGTCATTCTATTCAGACAGGGCCGCACAGTGATACAGCTCCTGTAATTCCGGCCAGCATTTTAACGTCAGCGCATCCACACCTTCCCGTTCGGCATAATCTCTCAATGCAAGTTCTATCCGGATATTTTTTTCAAGCATACTCGGATCGATCCGGACCGGATAATTCTCTGTGATCTCTTTCCTCCGTGCTTCAACTCTCCCGGCGCTCTGCCTCTTCGCATCATGCAGCATAGACGCCAGAGAATAATATACAATTTCCGGTCCGATTTCTCTGCGGAACCGGAGCTCATCCACCATACATCCATAAAATCCCGGAACCCTGCTTCCGACAACCGCATACCTGCTATGCCTAAGCTGTTCCTTTACCGCGGCGGCACGTACCGTATCCAGCACCTGTCTATAGACTGCCTTGTCTTCAAAATCTCCGTAGCCGAAGCTGAAACTTCTTCCCATCGTCCTCTGAAAGTTCTGACGCTCCATGAAGCACCAGCGGAAGATCAAGGGCCGAATTCAGCTTCTCCAAAACTGCAAAGTTAATCTCCGGCCTCTGCCGGTATATTCCGTGCGAATTATCAATTGCTACAGCCAGGAAATCTACCCTGCTGTCCCTGACATATTCGGCTGCTTCTTCTACGTCCGTATAGAGCATTTCCCCGACTCCATCTATCCGGCTTCCCTCCTGTCCTCCTACCACGCCAAGCTCTCCCTCCAGCGGAAGCTCTCCGCAGTACGCCCTGATCTCACTGGTTATTCTTTTATTATCCTGAAATGACAACCGGGAGCCGTCGAACATGACCGATGTAAACCCGCTTTCTATTGCTTTTTTCACGTCCGCCGGGTCAATCCCATGGTCAAGATGCACCGCTATATCCACATCAAATTCTGCGCCTGCCGCTTCTATCATTCGTATCAGGTTTTTGTAAGCCAATCCTTTTGATAAAGCCTGTACCGGGGATAATTGAATAATCACCGGCACCCGCAGCCGTTCACATACCCGCAGCACTGCAGCTGTACTGTCAAACTGGTCTACGTTGACCGCCGGAACCGCATATCCGCTCTTTTTCGCTTTCTTTAGCATTTCTCTGGTATTTACAATTCTCATATCGTTCCCTCAGCTGAAATTCGGAAACTGGGGGGCTTTGGTGTCCGCCGTCCAGGCTTCTTTCATTTCCTCATCCATCTTACAGACTGCCAGTCCTATGCCGCCCATTTCCTGTGTCGTAATAAAGGAGCCTACGAGCGGTTTGAATATCCGGATTCCCTTCTTCGTAAGATATTTCTCCACTGCAGTATAGAAACTCATCAGTTTCATCATCGTAGTGCGTCCTGTTCCGTTTACGATAACGGACACTTCATCGCCCTTCTGATAGGGCATGTCCTCCACCAGACTGCTGATCATACCCTCCGCAATATCACTGCATTTTTTATTTTTATAGGTCATTAATGCAGATTCGCCGTGAACGCCTAAGCCTACAAGCACTTCTCCCGGCTCTGTTTCAAACATCTTCTCCCCTGTCACCGGAGATGTTCCCGGCGTCATTGCCGCCACGATGCTCCGGGTACGCTCCCTGACCTTTTCAGCAAATGCAACGATCTCATCCAGCGAATGTTCCTTTGCATAATAAGGAGTCATTTTATAATTAAATAATGTTCCAATGGAACCCCTTCTCTCCGAAACCGGTGCCGCCTTCGGAGCCGATGAAATGTCATCATAGAGCAGAACTGCCTCTGCCCGGATTCCCTCATCCTCCGCCATATCAATTGCCATCTTGGAATTCAGAATATCTCCTGCATGGCTTGATACCAGAACGCAGACTCCTTTTCCTGTATCCGCCGCCTTAATTGCTTCCAGGATCATATACGGCCCGGGAGCCGCAAATACTCCTCCATATGCATCTGCATCCAGCATATTGTCTCCCACAAAACCCAGACACGCCGGCTCATGGCCGGAGCCGTTGCCAATGATGACTCCTACTTTCCCCGGACTCATATTCTTCCGGACGATCACATCTGCATGCGCAAGCTTGCGGATCCTGTCCCCATAGCCCCTTATGTATCCCTGTACCATCTCATCAATGATCGTATCCGGATGATTGATAAATTTTGAAATATAAACGGATGGATCCGGCTTTTCTATCTGTCCCCGGCACTCTTCACTGTCCTGAATCCGTACATACTCAATGTCCCCTGCAAAATATCCGGCCATCCGGTTCAAAAGCAGATAGACCGAGGTTGCTCCTGCATCCTGATGGCCGATGGACTTCTCCTGTAGATACTTGGATCTTCCTCTTCTGGATCTCATCGGAATCGTCTGCTTCATGCCTTCTTTTGCGGCTTCTGCCGCCTTCGCCGCCGTTTCGGCAAGGCCGCAGGACCGGCCGGCCGCCTCCCGTGCCGCCTGAGCCGCCGGATACAGGGCATCTACCATTGTCTTATCATTTGGTTTTGCTCCTCCAAATTCCATTATTTTCTGCAGACATCCCTCCAGCGCTTCCGCGTAAGCCTCGCCAGTCAATTCATCCAAGTCTCTGGTCTCAGATCGGGCAGCTGGCCGCACAGACATTGATCAATATGATCAACCGCCAGCAGATCAATTACCAGAACATATTGGATGTATCCTATGTAAAAAGAAACACTACCATCATTTAGAGTATAAACAAATATTCCCGGATGTTTTTCCGAATCAATCATACAAGTTCTTCAGAAAAAAAAAAGCAGGAACTCCCGGGCCAATCCCCGGGAGTTATCTGCTCTGTGAAAATCAATGCTTCCGATTAACTGATTCTCTATTATGCTTTCTCGCTTATCATCTCTCCGCCAATATCTGCCGTATGGAAGTTCGCAGAACCGGTCAGATTCATCTGCATTCCCTCTCCGTTTTCCAGCCTCTTTTTAAAATCCATAAATGCAGTCAAATGACGGCTGTAGGTGCTGACCGCCTTATCATAGCCGCTTCCGGTATTTGCCTTAAAGAAATTATTCCAGTAGGACGCACCGTTCATATACCGGTAGATTCCAAGCACAGACCCTTCTGATTCCTTCTGGCTGTATCTGTCCTTTGCATATTCAGCCCCCTTTACCAGCGCCTTCATCAGGTCCCCGGACTGCTTATACTCGTCCATCGTCTTATTGTACACATTCCACACGGATTCCTTGTCTAAGTCAGCATTCCCTCTGGAATCATAAGCGGTCATAGCATCATCCCTGTTAGCGCTTAATTGTTCGTCAAACCGATCCATAAAGGAAGTGATAAAGCCGTCTAAAGTCTTTTCCAATGTATCCTGAAGCCCGCTGCTGATTCCGCCCTCCTTCTGGATCGTATCCGTCTTCATCGCAAGTATGGCAAGCTCCAGCCCCATCCGCTCTTCGTTCATATCATAGGTATTCGCCTTTGCCTCCATCACAGTAATCTCCGAGGTATACTGCCCGAGAATCTCCAGATCACGGCGTGTATATCCGTCGTTTGCCGCCGCCCCCGCCTGCGGAGCAGGACTCTGTGCGCGCAGTCTGGCCGCAATATACTCATCGTCCTTCAAAAGCCATGCATCTCTGGTTCCTTCTGCTCCGGTAAATTCCGGATTAGCCTGCAGATACTCCCTGTACTGAGCCGCCCTGTCCTCAACGCTCTTCCTAAACGCCTGTGAAAGCTTCTCCTTTTCTCCGGAAACCCCGTTCTTTTCCAAAATCCCGCCGACGATCTCTGCATATTTATCTGCCGCCCGGGTTACAGCTCTCTTATAAATCTTCTCCAGCTTATCCAATTCTGCTTTCTGCAGGGCTCCAGAATAGGTCTCCTTGATCTTTGACTCCATTGCGGCATAACGGGAAGCCATATATTCGATATTCCTGCTGACCTTCTCCGCTCCCACATCTGCATAAGCCGGTCCGGCATCAAACCCGATTCCCTTAAATTCAAACTCCAGCATCTGCATATCCGTATCATCCACGGAAGGAACCACCGCTCCCTCCTGCAGACGCTTCTCCAGATCCTGTATACTTAAGCTGCGGTTCGACCTGTCCGCCGCACCGTCCAGAATATCTATCAGATTAACAGTATTCATCTTCCGCCACTGCTTTTTCAATGCATCTTCTCTCGTATAATCTGCACGATCCGATGCATATATGGAACTCAGCACACTTCTCTTTGTTGTCTCTGTACTGCTCTTTCCGGCAGATACAGGTGACGATGTTCCCTGCGTCAGCTTACCGCTAAAGTCCGCCGCAGTATTCACCGCTACCGGAAGCGCCGCGATTCTCTCTGCTATCGTCATGAAATCAGCCTCCTCTTTCTCCGTCCTTTGAATGCAAGGGCGTGCTCTTATTATGTATATCGACATCTTCCGAAATTATATAACCCATCTTCCAGAGCGAAAATCCTCCTTTTTCACAAAAAAGTACAATCCAGCCGCTATTATACATACAACCGCTTCCGTCACCGGAAAGGCCAGCCAGACCCCGATGATTCCTGCCGCGTCTGCGAGAATACATGCGGAAGGTATCATAAGGATCAATCCTCTCAGCAGGGAAATCACCTGTGCCGGAAACGGTTTATTCGTGGATACAAAATATATAGCAATAATAATATTACATCCGGCAAACGGAACCGCTGTGAAATAAATCCTGATCCCCTCCACTGCAGCTTCCTGCAATTCCATATTATGGGCGCTGTTAAAAACAGCTGTGACCGGTTCCGCACACCCTGCCAGAATTCCATATAGCAATACCGCAAACACCAATGCAGTAATAACTGCATATTTAAAAATCTGCTGTATATTCTTCCTATTGCCTCTGCCAAATTCCCTGCTTAAAGGCGGTTGTATCCCCTGCCCGATCCCATTGTAAACAGCAAGCACCACAATGGACAGATTTGCAACCACACCATATGCTGCAACTCCGATATTTCCTTTTATATTCAGGATCAGCATATTATATACCGCAATTACAAGCCCGGAAGAAACCTCATTAACCAGCGACGGGATTCCCAATGCCGCCCCCTGGCAGACTGCCTTTATGTCCGGACGTGTATGTACAAGCTGGAAATGATGCTTCTTCTGTAGAAAATGAAGCGAGAGGATCATCATGCTGATAACCGGAGCTGTCCCTGTAGCCAGCACAGCACCAAAAATCCCCATATGCAGAGGAAAAATAAATATATAATCAAAGATAATATTAAAAACACTTCCACTAATCATAGCCTTCATAGAAAGAGACGGGTTCCCGTCATTTCTGACATAGCAGTTTAGTATATTATTCATCAGAAAAGCTGGTGAAAACAGCAGTATCACCCGGATATAAACTCGTACCATATCATATACCTGCTCATCTGCACCCACAAGAACTGCCATCTGCTCCGCAGCAAAGAGCCCCAGCAAAACGAAAAGCACTCCTAAAACCACCGCGGCAAAAACGGTACTGGTAAATAAAATTCCCACATCCCTCCTTCCGTTTGTTTCCTTCATGATCGCAAACTTTGCCGCACTGCCCATTCCAAGCATCATGCCGCATCCATTTACCAAGCTGAATACAGGGATTGCCAGATTCAATGCTGTCAGCCCGTCAGCGCCCACTCCATTGGAAATATAAAACGTATCTGCCAGAATATAGCAGGATATCCCCAGCATGCTCAGCACACTCTGCGACACATATTTACAAAATTCTCTCCTATTTTCCTTCTCCATTCCAATACCCTCACTTTCATTTTCCTTTACTGTATTTTCCCAAACAAAAATACCGGATGCCTCTATCTTCAACGGCCTAATGATAGAAGCCCCGGTATATCTCTTTCTTACCCGGCGGCAAGAAAATACCTGATTATATTATATATATTATGCAATTGTTTCATCTTCCGCCGAACGATAAATCGCCTCGGTTACATATTGATTTAATGTCAATCTGCGTTTCTTAGCAGCAATTGCGGCCTTTCTATGCAGTTCCGGCGCCAGTCTTACATTAAACGAACCCTTAAACTCCTTATCCGGATTCTTCCCCGTTTTCCTGCACAGTTCAAGAAAATTGTCTATACACTGCTCAATCATTCTCTTCAATTCTTCAATGTCACCCAAAAATTGTATCGTTTTCTGAATCTGATATCGATACAGCTCATTTCCGAGATGCCTCTCCCCGGATCCGTTTGATCAGCCTTCTTGCGTAATCCACCAGCAGGCTCAGATACCGGAAGAAAGATTCTGCCGCAAAAGAGAACATAACAAACAGTACCACGCAGATGGTAGACATTCCCTCCAGCGCAAACAGTTGATTTAAGAATACTCCGCAGAATACCAGTCCTGCCATATTCCCTGCAAATACCCAGCTTCTCAGCTTGTTCATCGGCTGACAGATCTTGTACAGGATCATGAAGCCTACAATAGCAAGCAGCATAGTTGCCGCCGTGGCGATATCCTCACCGGGAAGCCCGAATACCTGTCCGCAGGTCACCAGCGCTCCCACCGCGATCACATCAGTAAGTCCGGCCGGAAGCGCCTTTAATAATACATTCGTGATAAAATGACCCTGGATCCTGGTCTTGTTCGGCTCCAGCGCCAGGAAAAATCCCGGAATTCCGATCGTAAACATACTGATCAGCGATATCTGTGACGGCTCCAGCGGATATGTAATCATAAATACCGCCGAGAATATGGACAGCAGGAAGGAAAAAATATTCTTCACAAGGAACAGGCTTGCCGACCGCTGGATGTTATTTACCACACGACGCCCTTCTAAAACCACAGAGGGCATGCAGGCGAAATCCGAATTAAGGAGCACCACCTGTGCGGCCTGGGCCGCCGCCTCGCTTCCGGATGCCATGGCAATACTGCAGTCCGCATCCTTTAACGCCAGTACATCATTGACACCGTCCCCTGTCATGGCAACCGTATTGCCAGCCTCCTGCAGCGCCTGTACAAACTGCCGTTTCTGATTCGGCGTCACTCTTCCGAACACCGTATATTTCTCCATAGCCTGCGCGATCTGCTCCGGTGTGCGGAGCGTAGAAGCATCCACATAATTCCCGGCCCCTGCTATGCCTGCCTGAGCCGCAACTTCCGATACCGTCATAGGATTATCCCCGGAGATGACCTTCACCTGCACATCCTGTTCTGCAAAATACTGGAAGGTCTCCTTTGCCTTATCCCTTATCGGATTGGCAAGGGTCACATATCCAAGCGGAACCACCTTTTCGGTCAGCTTCTTCCCGTCAATCTCACCCTCGTATCTGCCAAATACCAGAACCCGGTAACCCTTGGCTGCATACTGCTCGATCTCTGCCGCATAGAGAATATACTCCTCCCGCAGAACCATCTCAGGAGCGCCAAGCACATAGGCGCCGTCCTCAAAGGTCACGCTGCTGTATTTGACTGCTGAGGAAAAGGAAGTCATGCTCACAGCCTTCTTACCTGTGCTTTCTGTAAAAAAGTCCTTCATGGCCTCCATGGTAATATTATCTGCCGTCATGGCTCCTGCAAAATCACCGATCATCTGATCCAGAGGCGGATACTCTTCCTTCTCCTTATTCCGGCTGTAATCCAATGTGGGAACTGCTTCGTGGACAGCCATGGTATTTTCTGTAATTGTCCCTGTTTTATCCACACAAAGCACATTGACTCTGGCCAGTGTCTCGATACTCTTCATATCGTGCAGAAGCACCTTCTGCCCTGCAAGGCGCATAGCGCTGACCGCCAGCGCAACCGTCGCCAGAAGATACAGGCCTTCCGGGATCATGCCGATCACTGCAGCTACCATAGAAGTTATACTTCCCCGGAACGGATCGTGATTGAAGAAGAAGCTCTGCACAAACAGAATGATCCCAATGGGAATAATTGCAATGCCCACCCATTTCACTAATTTATTGAGAGAGCGGATCATCTCGGACTGTTCTCCTTCTCCCATCTTCTTCGCTTCCAGCGTCAGCTTGGAAATATAGGAATCCTCACCGACCTTATCAAGCCTCGCGTAACATTTGCCGGAAACAATAAAGCTTCCGGACATCAGTACATCGCCCCTCCTCTTGGTGATCTCATCAGACTCGCCGGTCAGCAGGGATTCATTCACCTGCACTTCACCCGCCGATACCACTGCATCGGCACAGATCTGGTTTCCGGCACTGAAAATCACAATATCATCCAGCACCAGCTCCTCCGAGGGCACCTGAACCGCCTCTCCGTCCCGCACCACCCTTGCATGAGGCGCATTCAGCATACTCATCTTATCCAGCACGTTCTTGGCCCGGATTTCCTGAAAAATACCAATCAGTGTATTGACGATGATGACCGGGAGAAAGGTTAGATCCCGGAAAGCGCCTGCAACGATCAGCAGAACACTCAGCACAAAAAATATCAGGTTGAAATATGTAAACGTATTCTCCCTGATAATATCCTTCGTTGTCTTGGAGGGTGCTTCTACAGAAGCATTTGTCCAGCCATGCAGACGATGCTCCTGAACCTGCATGGCTGTAAGCCCTTCTTTATAGCCGGGATTATAACGCGTTGTCTCAATACGCTCCCTGCGGTTTTCTTCTGTTTCTTCTTTTTCTTTTGTTTTGATTATTTTATTCTTCATATAGTTATATTTTTCTCTTCCCCGTATATTATCACGATGTCAAATCGTTTTATCCCCTTGCATCCTTTTTATTATACGCCAAAACTTTCAGAAGTCTATGAATAATTTCTAAAAGTTGCCTTAATTAGCATTATGAAAATTTTACCCCGCGGCCACATCCAGGATCATCATAACTGAAAACCCCAGTGCAACCCCTATCGTTCCGATATTGCTGTGCTTCCCTTCATTCGCCTCCGGTATCAGCTCCTCCACGACTACGTAGATCATGGCTCCTGCTGCAAATGCCAGAAGAAACGGCAGAACCCGCACCAGTATATCCTTCAGGATAATGGTTATACCCGCCGCAACAGGTTCTACAACCCCGGAAGCCGTTCCGTAAAGAAACGCCTTCCCCCGGCTCATGTTTTCCTCGCTTCGGAGCGGCATGGAAACAATTGCTCCTTCCGGGAAATTCTGCACAGCAATTCCGATCGACAGCGCAAACGCCCCGGCCATTGTGATTTCAGCACGGTCTGCGATCATACCTGCAAACACCACGCCCACTGCCATTCCCTCTGGAATGTTATGGAGCGTTACCGCCAGCACCAGCTTCACAGTCCGGCTCCAGCCCTTCTTCATTCCTTCCGCCTCTCCGCTGTCCAAATGCTGATGCGGCACAAAGGTATCCAGCGCCAGAATAAACCCCACTCCCACAAGAAAACCCGACACCGCCGGAAGAAATTTCAGCCTTCCCATATTTCCCGCCATGTCCATAGCCGGAATTAAAAGTGACCACACGGATGCGGCCACCATAATTCCGGATGCAAATCCCAGAAGCGCCTTCTGGATTCCATCCCGGATGTCATTTTTCAATAAGAATACACAGGCCGCGCCAAGCGACGTTCCGATAAACGGTATCATCACACCTAAAAATACACTCATAGAAACTCCCATTCTTTCTCTCTCTATTATAATATTCTTAGTGTGTGCATCAGTTAATTAAAATATACCAGTTCCTCTTCAAGGGCGGGAATCCGTTCTACTGATTCCAGTGTGAGCACCGGCCCTCTTCCCCTGTATGCCCGCTTCAATTCAAAGCCGACCTTTCCTCTGGCTCTTATCCATGTATCTGCTCCCAGCTTATCTGCATCCTTACTCTTGCAGATAAATCCTAAAAATGTAATATCATCCGCACAGCAGGTCATTGCGCTTCTTCCCAGCACAAATTCATCTCTGGGAAAGCCTTTTGCTTTTCTGGCCCTTCCCTGGATCTCGACCGTTTTTCCTTTATACTTTTCCGGATGATCCAGCATGTCCACGTACCAGATTCCGTAGTCCATATCCTCGATTTTCACTACCGGAGCATCCAGATCGTAGGGCATCTGGCCGCTGAAAATATCCTCAATCTCGCCGTCTTCCCCTTCAAAGATTATCTCGGCGCCCTGATTGACCACCTTTACGCTTCTCCTGTATGCCGCTAAAGGCATATCCTCCCTGCAGCGGTTAAATACGACCATGTCCGCATTGCGCACCATTTCTACAAACAAGGATTTCATATTAGCAATATACAAATCAAAGGTACTTGCATCCACCGTGGTAATTTCCTGGATCAGTCCCCAGCCCTCCGGCACATCCAGCGCCTCCATCCTGCTGACCGGATACATACCGTTACACTCGAAGATTACCCGTTCGGGATGATATTTATCCTCTATCTCCTGTAAAAATTCCCTCGTAAGCTCTTCCGGGTCATCTACAGTAACAACATCCGTATTCGCCCACGCAAGAAGCTCTGGCTCATATTCCTCTTCCCCTTCTTCACAGAGGATCAGCACTGTCTCCCCATCTATTTTAAAATATTTCTTCCCAAGCGTCTGCCGCAGAAAATTCGTCTTACCGCTCTCTAGAAATCCGGTCATCAAATATACCACAACTCTTGCATCATCCACCATCTGCATATTCCGTCACCTACACTTCAAACAATTCTGCCAATGCGTCTTCCTTCAGGTCTGAACCGATTACGCAGATCCGTCCGGTAAATTCCGGCCCGCCTGCTCTTATCTCCTGCTCTCCCGGAACCATGTCAAAATAGATCCACTGTCCGTCGTCGCCTGCAACCATTCCCTTCGCCCTAAGCACAACTCCATAAGTATCCTCTGTATCAAGTGCCGCAAGCTTCACCTTCAGTTCTTCTTTATTGTATTTCTTAATTGTCTCTTTTCCCCAGCTTGTAAATATCTCATCTGCATGGTGGTGTCTATGATGATGCTCATGATGGCCGTGATCATGACAGCCACAGGTACAATCAGAGCCATGGTCATGATGTTCCTCATGACCGTGATGATGCTTATGCTCGTGATGATGCTCGTGACAGCCGCATGTACAATCCTCACCATGCTCATGATGATGTTCATGCCTGTGTACCTCTTCCTCAAGCATCTGCTTCTCCAAAGAATCCACATGCTCCATGGTCTCCAAAAGCTTCACACCGTCAAGCTGATCGATCGGCGTAGTAACAATCGCCGCATTTGGATTCATATCCCTCAAAAGCTTTACTGCCGCCTCTGCTTTTCCTTCCTTTGCCACATCCGTCCTGCTTAAAATAATGGCTCCGGCAGTCTCCACCTGATTGCTGTAAAACTCGCCAAAATTCTTCAAATACATCCTGCATTTATTCACATCCACCACTGTTGTATAGCTGTTCAGCTCAATATCCACATCGTCCTTCACATTCTCCACAGCCCGGATAACATCCGAGAGCTTGCCTACCCCTGACGGTTCGATCAGAATCCGGTCTGGATGATACTTTTCAATTACTTCCTTCAAGGATGCACCAAAATCCCCCACCAGAGAGCAGCAGATACAACCAGAATTCATCTCACGGATCTCAATACCTGTCTCCTTCAGGAAACCTCCATCAATGCCAATCTCACCAAATTCATTCTCAATCAGCACCACCTGCTCATCCTGAAAAGCTTCCTTTAAAAGCTTCTTAATTAGTGTGGTCTTTCCTGCGCCAAGGAAACCGCTGATAATATCTATCTTTGCCATATATATCACTCCTCCAATCTTTCTCTATGGAAAGTTTTAACATAAATAGATGGAAAATTCAAGGACTGCACCGCGATTATTATCCCATTCCCAGTCAGAGGGGCATTTTAATAGAAATATCTGCAATTTTAATCCAAAGTAATATTTTCCCTTTCATTGCATATAATAATCCTTATCTCAGGAGGTTAAGACGATGAAAAAATATCTATGCGAACCATGCGGGTATATCTATGACCCGGAGCTTGGCGACCCGGATGGCGGCATTGCGCCGGGCACAGCCTTTGATGATATCCCAGATGACTGGGTATGTCCGATCTGCGGACTTGGAAAAGAAGTATTTGTAGAAATATAGACTAATAAAACCATCGGCAGTGTGTATGCATCACTCTTGCCGATGGTTTTAGCCTCTATTTCCACACAGTGTTCTTCACGCCGATATTTTCTCCCTTAAATACAGGTCTCTTCCCATTCTTTCTCTGGCTCTCGTAATCCTTCAATGCCTTAACAGCGATACCATTTAGCAAGAAAATTGCTATAATATTTACGATTGCCATAGCCCCCATGGTAATATCTGCAATATTCCACACTACCCCAAAGTCTGCCTGAGCCCCAAGAAATACCACGACGCAGCAGGTTGCGCGGAAAACATTCAGCAGCACCTTATTGTCTTTGATAAACAGAATATTCGATTCTGCGTAATAATAATTTCCGATCAGACTGCTGAACGCAAAAGCAAAAATGGAAAATGTGATAAAATGGATGCCCCACGTTCCCACATTCGCCTGAATCGCCGCCTGCACGTATGGAATGCCGTCCAGTACGCCGCTCTCTCCCTGAACGCCGGATACCAGAAGCATCATAGCCGTGCTGGAACAGATCAGCAGCGTATCGATAAACACCGAAATTACCTGTACCAGTCCCTGGGTTACCGGATGGTCTACGTCTGCGGATGCAGAAGCATTCGGCGCACTACCCATACCGGCTTCATTGGAAAACAGACCGCGCTTGATGCCAATGACCACGGCGCTTCCCGCCATGCCTCCCGCCATTGCCCGAAAATTGAATGCATTCTCAAATATCACCCCGAACACTGCCGGCAGTTCCGTAACGTGTGTAATCATCGTTATAATACCGATTAAAATATAAAAACATGCCATAACCGGAACAATTACAGAGGTGATAAATCCAATTCTGTGAACTCCCCCCCAGATAACAAGGCCTGTGAGCACCGCCAGTATCAGACCCACAAGCATCGGGATTTTAGTCTCCGAATAATTAGAAATATAGTACTGTAAAGACGAGGACATATTATACGACTGCAAACCGTTAAATCCATATGCAAAGCAGATGATCAAAAGCACTGAAAACAGCACGCCCATCCAGCGCTTCCCCAGAGCCTTCTCCATATAATAAGAAGGGCCTCCGCGGAATACTCCATCCTTCTTGATCTTATAAATTTGAGCCAGCGTACTCTCTACAAATGCTGAAGCGCCTCCCAGCACCGCCATCAGCCACATCCAGAATACCGCCCCCGGACCTCCGGCCGCAATGGCAGTTGCAATGCCTGCAATATTGCCTGTTCCCACACGGGATGCTGTTGAGATCATCAATGCCTGAAAAGAAGAAACCTTCTTCTTTCCGTCTTCTCCTACCCCTTCGGATTTCTCCAGCATAGACCTCAATCCATCCTTTAGGAGACGCAGCTGAACCATTCTGGTTCTCAGTGTAAAATAAATTCCTGCCGCCACCAGCATGATGATCAGTATATAGGTATACATCACATCATTAATCTTTGTAAGTATGTCGTTGATTCCCATCTCTTCCTCCTCTTCTTCTTACCTTCCATTCCTGCACATTTGCCTTTTATTCACATAATCCAGTATATCATAAAAGCAACATTTTTCACATAAAAAACTTACTAAATTTTTGATTATCTTTTCATAAGTTGGTAAATGCCGATATAT
>CAJTZE010000018.1 GCA_910584265.1 uncultured Dorea sp. | reverse complement strand
TAAAGTATTGATTTTTCAAAGTGCAAATCCCATTTTTAATGTGGGAAGTTTGAGTCATTTTAACATTGTTTAAATCAAAACCAATTGTTGCTAAAATGTAAACCAATATTTTCTTGATTATTAAAAATAAGTATATATTATTGAAATATATCAAATATATGGAATTGCAATTCATTTTGTTACAGTATCTCACCTCAAAATAAAACTGTGATAATTATTTGAAATAATATTAAAAGGAGATTTTATTATGAAAGTAAAACTTAAAAAAGCATTATTGGGAGTAATGGCTTTCTCATTTGTCTTTTCTATGAATGCTTTTGCGGCGTCTTCTAGTTTTAATGCAAATTACTATACTGCCGGCGGAGCGGGGGCAGTGTCTGGAAAAACAAATGGAATCTTCCATTATTTGGATTCCGGGAATGCTTATCTTAATACTACCTATGCTAGTCATGTTTGCAAATGTACATTATATAAAAGTGGAGTAGGTTTTGATACAAGTTATGGGGAAGTCAATACAAGCGGCAGACAAAGATTTCCTAAAGCGGTAACTGCATCATCAAATTATTATTTAGTATTTGATGGCGGGCCTGCTATGACTAATATTTCTGTAAGAGGCACACTAACTAATTAGAATAGTGGAAGGAGAATCCTGTGGCAGAGTTTCTGCCACAGGGCAGGAGATAAGATGATTAATATTAATAATGAGACATTTTCGCCGGAATATTTAGTAAACGCGGCTATAATTTTTATACCCATCTTTATTGTTTTGGTTATGATACGTATTATAAAGTGCTTTCGCAGTCATATAAATATCGAAAAAGAATTGATAATTTTCTCTTTTCTGTACTACATATATAAGGTGTTTGATTTAACAGTATTTCCCATTTTTTGGTTTGTAAACCGCAAGGAGCTTCCTTCTTACGGTCAGCTTCTTTATTTTGAAAAAGCCCCTTTGCTTTTATTTTCAAATTTCAACTATTATACTTTGTATAATGTAATAGGAAATATGTTATTATTTCTGCCTATGGGATTTTACATGGGAATATTTATAAAAGAATATAACATGAAAAAGAATATCAGGATAATTTTTCTCATGTCATTGGCTATAGAATGTACACAGTTAATAATGTCCTTTTTCTATTTTGGAAATAGGATTTTCGATGTCAATGATCTGTTGTTCAATACGATTGGAGGCGTCATAGGATATTTATTGTATGTTTCGCCTGTGGGGAAATATATAGCAAAATTATATACACAATAATATAAATTCATCGGTTTAAAGTAGTTACGAGAAGCAGGATACCTGCTTCTCGTAACTGTGTCCTCATATAAAACAAGCAAACTATTTTACTGCACCATTTACTACACCGTTGATGATCTGCTTCTGGCATACCAGATAGAAGATCAGGATTGGCAGCAGTGCCAGCAGATAGGAGGCAAATGCCAGATTGTAGTTGGTACCGAACTGTGTCTGGAAGGTGAGCTGTGCCAGAGGCAGTGTGTTTGCGCCCTTTCCTGACATGATAACTAACGGTGTCATAACATCGTTCCAGGTTCCCAGTGCCGTCAGTACGGCAACGGTAGCGTGCATCGGCTTCATGATCGGGAAGATAACCTTCCAGTATGTAGTCCATGTGGTTGCACCGTCTACGTAAGCCGCTTCCTCCAGTGCGATTGGAATATTCTTTAAGTAACCGGAGTAGAGCATCATGTTCATCGGCATATAGAATACCAGATAACAGATGATAACGCCGAACCAGTTGTCAATTTTCATCTGCGCAGTCTGTTTTACCAGAGGCATCATCAGGATTGCAAATGGCACGAACATACCGCTTACAATGTACAGATAAGAGATTTTGTAAAATTTACTCTTTGCCATGCTCCGACCGATGGCGTAGCCTGCCAGAGAGTGGATCAGGATTGCAAGCACTACAGTCGCTACGGTAATTAGGATACTGTAGCTTAAGGAATGCCAGAAATCAGTAACTCTCATTGCTTCTGCGAAGTTTTCAAGGCTCCAGCTCTGCGGGAGGCTTAGGGCTCCTGCAATGTCATTGGTCATTTCAGACGGCTTTTTAAATGCAATTACGATCGCCATGTAAAGCGGGAAGATTACAGTTATACAGCCGGCGATTAATAATATGGTAAGCGGCCAATTGGTAGTGGCAGCAACTTTATTTTTCTTTTTCATTATAACTGTTCCTCCTTCTTTCCTGTGAAGTTAAGCTGGAATACAGAGATTGCAACAATTACGATAAAGAAGATTACCGCGTTGGCGCTCTGGAAACCAAACTGTCCGCCGCCCATACCATTGTTGTAAATGAGGTATGAGATGGACTCGGTGCTCTGTGCAGGGCCGCCCTTGGTCATAGCCATGATCTGATCGAATACCATCAGGAAGTCTTTCATGCTTAAGACCATGTTGATGCTAAAGAATGGGATGATCAGCGGGAAGGTAAGGTTCTTGAAGCTTAACCATCCGGTAGCGCCGTCGATAGCGCCCGCCTCATATACATCCTCCGGCACGGTCTGAAGACCGGATATGTAAATCAGGGTGGTCTGTGCGATGGACTGCCATGCCGCAACGACTACGATTGCGATCCATGCTGTGCTGGTGTTGGACAGCATACTTCCTTTACCTGTAATAGCAGGAAGGATGTATGTGAAGAAATACCCGAAGATATAACCTACAACCAGTCCGCCCAGGATCCTTGGGATAAAGTAAATACCCCTAAGAGTGTTCTTTGCACGGATCTTACCGTTTAAGCCCAGAGCGAGAAGCAGGGCGATCACGTTGGTCACAACAGTAGCAAGTAAAGCAAATTTAAATGTAAAAAGATAAGACTTTCCTACGCGGGCGTCGGTAAATAAGTCGGCATAGTTACGAAAGCCTACCCAGTCATAGCTTCCGAATCCGCGGAAGTTGGTAAAGCTGTACATCAGGCCCTTGATCAGCGGCAGTGTGTTAAAACAGAAGAACAGCGCCAGGACCGGAATTGTGATTAACAAAAAGGTTTGGTTTCTGCTAAGTTTTTTATTCATTATTCATTCCCTCCTGATTCTTCATATGCCTGTACCTTGCGGATGATGTCGCGGTTGTAGCGCAGCCAGTCCGTGTCGAATTTTGTCAGGAATTTTTCTACGCTTCCATCTAACAGGAAGGTCTGGATCTGTGCATCCACTGACATCTCAGAAGGATAGTAATGATCCTGATAATCAACCATCTTGCCTTCGTTGATGTAATCAAGCATTCCGTCAAGAGCAGGGGAAAGTTCAAATACCTTGTCCTTACATGGAACAGCGTTCTGGTCGTCTAAGTAAGTCTGGATGGTAGAGTCTTCCAACAGGAAGCTCAATACCTCATAAGCGGCTTCCTTGTTCGGGCAGTCTGTGGTTACGCAGAACTGAAGGTCTACGCCGGAGTTCAGTACATTATCCTCTGCGTTGTCACAGCCCGGCATAACGAAGGAATCAATATTCATGTCAGGGTTTACAGACTGAATCTGAGGAACTGCATAGCTTCCGATGGTGTACATTGCAGATTCGCCGTTTGCAAAAGCAGTACATGCATCGTTGTAGTTATAAGCGAACGGGTCATCCTGTGCATGCTCAAGAAGCTCTAACATTTTTTCGGCTACTTCATCATACTCATCAATAAATTTGGTCTCGCCTTTATTCACCTGACGGCACACGTCTGCCGGTGCAAGGTCACAGGCAAGTGCATTCCATGGTGCAAGGCAGGTCCATACGTCTTTGAAACCGAAATACAGGGGCTGCTGTCCTGATTGTTTGATGGTTTCACATAAATCCATAAATTCATCCCAGGTTGTCGGGATTTCCCAGTTATTGTCCTCAAACATATCTCTGTTGTACAGGACACCTGCCGCATTTGCCACGTAAGGAACCGCATATACGCCCTCAGTCGGAACAAATTCCAGGTTCTTGTCGATATCCTTATAAGCCTGCTTGATTAAGGATAATCCTTCGAAGTCTGAGATATCCATGAGCATCTCGGCATCAACGAAGTTTGAGAAATTCACGTCGCCGCCGATACCAATGATATCCGGGGCATCCTCCTTGATAAAACGTGTCTTCAGTACAGTCATTGCATCGTTAGGGGATTCGATTGTCAGCACGATGTCATCGTGTGTGGCATTGAATTCCTCCTCCATTTTCTCGAATGCTTTTACAGCCTCCGGTTTGTACTGAAGCATGGTGATATGGGTTTTGCCGTCATTTTCCTCAGATGAACATCCGGCAGCCGAAAAGACAGTCCCAATCAGCATTGCTGCCACAAGCGCTGTGGCAATTACTCTCTCTTTCATTCCACACCTCTTCTCCTTTTCATGCTTCGTTAAACTGCATGAAAAAATTGTTTGATTTCGTGATAAATGATAGCAGTTTGCTGTAAAAAGGTAAATGCATGTATGCGCTTCAATTTTAACAGAATGCGTTATTGGGATGTAAATATTGAAATATAGACGCATAATGGTATATAATATAAATAAAATATAAAAATTCAGCGTTTTTAATAAAATTTGTATTGAAAATTCAGCAAAAATCACGATATTTAGTTTGAGGAGGAAACGCATCATGACGAATCATTTGTTTTCCGTATTTCAGGATGAGCGGTATATGGACCTTACAATATACCAATATGGGTATGAACAATGTGCATCACTACAGTCCTTCGGACCTTATGTGAGAAATAATTATCTTTTCCATTATGTGATATCCGGAAAGGGGACTTTGCACTCCAATGATGAGAAGGACAAAACCTCTTATTATCATATTTCTGCCGGAAGCGGCTTTCTGATTGAGCCTGGTTATGTGAATACGTATTACGCGGACAAGGATGAGCCGTGGGAGTATGTATGGGTGGAATTTGGAGGACTGCGTGCGGAGGAGTGTGTAGAGTTTGCCGGCTTATCCTATAAAGATCCGGTTTATACCCCTATTAAGCCGGAATATGGACAGCAGATTTTAGATGAGATGATGCGGCTGGTCAAGAGTCAGAATGCTTCTGCACTGGAGCTGATCGGGCATCTTTATCTTTTCATTGACAGGCTGATCAAGTATTCCTCATCCAGAAAACAGATCCAGGGAGGAAACTTAAGCGAATTCTATGTGAGGGAGGCGGTTGCTTATATTGAGCATAACTATGCGGATAATATCACAGTGGAGGATCTTGCGAAAATGTGTAAGCTGGACCGCAGCTATTTCGGGAAGATATTTAAGAAGGTATTAGGCCAGCCGCCGCAGGAGTTTCTGATCCATTACCGGATGGCGAAGGCGGCGGATGCATTGATCATCGGAAGTGAATCCATTGGCGATATCGGGGCATCAGTGGGGTATCCGAACCTGCTGCATTTTTCCCGAGCGTTCAAAGGCGTATATGGAATGCCGCCAAGAGAATACAGGCAGAAGAATAAGATTGTAAAGCAGTAGGGGAGGAGAGTACTGATGATACGGACTAAGGATATTGCAGAGCGGGCCGGGGTAAGCCCTGCTACCGTGTCAAATGTCATTCGTGGAAATTACAAAAAGGTGCCAAAGAAGAGAAGAACAGAAAAGAAGGCTATGCATTTTCCAATGCCCTGATCCGGGCAATCGGGGATGAGGTATACAGGAGGTATTACTATATGCTGCTTCATTTCACATTAAATCCGGAGGAAAGGGTTCAGTTTGCCGCTACATGGAATGTGAGGGACGTATGCTCTGCATATGAGAAACTTGTGGGTGACAGAAGCGGCCGCTGAGCTTGGGGAATTGGGAATTTCTGTGCCGGAGAATATGCAGAATGTATAAAAACCAGCACGAAAGATTGTGCAATATTGCGTTTTGCGCGAAATCTATTGAATGTACTGGGGTTTGTAGAATATAATAATAAACAGAAACGAGTTTTACGCAAAACGTAATGAAATGTCATGAAGGAGTGATATAGCTTTATGGATTTGTCAGTCTATCGATGTGGGAGCGGCAGTGGGATATCCCAATCTGCCGGCATTTTCCAGGACCTTTAAGGGTGTGTATGGAATGTCGCCTAGAGAATACCGGCAGAGGAATATGACGGTTGACAAAGGATACCAGTAAGCAGAATAAGGTATAGAAGAAAACGGAGGAGGAGAACATGGAAAAAGCATGGTGGAAGGAAAGCGTGGTATATCAGATTTATCCAAGGAGTTTCTGTGACAGCAACGGAGACGGAATCGGAGATTTGAATGGTATTACAGAAAAACTGGAGTATTTGAAGGAACTGGGGATCGATGTGATCTGGCTGTCCCCGGTGTATCAGTCGCCGAATGATGATAACGGCTATGATATCAGTGATTACCGGAAGATTATGCCAGAATTTGGGACGATGGCGGATTATGACCGGATGCTTCAGAAAGCTCACGAGCTTGGCATTAAGATTATGATGGATCTGGTGGTGAACCATACTTCGGATGAACATCCATGGTTTGTGGAGAGCCGGAAGTCTAAGGAAAATGCGTACCGGGATTACTATATCTGGAGAGATGGGAAAGAAGGAAAGGAGCCCAATAACTGGGGCGGATGCTTCGGTGGTTCTGCATGGAAATACGATGAGGGGACGGATCAGTATTACCTGCATTTGTTCTCAGAGAAGCAGCCGGATCTGAACTGGGATAATCCGAGGGTGCGGAAGGAAGTTTTTGATATGATGATCTGGTGGTGCGAGAAGGGGATTGACGGATTACGGATGGATGTGATCAGCCTGATTTCCAAGACGCCGGGACTTCCTGACGGAACCGTGGGAAAAAGCGGTTACGGGGATTTCGGGCCTTACTGCGCGAACGGGCCTAAGGTACACGAATATCTGCAGGAGATGAACAGGGAGGTGCTGTCCAGATATGATCTGATCACTGTGGGAGAGTGCTCCGGCGTTACGGTGGAGGAAGCCAAAAAGTATGCTTCTCTGTCTGGGAAGGAACTGAATATGGTCTTTCAATTTGAGCATATGGATCTGGACGGCGGCGAGAGCTTCAAGTGGAATCATAAAAAGATACCGCTTACAGGGCTGAAGCAGATTATGAGTAAATGGCAGAGAGAGCTTGCCGGAAAGGCTTGGAACAGCCTGTACTGGTGCAACCACGACCAGCCCAGGATGCTGTCGCGTATGGGAAATGACAGTCCAAAATACCGGGAGATCTCGGCAAAAATGCTTGGAACCTGCCTTCACATGCTGCAGGGAACGCCTTATATCTATCAGGGAGAGGAGCTTGGCATGACCAATTATCCCTTTACGTCTCTGGAGGAGTTCCGGGATATTGAGAGTATTAATGCTTACCATGAATTGACGGAGAAAGGGGTTGTCACGCCGGAGGAGATGTTTGACTACATCAGCTATAAGGGAAGGGACAATGCCAGAACGCCTATGCAGTGGGATGACAGCCCGCAGGCTGGATTTACCGCAGGAACCCCCTGGATACCGGTGAATCCCAATTACAGGGAGATCAATGCCAAGGAACAGATGGAGCGTGCGGATTCTGTGTTCTATTATTATAAGAAGCTGATCCGTCTGCGGAAGGAGTACAAGATTATCGTATACGGGGATTATGAGCTCCTGCTTCCGGACAGTGAGGAGTTGTATGTTTATCTGCGCGGGTATCAGGGAGAGAAACTTCTGACCATATGTAATTTCACGGAGAAGGAAATCACTTACCGGCTTCCGGAGGAGCTTTTCGGCTTAGCGGGAGAGGTGCTGGTCTCCAATTACGGCAGAGAGCTTCTGGATAAAAAAATACTGCTAAAGCCCTATGAGGCAATAGCAGTATTGTACTGATAAATCAGCAATAGATGGCTGTCAGGGAGCTTCATTGGGGATGGCGATGGAAAAGGTGGTTCCTTCTCCCAGCGCACTATTCACGCTGATACGGCCGTTGTGAAGCTCCACGATCCATTTCACGATAGACAGGCCGAGACCGGAGCCGTTCCGGTCTCTTGCTTTGTCGGCGCGGTAGAACCGTTCAAATATATGCAGTAAATCCTCCCGGCCGATGCCGATGCCGTCGTCGCTGACGCAGAGGATGGTTTCCTTCTTGTCTGTCTTGGCAGTCAGCCGGACGATGCCGTTTTCATGTCCGTATTTGACTGCATTTTCCATAAGATTAACCAGCAATTGAGTGAACAGGCTTTGGTCGGCGTAAAGCGAGAGAGTCTGTTCGATTTCATTATGGATATGGATATTTTTAGCTTCTATCTCAGCCAGCATGGTCTCTGCAACAGAATCAGCCATTTCACGGAGGTAGATCTGTTCTGGTTCAAAGTGAAAGCGTCCCTCATAGCCTCTGGAGAGCATGAGAAGCTGAGAAAGCATCTTTCTCATGCGCTGGTTCTCAGTCTGGATAATCCGCAGATTCTCCCGGATGATCGACTCATCGTCCGTACACATAGCATCTTCTACGCAGGCGTTGATAACGGTCATCGGAGTCCGAAGCTCGTGGGAAGCGTCGGAGGTAAACTGCCGCTCCCGTTTGAAGGCAAATTCCAACTCGCCGATCATCTGGTTAAAGGTATCCGCCAGCTCGCCTACCTCATCATGGGAAAACACGCCGTTGATCCTGCCGGACAAATCTCCGTCCTTGATGGATCTGGCGGCCATGGTGATCTGACGGACCGGCCGCAAGGTCCGCTTTGCAAGGATGTAGGAGCTGACTGCGGCAAGAAGCAGATATCCGGGAATCAGAAATGCCAGAAGCCACATGATAGTTTCTGCGGAAAGCCGCGAGGTGAATGTGGAAATGGAATTCTGGAGGTCTTCAGATACATGTTCCTGAACGGATATTTTTATCATAAAATAAAGAGCCGGGATCAACAGGGCAAGGTGCGCCGCGGACAGCAGGATATAGAGCAGTATGATCTTGGTGCTGATATTAAGCTGTTTGAGTCTACTGTTTTTCTGATTCATCTTTGATCACATAACCATATCCGCGGACCGTATGGATCAGCGGATTGGAATATTCCTTGTCAATTTTGTTGCGCAGATAGCGGATATAGACATCTACAATGTTGGAATCATAGTCAAAATTATAATTCCACACATGGTCGGCAATCTGGCTTCTGGTAAGCGCCTGTCCCTGATTCCGCAGCATATATTCCAACAGGGCATATTCCTTGGAGGTTAAGAGAATCTCATTGCCGCCTCTGGAAACCCGGTGTGCCGGCAGATCCATGGTCAGATCAGCCAGATTAAGAACGTTCTGGCGCTGGCCGCTGTTCCTTCTTAGAAGCGCCCGGACCCTTGCAGATAACTCATCATAGGAAAAGGGCTTGGTCAGATAATCGTCGGCTCCAGCATCTAAGCCCGCGACCCGGTCCATGACCGAATCCTTGGCAGTCAGCATAAGAACAGGGGTGTGATGCCCTCTGCGGCGGAAGTCTTTTAGAATGGCAACGCCGTCCTTTACCGGAAGCATCCAGTCTAAAATAATACAGTCATAGACGCCTGTTTCCATGTATTCCAATCCGTCCTGCCCGTTAAAACAGCCGTCTATGGCGTATCCTTCCTCGGTAAGCCTGCGGCTTAGGATCCGGTGCAGGGATTCATCGTCCTCGATGATCAATATTCTCATGACATATTCCTCCTGTAGATGCCGGACCACGCATTTACAAAACGGACTCTTGCAGATGTAAAAGCGGTACCGGCAGGCTGCCTGCAGGCAAACTCACGGCAGGCCCGTTCACAGAGCGGCACAATATACTGTACGTCCGTCTGCGGCGACGGACTGGTCTGCTCATAGGTTTTATGCAGGGAACAAAAAGTATACCATAAATCGCCGTTTTTGTGTAAATTATTTTCATCTGAATAAGAACTGCCGCCGGACAGGGCTTCCGTTAGGGCGGCATGTAATCCATGGCTTTCGTATTTTGCGTGGACAAGCATGCTGTCGGTAAAGGTTTCATTGTGAGGATAGGTGAATGCATCCGCCAGATAGTGGGTCAGGACTCCTAATTGATAGTACCCCCAGAGAGACAGCCCGTCGCTGCTTTCCAGCTTTTCCAGTAAACGCTGCAATTTGGGGATAGAGTAGGCAGTAAAATGAATCTTAAGCGGATGGCCGGCAAACAGCCCCTGAAGATAGCTGAAGGGATTGTGGTCCGGAAAAACACATCCGTGGATAAAAAGACGGACCTGAAGATAGCTGCGGGTGTCTAAAATGTTCTGTGACAGATGCTCTGCCAGTAGTTTATGGTCATATGATTTCATAAATACAACTCCTCTTTTTTGGTCTACACCTATACTGAGGGATAAAAATGAAAATAAAATGATAGAATTATGAGAAGTTTCTCATAATTATAAGCTCAGGAGCAGACCAGATCAAACATATTATAGACATAAATATATCTGTTATGCTATTCTGGTGTTAAGAGTATCATGCGTTTGTTATGGAGGTTCTGCTCTGCTTATTTGTGTTTGCACTGACATTCTGGGGAATTGCAAATGATGCGGATAGAACGTTGGACGCAGCGCCGGGGACGGATGTGATTTCTGCACCGGTCGAATTATTTACCAGTATGGCTTTTCTTGTCCGATCAAGAGGCAGAAAATACTGGCTTCCCAAGTGATTGCAGTCTTGTCAATATATAATGCAGAAAGAAAAGACTTGATATAGAAATAATCAAAAATATCCTCAGCAGGATTACCAGAGTTTTTAAACGCTGATTCCATGGAGGATATTTTTGATTTTCGATTCGAGGGTTGAAAATCAGTATGAACGGATATCCCTCTTTTTGGATGAAACGATCTTAATAGCGGGCGCCTCCTTAGAAGTTCAGGTAAGCTCTGCGATTCTTGACACGCCTACATATATTTCCGATATTTTATACCAGGTAGGATAATCTACGATTCCGGTAGCAGGAAGACCGAATACTGACTGGAATTTGGATACGGCTGCGGCGGTTGCAGGACCGTAGATTCCGTCTGCTGTCAGCTTAGGAATTGCAGGATAGGCGCCTGCAATTACATTGATCTGTTCCTGGAGCTGGCGGACTTTGGCACCGCTGGAGCCGTTTTCCAGATTGTATCCCGGCCAGGAGGAAGGAATGCCGGAGATGGCTTCTGCGGTGTTGATGTACATGTCGTCGCCGTAATAGTAACGGAGGATCTCTATGGCAGAGTAGCCCTGGTCTCCGAGGGATTTGGATCCCCATTGTGTCATCCAATTCGGGCATTGGACCTGCCTTCCGTCACAGTATTGTGTAAGAATAGGCTGGCGTACGTTCGGCCTGGACAGATAGTCTGCAAACAGCTCATCTACGATCACCGAAATTGATTCAAAGAAGTTCCGCTCTGGTATCCACTTATGGTCAAAGGCAGTGGAGGAAGTAATGGTAAAATCATAGCCCTGATTCCGATACCACTCCGTATATACCCGGTTTAGGGTGAAGGACATAATCGCCAGTACATTGGCACGGATGGTATTGGCCGGCCATGTGGCGTAAATTTCACTGGAGGCCACATTTTTTATATAGTCTTTGTATTTAACGTAGTAGTTCTTTGCGGTGCTGTCTCTGGGGCTGCCGTCATGCACGATAATGTATTCCGGAACAACCACCCGGCTTAAGACGATCTCACCGCTTTCGTTCATCGGCTTGATTTCATCCTCTGGTATTTTGGCGGGATAATTTCCATACAGTGTATGGGCGGGGATGACAAATACCTGCTCCTCGTTTCCGGTAGTGTCTAAGGGGCTTAGCTGTACGTTTTGAATAGCTGTGGTATCTGCGAGTATTTCTGTGCCTGCGATGCTGACTGGTTCAAAGCCGGGCGCCTGTATCTGCAGGGTATATTCCGAGTATGGCTGGATATCATTCTCCGGGTTCAGGCTGTATTCTATTGGAGGCGCCGCCAGCTCAAGAACCTCTGTCTGTCCGGAGGAATCGGTAGTTACCTGTTCTAAGGTGCTTTCCGGGACTCCGGTGTAGGATATATTGATGACCGCATCGGGAACCGGATAGGAAGTAATCTCGGAAGTAATATTAATCTGAAGACGTCCGACATCTGGAGTATCAGAAGATGGAATAGGATCGCTCATTGTGTAACCTCACAAATTCTGTTACAATTAATATATACGGAAAGAAATAGATTGTGAATAATGTGGTTTATATAATCTAAGGAGAGGCTATGAAAAAGAAAAAGGGATGCTGTTTGAGCATTATATTGAGATTTTTTTTCACTCTGCTTGTGATCGGGCTGGTAATCATAGGTTATCCTGAATTTGTGGAGCTGAAAAACAATCTGACGGCGGGGATAAGGAAGAGCGCGGAGGCATTTCAGGAGATTCCCTATCAAGAGGTTTCTGTAGATGAGGAGAGTCTTGCGCTTCATTATTATTATGGACTCTTAAATGAAGAAGAGAAGCAGATCTATCGGGAAATTTATCAGGGGATGAAGGAGAGGGCGGATGAGATTTACATCCACTGCGGGGATGCGGAGCAGGCGAACCGGATTCTCGGGGAGGTTTTGAGGGATTATCCGGATTTCTTCTGGTGCGACGGCGGTGTGAGTTCCACTTCCTACGAACAGGATCCCGGAGGAGAGAATTATACGGTGGTCAGCCCGGAATACAATTGCTCTGCAGAAGAGAAGGAGATAAGGAAGGGACAGATTGACGAGGAGACAGGCAGGATATTGCAGGGAATTTCCATGGAGGCATCGGATTATGAGAAGATCCTGTATGTGTATGAGTATATTGTAAATTCTGTAGAGTATGATCTGGAGGCGCCGGACAATCAAAATATCTACAGCTCCCTTGTGGGAAAACGTTCTGTGTGCGCAGGATACTCCAAAGAGGCACAGTATCTGCTGGAAAGGCTTGGAGTTCAAGTGATCTATGTGACCGGCACGGCAAATGGGACTGATTCCCATGCATGGAATCTGGTACAGTGCGGCGGGGAATATTACCATGTGGATACGACATGGGGAGACCCGGTATACCAGACAGCGGAGGGAGCGGCGGCTCCTCAGTGGGAGCATATTACCTATGATTATATGTGCTGCAATGATGAAGAGATTGGCCGCACCCATCAGGCGGATGCAGAATATCCGATGCCGGCTTGTACCGGAATGACCTGGAACTATTATGTGGTAAATGGTATGTATTATGACAGCTATGATGCGGATGCAGCGCTGAATGCACTCAATACGGCAATATACGAGGGACGCAACCCGACCATATTCAAATATTTTGATGAGGCCGCCTATCAGCAGGCAAGAGATGAGATTCTGGGAAGCCTGATACACAGCGCTGCTCAGAACCTGTGTGAAATTTACGGACTAAGTGAAGTACAGTATTATTATGAAGACAGGCCGGAACTTGGCAAGCTTACGATCTACTGGCAATATTAGGGTTGAAAAAACTAAGAACATGTTGTATAATCACTACAATTTGTGCAGTTATATTTTTTAGATAAAATTTAGAAAGGGAACAGGTGAGTATATGAAAGCATTTCTTATCTTGGAAGACGGGACAGTCTTTGCCGGAACCAGTATCGGCTCCGAAAGAGAGATCATCAGCGAGATTGTATTCAATACTTCGATGACAGGATATCTTGAGGTATTGACGGATCCGTCTTATGCCGGACAGGCAGTGGTGATGACATATCCGTTGATCGGCAATTATGGGATTACGCCGGATATGGAGTCAAGGAAGGCGTGGCCGGACGGATATATTGTAAGGGAGTTATCAAGGATGCCGAGTAATTTCCGCTGTGAGGGAACGATTCAAAAGTTTCTAAAGGAGCAGGATATTCCCGGAATTGCAGGGATTGATACCAGAGCACTCACCAAGATCCTCAGGGAAAAGGGTACCATGAATGGTATGATTACCACCAATGAGGCATATGATCTTGAGGAAGTCATTCCGAAGCTTAAGGCTTACAGAATCGGGGATGTGGTTTCCAAAGCTTCCTGCACAGAGAGTTACGTTCTTCCGGGCGAGGGATGTAAGGTTGCGCTGATGGATTTTGGTGCAAAGAATAATATAGCCAAGTCTTTAAATATCAGAGGCTGCGAGGTGACGATCTACCCGGCACACACCGCCGCCAGAGAAATCATAGACAGTCGTCCGGACGGTATCATGCTTTCCAATGGACCGGGAGACCCGGAGACGAATGTTTCTATTATTGAAGAAATCAAGCAATTGTCCAATACTGACATTCCAATATTTGCAATCTGCCTGGGGCATCAGCTGATGGCTCTGGCTCATGGTGCAAAAACCTACAAGTTAAAATACGGACACCGGGGCGGTAATCATCCGGTCAAGGATCTGAGTACGGGACGGGTATACATTTCATCCCAGAACCATGGGTACGCAGTGGATGCGTCTACCATAGAGGAAGGTATTGCAAAGGAAGCCTTTGTAAATGTAAATGACGGAACGAATGAGGGACTTGCATACATAGGAAAGGATATATTTACGGTGCAGTTCCATCCGGAGGCGTGTCCGGGACCGCAGGATTCCGGCTATCTGTTTGACCGATTTATCCAGATGATGAAGGACAGGAAGGAGAGGGAAGATGCCTAGAATAAAAGATATTAAGAAGGTACTGGTGATTGGCTCCGGCCCGATTATCATCGGCCAGGCGGCAGAGTTCGACTATGCGGGCACACAGGCATGCCGCTCTCTGAAGGAAGAGGGAGTGGAGGTAGTTCTCCTGAATTCCAATCCCGCTACGATCATGACGGACAAGGATATTGCGGACAGGGTTTATATTGAACCGCTGACAGTGGAGGTGGTGGAGCAGCTGATCTTAAAGGAGCGTCCGGACAGCATTCTGCCTACCCTTGGCGGCCAGGCGGGCTTAAATCTGGCTATGGAGCTTGAGGAAAAGGGCTTTTTAAGAGAGAACCATGTGCGGCTGATCGGAACTACTTCTGAGACCATTAAGAAAGCGGAGGATCGTCTGGAATTTAAGGCGGCGATGGAGAAAATCGGGGAGCCCTGTGCGGCTTCTCTGGTAGTGGAGAATGTAGAGGACGGTATCCAGTTTGCAGAGAGCATCGGATATCCGGTGGTCCTGCGCCCGGCATATACCCTCGGCGGAAGCGGCGGCGGTATCGCAAATGACCGCAGGCAGTTAGTAGAGATTCTGGAAAACGGCCTCCGTCTTTCCAGAGTGGGGCAGGTTCTGGTAGAGCGCTGTATTGCCGGATGGAAGGAAATTGAGTATGAGGTGATGCGGGACGGAAACGGCAACTGTATTACCGTATGTAATATGGAAAATATTGACCCGGTGGGCGTACATACCGGAGACAGTATTGTTGTGGCGCCTTCCCAGACCTTAGGAGATAAGGAATACCAGATGCTTCGGACGTCAGCTCTGAATATTATCAGCGAGCTGAATATCACCGGAGGCTGCAACGTGCAGTATGCCCTGCACCCGGAAACCTTTGAGTATTGCGTGATCGAGGTGAACCCAAGAGTAAGCCGTTCTTCCGCCCTTGCATCTAAGGCCACCGGCTATCCGATTGCCAAGGTGGCGGCGAAGATTGCCCTGGGCTATACGCTGGATGAGATCCAGAACGCGGTGACAAAGAAGACCTATGCAAGCTTTGAGCCGATGCTGGACTACTGCGTTGTGAAGATCCCAAGACTTCCATTTGATAAATTTATCAGTGCAAAGAGGACACTGACGACCCAGATGAAGGCAACCGGGGAGGTTATGAGCATCTGCGACAATTTTGAGGGGGCGCTGATGAAGGCGGTCCGCTCGCTGGAGCAGCATGTAGACAGCTTGATGTCCTATGATTATTCTTATCTGACCGGTGAAGAACTTCTGGAGGTGCTGAAAGTTGTGGATGACAGGCGGATCTGGAAGATTGCAGAGGCCATCCGCCAGGGTATCGGCATCGCGGAGATCCATAGAGTTACAAAAATCGATAAATGGTTTATTGACAAGATTGCCCGTCTGGTGGAGTTAGAGACAAGGATGAAGCGCAGCCCGCTGGATGAGGAACTTTTACGAGAAGCGAAGCGGATGGAATTCCCGGATCATGTGATCGCAAAAATTACCGGGCATACAGAGCGGGAGATCCACGATATGCGCCACAAGTACGGCATTACTGCGGCTTATAAGATGGTAGACACCTGTGCGGCGGAATTCGCGGCGGAGACTCCTTATTATTATTCTGTGTACGGAAGTGAGAATGAGGCGGTAAAGACCAATGACCGGAAGAAGGTTCTGGTGCTTGGCTCCGGTCCGATCCGGATCGGTCAGGGAATTGAATTTGATTTCTGCTCCGTACACTGTACTTGGGCGTTTTCCAAGGAAGGATATGAGACGATTATTGTAAATAATAATCCGGAGACGGTAAGCACAGACTTTGATATTGCAGATAAGCTGTATTTTGAACCTCTGACGCCGGAGGATGTGGAAAGCATTGTGGATCTGGAGAAGCCGGACGGCGCAGTAGTACAGTTTGGCGGCCAGACTGCGATCAAGCTGACAGAAGCGCTGATGAAGATGGGCGTTCCGATCCTTGGAACCTCGGCGGAGAATGTGGATGCGGCAGAGGACAGGGAACTGTTTGATGCGATATTGGAGAAGTGCCGGATCCCAAGACCCACCGGAGGAACAGTATACACTGCAGAGGAAGCCAAGGAGGTTGCAAACAGGCTTGGCTATCCGGTACTGGTAAGGCCGTCCTATGTGCTAGGCGGACAGGGAATGCAGATTGCGATCAGTGATCATGACATTGATGAATTTATCGGAATTATTAACCGGATCGCGCAGGATCACCCGATTCTGGTGGATAAGTATCTTATGGGCAAGGAGATTGAGGTGGATGCGGTATGCGACGGGACGGATATCCTGATCCCCGGCATCATGGAGCATATTGAGCGTGCCGGGATCCATTCGGGAGACAGTATTTCCGTATATCCGGCGAAGAGTATCAGCGGGAAGACGAAGCAGACCATTGAGGATTACACCAGGAAGCTTGCACAGTCTCTTCACGTGATCGGACTGATCAATATTCAGTTTATCGTATGCGGGGAGGATGTGTATGTGATCGAGGTAAATCCCCGCTCCAGCCGTACGGTTCCTTATATCAGCAAGGTGACCGGGATCCCGATCGTACCTCTGGCCTCTAAGGTGATCATCGGCCATACTATCAGGGATCTTGGCTATACGCCGGGACTTCAGCCGGAAGCGGACTATTTTGCAGTAAAGATGCCTGTATTTTCCTTTGAAAAGATCAGAGATGCAGATATCAGCCTGGGACCTGAAATGAAATCCACCGGGGAGTGCTTAGGCATTGCAAAGACCTTCGATGAAGCGCTCTATAAGGCTTTCTTAGGCGCAGGGATCAAGCTTCCGAAGCATAAGAATATGATTATCACCGTGAGAGATGAGGATAAGAAGGATATTGTGGATATCGGACGCCGGTTTGCGGATATCGGATATAAGATTTTCGCCACAAGAGGAACGGCGGAAGTGTTAAAGGATGGCGGAGTGAAGGCGATTCCGGTTAATAAGATTGAGCAGGAGTCTCCGAACCTGATGGATTTGATCTTAGGACATAAGATTGACCTGGTTATTGATACGCCGCCTCAGGGAGCAGAGCGCGCAAAAGATGGATTTGTTATCCGCAGAAGCGCCATTGAGACCGGAGTAAATGTCCTGACAGCCATTGATACGGCGGAAGCTCTGATTACCAGTCTGGAAAATACAGATATCAAGAAGCTGACTTTGATTGATATTGCAAAAATTTAAATGAATTGGAAGGATGTAACAGGACTGGAAAATAGTTATATTTGAATTTCATATAGACCTATGATATGATGCCCTCAGTGCAAAATGTAACAATTTTGTAATAATTGTAATAAAGTTGAAAAAAATGAGTATACTTTATTAACAATACAAAACTATGCATATAGGAGGGCATCATTTTTATGTTGAGATATAAAATGAATTTAAAAAACGGAATAGCAAAGGCGCGAATGTGCATGGCCGCCTGTGTGGCGGCATCTACTCTTACATTAGGATTTACCAGCCGGGCCGCAGCTGTGCCGGAGGATTATCTTCAGGCGGCAGATTTGTTTCAGTGGGAATCATTCCTAATAGACAGTTCTATGGCGGCAGAGAGCAGTAAGCCGGCAGAAGTAAAAATAAAGGCGGCCCAAAGCGCAGAGGAAACATTTGCAGTAATTGAAGAAAAGGCAGAGAAGCTGGAGGCAGAGAGAAAACAGGCAGAGGAGGAGCAGAAGGCTCGTGAACAGCGTGCTGCAGAAACCAGAGTGGTTTCCGCAGGCGGAGGCGATAAGGAGCTTCTGGCATCCATCATTTTCTGCGAGGCTGGTAACCAGTCCTTTGAGGGACAGGTTGCAGTGGGCGCAGTGGTCATGAACCGGATTGCCAGTAGTGCATACCCCAATACGATTGAAGGGGTGATTTATCAGCCGGGGCAGTTTAGCCCGGCAGGAAGCGGATGGCTTGACCGGGTCCGCGGCACAGCAGGCTATACGGCGTCTGCTATGCAGGCGGCAGAGGCGGCCCTTGCGGGACAGAATCCGATCGGAGGATGTCTGTATTTTGATCAGGGCGGATACGGAATGCAGATTGGAGCACATTTCTTTCATTAAACTGTTAGGCAGATAGATGGCGGATGTCTGAGTTTTGGACATCCGCCATCTATTTGTCTATTATCTGAAAATGGCGGATTTCGTACAATAAGCGCATAAGATACAGCATACGAAAGAAATAATGTAATGGAAACAATGGCGGTTAATTTCTTTATTAATGCGGCTCTGACAGGATGGCCGGTCCAGGAAAAGAACCGTAAAAAATATGGGTGCAATATCCCCCCGGACGGAATGATAAATATGGAGTACAGCTTTTGCTGATTTGGTACGGTTCATTGTATCAACTCATTTCTACTATAAATATGTACATTTTGAAGATTATAGTTTAAAATAACATATGAGGATGGGTTTCGCAATATACGAAACCGTAACATAAACGGAAGCATTATGAATAATGTTTAAGAAAGGGCTGCAGAGAAATTCTACAGAAGAAAGAGACTGTAGAGAAAAATGTGATATTTTTTCATATTGCGAAGATCTGCCGGAACAGGGGATCGTATTTGATTAAAAATATATAGCGTAACAGCAGGAGAATTTGCGTACCGATTTAAAAATATATGTACATTTGACGGATTTTGTTTTAATATATCATAAAAGAGGTCGAATCCTGTAATGTACTGGGGAGAGCAGTCATAAGCTGGTTAGACCATGGCGGCAGATGGGGAGTTTTCATGTGATAAGGAGGAGATTATGTCGGAAGAGAAAGTTCATGAAGAAGAACTGGTTCGCGGGGAAGAGCCGTATATAGAAGAGATAGTAGAAGGAGAGACCGTTCTGGAAGAAGCGGAGGCAGAAGAAACCAAAATAGAAGAGCCGGTGGAACAGGCAGTTCTGACAGAAGAGCATATAGAGCCGGAAGTTCAGGAGGAAAAAGAGGAAAAAACCGCAGGGGAGATAATCCGCAAAGAGGGAAAGACAGCGGAGGAAGTGGTTCAGGAAGGAATCGTGGAGGAAATAATTTATACAGAAGGGGAAGGTATGGGAGAAATGGAAGATCAGGAATACAGAGCGGTGGAAGAGGATAAGAAGGAGCCGGTATGTTTGGAGGAGGAGCCTAAGAAGAGAGGTTTTTTCCGCCGGAACAGGGAAGAGGCGAATTTCTTAAGGGATAAATGGATTCTCTCAAGAATCCGGGATGAGGACTTGATGGAATACCTCATTCTGGAGCAGAAGAGAAATGAACAGCTTCAAAATGCGAGGGATATCCGGGAGAGACGGATCATCTCAGCCTTCAAGCTGACAGTTTCTCTTGCCGCGGGTGTTGCTGTGGTTTATTTATTGAAGGATAATCCTACGATTTTTGTAAATATTTTATACATAGGCGGGATTCTTGGGGGGGGATGGTTCTGGAAGAACTCAAAGGAAAAGTAGTGAACCGCCGCAGGGAGCAGAGATGAAAGAGGCAGGTGTGTAAATCTGCCTCTGTTCTTTTGTAGAGAACCGGTATGAACAATGTGAGATCATGGGATTGGAAAGCGGCTGTTATTTCTTTGAAAAATAATTATTTTGTGTCACACAGGCCGGGGAATGTTGTCTAATTAAGTAGAGGAGGTATGATCTATGAGTAGAAAAACGAATGAAGAATTACAGGCTTTGGTTGATAAGGCGGCAGAAGGGGATAAGGAAGCTCTTGAAATGCTTGTTGCAGGTATGCAGGACCTTGTATTTAATTTGTCCCTGAGGATGCTGGGCACATTTGCGGACGCGGAGGATGCCGCACAGGACATCCTGCTGAAAATGATCACGCATTTGTCCTCTTACAGAGGCGGCAGCTCATTTACGACATGGGTATTTAGTATTGCTGTGAATCATATGAAAAATTATAAAAAGCATATGTTTGCCCGCCGTCCGTTGAGCTTTGAGTATTATGGAGATGATATAAAAAACGGAAACATACAGGATGTGCCGGATTTGACGCAGAATGTGGAAAAAAATATATTGGCAGAAGAGCTGAAAATGTCCTGTACCAATGTGATGCTGCAATGTCTTGATACGGAAAGCAGATGTATTTTTATATTGGGAACGATGTTTAAGCTTGACAGCCGCATTGCAGGGGAGATTTTAGAAATGACTCCGGAGAACTATCGCCAGCGTCTTTCGAGAATACGCAGAAAAATGGCGGATTTTCTTGAACAGTACTGCGGAGAATACGGCGGAGGCAGATGCCGGTGTAAAGACAGAGTGAATTATGCAATACAAAACCACAGGATCAACCCGGTTCAGCTGGATTACACAGCAGCTGTGGAAATTCCCGTTGAAACGATGCTTGATGTGAAGAATGCAATGGAGGATATTGACGAGCTATCGCAGGATTTTTCGTTCTGTAGGCCTTATCGGTCACCCGGACACGTCAAACAGCTGATACAGGAATTTTTAGAATCCACACAGTTTTCCATTGTCAAAAATTCATAGAGGAGACAGCTTATGAACACACAACTGATTATAGATTACTTATCAAATCTGAGCAGGAATAATAACCGCGAGTGGTATCATGCCAATAAGGAGGACCATAAAAAAGCAAAGGCTGAGTTTGAAGCATTATTGCAGGCATTGATGCTTGAAATCGGAAAGTTTGACAGCAGTATTTTACATCATGATCCGAAGGACCTTACGTTTAAGATTGTAAGGGATACACGTTTCAGCCATGACAAATCTCCGTATAATCCTGCGTTCCGCGCCCATATTTCGTCTAAGGGGAAGCTGCCCGTGCCGGTTGGATATTATCTTATGATAAAGCCCGGCAATCAGTCTTTTTTAGGCGGCGGCCTGTTTGCGGATATGTTTAAGGATGCGGTAAAGCTGATACGGGATTCTATTGCCGGGAATGGCGGAGAATGGGAAAGAATCATTCATGAGCCGGAGTTTGAGAGATATTTTACGGTTCAGGGATGTGCGTTAAAGAATGTTCCCGCGGGATATGAGAAGGAACATCCTCAGGCAGAATATCTAAAGTTTAAGAGCTGGTATCTGGAATATCCTATAAAGGATGAAGAACTGAAGGATGCGGAAGCATTTATTGAGAAGGCATCCGGGCTTTTCCGGATTATGAAACCCTTTAATGATTATCTGAACAAGGCGCTTGCGGACTTTCAGATGCCGGCAAGGTAACAGATGGATGATTGCGGAGGATTGGAAATTGTGATACAATATTCTCATAAACTGTGATTGAGGTCACGTGATAAATTATGAAGATTTGCAAGGAGGATTCTATCATGTTAAAAAGCACAGCGGGTGAAAGAACAAAGACGGATGTGGAGCATGTGTACGGAGGCGCCGGATATATGACAAAGGAACTTTTGATCACGCCGGAGCAGTGCGGAGAACACTGCCGGATGTTCAGCCGTATCACGCTCAAGCCGAACTGTGAGATCGGCCATCATGAGCACCACGATGAGGCGGAGGTTTATTATATTCTGTCTGGAAACGGAATGTATGAGGAGGACGGGCAGTCTATCCCTGTGCAGGCGGGAGATGTTACATACTGCGGCGACGGCCACGGCCATGGACTGAAGAATACAGGTGATACAGAGCTGGCTATGGCGGCATTGATCCTTAAGAAATAATCCTGCGAGGACTCTCCGAAAGGATTATTGAGAGTGCTGTATTGCTATGATTTGCAGATAAAGGCGGCAGAAATGCCGCCTTTATCTGCATCTGAATGGCTGATATTCAGGGAATAAGCAGATCAGGAGCAGAGTCAGGCGAGGAGTTCTTCCAGGCATGCAAGCAGTCTGGTGTTATCCTCCGGCTTCATAATACAGAACCGGATATATTCTCCGGGCAGTCCTTCAAAGGAGGAGCAGTCCCGGAGCATGAGCCCCTGCTTGACGGCATGTTCAAATACAGTGAAGGAATCTAAGCCCTCTTTTGTGATTTTAAGCAGAATGAAATTGCCATAGGAGGGATAAGTTTTTGCGTAACGGAATCCTCTTAAGGTCTGCAGGCACCGGTCCCGCTCGGACAGGATCAGCTGTCTGGTCTGCCGGATATACTCCTTATCCTGAAGCATCAGCTCGCCGGCGTATGCGCCGATACTATTTAAGCTCCATGGATTCTGGCGCTTCTTCAGGGTGCGGAGAAACTCCTGATTGCTGGTGACGCCGTATCCCAGCCGCAGCCCAGGTGCTGCGAAGAATTTGGACACTCCGCGGATCACCATCAGATTATCGTAATCAGGTACGAAGGGCATTGCAGTAATCTCGTCTATAGAGGGGGCAAATTCCACATAGGTCTCATCGATCATCACAAATATCCCGCGTTTTCTGCAGGCATCCAGCACAGCTTTCAGCTCTTCGTGCTTTAGGACAGAAGAGGTGGGGTTGTTTGGATTGCAGAAGATGAGAAAATCTACATCTTCTTCCAGAGATTTCTCCAGATCATCTATTTCCAGACGGAAACCCAGAGATTCCTTCAGGTAATAGTTGGAAATTTTTCCGCCGGTAAGGGACAGCTCCCGTTCGTATTCTGAATAAGTGGGGCCGATCACCAGTGCATGGCGGGCATTTCTCTGGCTGATCAGCAGGGAGATCAGCTCAGTGGAGCCGTTGCCGGTTACCACATGATCCATATCTGCGTTACAGTATCCTGAAATAACCTTTCGGAGGCTCTTATAATCCCGGTCCGGGTAGCGGGTGATCACATCCAGATTCCGGGCAAGTTTCTTTTTTACAGAATCTGACAGACCGAGAGGATTTACATTGGCGCCGAATTTGACGATGCGTTCCTTCGGAATATGGTAATACTGTTCGATCTGCTCAATATCGCTTCCATGAAATGCAGGGCGCTCCTGTGGATTCGTTTTGTCTAACATAATAATTCTCCTATATTTTGTGCTTTGACCATTTACATACTTCATAGAATAATGCTATAATTTATTATAGTGTGTTCAAAATAAAATGCAATGCTTAAAGAGGTGAATGGCTTGAAAAATAAAATTAAAAAGTTTTCTAAAGGGGACTTTCAGGTGTTAAAGCCGCAGGTCGTCTTTCCAGAGACAAGCCTGATTCTTACAATTGGTGAAGGCGAGGTGTACCGGGGAAGCTTTACGATCAAGAACCGGGCAGAGGGTACCATCAGGGGACTTGTATATCCGTCTTCATTTCGTATGCGCTGCATTGATCAGGGATTTGAGGGGAATCCTGTCAGGGTGGATTTTGAGTATGACGGAAGGGGACTGCTTCCGGGACATGTGGAGCAGGGGGATTTTACCGTTGTCTGTACCGGAGGAGAGTACCGTGTTCCCTTTACTGCGATCATTGAGAAGCCCTATGTAATGACAAGCTATGGCAAGGTTCAGAATACGGACGATTTCAGGAAGCTTGCAATCCGGGATTTTACAGAGGCTCAGAAGCTGTTCCGATCCAGGGAATTTTATGAGGTATTAAAATACGAGAATACCAGAACCTTCTATTTATATGATAATATGAGAAAATGGTCCCTGGGCGAGCAGGCCATGGAAGAGTTTCTTGTGGGGATCAAGCAGAAGGAATGCATTTTTCTGACCCTGCCGGGCGAGGGAATGTTTTTTGAGGACATCAAAGAGGTCACTAAGGGAATGGTGACGATTATTAAAAATACATGGGGCTATATGCCCATTGAGGTGCGCACAGAGGGAGGATTCCTGTCGGTGGGGCGGAGCCGTCTTTCTACAGATGATTTTGTTGGAAACGTATATCAGGTGGACTTTCTGGTGAACCCGGATAAGCTGCATGCGGGCCGGAATTTCGGAAAGGTGCTTCTGGTAACGCCTTATGAGATACTTCCCTATGACGTAGAAGTGATCCAGAATGTAAGTATTAATGAGGAACGCCGTGAGATTGAATTTATGATGGCGCAGATCGTGAAGGAGTATGTCTCCTGCATGGGCGGCCGCATGGAGCTTGCCCAATGGGTAGACAGCGCAGTGGAAAAGGTCAAGAAGATGCGCCAGTATGTGCCGATGGATGAGTTCCTGCAGCTGTTTCAGGCTCATGTTTATCTGCGCGGCAGACGGGTTGAGGATGCCAAGTGGATTCTGGAAAATTATAATTATAACCGGTTTGCAATAGGAAAGGACCCGATCAGCAATGCCTATTATCTGTATCTGACGGCGCTGGTGCGGGGTGCGGGAAGCCATATGAGCCGGGTGGTGGATGAGGTCGGAAAGATTTACATGCGCCATCAGGATTCTACGCTGCTGCTTTTGATGCTTCTGGATATTGATCCCCAGTACCGGGACAGCAATCGGAAGCTTCGGGCATTGGAGCAGTATTACTATAATTATCAGACAAATGGAGTTCTGTTCCTGCTTCAGGCATTCCAGTGCTACAAAGACAGGAACATGCTGCTGAAGAAGCTGGGGAAGTTTGAGCTGATTGTACTGAATTTTGCGTCTAAGTACCGGCTGATGCCGAGGGAATTTGCCCTGTATGTATCGAATCTTGCGAGCCAGCAGAAAAGCTACAGCCATTTTCTGTTCCACATTCTGGAGCGGATCTACGGTATGTATCCGGAAACGATGATCCTGAATACGATCTGTACGCTTTTGATCAAGGGCAATAAGCTGGATAAGCGGTATTTTGTGTGGTATCAGAGAGCGGTGGATGCAGAGCTTAAGATTGCAAGACTGTATGAATACTATATGTCTACGATAGAGGAGGAGAATGTAAGAGAGGCGCTTCCAAGGTCTATTTTCCTCTATTTTATGCATGGCAATTCGCTGGATTATAAGAAGGCGGCGCTTCTCTATGCAAATCTGATCACCTACGAGGAGTATGCCAGCGATCTGTATATCAGCTACCGGGAGCAGATGGTTATTTTTGCCTGGGAGCAGCTTTTGAAACGGCATATTACGGATTCCCTGAAGGTCGTATACAAGAGATTCTGTGTGGAGGAGGAAATGACCGGCGAGCGTCTGGAGGCCATGCGGGATATCTGCTATGCTTATGAGGTAAAGACAAAGGTTCATAACCTGAAATGTGTTCTTGTGATCGAGAAGGATGGAAGCATCCAGCAGAGGGTGCCCTATAAGAAGGAAGGCATGGTTGTCTATCTGTATGACAAAGAGGCGAGGATCGTCTGGGAGTCTATGGACGGGTTCTATCATACGGATTCCGTGGCATTTGAGACGAAGCGTCTGTTCTATGAACCGCGCTATATGGAAATGTGCAGGAAGTATATGTCCAGAATCGCGAACTGGGGAAGTGAAGGCAGTAAGCTGGAAGTGAATTTTGAGAATATTGTGCAGTACGGGGTGCGTGCCTTTGACGAGAAAGAGGTGTTCCGGTTGTGCACAAAGCGGATTCGGGAAGACAGCTATGAGGAAGATGATTTTATGCTGTATCTGAGCTTTGAGATGTTTAAGCGGCAGCAGTACGATAAAGTTACCTTAACCTATCTGGCTAATTATTACTGCGGCTCTACCAGAAGCATGAAAGCGCTCTGGAAGGTGGCCAAGGAGTATGAGCTTCCAGTTACGAAGCTTGGCGAGCGGATTATTACACAGATGCTGTTCTCGGAGGTTATGTTCGGAGAAGAGGATATTTTTGTGGATTACTATGTGAATGGAAATCCTTATTTCCGGCTGAAACAGGCATATCTCGCCTTCGTGTGCAAGGAGTATGTGGTGTATGGCAGGGAAATGGGCCGTTCTATATTTGAAGTGCTCTTGAATGAGGAACACAGAGAAGAGGAGCTGGCAGATATCTGTAAGATTGCGCTGCTCCAGTATTATGCAGAAAGGGAAATTCCGCCGGAAGCAGAGGAGATCCTGCACAGGCTTTTAAGAGAGATGTGCGAGAAGCAGATCATATTCCCGTTTTATCTGAACTATAAAGAAAGCTGGCTCAGGGAAGTGCAGCTGTATGACCGGGCAATGATATCCTATCAGGCATCGCCCGGCGGCAAGGTGAAGCTGATCTATAAGATGCGCCGGGGAGAACTGGAAGACCTCGGTTATCAGACAGAGAGCCTGACGCCTATGTATGAGAATATTTATGTGAAGGATTTTATTCTGTTTGGGGACGAGCATGTCAGATATTCTTTTCATGAAAGTAATGACAGGATCAAAAAGGCCCATACAGAACCGGAACAGATCTTGAAGCAGGAGAGAAAGATTACTGCAACTGGAAAATATGGAAAGCTGAATGCTATGGCATTTATGGGACCGGCTGAGAGAAAACGGGCGATGATGGAGTATGAGCAGGAGCTTTATTTTGCAGACAAGATGTTCCGGGAATATAACAGGAGGGTGTAATAAGTGAGGGGCGGCAGCATACTTGGACTAGAACTGAATGAAGAATTTTGCCAGATCAGCTATTATGACCGGGAGAAGCATGAGCCGGAGACGCTGGAGGCGGCGGTAGATAATTATCAGATTCCGCTGATCCTGGGCTACATGAATAATAGGTGGCTTTACGGAAAAGAGGCAAAGCATCTGGCCTCGGTGGATGAGAGATGTACGATCTCTGAGCTGTATGGCAGGGCGGTCAGGCAGGAGCGGGTGAACTTTGCCGGACAGATCCGGGACGCAGTGTGGCTCTTGGCTAAGTTTCTGCGGCTTGCCCTGGAGAAATTTGAACAGATTGATTACATTACATTTTCCGTGCCGAAGACGGATATTGATATCAGTAAGATGCTAAAGGGGCTGGGGAGATTCCTCGGCGTGCCGAAGGAGAGGGTGTTTGTACAGGATTTTAAGGAGAGCTTCTGCCACTATATGTTTTATCAGCCCAAGGAGCTGTGGCAGTATGAGGCGGCGCTGTTTTATTGTGACCGGAATGAGATCCGCGCGTATATGCTTCGTAAGCTAAAGACTGTGAGCGGCCGGGGGGCCGATATGTTTGTGACGGTGGATGAGGTTGCAAATGCCCAGATGAAAGAGCTTGCGGCTGTGTATCCGGTGTTGAATGTGGATAAGGCAAAGGACGCGGACGAGCGGTTTAAGGCATTTATCCAAAGTGTCTTTGAGAAGAAGGTGGTCTCTTCCGTATTTCTTACGGGCGAGGGATTCGAGAATAACTGGTATCCCAGCTCATTGAAGGTGCTCTGCAACGGGCGCAGGGCATTTATCGGTAATAACCTGTATAGCAAGGGAGCCTGCTATGGCTCCCACCGCAGAATGAGCGATGATGATGAAATGCCGGTTTATCTGGATGAGACCAAGATGATGGAGCAGGTGTGCCTTCGGATGCGGGTACACGGTAAGGAAGGCTGGTATCCGATCGTGGAGTGGGGAAACCACTGGTATGAGTCGGACGGACAGTGGGAGGTGCTTTTAGAGGATACCTCTGATATTGAGATCCACATAGAGTCTCTGGCAACAGGAGAGCTGCAGGCTGAGACGGTGTCTCTGGAGGGACTTCCTGAGAGAAATGACTATGCGCTCAGGCTGTCCATTGAAACCATGTTTCTGGACGAGAATACCTGTAAGATCAGGTTTCGGGATATTGGCTTTGGAGAATTTTATCCGGCGACGGATTTTCAGACAGAAAAAACGATACATTTAGGAGGAAGCAATGGGCAGTTTAATTCTCTGTCATAAGAAAAAAGCAAAACATCCATATGAGATTGCAAGAGTCCATATGCACATCTATACCATAGAAGAGCTGTGCTATTATTTCTGCAATAATCTGTATCTTGTGGATTATACCATTGTGAATAGAAAGCTCTGCGACTGGCTGGAGGAAGAACTGGAGCTGTATGAGCTGTCTGCAGAGCTGAGAAACCAGCTGGAGCACAGCGGTTCTGTGGAACAGTTTCTGCTGACTATCTTGAGTTATGCTTCCATCTATTCGATGGCAGAGATCACAAAGATGCAGAATATACTGGAACGGCTCAGGAACCAGAACGAGGTGGAGCGGGAGAAATATAAGGCGGATAACCTTTTAAATTCCGGCGAGAATGCTTCTGCAATCCTGATCTATCAGTCGATCATCCACAAGGAATGGGACGATTCGGTGGAAAAGGAGTTTTACGGCAGGGTTTATGCATGCCTTGGGGCGGCCTATGGCAGGATGTTTTTTTATGAGGAAGCGGCCCATATGTATGAGAAGGGCTTTGAGATCTGCCGGGAGCCTGATATGCTGCGGGCGTATCTGTATTGCTGCTACCGGTATCTGCCGGAGGCAAAGTATGTAAAGATGCTTTCCAGGGAACCTGTTTATCTCGCTCTGGACGCGGAGTTTAAGGAAGAACTGAAGGCGGCGGAAAGGCAGATGAACCCGGATATTACGGATGAATCCTATGAACGCTGGAAGCAAGAGTACAGAAGAACCAATAAATAATGATATAGAACTGTAAAAGCCGCAACGCGGTCATTAATAAGGAGGAGAAAACATGAGTTATGACAGGTATCAGAGTCCATTATCTGAGCGTTATGCAAGTAAGGAGATGCAGTATATCTTTTCCCCGGATATGAAGTTCCGTACATGGAGAAGGCTGTGGATAGCCCTTGCGGAGACGGAGAAGGAGCTGGGACTCGATATTACAGAGGAGCAGATCGAAGAGCTTAAGAGCCATGCGGAGGATATCAACTATGATGTGGCAAAGGAACGGGAGAGGATTGTGCGCCACGATGTCATGTCCCATGTGTATGCCTACGGAGTGCAGTGCCCCAAAGCGAAGGGAATTATCCATCTGGGAGCTACATCCTGCTATGTGGGGGATAATACGGACATGATTGTTATGGCAGAGGCGCTTAAGCTGGTAAAGACAAAGCTGGTGAATGTGATCGCGGAGCTTGCTGATTTTGCCGAACAATATAAGGGACAGCCGACCCTTGCATTTACCCATTTCCAGCCGGCTCAGCCCACGACGGTAGGCAAGAGGGCGGCGCTCTGGATGCAGGAATTTGCTATGGATCTGGAGGATTTGGAGTATGTGGCAGGAAGCCTAAAGCTTCTCGGCTCCAAGGGGACGACCGGTACGCAGGCAAGCTTTCTGGAGCTGTTTGACGGAGACCAGGAGACGATTGATAAGATCGATCCGATGATCGCGGAGAAGATGGGTTTTGACGAGTGTTATCCGGTATCCGGACAGACCTATTCTCGTAAGGTGGACACCAGAGTGCTGAATGTGCTTGCTGGGATCGCCGCAAGCGCCCACAAGTTTTCCAATGATATCCGGCTTCTGCAGCATTTGAAGGAGGTGGAGGAGCCGTTTGAGAAGACCCAGATTGGTTCTTCTGCTATGGCTTATAAGCGGAATCCGATGCGGAGCGAGCGGATCGCATCCCTGTCGAGATATGTGATGGTGGATGCGCTGAATCCGGCGGTCACATCGGCGGCTCAGTGGTTTGAGCGGACGCTGGATGATTCGGCAAATAAGCGGCTGAGCATTCCGGAAGGGTTCCTTGCCATCGACGGAATCCTGGATCTGTGCCTGAATGTGGCGGCCGGCCTGGTGGTATATCCGAAGGTAATTGAGAAGCGTCTGATGGCAGAGCTTCCGTTTATGGCGACGGAGAATATTATGATGGATGCGGTAAAGGCCGGCGGAGACAGGCAGGAGCTGCATGAGCGCATCCGTGAATTATCTATGGAGGCTGGACGGAATGTGAAGGCAGAGGGACTGGATAATAACCTCCTGGAGCTGATCGCGGAAGATCCGGCATTTAACCTGACGCTGGAGGAATTGAAGAAGGCTATGGATCCGGCAAAATATACGGGACGGGGGGAACTGCAGGTGGAGCAGTATCTAACTAAGGTGATCAGGCCGATGCTGGAGAAGAACAAAGAGCTTCTCGGCGTGAAAGCGGAAATTCATGTGTAGAAAAGTCGGGTATAGAAAAGTTAGGTATAGAATAGAGGAAAGCTGAAATAATAATGAACATGGATAAGAAAATTTATGACGTAATAATTTTGGGAGCAGGGCCGGCGGGGCTGTCTGCGGCGCTGTATGCAGCGAGAGGCGGACTGTCGGTGCTTGTAATTGAAAAGGGAATAAACGGCGGACAGATCGCGGCTACGGATGCCATTGAGAATTACCCCGGACAAATGCTGGAAGGAGAGACCGGACGGAGCCTTGCAGACCGGATGGCGCTTCAGGCGGAGCAGTTCGGGGCGGTGAGAGTGCAGGACGTGATTACGGAAGCGGTTCTGGATCAGGAAGTGAAGGAGCTTGCAGGGCAGAAGGAAACCTACCGCGGACGTTTTGTGGTCCTTGCCATGGGAGCATCGCCAAGACCCATCGGGTGTAAAGGTGAAGCGCAGTTTAAGGGGAGCGGAATTTCTTACTGTGCCACCTGTGACGGGAATTTCTTTACCGGTTTGGATGTGTATGTGTCCGGCGGCGGGGATGCGGCGGTAGAAGAGGCAGTCTATCTGACCAGATTCGCCAGAAAGGTTACGATCGTCCACAGGAGGGACCGGCTTCGGGCTGTAAAGTCTATTCAAGAGCGGGCATTCCAGAATCCAAAGATTGAGTTCCTCTGGGATAGTGTGGTGGAGGAAGCTTTTGGTGAAGGCATGCTGCAGGGCCTTGTTATCCGGAACGTAAAAACCGGAGAACTGACGAGGATTACGGCAGACCCGGCGGACGGCATGCTTGGGCTCTTCGGTTTTGTGGGAAATATTCCGAATTCATCTCTGGTAAAGGGAATGGTTGATATGGATGAACGGGGATATATCCGGACCGGCGGGGATATGCGTACCAGCTTAGACGGAGTCTATGCGGCCGGGGATATCCGGGTGAAATCGGTGAGGCAGGTGGTGACTGCAGCGGCTGACGGAGCAATTGCCGCGGTCCACATATCGGCAGAATAGTAGTATTATTACATTCTCTTATAGATTGTATGAATAATTATAATAGAAAAAATGTAAAAATAGCTGTAATTTTCGGAAGGACAGTGCTATAATGTGTGAGATTTGCATGGACAGACAAAGCAGGATGCGGGGGATGCATCCGCTGCCCGGCATAGGGGGATGACTATGAGATTTCAACAGATTATAGAAAATAAAACGAAATATATGGATTTACTTTTGCTGACAGATCCTCAGAGGGACATGATATACAGATATCTGGACACTGGGGATATGTTTGCGTTATATGAGGGGAAGGAACTCTGTACGCTGGCGGTAGTCACGGTTTCCGGGAACCGGGAGTGCGAGATAAGGAATCTGGTGACCACTTATGGAAATGGCGGTAAGGGCTATACCCGGGCGATGATACATTATCTCAGCGAGAGATACCGCAGTGAATGTGATACTATGTATGTTGGAACATGGGATTATGAAGAAAGCATGAGGGCTTATAAAAAGGGCGGATTTGAGTATTCCCACACGCTGAATGATTACTATGTGCACAATTATCAGGAGCCGATTTATCTGGACGGGAAACAGATGACGGATCTGGTGTATCTGAAAAAGCAGCTGGACGCGGAGGTTGACTTGAAAAAGGTCGTGAATTTTGCGCTGAATGCGGGGCGTACCCTGTTAAAGAACGGCGCGGAGATTTTCCGTGTGGACGAGACGATCCAGCGCATCTGCAAGCGGTATCACGTAGAGGAGGTGGATACCTTTGTGTTAAGCCATGCTATCTTTATCAATGCAGAACGGGACGGCGAAGAGGTATATTCCAAGATCAAGCATGTACCCTTATCCAGCGCAAATCTTGCGATTGTGGCAGAAGTTAATGATCTGTCCAGAAAGATTACGGCCGGTATGATCAGTCTGGATGAGGCAATCGAAGAGCTTGACCAGATTGAGCATATGCCTGCAAAGAAGAAATCTCATCTTATTGTGGCGGCCGGGGCAGGCGCCAGCGCCTTTGGATATCTTCTGGGTGCCAGCGCTATGGAGAGCATTTGTGCTTTTTTTATTGGATGCATTTTGTACATATGGGTATTGTTTGCCGGAAAGCACAGGCTTTCCAAGATTATTATCAATATTTTCGGCGGCATTCTGATTACAACAATGGCTGTATTGATGTATGTGTTTGTTCCGGTTTCCATGCAGATAGACGGTATGATCATCGCCGGGATCATGCCGCTGGTGCCGGGAGCGGCTTTTGTTAATGCGATCCGGGATATTGCGGACAGTGATTTCTTATCGGGAACGGTAAGGATGATAGACGCGCTGCTTGTATTTGTGTACATTGCCACCGGCGTCGGCATTGCGCTGGGAGTTTTCAGTAATTGGATTGGAGGTGTCGGAGTATGCTTGACTGGTTTGTAGTAAATCTGGTCTGTCCGTGTCTGGGGACGGTTGCTTTTGCGGTATTGTTTCATGTTCCGAATCGCTTTTATGTGAGCTGTGCCGCGATCGGGACATGGGGATGGCTGATATATTGCGCGCTGTTAAAGCCCACTTCGCCGGCGATCGCGTCTTTCGCCGCGTCTCTTACGGTGGTGCTGATTTCCAGAATTCTTACGGTACGGATGAAATGCCCGATCACGATGTTTGTGATTCCGGGGATTTTTCCGCTGATTCCGGGGGCAAGCGTGTATTATATGGCCTATGACCTGGTGATCAGCGAGACGAGGGAAGCGGGACAGAGCGGGTTTCTTGCCGTAAAGATTGCATTTGGGATCGTATTTGGAATCGTATCCGCCGTATCTATTCCAAGAGAGGTGTTTTCCGGCGACTATTGGAGAGCCCGGAGGAGAAAAAAGAACAAGGATGATTGGTATTGACGGAGGAAAGTAATTCTGATAGAATTATGTAAAGAATCGTATAGAAAATGAAAGAAATGGAGATATAAGATGAGTAAAGTAAGGACAAGATTTGCACCCAGTCCTACGGGAAGGATGCATGTGGGTAATTTGAGGACGGCGCTGTACGCATATCTGATCGCGAAGCATGAGGATGGAGATTTTATGCTTCGGATTGAGGATACGGATCAGGAAAGGTTTGTGGAAGGCGCTCTTGAGATAATTTACCGGACCTTGGAAAAGACCGGGCTGATCCATGACGAGGGGCCGGACAAGGACGGAGGCGTGGGCCCTTATGTCCAGAGTGAGCGGAATGCTTCCGGACTTTACCTGAAGTATGCGAAGCAGCTGATCGAGCAGGGGGATGCGTACTATTGCTTCTGTGATAAGGAGAGACTGGAATCCTTAAGGAGCACCGTGTCCGAATCAGGAACGGAGATCGTGGTGTATGATAAGCACTGCCTGCATCTGAGTAAGGAAGAGATCCAGGCGAACCTGGATGCAGGGAAGCCTTACGTGATCCGCATTAATATGCCTACAGAGGGAACAACCACCTTCCATGATGACATTTACGGGGATATTACAGTGCCCAATGCGGAGCTGGATGATATGATCCTGATTAAGTCCGACGGGTATCCGACTTATAATTTTGCCAATGTAGTTGACGATCATCTGATGGGGATCACCCATGTGGTGAGAGGGAATGAATACCTGTCCTCGGCACCGAAGTATAACCGCCTCTATGAGGCGTTCGGCTGGGAGGTTCCCACTTATGTACACTGTCCGCTGATCACGGACGAGACCCATAAGAAGTTAAGTAAGCGTTGCGGCCACTCCTCCTATGAGGATCTGCTGGAGCAGGGGTTTGTGTCTGAGGCAATTGTCAACTATGTAGCGCTGCTGGGATGGTGCCCGGAGGATAACCGGGAGATTTTCTCGCTTCCGGAGTTGGTGGAGGCCTTTGATTACCGTCATATGAGCAAGTCACCGGCGGTATTTGACGTGGTGAAGCTCCGCTGGATGAACAGTGAGTATCTGAAGGCTATGGATCCGGAGAAATTCTTTGAGCTTGCGAAGCCGTATGTGGAGGAGGTTGTCGAAGATCAGTATGACCTGCATAAGATTGCAGGGCTGATCAAGACCAGGATTGAGACGTTCTTAGATATCAGGGATCAGATAGACTTCTTCGCGGCGGTTCCGGAGTATGATACGGCGATGTACTGCCATAAGAAGATGAAGACTAACGAAGAGAATTCTCTGGAGCTTTTAAAGGGTGTGCTCCCTGTTTTGGAGAGCCAGGAGGATTTTGGCAATGATGCACTGTTTGGAGCGCTGAAGCAGTACGCGGCAGAAAATGAGAAGAAGATCGGATATGTGATGTGGCCGATCCGCACGGCGGTTTCCGGCAAGCAGAATACGCCGGGAGGGGCAACAGAGATCATGGATGTCCTTGGAAAGGAAGAATCCCTTGCCCGTATCCGTATGGGAATCGAGAAATTAGAAGCGAGGTAGTTCATGCGTCCGAACGAAGTACAGGAGCGTGCGATCCGTCATTATACAGGTCCCTGCATGGTACTTGCGGGGCCGGGGTCTGGTAAGACATTTACCATTGCCAGACGAATTTGTTATTTAATAGAGCATTATAAAGTAAGACCGGAAAATATTCTGGTCATTACTTTTACCCGAGCGGCGTCCTACGAGATGCAGAACAGATTTAAATCGTTGATGGAGGGAAGAAATCTGCCGGTTACATTTGGAACCTTTCATGGGGTGTATTTTGGGATATTGAAGTGGGCATACCGTCTTGGATCTGAAAACATTCTGGCGGAGGAGGAGAAGTATCAGCTTCTCCGTCAGATTATCGCTTCGCCGGAGCTTGGGTACGAGCTGGAGACTGCTGATGAAAGGGAAGAACTTCAGGATCTGATCACGGAGATCAGTAATGTGAAAAACCGGGGCATTCCTGTAGAGCGGTATGAGTCTGCCCGCCACGGGGTGATGTTCAGGAGAATTTATCAGGCATATGAGAAGCAGAGGAAGGCGGCGCGCAAGATAGACTTTGACGACATGCTGCTGCTCTGCTTTGATCTGTTCCGAAGGCGGGAGGATATTTTAAGGCAGTGGCAGGAGCGGTTTCAGTTTATCCTGATCGATGAGTTTCAGGATGTGAACCGGATCCAATATGAAGTGATACGGATGCTTGCAATGCCGGAGAACAACCTGTTTGTTGTGGGGGACGACGACCAGTCTATTTACCGGTTCCGGGGAGCAAGCCCGGAGATCATGCTTGGATTTGGAAATGACTATCCAGAAACAGAGAAGCTTGTGCTGGGGGTCAATTATCGTTCCAGCAGAAATATTGTAAACGGCGCCCTCAAGGTGATCGGCCGCAACAGCCAGAGATATGAGAAGAAGCTTTCCACAGAGAATCCGAAGGGTCCCTGCATCCATGTGCAGGAGGTAAAGGATCCGGCGGAGGAGAGCGGATATCTGATCGGGAAGGTAAAGGAGCTTACAGGAAAGGGGATTTCCCTCCGCCAGATCGCGGTGCTCTACCGGTCCGGGAATGATGCGCGAGTTTTGATGGAGCTTCTTTTGGAGAATCAGATTCCCTTTCAGGCAAAGGAACAGATACAGAATATTTATGAACACTTTGCAGTGAGGAAGCTTCTTAGCTATGTGAGGCTGGCGGCGGGAGACCGCAGCAGGAGGGTATTCCTAGATGTGATGAATGCGCCGAAGCGGTATATCAGCAGAGAGAGTTTAGAGCACGGGACCGTGTCCTTTGAGGAACTGAGGCGGTTTTATATGGATAAGAGCTGGATGTTAGATCGAATCGACCAGTTTGAATGGGATATAAAGATGCTTGAGGGCCAGACGCCTTACGCATCCATACAGTATATACGGAAGCATATCGGCTATGATGAGTATTTGAAGGAATATGCAGAAAGCAGAAAAACAAATGCAGAGGATTTGTTTTCGCTGCTTATGGAGGTACAGGAGCGGGCGAAGGATTTTTCCAGTACCCTTGAATGGCTTTCTTACATAGAAGAGTATACGAAAGCATTGGGCGAGCAGAAGAATAGAAAGGCAGAGGAGAAGGATGGCATCTTCCTGATGACGATGCATGGGGCGAAGGGATTGGAATTTGACACAGTATTTATTATCGAGAGCAATGAAGGCGTGATTCCTTATAAGAAGGCGAAGCTGGATGCAGAGCTTGAGGAAGAACGGAGGATGTTTTATGTGGCTATGACAAGGGCAAAGAGGGAGCTGATCATCAGCTATGTGAAAAATAAAAACGGCAAAGAGGTGTCTCCTTCCCGTTTTGTCAGTGAGCTACTCATCACAGTCTAATGCTTCAAATTCCATGGTATCCAGCCATTCATCGAACCCGTCAGAAGCGATTTCGTATTCCTCATCGTCTTCAATTAATTCCAGCTCCGGCTCATCCTCGCCGTGATCGATATAGCGGTAGAGGTAGACGATATCGTCCATAGCTTCATCCTGAGGTGCAAGGGCGATGTAGTCTTTTCCTGCGGCTGTATAGATGGTGAGGATCTCACATTCCAGTTCCTTATCGTTGTCCAGTGTCAGGGTCACGGTGCCAAGACCCTCCGGGGTGTTGAATAATTCATCCATAATTCGTTCTCCTTTTTCAGCGGGATTGTACCTATACTTTAACAGAGAGGGGAAGGTAAGTAAACAGTAAGTAACAATTTTTTCTGGTCAAACACTATAAAATGTTGTAGAATAAATATGCATACACAGGGAGGAAGGAAACTATGAAAAAGAAAGCATGGATTGTGCTTGCTGCTCTTCTTATAGGTATTCTGGCTTTGTATGGCTGTAAAAAGGCAGTAGGTACACCGGAAGATAATGCTGTATCTTCGGAGGAAGAGCCCGGGGAAGAGGAAGAAGATACCGGATACAAGTTTGGATTCAGTGCAATTGATATGGATAATCCTTATTTCATCACACTGGAGAGTGCTATAACGGAGGTCCTTGACAAGGAAGGCTATACGCTGATCACAAAGAATCCGGAGAGTGACCCTGCGCTTCAGAACGAGCAGATTATGGAGATGATCGATGAAGGGATTGATGCAATATTTATCTGTCCGGTTAACTGGATAGAAATTACAGAGGCCTTAGAGGCTTTGAAGGAAGCGGATATTAAGATTATCAATGTGGATACACAGGTAAAAGAGATGGAGTATGTAGATGCATATATCGGCTCTAATAATGAGGATGCCGGATATATCTGCGGGGAAGATCTGCTGGAGAAGCGTCCAGAAGGCGGTAAGATACTGATTCTGGAGTGTCCGACCCAGAATTCTATCAATGAAAGAATAACAGGATTTGAAAAGGCGGTATCCTCTGCCGAAGCCGGGTTTGAGATTGTAGACAGGGCAGATACCAACGGGGAATTCCAGAAGGCTCTGGAAATTACTCAGGAGATGTTAAAGGAGCATACAGATATTGATGTGATCATGTGCGGAAATGACCAGATTGCAGTGGGAGCCACCACCGCGGTTAATCTCGCCGGAATGAAGAATGTGATCATCTATGGTGTGGACGGCTCGCCGGACATTAAGAAAGAGCTTGTAAAATCAGATACGCAGATTGCCGGAACGGCGGCTCAGTCCCCAATCGGCATAGGAAAGGAAGCGGCCCGGACAGGAATTGCGATTCTTGACGGGGACGAATACGAAGAAGAGATTTATGAAGATGTGTTTATGATCAACAGTGACAATGTGAAGATGTACGGAGCTGACGGATGGCAGTAAGGAGAAGAATAAGGAGACGAGTATGAAGCAGACACAGGGAACACCATTACCTCTTGGAGTAACAGGAACAGACAAAGGGATGAACTTTGCGGCGGCTATCCCGCAGGGAAAGGCATGCGAGCTTCTGTTATACCAGAAGGAGGGGGATGTTCCTGTTTTTGCGTGTGAACTAAAAGAAGAGACGGCCGCAGGAGAGGTGCGTTGTCTGGCTCTTGAAGATATGGAAGGGGAATCCTACGAATATCTTTATCGGATTGACGGGGAGTATTACGTGGATCCTTATGCAAAGAAGCTGACGGGCAGGAAGACATGGGGGGAGCCGCAGAATATTTCTGCCGGGGAAATACGCGGAAATCTTGCGGCGGGCGTCTATGACTGGGAAGGAGATGAACCCTTAAATATTCCTATGAACCGTGTTGTGGCTTACAGCCTGCATGTGAGGGGATTTACCCGGCATTCTTCTTCCGGAGTGAAGCATAAAGGGACATTCCGCGGGGTTATAGAGAAGATTCCTTATCTGACGGAGCTTGGCATTAACCAAATCCACTGTATGCCGGTTTATGAATTTGAGGAACGTACCAGATCCGGGATTAATTACTGGGGATACGGCCCGGGCTATTATTTTGCGCCTAAGGGCAGCTATGCCGCATCGGGAGACGGTGTGACAGAACTTAAGGATATGATAAAGGCTTGCCATAAGGCCGGGATAGAAGTGGTATTGGAGATGCCCTTTGACGGGGGTGTATCCAGACAGATGGTGGAGGAATGCCTCCGGTATTATCGGATGGAGTACCATGTGGATGGATTTATCCTGAATCCCGGGACGGCTCCGATGGATATGATTTATGCGGATCCGATTCTTAAGAAGACGAAGCTTCTTATTCATAGAGAGGATTTCCAGAATACCATGCGCAGATTCCTCAAAGGTGACGAGGGCATGGTGAGCGGAGTGATCTATTGGCTGAACCACCACACGAAGGAGAGTTATAACTATATTGCAGGCCACAATGGATTTACACTGAATGATTTAGTTTCTTATGACAGTAAGCACAATGAGGCAAACGGGGAGAATAACCAGGACGGCCCGGACTATAATTACAGCTGGAACTGCGGGGCGGAGGGACCAAGCAGGAAAAAGGCGGTAAATGAGCTGAGAAAGAATCAGATACGCAATGCGTTCCTGCTGCTTTTGTCTGCGCAGGGAACGCCCTGCATACTAGCCGGAGATGAATTCGGAAATACCCAGAAGGGAAATAATAACGTTTATTGTCAGGATAATCCTACCGCATGGCTGGACTGGAGCAGATTGAAGAAGCAGGGCTGTGTATTTGAATTTGTAAAAGAGCTGATCGCTCTCAGGAAAGCGCATCCGGTATTGATGCAGAAGGAACCCTTAAAAGGAATGGATTCCATACGATGCGGGATTCCGGATGTCTCTTATCATGGAGAATATGCATGGCGTACGCCGGATGAGGTCAGCAGCAGGCTGTTAGGGGTCTTTTACTGCGGCGCCGCCGCGGATGATGATGATATTTTTGTGATTTATAATATGCACTGGCTGGAGCATACTTTTGCATTACCGGCTCTTTCCGGCAAGAAAAAATGGCAGGTAATTGCTTCCACAGGTGAGGGGATTTTGAAAGAACCGAAGCTTCTTAAGAATCAGCACGATACGATAGTGGCAGAGCGCACGATTCTGATTCTGGCAGGCAGGTAATCATGGGAGGGGCAGTAGAAAAAGAGAAGAGGGCCGGTCTTACGGTTTTCCAGCTGAAGGTTCTGGCGATCGCATCGATGGCGGCCGACCATATTGGTGCAGTTCTTTATACAGATGAAATCTGGCTCCGCTATGCAGGGCGGCTGGCATTCCCGATATTTTGTTTTCTTCTGGTGGAAGGCTATTGTCATACAAGAGATGTAAGGAAGTATATGGGAAGGCTGGGACTGTTTGCACTGATATCCGAGTATCCCTTTGACCTTGCGTTTCATCATCGTCTGTGGACACTGGAAAAGCAGAATGTATTTTTCACTCTTTTTATCGGCCTTGGAATGCTGTGGCTTTTAGATAAAGAGAAGGATATTGTAATCCGGGCCGGGATCGTGCTGCTTGCCATGTGGGCGGCCGAGATTCTGCATACGGATTACGGATTCCGCGGAATCCTTTTGATTGCGGTTTTTCAGATGGCAGGAGAGAGGAAGACGGTACAGTATATCGGCGGAGCCGCGTGGAATTTCCTTTGGGAGAGCAGGATCCAGAATGCCGGGGCGCTTGCTGTGATACCGATTGCCCTGTATAACGGGAAGAAGGGCAGGAGTATGAAATATTTCTTCTATCTGTTTTATCCGGTGCATCTGATAATCTTATACCTGCTGGCGTATAAGTGTTAGTAAATTTCCGCATCTGCACAGCCTGCATTGAGGCAGTTCTTAGGTGGGCGAAATGTGAGCTGTTTAAGTGGAAAATTTAAAGCGAAATAAGAAGAAAGAGGTTATATTGTATGAAAGCATTGGAACATCTGCGGACGATCAATCATCATAAGCTTCTGGTTATGAAGGGATGCTTTAAAGTGGGCCTGTACAAGCAGGGGCTGCTCCATGACCTGTCGAAGTATTCTCCTGCGGAATTTCTGGTTGGATGCAGGTATTTTCAAGGGAACAGAAGTCCCAATAACGCAGAGCGGGAGGCGGCAGGGGTGTCTACTGCCTGGCTGCACCATAAGGGACGCAATAAACATCACTATGAATATTGGATTGATTATACGGCAGAGAAGGAACGGCTTCTTGCCGGCTCTAAGATGCCCGTGAGATATGTGATCGAGATGTTTATGGATCGGGTTGCGGCGTCAAAGACTTATCAGAAAGAAAACTATCAGGATTGTCATCCGCTGGAATATTATGAGCAGGGAGCGGCAAAGCTGGGCAATATGGTACATAAGGATACTGCGGCGCTTCTGCATCATCTATTGAAGATGCTGGCAGAGCAGGGGGAGGAGAAAACCTTTGCTTATATCCGCAGAGTGGTTTTGAAAAATAAGAGAAAGAGAAGATTTCGCTGCTTTCGTGGAGGCGGGAAGAGAAGATGCATGAACTGACCAGATTGATTTATGAGGATATGAAGCCTGCGCTTGGTGTTACAGAGCCGGGGGCAATAGCGTTTGCCGCCGCAAAGGCGGCAGGTTATGTGCATGGAGAAATAAAGAGTATCCATGTATCGCTAAACAGCGGCATGTATAAGAATGCGTATACCTGCGGTATTCCGAACAGTACAGAGACAGGGAGCGTATATGCGGCGGCTCTTGGGGCAGTTGCGGGAAATGCAGAGAAAGGCCTGGAATCACTGGCAGATGTCAAGCCGGAGGATAATGTGAAGGCAGATGAGTTGATAAGAAGCGGAAAGGTCAGCGTCTCTCTTGAGGGGATCACAAGCAGGATCTTCATTGAGGCGTCGGTGAAAAGTGCGTCGGACGAGGCGGTGGTGACTATCCGCGATTCCCATACTAATATTACAAGGATTGTTGTAAACGGACGGATGGAACTGGAGACAGAGGATGAAAGGCGGAGCGCTGGAGAGCGGGAAGGTGAAGGAAGAGAGGAGCCGCATCTCATTCACAGATATACCCTCCGGCAGCTTTATGATTATGTGGCTTCTGCAGCTATAGAAGAGCTGGGATTTATACGGGAAGCCTTTCGGGTAAACTGGGAGCTGTTTGAGGAAGGGCTTCATAATCCGAGAACTGCCTTTGTGAAACATCTGTTGAAGAAAAACGGCGGCCAGGTGATATCTGATAACGAACAGCTTACTGCATCACTGCTCTGCAATGGGGCAATTGAGGCAAGGGTAATTGGGCTGGATAAGCCGGCGATGAGTATTACCGGCTCGGGAGCGCATGGAATTATTGCGGTTATGCCTCTGTATGCGGCTTATAGGGTAAACGGCTATTCGGAAGAAGAGCTGCTGCGGGCAGCTGCGCTGAGTTATCTTGTCTGTACTTATATCAAAGAATATTCCGGCAGGCTGTCCGCGTTCTGCGGATGCGCTATTGCGGCCGGAACAGGGATGGCATGCGGGCTGGTCTATCTCAGGGACGGTACCGTAGAGATGATGACGCATACAATCAATAATATGGCCTGCAGCATTACAGGAATGATCTGTGACGGCGGTAATCAGGGCTGTACGATGAAAGGGATTGCTGCAGTGGATGCGGCATACCAGTCGGCTGAAGCCGCCATGAACGGCGTATACATTCATGAGGTACACGGCATCAATGGAAAAACAGCGGAGGAAACCATGCGGAACATGGGACTGATTGCTTCGCCGGGAATGACCGGAACAGAGGAAACGATAGTTGAGATTTTTGAAAATAAGCTGAAATAGACAGGCAGAAATGATAGGAAAACAGCCGGGGCGGTGAATGAGGCCACAATCACCGCTCCGGCTGTTTTCCTGCCGGTTCTATGCCGGATATATAAGCTGTGCTTCAGAAATATCCTCCAATACCTGTGACAGATATTTTCCTGCAAGGTATTTTGCCATAGGCAGATTCATATCCAGATAATTGCCGCAGTCCTTTGCCGATGCGCCGGGTACCTCTCCCTCAAAATCACGGATAAAAGCAAACAGCTCTTTTATCAGAGGAACGATATCCTTTGACTCGTATTTTCCGGCAAGCAGAAGATAGAAGCCGGTGCGGCAGCCCATTGGGCCGAAATAAATGGTCTTGTCCCTATATTCTGCATGGTTTCTTAAGAAGGTTGCGGCCAAATGCTCTATGGTATGTACCTCAGCCGTATTCATAACCGGCTCTTCATTAGGATTTGTCATACGCAGGTCGAAGGTTGTTACCGGATTTCCCTCCACGTAGTCGGTTCTTGAAACATATACACCGGGGACCAGCTTGATGTGGTCTATGGTAAAGCTTGTGATTTTTTCCATGTTCCTGTCTCCTTTGCAGTTGATTTATAAACATAATATAGATATAGTAACATGAATTGTGAAAAATATCTATGTTAAGAAGTGGAAAACTATGGTATACTAAAAGTTATGAAAACGGAGGGTATATGAGATGAAGTTATATCTGATACGCCATGGCGAGACAGACTATAATAAACAGAAGAGAAATCAGGGACGGATTGATATTCCGCTGAATGAATATGGAAGAGAGCTGGCGGTAAAGACCAAGGCAGGGCTTGCGGATATACCGTTCAGCCTGTGTCTGAGCAGTCCGCTGGTGCGGGCCAGGGAGACGGCAGAGCTGATCCTTGCGGGCAGGGATGTGCCGATGATAACGGACCAGAGAATTATTGAGGTATCTTTTGGAGAATATGAGGGAAGATGCTGGAACCCGGAGGCCTGGGACGAGCGCATGCCAAGGGGATTTCAGTGTTTTTTTGACGAACCTGGGAAATATCAGGCGCCTGCAGACGGAGAGAGTCTGGAGGCTTTAAAAGAGCGGACCGGGGATTTTCTGCGGGATATCTGTCATAGAAAGGATTATGCAGAGTATACCATACTGGTGTCTACACATGGGGCTGCACTGGCAGGGATTCTTGCAAATATTAAGAATCTTCCGGTGGAGCGGTTCTGGGGAGACGGTTGCAGTAGCAATTGCGGAGTGACAGAGGTGCTGGTAGAGGACGGCATTCCGAAGATCCTGTCGGAGAACGTTACATATTACTAATTTGCGAGCAATCCGAAGCATAGGGAAGTAATTGGAAAATAAACAGGCGGCAGGGTTCCGTCTGGATAAATAGATGATGGAGGAAAGAAAGATCATGATAGGAGAAAAGAAAGTATTATTCAGCGGCATGCAGGCAACAGGGAATCTAACCCTCGGCAACTATCTGGGAGCATTGAAAAACTGGGTATCCTTAAGTGATGAGTACGAGTGCTTTTACAGTGTGGTTGATATGCATTCCATTACAGTAAGACAGAATCCGGCGGAACTGAGGAAACGTGCAAGAGCGCTGCTTATTCTGTATATTGCGGCAGGGCTTGACCCGGAAAAGAACTGTATCTACTATCAGTCCCATGTGTCAGGCCATGCGGAGCTGGCGTGGATACTGAACTGCTTTACCTATATGGGAGAATTGAACCGCATGACTCAGTTTAAGGATAAATCTGCCAAGCATGCGGATAATATCAATGCGGGGCTTTTCACATATCCGGTGCTGATGGCGTCAGATATTCTGCTGTATCAGGCGGATGTCGTTCCAGTAGGCATTGACCAGATGCAGCACTTAGAGCTTACCAGAGATCTTGCGCAGAGATTCAATCATATATACGGTAATGTATTTACCGTGCCGGAGGCATATATTGGAAAAGTAGGAGCAAAGATTATGAGTCTTCAGGATCCGGCTAAGAAGATGTCCAAATCCGATGAGAATCCGAATGCAAGTATTTTTCTGATGGATGAGCCGGATGTAATTATGCGGAAATGCAAACGTGCAGTGACCGATTCCGAAGCTCAGATCCTGTACCGGGAGGAACAGCCGGGAGTGAAGAACCTGATCGACATCTACAGTGCATGTACCGGAAAGCAGCCGGAAGAGGTTGTGAAGGAATTCGACGGCAGAGGCTACGGAGAATTTAAGCTTGCCGTTGGAGAAGCAGTTGTTTCTGTGCTGAAACCGCTTCAGGATGAAGCGGCAAGGCTTAATAAGGATAAGGCGTATATTGACAGCATCATTAAGAAAAATGCAGAAAAGGCTGATTATTATGCCATGAAGACGCTGCGCAAGGTACAGAAAAAAGTGGGATTCCCGGAAAGGATCCGATAATTCCCCATAGGGGACAGTATGTCAGAAAGGCATAGGCGGAGAGTATGGAGATACAGACAGCAGGACAGCAGAAATATTATGATTTTATATCAGAGAGGGCTAAGAGCCTGAGACTGGGAATGATCATTTGGATCAGTCTTCTGGCGGCGGCGCTTCTGGCAATTTTTGCAGGCGGAGTGCTGGGATATATCCTTGCTATGCTAGGGGCAGCGCTCGGCGTATTGAATATCCGTTCCCAGAGGATGCTGAAAGGCAGGCTTGACGGAATTGATAAAGAGGATTTTTTCAATCAGCTTACAGAAACGGATACGGTAGAGATACCGGATTACCGTTTGATGGTTACAAGAGATTATGTGCTTTTGAACCGGGGTGAGATTTTTATTTTCCCACTGAAGAAGATGTCAAAAACGGAGGTGGGAATCAGACAGCAGGGAAGCGGCAGGCAGAAGATCCTGTTTCTGACTGATGGTGCAGGAAATCGCCATGAGATAGCGGTATGTAATCATGTGGAGCAGGAGAGGGTCTTTGATTTGGCTTACCACGCATTACATGATAGAATGCACTGTAATTGACATATATTTAACGAAAAATGAATAAAATAGTTGCACTATGCAGAAATAAAAGCTATAATATATAAGGCAGAAATTTGGTTATTATAAGAACCTAATATACAATTATAGTAAGGAAAATGGAGGGCTGGGTTATGAGTAACATAGCAACAACAAATGCGGCGGGCAGAAGGATAACATCTCTGCTTGATGCAGGCAGCTTTGTTGAAATTGGCGGAGCAGTAACTGCCAGAGCTACAGATTTCAACATGCAGGAAAAAGAGACTCCGGGGGACGGTGTAATTACCGGCTACGGAGTTATTGACGGCAATCTGGTGTATGTCTACAGCCAGAATGCAGAGGTTTTAAACGGGTCAGTCGGAGAGATGCATGCAAGGAAGATTGCGAACATTTATGATATGGCAATGAAAATGGGAGCACCGGTGATCGGGCTTCTGGACTGTGCAGGTATGAGGCTGCAGGAGGCGACCGATGCGCTGGCAGGATTTGGTAATCTGTATTTGAAGCAGTCACTGGCTTCCGGCGTGATCCCGCAGATTTCTGCAGTGTTTGGTACCTGCGGAGGCGGACTTGCAGTAATTCCGGCGCTTTCTGATTTTACCTTTATGGAGGCAGAGGATGCCAGGCTGTTTGTGAATTCACCGAATGCAATTCCGGGGAATGATATCGGCAAGTGCGATACTTCTTCTGCAAAATATCAGAGCGAAGAAGCGGGACTTGTGGACGGTATAGGCACAGAGGAAGAGATTCTGGCTAATATCCGCTCTCTGGTGTGCATGCTGCCGGCTAATAATGAAGAGGAAGCATGTTATTCTGAGTGTACGGATGATTTGAACCGTGCTTGTGCAGGAATTGAGAATGCGTCTGAGGACACAGCGATTGCCCTTGCTAATATTTCGGATAACAACATATTCTTTGAAACAAAGAAGGAATATGCGAAGGATATGGTGACCGGCTTTATCCGCCTGAATGGAATGACAGTGGGAGCTGCGGCGAACCGTTCCAAGGTTTATAATGCTGATGCGGAGGTCACTGCAGAGTTTGACGGTTCTCTATCGGCTAAGGGCGCAAGAAAGGCGGCAGAGTTTGTGGAGTTCTGTGATGCATTCCACATTCCGGTGCTGACCCTTACCAATGTGAATGGATTTGCGGCAGGAAAGTGTTCGGAGCGGAATCTGGCGAAGGCCGCGGCTAAATTAGTATATGCCTTTACCAACGCAACGGTTCCGAAGGTGAATGTTGTGGTCGGCCAGGCATATGGAAGCGCTTATGTTGCGATGAACAGCAAATCGATCGGAGCGGACATGGTGTATGCATGGCCTGAGGCAGAGATTGGCATGATGGATGCAAAGCTTGCGGCGAAGATTATGTATGCAGGCGCAGACAGCAGGGTATTGAACGAAAAAGCAGCAGAATACAAGGAACTGCAGTCCAGTCCTATGTCTGCGGCAAGAAGAGGCTATGTAGATGCAGTTATCCAGCCGGCAGATACCAGGAAATATGTGATCGGGGCATTTGAGATGCTCTTTACGAAGAAAGAAGTACGTCCTTCAAAGAAACACGGAACAGTTTAGTGAGGTGAAGCAAAGTGAAGAAAAAGATTAGCTTATTAATATGTATGCTTACAGCCGTACTTGCTTTCACAACTGGATGCAGCCGGGACAAGGAAGAACTTGAATATGATGAAGCCATGGTCAGCCAGGTGGCGGATTATATATTCAATTATTTTCCGAATTATGATGATACAGCAGTTGAACAGATTAAGAATCTCAGGAATTTTGCATTTGAACAGCAGCTCACTGAGATGGGGCTTCCGATTACTCCGGAGGCATATATCAGTGCAATTGACTCATGGAAAGCCGGCGAAGAGGAATGCGGAGCATACGTAAGTCATGGAGATTATACCTTTGAGGCTGATGGAGACGAGCTGGTGGTATCCACCGAGACAGAATTTGAAAACAGAATGGCATCGGTAGAGTTTGTGTTTGATGAGAATCTGTATCTTGACAGCCTGACCGTCAGTGCAAGGTTTACAATGGGAGAGATTTTACAGAAGGCAGGCTTGAATACCCTGCTCGGCATGGGAACTGTATTTGTTGTCCTGATAATCATTTCGTTGATTATTTCTTTATTCAAATACATTCCTGCTATACAGGATAAATTTAGCAAGAAACCAGAAGCAGTACAGGTGTCTGCACAAGCACCTGCAGCGCCGGTGATTCCGGAAAAGAAGACGGTTGTGCCGAAAACGGATGACTCAGAATTGATCGCAGTGATCGCGGCGGCGATCGCGGCGGCGGAAGGCACTACGACGGATGGTTTTGTTGTGAGAAGCATTAAGAGAAGAAAATCAAATAAATGGAATTAATTTGTGAGGAGGAAATAAGCAATGAAAAATTATACAATTACAGTAAATGGCAGCGTATATGATGTAACTGTGGAAGAAAAAGGAGCAGGAGCAGCGCCAGCAGGAGCAGCACCTGTGGCTGCGGCGCCTGTAGCGGCACCAAAGGCGGCGCCGGCTCCAAAGGCTGTGGCAGGAGCGGGCTCTATTGAAGTGAAGGCAGGAGCGGCAGGCAAGGTATTTAAGATTGAAGCGAATGTGGGACAGAGCGTAAAGAAGGGTGATCCGGTGGTTATCATTGAGGCAATGAAGATGGAGATTCCAGTCGTGGCACCGGAAGACGGAACCGTAGCAAGCATTGACGCGGCAGTGGGCGATGCAATTGAGGCCGGAGCTGTTCTTGCTACATTAAACTAAAGCATAACTGAACTTATGTCTTAGACACGACTGGAGGTTATAAAATGGATTATATAGCAACAACATTAGAGAACCTCGTGCATCAGACGGCATTTCTTAATCTGACAGGAGGCAACCTGATCATGATCGGAGTTGCATGCTTTTTCCTGTATCTGGCTATCAGGCACGAGTTTGAGCCTTTACTGCTGGTACCGATTGCTTTCGGTATGCTTCTGGTTAATATTTATCCGGATATTATGCTGCATGCGGAGGATTCGGCAAATGGAACCGGCGGTCTGCTCTACTATTTCTATATTCTGGATGAGTGGGCAATTCTTCCTTCGCTTATTTTCATGGGCGTTGGTGCAATGACGGATTTCGGTCCGCTGATCGCGAACCCGAAGAGCTTCCTTTTGGGAGCGTCCGCACAGTTTGGTATCTTTGCGGCATATCTGGGAGCGATGGCGATGGGATTCTCCGACAAGGCAGCGGCGGCTGTCTCTATTATCGGAGGCGCAGACGGGCCGACTTCGATCTTCCTTGCAGGCAAGCTGCAGCAGACGGCGATCATGGGACCAATCGCAGTTGCGGCATATTCCTATATGGCGCTGGTTCCGATTATCCAGCCGCCGATCATGAAGCTTTTGACAACAAAGGAAGAACGTATGATCAAGATGGAGCAGCTGCGTCCGGTTTCTAAGCTGGAGCGTGTCTTGTTTCCGATCATCGTTACCATTGTGGTCTGCATGATCCTTCCGACGACGGCACCGCTTGTCGGCATGCTCATGTTAGGAAATCTGTTCCGCGAGTCAGGAGTGGTAAGGCAGCTGACAGAGACCGCGTCTAATGCGCTCATGTATATCGTGGTTATCCTGCTGGGAACATCGGTAGGCGCTACCACAAGCGCAGAGGCATTCCTGAACTGGGATACCATTAAGATTGTAATCCTTGGCCTTGTGGCATTTGCATTTGGTACCGCCGCCGGAGTGATCTTCGGCAAGATCATGTGCAAGGCGACCGGCGGAAAGGTAAATCCGCTGATCGGCTCTGCAGGTGTATCTGCGGTTCCTATGGCGGCCAGAGTTTCTCAGAAGGTGGGTGCGGAGGCGGATCCGACCAACTTCCTGCTGATGCATGCAATGGGACCGAACGTGGCCGGCGTAATCGGTACGGCGGTTGCTGCCGGTACCTTTATGGCAATCTTTGGGGTTATGTGACAACAGGAAGAGATTTGCCTGCAAGGGCAGATTTCGGTTGTCAGCAAATGTCAGACCGTGCGCAGCACGGACTCCGAAGGAGCTGCATGCGGACAGCATGCGTTTGACCATGAGCTGGGAATCCTGTTATCGATGAATGAATAAATATATGGAGGAAGATAAGATGGTAGAAATGGAAAAAAGACCAATTAAGATAACAGAAACCATTTTGAGAGACGCGCATCAGTCCCTGATTGCCACACGTATGACAACAGAGCAGATGCTGCCGATCGTTGAGAAGATGGATCAGGTAGGATATCATTCGGTAGAGTGCTGGGGCGGGGCTACGTTCGACGCATCCCTCCGCTTCCTGAAGGAAGATCCATGGGAGAGACTCCGCAAATTCCGAGACGGCTTCAAGAATACGAAGCTGCAGATGCTGTTTCGAGGACAGAATATTCTGGGATACCGTCCCTATGCGGATGATGTGGTAGAGTATTTTGTACAGAAGTCTGTGGCAAACGGTATTGATATTATCCGTATCTTTGACTGTCTGAATGACCTTAGGAACTTACAGACTGCTGTTACGGCGGCAAATCGTGAGAAGGCAGACGCACAGGTAGCTCTTTCCTATACCTTGGGTGATGCATATACACTGGATTACTGGGTAGATATCGCGAAGAGAATTGAGGAAATGGGTGCAAATTCTATCTGTATTAAGGATATGGCAGGTCTTCTGGTTCCTTATAAAGCAACGGAGCTGATTGCTGCCTTGAAGGATGCAGTTAAGATTCCGATCCAGCTCCATACGCACTATACTTCAGGTGTTGCTTCTATGACATACCTGAAGGCAGTAGAAGCAGGCGTAGATGTAATTGATACAGCTATGTCTCCGTTTGCACTGGGTACCTCACAGCCTGCAACAGAGGTTATGGTTGAGACCTTTAAAGGAACTCCTTACGATACCGGATTTGACCAGAACCTTCTGGCAGAGATTGCGGATCACTTCCGTCCAATCCGTGATGAGGCGCTGGCATCCGGGCTGTTGAATCCCAAAAATATGGGTGTGAATATAAAGACCCTGCTTTATCAGGTTCCGGGCGGTATGCTTTCCAACCTGACCTCACAGCTTAAGGAGCAGAACGCGGAGGATAAGTACTATGAGGTGCTTGAGGAGGTTCCGAAAGTTCGTAAAGATCTGGGAGAGCCGCCGCTTGTTACACCTTCTTCCCAGATTGTAGGTACACAGGCTGTATTTAATGTACTGATGGGTGAGCGCTACAAGATGGCAACCAAGGAGACTAAGGATGTATTAAGCGGTAAATACGGTGCAACCGTTAAGCCATTTAATGAGGAGGTGCAGAAGAAGGTTCTCGGCGAGAATCCGGAGGTTATCACCTGCCGTCCGGCTGACCTGATTCCGGATGAGTTGGATACCCTGCGCAAAGAGTGTGAGCAGTGGATCCAGCAGGATGAGGACGTATTGTCCTATGCCCTGTTCCCGCAGGTTGCAACGGACTTCTTCAAATACAGAGAAGCACAGCAGACTAAGATAGATCCTGTGATGGCAGATACAGAGAGCGGGAGCTATCCTGTATAAGCACACAGGATGTAAGGATGGAAGAATAGATAATCTATAAAGTATATAATGAAGGGAGAACGCCTATTTTCAGTTAAGCTGAGGAAAATGGGCGTTCTTTTATTGTATCTGATTTAATCAGCGTTTCCTTAGAATACATTGCTTAAATAGAGAGGGGATGCTATAATCAGAAACGTAGTAGATATGTTACCGTGGAATCAGGAGGATGTGTGATGGATATTTTGGTAGTTGTGGACATGCAGAATGATTTTATTGACGGAGCGCTTGGCACAAAGGAAGCAGAAGCAATTGTTCCAAAAGTCGTTGGGAAGATTAAGGGATTTGACGGCAGAGTGATTGCTACGCGGGATACTCATGAAGAGAATTATCTGGAGACCCAGGAGGGAAGAAAGCTTCCGGTTAGGCACTGCATCCGCGGAACCAGCGGATGGGAGATATGCCCGGAGATTAAAGAGCTTGTCAAAGAGCTTCCGATAGATAAGAAAACCTTTGGCTGCCTTGATCTGGGCAATGCGCTTCAGAAATACGATGAATGGCAGGAAAGGATTGAGAGTGTTACGCTGATCGGTCTCTGTACGGATATCTGTGTCATTTCAAATGCAATGATTGTCAAAGCGGCGCTGCCGGAGGCTTCTGTGATCGTGGACGCTTCCTGCTGTGCCGGGGTGACGCCGGAGAGCCACAGGCAGGCACTGGAGGCAATGAAGGTATGTCAGATAGAGGTTATTGGTGAGGAGAGCTAAAGAAGCTATGATCAGGAATATTATTTTTGATGTGGGCAGGGTACTGGTGGAGTATGATCCTTTTACTTATATGAAGCGGCGGGGCTATACCGACGAAGAACAGGAGATCATCCGAAAGGCTGTATTCCAGAATCCTCTGTGGCTTACAGCAGACAGGGGGCCGATCGAGACGGCGGAGCTGATCAACGGCTTTGCGGCAAATGCGCCGGGGCATGAGGAGCTGATCCGGGATGCCTATGGACATGCGGAAGGAACCGTATGGGAAATGCCCTATACCATGGGATGGATCAAAGGGCTGAAGAAAAAAGGATACAAGCTTTATGTACTGTCCAACTATGCAAAGGATCTGTTTGAGAGGACCAGGGATAAGATGCCGTTCCTGCCGTATATGGACGGCGTGGTATTTTCCCATGAATGCCATCTGATGAAGCCGGAACGGGAGATATTTCAATATTTGTGTGATGTCTATTCCCTGCTGCCTGCGGAAAGCGTATTTATTGATGACAGCCAGGAGAATATTGAAGCGGCCAGAAACTTTGGGATCCATGGAATCTGCTTTATAGGATATGAGGATGCGGCAAGACAATTAGAGGAGCTTTTGGAACTGTATGATGAAGATGACCGTATGGTATATTGCGCTGAGTAATCTGGCGGCATTTCTTGCGTATGGGATAGATAAGAAAAGAGCAAGGGAGCATAAATGGAGAATACCGGAGAGGCGGCTTCTTATGCTGGCTGCGCTTGGCGGCTCGGCAGGCGCCCTTGCCGGAATGTATCTGTTCCGCCATAAAACAAGAAAGCCAGGATTTGTAATCGGGGTGCCGGTGATCCTGGCAGTTCAGCTGTTGCTTGTTTACTATATGATGAAGTAAATCGAGGAGAGGATGAAAATGAGAAGAAAAGACAGAGCAGTAACAGACTATGAGAAAATGCTTGAGATCGTAAAGGTCTGTGACTGCTGCAGGCTCGGACTGGTGGATGGAGAAGGAGCCTACATTGTGCCGTTAAACTTCGGCTATGAAAACCAGGAGGGAAGGCTTAGCTTGTATTTTCACAGTGCAGGAGAGGGAAAGAAGATCGAACTGTTAAAGAAGCAGAGCAGGGTGTCTTTTGAGATGGATATGAGACACGGGCTTGTGGAAGGAAAAACAGCCTGTGCTTATTCTTATCTGTTTCAGAGTGTGATGGGCAGGGGAGAGATTGAGCTTCTGCAGGAGCATGAGGAAAAGGCGCATGGACTGGGACTTGTGATGGCGCATTATGCAGAAGGGACAGACTGGGCATTCCCAGAGAAAATGGTAAATGGGATGGCGGTAATGAAGCTTACCGTGACCGAATGGAGCTGTAAGGAGCATAGGTAGGTATGCAGAATATAGGGAGTCCGAAGGAGTCTGCATACCGCCGCGGATAGAGAAAGCTTAACAAAAGAAAGCACTATACGCATGAAAGAAAATATTCCATGCGGTATAGTGCTTTTTATGGTATATAGCCGTATATAGACTAAGCTTGGAAATCCTACAATGCTTTATGTATGATCTGCAGCACTTCGTACAGAGAGTCTACGCCGATCTGTCCTGGTGCGGAAGCCATAGAGCCGGAGCCGAAGGTCAGGCAGGAGCCGAAGGCTTCGCAGGAAAGACGGCTGATGCTTCCCATGCCTGCCATGGACATGGTAATGATCGGACGGTCTGCATAATCGGATGCCATCTCTTCTGTTGCGGCAAGCAGGGTGAGAACGTCCTTTCTGCTCTGCGGCATAACGGCAATCTTTGGTATGTCTGCGCCCATATCCTGCATCTTGCGCAGCCGGTATACGATATCAGACTGAGCCGGCGTCTTATCGAAGTCATGGTTGGAGGCAACGACCTTTGTACCCGCCGCGTGGATTGCCGCGATCATATCCGCAACAATCTCGTCTCCGGTAAATATCTCCACATCAATCAAATCTGCCATGCCCGTTGCGGCAACGGCCTTGTTGAGGTCTGCATAAGCTTCTGTGCTCATCTCGTGAACACCGCCCTCATTCTTTGTACGGAAGGTAAAGAGAAGCGGGGTATCGCCCAGAGCGGCACGTACCTCTGCGAGTACAGCTTTTACTGCTTCCATATCCTCTACACCCTCAAACCAGTCAACACGCCACTCCATGATGTCCATGTGCATGCCTGTATACTGTTTGGTGAGAGAAACGATTTCGTCTTTTGTTTTTCCTACATTCGGGATACAGATTGCAGGGATTCCTGCACCGAGCTCCAGGTTCCGAACCTTTACTGTGTTCATGATAATCCTCCTTAATATGCGTACTTAAATTCCAGGCGTATGCCGGAGTGTGACTGGTCACTCCAGAGCAATACGGCCTGTTATGTTTTAATTTTAACAAAATATGGCACGGGATTCAAATATAAAATACAGCCAGAACCGATAGTCTCAGTGCATAGAAATTTCAGCCTGTATTCATAAATGCCCGTCACCCGGCATATATTTTAACAGCATATACGAAAAGGGGAAGGAAAAGCATGGATTCTAATCATTTATACAAGGATATACAGGCAAGGACGAACGGCGAAATATACATAGGAGTGGTGGGACCTGTAAGAACTGGAAAATCAACCTTTATCAAGCGGTTTATGGAGGTTCTGGTGCTTCCCTGCATGGAGGATGAGCCGGACAGGGCAAGGACCAGGGATGAACTTCCTCAGTCTGCTTCCGGGAAGACGATCATGACTACAGAGCCGAAATTTATTCCGAAGGAGGCGGCGGAAATACGCCTGATGGAGGATGTGCCGGTGAAGGTACGGCTGATCGACTGTGTAGGATATATGGCAGAGGGCGCCGCAGGGCATATCGAAGAGGGAGAAGAGCGTCAGGTAAAGACGCCCTGGTTTGATTATGAGATTCCCTTTACCAAGGCGGCAGGAATCGGAACCAGAAAGGTGATCCATGAGCATGCAACGATCGGGATCGTCATTACCACAGACGGAAGCATCGGGGAACTTCCGAGGGGAAGCTATATGGAACCGGAGGAAAAGACGATCCGGGAGCTGCAGAGTATTGGAAAGCCCTTTCTTGTACTGGTTAATTCTGCAAGGCCTTTTGGAGAAGAAGCAAAGGGGATTGTGCGGGAAATGGAGGAGAAATACAACATCCGCGCGATGGCTGTCAACTGCGAACAGCTAAAGGAAGAAGATATCCACAAGATTTTAGAGGGAGTGCTTTCTACGTTTCCTATATCCGAGATTGAATTTTACATACCGAAATGGGTGGAGATGCTGCCCATTGACCATAAGATCAAGCAGGATCTTCTGGGACATATCCGGGGTATTCTTGACAATGTTGATGAAATGGGGGATGCTTCCAGAAAGATCACAAAGCCGGAAAGTCCTTATATTGAAGAACTGAGAGTGGAGCAGATCGGGATGGATACCGGCTGTGTAAAAATCCGCATAGAGGTTGCTCAGGAGTATTATTATGAGATGCTGAGCGAGCTTACGGGAACGGAAATTGCCGGGCAGTATGAGCTGATTTCGGAGATGAAGAATCTGTCCCAGCTTAAGGCAGAGTATGAGGGCGTGAAGGATGCATTTAATAGCGTAAGAATGCGCGGGTACGGCGTGGTCAGCCCGGTGAGGGATGAAATTACGCTGGATGAGCCGACGGTGATCAAGCAGGGCAGCAAGTACGGCGTGAAGATACATTCTACGGCTCCGTCTATCCATTTGATCCGGGCAAATATTGAGACGGAGATTGCACCTATTGTGGGAAATGAGCAGCAGGCAAAGGATTTGATCGCATACATAAAAGAGACAGAGAATCAGGAGGGAGGCATCTGGCAGACAAATATATTTGGAAAATCTATTGAGGAGCTGGTGATGGACGGTATGCGTAATAAGATGGCAGTTATCAATGATGAAAGCCAGACAAAGCTGCAGGATACCATGCAGAAGATTGTCAACGACAGTAACGGCGGACTGGTTTGTATTATCATATAGGCTTGCAAATACATGGAAGAATTGTTATTATAAAAGGAAAGGTACAAATGAGCATGTATTGGAGGTACATAATGAGAGTTGCAATTATTACGGCAAGTACACCGATTTACAGAGGGCATGAGGAAGATAAAAGCGGGAAGGTGATCCAGCATATTGTTGAGAAAGCCGGACATAAGGTGGTATTTATGAAACCTCTCCCCTGTGATAAGACCGTATTGTCTACGGTGATGCAGCGGATGGCGGACGGACATCTGGTGGATCTGATCCTTACCACCGGAGGCTCCGGCTGTGCGGCGGGAGACTGTATGCCTGAGGCAACCTTAGAGATTGCCGACCGGCAGGTGGTCGGGATTCCGGAAGCTATGCGGGCATATACATTTCAGATGACGAAGCGCGCCATGCTGAATCGGAGTGCGGCGGGGATCCGGGGGGATGTACTGATGGTGAATCTTCCGGGGAAACCGAATGCGGTAAAGCAGTGTCTGGAGTATCTGCTGCCGGAGATTACCCACGCAGTCGGCCTGATCCAGCAGGAGCAGGAAGAGTAGGAGAAGAGCGGGATGAAGGTTACCTATATACAGCACAGCGGGTTTATGGTTGAGCTTGAGGAGTGTGTGCTGGTTTTTGACTATTACAGAGGAGAGCTTCCCCCTGTCCAGAAGGATAAGAAGCTTTATGTGTTTGCAAGCCACAGTCATTACGACCATTTTCAAGAAGCAGTTTTTGACTGGGAGAAGGAGTATCCGCAGATCCAGTATATCCTGTCAGATGATATACAGGCGGAGAAGGCAGCAAACCGGACATTCATGGCGCCGGAAGAAGAATTAGAGCTTGGGAATATCAGAATAAAGACGCTCCGCTCTACCGATGAGGGCGCAGCGTTCTTTGTTTCTGTCCGGGAAGGGGCAGAAGGACAGGTCAGGAATATTTTCCATGCCGGTGATTTGAACTGGTGGCATTGGGAAGAGGAAGGGCCTGCTTATAATCAGGAGATGGAGAAAAACTTCAAGCAGGCGCTTGTGCCGGTTGAGGGCGCCCATATTGATGCGGCGTTTCTGCCGGCAGATCCAAGACTTGGAGGGGCTTATTACTGGGGGCTTGACTGGTTTATGAGGCATACGGATACCAGACGGGTATACCCGATGCATTTGTGGAGAAGGTACTGGGTGATAGACAGGCTGATGGAACAGCCGGAAACAGCAGGATACCGGGACAGGATCGTGCGGCTGGGAAAGGAAGATGAATGCAGGTAAAGATTTATACGGACGGGGCCGCAAGAGGGAATCCGGACGGTCCGGGCGGATATGGGACTGTGCTGGAATATGTGGATCCTAGGGGAGAGCTGCATACGAAAGAGATTTCGCAGGGGTATGTGAAGACAACCAATAACCGCATGGAACTGATGGCTGTAATCGCGGGTCTGGAAGCTTTAAACCGGCCCTGTGAGGTAGAGCTTTATTCCGATTCCCAGTATGTGGTCAATGCATTTAACCAGCATTGGCTGGAGGGCTGGGTGAGAAAGGGATGGAAGCGGGGAAAGAATGAGCCGGTGAAGAATGTGGATCTGTGGAAACGGCTTTTGAAGGCGAAGGAGCCTCACCGGGTGTCCTTTCATTGGGTAAAGGGACACGATGGACATCCCCAGAATGAGAGATGCGACACCCTTGCAACGACAGCGGCAGACGGCAGTGATCTGATCGAGGATGAGGGAGCGGGAACATAAGAAAGAAGATTTCAAATCCTGAGGAATACAGCTTGATATTACGGATTCTGTGTGATAGAATGTGAAAACGTGAGAGATACAAGTATGACAAGTAATCGCGGCTGCAGATGCCGAAAGGCTGCAGGTGAGGAAAGTCCGGGCTTCACAGGGCAGGATGCCGGATAACGTCCGGTGGAGG
>CAJTZE010000017.1 GCA_910584265.1 uncultured Dorea sp. | reverse complement strand
GATTGTATCTTCCTTGCTTGTCAGAGGTTAAAAATCGGTATTAACCGACACCCCCCTTACTATACTTTATCGTAAAACCAAAAACTCCGCAGGAATACCTGCGGAGTACATATTTCTGAATCTGTAAAATGATCTGCCTATCTCTTGGAAAACTGTGGTGCTCTACGAGCCGCCTTGAGACCGTATTTCTTACGCTCTTTCATACGCGGGTCACGTGTCAGATATCCTGCCTTCTTAAGTGCCGGCCTGTAATCTGCATCAGCCTCCAGAAGCGCTCTTGCGATACCGTGGCGGATTGCTCCTGCCTGTCCTGTGTAACCGCCGCCTTTTACGTTTACGATCACATCAAACTTACCCTCTGTCTCAGTCAGTGCCAATGGCTGGCGGACAATGACCTTTAATGTCTCAAGTCCAAGATACTCATCGATATCTCTCTTATTTATTGTAATCTTGCCTGTTCCAGGTACCAGATATACTCTTGCAATTGATTTTTTTCTTCTTCCTGTTCCATAATATCTTGCTGCTGCCACTTTTATATCCTCCTTTCGACCTTCCTAATTAAAGTTTCAGCTCTTCCGGCTTCTGAGCCTGCTGCTCATGCTCTGCTCCGGCATACACGTGAAGTTTCTTGATCATAGCCCTTCCTAAAGGTCCCTTTGGAAGCATTCCCTTAACTGCCAGCTCGATAACCTTCTCAGGCTTCTTAGCCATCATCTCTGCCAGAGTGGTCTCTCTCATTCCGCCGACATACTCTGAATGATTATAATAAATCTTCTGGTTCAGCTTCTTGCCTGTTACTTTAATCTTGGATGCGTTAACGATTACTACATAATCGCCTGTATCGATATGCGGTGTAAATTCCGGTTTGTTCTTTCCTCTTAAAATCTTAGCTACTTCTGATGACAGACGTCCTAATGTACATCCGGCAGCATCAACAACATACCATTTTCTTTCAATCTTATCTGGATTAGCCATATAAGTTTTCATTGGTTTCCCTCCTATGAATCATTACATTACTTCTTAAACTAACTCTATTGGAATCAGATGCCTCCGGGGCTTTGGAGCAATCTGTTTCTCCTTTCGTCATACTGTTTTATTATATTATAGGCTTTTTCACCTGTCAACTGTTTTTTCTCCTTCTTTTCCGCTTTCTTCCGCCGCTCCCGCCTGCATTTCTGTGGATTTTCCATTGTGCAGTGCTGCCAATCTATGGTAAACTAGAAGCAGGACTAAAAGTTTTATTACAAGAAGGAGATGTAACAATATGTGGGCTTATAAAGGAGTATTTTATCAGATATACCCGATCGGATTCTGCGGTGCGCCTTATGCCAACGACGGCGTCTACGCTCCGCGTATCCGGAAGCTGATGGACTGGAGTTCTTACCTGAAGGATCTGGGGATTGATGCAATCATCCTGAATCCAATTTTTGAATCGGACAATCACGGCTATGACACCCGGGATTTCCGTTCCATTGACTGCCGGCTCGGCAATAATCAGGATTTCGCAGAGGTATGCAAAGATCTCCACGAGCATGATGTAAAGATTATTCTCGACGGCGTATTTAACCATGTAGGAAGAGGCTTCTGGGCATTTAAGGATGTACAGGAGAAGAAATGGGATTCCCCCTACAAGGACTGGTTCCATATCAGCTTCGACGGCAACAGCTGTTATAATGACGGCTTCTGGTACGAAGGCTGGGAGGGGCATTTTGAACTGGTGAAGTTAAATCTCCAGAATCCGGCTGTATTGGATTATCTGCTGGACTGCGTGAAATTCTGGGTAGATGAATTTAACATCGACGGACTCCGTCTGGACGTGGCATATAGTCTGGATCATAATTTTATGCGGGCGCTCCGCCGTTTTACCAGCAGTCTGAAACCAGAATTTGCATTGATCGGCGAGGTACTCTTCGGAGATTACAATCTGATCGTAAATGACGAGATGCTGCACAGCTGTACCAATTATGAATGCTACAAGGGAATCTTCTCCAGCTTCAATTCCATGAACATGTTTGAGATCGCCCACTCCCTGCACCGCCAGTACGGTTCTGACCAATGGTGCATTTACCGGGGCAGGCATCTGGTAACCTTTGTAGACAACCATGATGTAACAAGGCTTGCCAGCATACTGTCTAACAAAGAACATATACGGCCTGCATACGGCCTGCTCCTTAGCATGCCCGGCATACCATGCATTTACTACGGCAGCGAATGGGGCGTAGAAGGGCAGAAGGCTCCGGATAATGACTACGCTCTCCGCCCATGCTTTGAAGCTCCAGAACCCAATGACCTGACAGAATATATCAAGAAATTAATTGCCATCCGTCAGGAAAGCGACGGGCTCTGTAACGGCAGCTACCGCAATGTGGTTCTTACGAATCATCAGCTGGTATTTGAACGGGCATCTGAAAAAGAACGCATAATGGCGGCAATCAACGCATCCGGAGATACCTACACGGCACAGCACGGAGATTTAAACGGTTCTGTGACCGATTTGATAAGCGGCAAAGAATTACAGCTTAACGGCCAGCTTGAGATGGCACCATACAGCGTACAGTACCTGAAATTTTAATTATTTCACAAACACAAAAGAGGATTGCACCCTTTTTGAACATGCAATCCTCTTTTTCCCTCTTAATTCATGATTACTCTGCGGAAATTCTTCTTTCCTTTCTTTACTACCATGCCTTCGCCTGCAAATGCCTCTGCACTGTAGGCGGCCTTGATATCCGTTACCTTTTCTCCATCTACCGTCACGCCGCCCTGCTGTACCGCACGTCTCGCTTCCGCCCTTGAAGGAACCAGTCCGCTTTTCACCAGGACGCTTAAGATATCCATGTTTTCCTCTGCAAAATCCTCTGCCGCAAGCTCTGCTGTCGGCATATCTGCCGCCGCGCCCTGGCTGAACAGTGCCTTTGCCGCAGTCTGTGCCTTCTCGGCTTCCTCCCCGCCGTGTACCAGCCTGGTCAGCTCATAAGCAAGGATTTCCTTCGCAGTATTCAGCTGTGCGCCCTCCCAGGAATCCATCTTATCGATCTCCTCCAATGGAAGGAAGGTCAACATACGGATACATTTCAGCACATCTGCATCCGCCACATTTCTCCAGTACTGGTAGAACTCAAACGGCGAAGTCTTCTCCGGGTCAAGCCACACTGCGCCGCTCTGGGTCTTTCCCATCTTCTTACCCTCGGAATTCAAAAGAAGCGTAATCGTCATCGCGCCTGCATCCTCGCCCAGCTTACGGCGGATCAGTTCTGTGCCGCCGAGCATATTGCTCCACTGGTCGTCCCCGCCGAACTGCATATTACAGCCGTATTTCTGGAACAGTGCATAGAAATCATAGCTCTGCATAATCATGTAGTTGAATTCCAAAAAGCTCAGCCCCTTCTCCATACGCTGCTTATAGCACTCTGCCGAGAGCATACGGTTTACAGAGAAATGTGCGCCCACTTCCCTGAGCACCTCGATATAATTCAGATCCATCAGCCAGTCTGCATTATTTACCATAAGCGCTTTACCCTCGGAAAAGTCAATAAAACGGCTCATCTGCTTCTTAAAGCATTCACAGTTATGCTGAATGGTTTCCGGTGTCATCATCTGCCTCATATCGGTTCTTCCCGACGGGTCGCCGATCATGGCGGTTCCGCCGCCGATCAGTGCAATCGGCTTATTACCTGCCTCCTGCAGGCGTTTCATCAGACACAGCGCCATAAAATGTCCCACATGAAGGCTGTCTGCCGTCGGATCAAAACCAATATAGAACACTGCCTTTCCATTGTTCACCAGATCTCTGATCCGTTCCTCATCTGTTACCTGCGCGATCAGTCCCCGCGCCTGAAGTTCTTCATAAATTCCCATATTTCCCTCTCCTTTACATCTTATATCATAATAATTAATGCTTTACAAAAGCAATAAACCCACAGTCTGTAGGATGATCCAGAATATAACAGCCATCCCTGTATTTCAAATATTTAAACAGCATGCATGCAATCGTCGTGTCCCCTCCGGCGCTTAACGTATTAATTACACCAAGAAAGAATATCACTGGATTCCCAGATAATAAAAACGTCCTTATCCATAACGGATAAGGACGAATATACTTCGTGGTACCACCTTATTTCACCGAATGCTCTCGCTTCCGGTCTCAACGGCTGCGGCCGCAGCCTCCGCGCGTAACGTGCGCCATACGTCACAGCCTGCTGGCTTTCCGGTACTCTGCCTGTACATACCCAGAATCCCCTTCGGTGCGCGGCTCCAAGATGTATTCATATTTCTCTCCTTCTTGCGCCTCTCACCTGCCGGCCGCTCTCTGTAAGGGTGCGGGAAATATTACTTCTTCTTTTCTCAGCCTTTACTACTCTATTTGCTGGATAGTCTAACTGATTTCCAAACTATTGTCAAGCTGTTCTTCTATCTTTTATAGGATACTCTTATTTTTGCTGTCTTTGCTTTTACCCTTTTTTTCAGTTTCAGGCTCAGGTTCCATACTGAGCGGACGGTCTTTACTCTTCTCGATATTATATTTCTCCTGATACTCAGTAAATAAATCTCTGTATCTCTTTGCATTCTCCACGAGAAGCCTTCTATACTCTTCTTTTCCGTCGTCTGCTATCGTCGAAGTATGGATATGCATATCCGAATCTGTCTCGTACATTTTTACCATCGCACTGGCCGCACCGGTACAGTGTGCCACAATACGGTCAAGGCTGTTCAGCAGGTCGTTGAATACGGTTCCCTGTGTCAGGTCACAGTCTCCGTGGCTCAGCCGGATCACATGGCGCATCTTCAATTCCTCACAGAGCGCAGTTACAACCGCCGCCAGAGATTTCACCCGCATTGCTTTTTCCTTGTCATGCTTTTCCACACTCTGCACCGCCATCTCCGCAGTCTCGCGCACTGCGTCCATAACTACATTCAGTTCAGCCCTCGCCTCTTCAGACATAGAAATATTGCCTTCATGTATATTATTCGTTACCCTCGCCACATTCGACGCATAGTCTCCTACCCGCTCCAGGTCACTGATGATGTGCAGATAGAGCGATACCTGTCTGGTCTGGATAGTGTTCAGCTCTCTCTTGGTCAGCAGCATCAGATACTCGCCGAGTTTTGTTTCAAACTTATCGATCAGATCCTCTTTCCTTTGAACCTTGTTAAACTTATCCTGACTGAAATCATTGATCAGGTTCAGGGAACGGCCCACGTTCTTACGGACCTTTTTCGCCATATCATTCATAACCCGGTTAGACTGTCCGATTGCCAGAGCCGGATATCTGAGCAGACGCTCCTCAAGCATATCAAAGTTCGCATCATCCTCAAGATCTTCCTCGCTATCCTTAATGAGCGCCTTTGCCAGTTTCTCAAGCTTCGGAATAAACGGAAAGAGTACGCATACCGTTGCGACACGGAATACCGTATTAACCGTCGCAATCATAACCGGGCTCATCGTCATATTTAAAAAAGTAAAATGCACAATGGCATTCACACTGTAAAATGCAATTGACCAGATCAGCATTCCGAATAAGTCGTTCAGCAGATAAATCAACGCAGTTCTTTTACCATTCTTATTGGCGCCGATTGCGGAAATCAATACTGGACAGGCCGCGCCTACGCCGATACCCAGAATAATCGGATACGCCGTAGCAAAGGTAAGAGAACCGGTAACAGACAGCGCCTGCAGGATACCTACCGAGGCGGACGCACTCTGTAAGACCGCCGTAAATGCAATGCCAAGAAGGATACCTGCGATCGGATTCGAGAACATAGTCAGCGTACTGGTAAATGCCTCGCTCTCTTTTAACGGCGCAACTGCCCCGCTCATGGTCTGCATGCCGAACATCAGGATGGAAAAACCCAGCATAATATTACCTACATTTCGATATACAGTCCTCTTGGACAGCATACGGAACAGCATACCGGCAATCGCCACTACTGCACTGATGGTCGCCGTTGATAAGATTTTAGCAAGCCCGCTGGATCCTTCTATGTAAGAAAGACATAAAATCCATCCGGTAATACTGGTACCGATATTGGCACCCATGACGATACCGATTGCCTGCCTAAGCTTCATCATACCAGAGTTAACAAATCCGACCACCATAACCGTCGTAGCAGATGATGACTGGATTACTGACGTAACTCCGGCTCCCAGAGCGACCCCTTTTAACGGTGTATTCGTCATCTTATAGAGAAATGCCTCCAGCTTATTACCCGCAACCATCTTAAGACCGTCTCCCATCAGCGACATGCCAAAGAGAAACAAGGCTACTCCGCTAAGCAATGATAATACCATCGAAAATATGTCCATAACATCCTCCTTTGTAGAAAGCTTACTCCCTAATTCCTTTTATCCCATTTTTTAATATACCATTCTCCATTTCAAATGTCTATCGCATTTTTGCATAAAAAAACGCCGATGCAGAACGCCCTATTTTGCCCTGTCAATTGACAAATTGCACAAAATAATTTAATAGGCCATCCTGCACCGGCACAAAAATCATCTTCCATATTTAATTTCTGTTAACACCAATCCCTGAGGAGGAGCCGTCACGCCCGCTTCTGTTCGTTTCCCTGCCTCAAGAATCTCTATGACCTTCTCCGGCTCATAAAAGCCCCGGCCCACGCGGATCAAAGTCCCCGCAATGATCCTTACCATGTTATATAGGAATCCGTTTCCTGTAATCCGGATAACAATTTCATCCCTTTCCCTGTCAATCTGTATCTCATGTACAGTCCGCACCGTATCCGAAGTATTCGTTCTCACATTGCAGAAGCTGACAAAATCATGTTCTCCCTCCAGATGTGACGCGCCCTTCCTCATCCGCTCTATATCCAGCGGAAATGATACGAACGCAGAGGTTCTCCGTTTCATAGGATTCGGAACAGCCGCATTATAGATATGATATTCATAGGTTTTGGTAATGACATCCTGATACCTTGGATGCCATTCCACAGGAACCTCCTCTGACTTCATGATCACGATATCCTCCGGCATCCGCTGATTCAGCGCGTAGGACATGCGTTCCGGCGGAATCCGGCTCTCTGTATCAAATACTGCTATATTTCCAAGGGCATGGACTCCCGAATCCGTCCGGCTGGCTCCTATGACCCGGATATTTTCTCCGGTAAGTCCGCTGATTTCCCGGTTCAGCACCTCTTCAACCGTAATTCCGTTGGGCTGGAGCTGCCAGCCGCAGTAATCGGTTCCGTCATATGCAACCGTAAGCTTAATCCGTCTCATTCCCATCCCTTTCTAAAAGATCCAGATGTGAAGGGGTACATATCTGCCGATCAATACCACTCCTATTACATATAGGATCACTATTCCATAAGCCGCCCTATCTCGCCCGGTGTACCGAAGGGGATTCATCTTCGTCCGCCCTTCCCCGCCGCGGTAACACCTCGCCTCCATAGCCATCGCCAGGTCATTGGCACGGCGGAAGGCCGACACAAACAGTGGCACCAGGATCGGGATCATGCTCTTCGCCTTCTGTAGGATATTTCCGCTCTCCAGATCCGCACCTCTGGCTATCTGGGCCTTCATGATCTTATCCGTCTCCTCCAGAAGGATCGGAATAAACCTCAGGGCAATGGACATCATCATCGCAATCTCGTGCACCGGCACATGCAGTTTCCCAAGAGGCTTTAACAGGCTCTCTATCCCATCGGTCAGCTCATTGGGCGTTGTAGTAAAGGTCATAAGCGACGAACCGGTAATCAGATAGATCAAACGTACTGCCATCAGGACTGCATTTCTCAAGCCTCCCTCTGTTATGGTAAATATCCATGCCGAAAAAATCACCGCTCCCTCCCTGATCAGAAAGAGGTTAAACAAAAGCGTGATCATAAGAAGCATAACAACCGGCTTCATTCCCCGCATAATATATCGAAAGGGAACCTTTGACAGACGGATAATAACTGCCAGAAAAACGGTTGCAATAAGATACCCTGATACATTCTTGAATAAAAACAGGGAAATCAGATACAGCACCGTCGCCGTCAGCTTCACTCTCGGATCCAGTCTGTGGAGTATGCTCTTCGCCGGATAATATTGTCCGATCGTAATATCTCTAATCATTGCCAAGCACCTCCATAATACTGTCCGCGGCCTCTTTTACCGTAGCCGCCCTTGTGTCCACGGCAAGTCCCTTCTCCTCAAGCTCATGCATAATGTAGGTCACCTGCGGCGCGGCAAGCCCTACCGCTTCCAACTCTTTATAATGGGCAAACACTTCCTTCGGTGTGCTGTTAAACATTACCTGTCCCTGGTTCATCACAATAATCCGGTCCGCATATTTTGCAATATCCTCCATACTGTGGGACACCAGGATAACCGTCATATCGCTTTCTTTATGCAGGTATGAGATCTGATCCAGAATCCCGTCCCGTCCCTTCGGATCCAGTCCCGCCGTCGGCTCATCTAAAACCAGAACCTTCGGACGCATGGCAAGAACCCCGGCAATCGCCGCCCTCCGCTTCTGTCCGCCGGACAATTCAAACGGCGAGGACTGGTAATACTTTTCCTTGAGTCCCACAAGCCTCAGCGCCTCTCTTGCACGTTTTTCGCATTCTTCTCTGGAAAGCCCCTGGTTTTTCGGACCGAAACAGACATCCGAAAGCACGTCCACCTCAAACAGCTGATGCTCCGGATACTGAAATACCAGCCCCACCTGATTGCGGAGCTCCTTCATATTGTAATTCCCGCTGTAAATATTTTCTCCATTATAGTAAATCTCTCCGTCAGCCGCCTTGATCAAGCCGTTCAGATGCTGGATCAGCGTAGACTTTCCCGACCCGGTGTGGCCGATGATCCCCACAAATTCCCCGTGGGGAATCTCCAGGCAGATATCCTTCAGTGCCTGTTTTTCATAGGCGGTCCCCTGACTGTATATATAATTCAAGTGTTCTATTTTAATCGACATATCGCCTCCACCAGCTCTTCCTTCCTCAAAATCCCGGCCGGAATATCCAGTCCGCGTTTCTTTAGTTCATCTGCAAGTATCGTTACCTGCGGAACATCCAGGCGGTATTCCTTTAATGCATCCACCTGGGAGAAGATTTCTCTTGGCGTCCCCTCCATCACTACGTGCCCGTGATCCATAACAAATACACGGTCTGCGTCTATCACCTCTTCCATGTAATGGGTAATCAGGATTACGGTTACCTTCTCCTGCTTCCTGAGCTCCTCCACGGTGCGGAGCACTTCCTTCCGTCCGCTGGGATCTAACATGGCTGTCGGTTCATCCAGCACGATACATTTCGGCCGCATGGCAATAACTCCCGCAATGGCAACCCTCTGCTTCTGCCCTCCGGATAGCTTATTCGGCGAATGGTGCCGGTAGGAAAGCATGCCGACCGCCCGTAAGCTCTCCTCCACCCGTTCCCAGATATCGTCTGTGGGGACTCCCAGATTCTCCGGTCCGAACCCCACGTCCTCTTCCACAACAGTACCGATGATCTGATTATCCGGATTCTGAAAAACCATACCGGCAGACTGTCTTACATTCCACAGCTCATCTGCGTCGCTGGTATCTCTTCCGCCGACCCACACCGTACCCTCTGTAGGTACTAAAATCGCATTGATGTGCTTGGCCAGCGTAGACTTTCCCGAACCGTTATGTCCAAGAATTGCAATAAACTGCCCTGCTTCCACCTTCAGATTCACCTGGTCGATAGCCCGGTAAGAACCGATCACATTGCCTTCTTCATCCCGTTTCGCATATTCAAAGATTAAATCTTCGGTCTGAACCATCCTTTCCATAATAGTTTCAGCCTCCTTATCTTTCCAGATTCTAATTATCCTACTCCTTCTCCGGCTCCGGATAGTCCGCTCCCTTAGTGTCAACCGTAACCTTTTTCATCATCTGCGTCTCCATCGGACGGTCGCTGTAATCCGTCGGTACAGCCGCAATCTTATTTACCACGTCCATACCCTCAATGATCATGCCGAAGGCCGCATACTGTCCGTCCAGATGCGGAGAATCCTTATGCATAATAAAGAACTGAGATCCCGCAGAATCTGGATGCATCGCCCGCGCCATAGATAATACGCCTTCGGTATGGCGCAGCTCATTGGCAAATCCATTCTGCGCAAACTCGCCTTTGATCTGATATCCCGGGCCTCCCATACCGGTTCCGTCAGGACACCCGCCCTGGATCATAAAGCCGCTGATCACCCGGTGGAAAATCAGTCCGTCATAATACCCCTTCTTTACCAGTGAGATAAAATTATTTACCGTATTCGGCGCCACATCCGGATACAGCTCCGCCTTCATAATATCGCCGTTTTCCATTTCGATTGAAATAATTGGATTTTCCATTTCATTTACCCCATTTCTTTTATAATCTCATCAATTGTAACATGCGGATTTCTCAAAATCAACAACCCCCTATTCCTTCGCTGAATCCAGCGTGGAATAAAACACAACGCCCAGTATCACGGCCCCGCCGGTGAGCTCCCTAAGTCCCGGTACCTCTCTCAGCACAAAGAAGGCCGCCAGAATCCCATACACCGATTCCAGGCCGGATATGATGCCCGCCGTCTGCACCTTCACATGCTTCAGGCCTTCTATAAACAGGGAATGTGCTCCGGCCGTAAATGCGACGCCGAGAATGATAAGTCCCGCGATATCCCTTCCCGTAAATGCAGGATGAAGGAAAAATAATGCAGGCAGAAGCACCACCGCCGCCGTCCCCTGCTCATACAGGGAAACAAGCGCGCCGGGATACCGGTCCGAAAAGCTCCGGTTCATCAGCGACAGGACTGCATAACTGAAACTCCCGATCATGCCCCAGATCACTCCCCGGGTCATGGCATTTCCCAGCTGGAACTCCGGCACAATAAGCAGAACCCCTGCCAGCATCACGCATGCGCAGACCACGCTGGATTTCTTTAACCGCTCATGATAAATGTACGGCTCTAAAAATGTCACAAACAGCGGATAAGTGGAAAATGTCAGCGTCCCAACTGCCACCGTAGACACCTGTATGGACTGCATAAAGGTGGTCCAATGTATGGCAAGGATTACGCCTGCTGCCAGCAGGAGCAGGAAATCCTTCCCGGCCTTCAGCTTAACTGACTGTCTTCTAATTCTGAAAAGCAGAAACAAAAATATGGAAGAACAGAACACCCTGCCCCAGGAAATCACGACAGCCGGCTGTGTTACCAGTTTTCCAAACAGGCCTGACAGTCCAAATCCCAACACTGCTATATGTACCAATAATAAACTCTTCTTCTGTTGATTCATATCAAATATACCCTCACTCCCATATATTCTAGTAAAGATCCGGATCATTCTAATAATCTTCCCCGGACTTCTCAAAAATACACATATTATACTCCGCCTGCCCCTGCTGCAGGGCCTTTTCCGTGCGCAGCGTCCAAACCGCAGCCGGAGTACCGGACAGACTTCTGCAGACAGATACGCTGAAATTGGGCAGATCCTTCAACTTATAAGAAATAAAATCCGGTCTTCCCAGCATATTAAGCAGCAAAAAGCGGATCAGGAACCGCAGCAGATAAGGCTCTTTCTCCTCACTTTTCGTCAGATTACAGGAAAGCTGCCCCCGCAGGGTCTCCGGCGCATGCTTCCGGTACCAATAAAGCCCCATGGTATGAAAGGACTGCACTAAAAAACGGCCCTTGTATCCTCTCAGCACTTCATAAGAGGCCTCGCAGACTGCAAGACTCCGTCCCGGAATCTTAAGCTCGATCAAAAGAGGCACACGCCCGTCTACATAGTCCAACACCTCTCTAAGCTCCGGAATCCTCTCTGTCGTATTCAGCAGATGAAAACGGCGCAGCTCTTCCATTGTATAATCCTCCACACTGCCCGGCTCCCGGCACATTCTCTCCAATGTATCATCGTGGAACACCGCAAGCTTACCGTCCTTCGTAATATGAATATCCAGTTCAATCCCGTACCCCTTTGCAACAGCCGCGCGAAACGCCGCCATAGAATTTTCCGGGATCAATTTCTCCTTATTGTGATAACCTCTGTGGGCAAACAATGCATGGTTGTACTGCATCATATCCGAAATGCGGGTTGTCCGTGGCCAGACCGCATACAGATATAAAGCCCCCGCTGCCGCCGCCACTAATATAGCATAACATAGTACCGGCATGATCTACCATTCCCCTTTCTGTCTTTCTTTGTTATCCAATAATCAGCAGTACCTTATCCGGTTCCAGCTCAGCCGTTACTCTGCGCTGGGGAAATACCGGTTCTCCGTCCGTATGCACCGGGAGTGGTTTCCCGCTCTCAAACACAGCTTTTTTACAGGTGAAGGTATGCACCCCCTGAAAAAACGTATGCCATCCCTTATATGCCGTCGGCAGCAGAAAAAGCGTCTTCAGCTTCGGGATTCCCGCAATAACCGTCACATCCATCACATCATCTGCCGGGTCTGCTTTTGGACAGAATTTAAAGCCCCCGCCTTCATAAGGATGGTTCATTGCCGTTGCAAAATAAACCTTCTCATACGGAACCGGCTCTCCGTCATCCAGACGGACCGTCACCCTGCCGGGCTTTAAAGCAAGCAGCTGTGCCAGCGCAATCCCCACATAGGTCAGCTTTCCAAGATGAAGCTTATTCAAAAACAGCTTTAATTTGGATACCACCGCATAATGACAGATTCCCGCATCAAACCCAAGCCCGCTGCTGACTGCAAACCGCCTCTTCCGTTCTCCGTCCCGGTAAGTCAGAAGCCCTACATTTATCAACGCGTATTTCTTCGGAGCCAAAATCGCGGCAAGCGCCCTCTCCGGCTCATACGGATGATGAAAATATCTGGCAAAATCATTGCTGGAGCCAATCGGAATATACCCCAGAGTTACCTTAGAAAGCTCCTTGATCCCATTCAATACCTCATTCACCGTACCGTCGCCTCCAAGCACAATAATCGTGTGTTCCTCTCCGTCTGAAGTAATCTCCCTTACGATCCGGGATGCGTGTCTCTGATATTTGGTAAAATGAACCTGATAAGACACCTTCCTGTCCTTTAAAATCTTCTCAATCTCACTCCACACTTTCCCGCCCAGGCCGGAACGTGCATTAGGGTTTGTGATAAAGATATACATACTGTTCTCCTCCATATGTGCATTATTGCCCAGCGTCTGATGCCGTACTCAAAAGCGCTGTTATCCTTCCTGTGTCAAAATGGTCCATCTTTAGAATATCAAATGCTCTCTTGTAATCTCCCTCCCGCATATACAGCACCACCTTCTCCTCAAGCCGGTAGGAATATTCCTCATGCCTTCCAGAATAAAAATAAGGCGGAATACAGGCAGTTCAAGCAATTCCGTCAGCGGCATTCCGGGCGGATAGGTCAGGTTCAGGATATTTGTTTTGATCGTCTCATAGGCACGGTCAGCCAGAGAGACTGCCTTCTCTTTCATATAAATCTCCTTATAAATATGTGTCACAACCGCAGTAACAAATGTATACAAATTATACTCTGTTTCCGGTATATCTGCAATATCGAAAGATTTTATTAATTCCATGCTCATGATATTGTTGATTTTTTCTTTTCATGTTATAATCGGGTGGATTCCAAATATACTATTTATACATGGACTTGAAAAGGAGTAATACGATGGAGATAAAGAAGCTATTCAAAAAGTATAACCACGCTTTAGTATTTCTGTACGGCTTTATTTATATGCCATGGTTTCTGTATTTGGAAAAACACATAACCAAAGGTTATTTTCTAATTCATTCGCCGTTGGATGACTATATTCCATTTGTGGAATTTTTCGTCATACCGTATCTATTGTGGTTTGTGTTTATTACAGCAGGCTCCTTTTATCTGTTCTTTACAGATAAGAAGGGTTTCCTTCAGATGGCGGCCTTTCTGATCATTGGCATGACGGTGTTCCTGATCATCTGTACAGTTTATCCCAATGGATTGAATCTCCGGCCTTCGGTATTTCCACGGGAGAATATTTTTGTTGATCTGGTGCGTTATGTGTATTCTATAGATACGCCTACCAATGTACTGCCGAGCATGCATGTATTCAATTCCATCGGTTTATGTATCGGTCTTACCCGGACAGAATCATTAAGGAACAGGTCTGGTATCCGTCTGGCTATCTACCTGTTTACTTTATCCATCATTCTGTCCACGGTTTTCCTAAAGCAGCATTCGGTGACGGACGTGATCGCAGGCCTGGTCCTATCCGGCATCCTCTATCCGTTTATCTACGTGCGCGAAAAGAAACGGGCACACCGGCTTGCGCATCAGCCGATAATTTAAAGTCAAATTATATACCTCATATATTTTTCAAACGCTGCCGGGATCGGGTAGCGTTTTTGTATTTCTTCTGCCCGGGCAAATATCATATCGGCACTGCAGGACTTCTCCAGCTCATCCACCTGAATCTGATAACCGATCATATGCCACTCTACATGGCTGAATATGTGCCTCGCTTCTCCTAATGGCTGGATCCTTAATGGTGCAAGGCCGATGGATCTGCTGTATTCCAGCACCTCCTCCTGACTTAGATGCCCTTCCAGGCCGGGAAGCTCATATAAGCCTGCCAAAAGTCCGGTGTCCGGCCGTCTGCGTATCCCCCTGGTCTCTCCGTCCCGGAAGATTACGATAGTACGTTTCTCAATTCTCCGAGGCGCCGCCTTCTTCTTCACCGGAAGCTCCTGCTCCCTTCCTTCTGCATGAGCCTTGCACCACCCTCTCACCGGACAGCTCCCGCAATCCGGCTCTCCGTTCGGCACACAGACAACTGCCCCCAGCTCGATCAGCCCCTGATTAAAATCACTGGATGCATCCGCAGGAATCACCTGTTCCAGAAGCTCTTCCATCTTCTTTCTCACGCTCTGCTTCATAATATCCTCATCACTGCCCGTAATACGCGAAATCACCCGCAGTACATTCCCATCCACTGCAGGCCTTACAGCGCCATAGGCAAAGGAGCTGATCGCTCCCGCCGTATAGCTGCCAATCCCGGCCAGGCCGCGGATCTCTTCATATTCCACAGGAAACTCCCCGTGGTAATCTACCATGATCTGTCTGGCCGCCTTCTGCATATTGCGGACCCGGTTATAATACCCCAGTCCCTCCCACAGCTTTAGTAGCACATCCTCCTCTGCCTCTGCCAGCGCCCTCACATCCGGCAGCGCCTTTAAGAATCTGGCATAGTAAGGCTTCACTGCTTCCACTCTGGTCTGCTGCAGCATAATCTCCGACACCCAGACATGATACGGCTCCGGATTCTCCCTCCAGGGCAGATCCCGCTTATTTGCACGGAACCACTCTACCACCGGCTCCGGAAGCTTTCCAAGGATCTGCAGCCGCTCCGCATCCAGAACCTCTCTTTCTGTAAGCGCCGCCGGCACCTCATCTGCAAGCTCAATAAAATCACACCCCACCCTGCAGTCATATACTATTATCTTCACGCCTTTATCTGCAGCCTTCCTTAATGCTTCTCCAAACTCTGGATGGGTATCCATATTAGGTGTAAAATAATCCACATCCTTCATCTGCACCACAAAAAACACATAGGCTTCACAGCCCTCCTCTACGGCACGGATCAGTTCCCCTGCATGCTTTACGGCGCGTTCACTGGGCGCATCTGGAAAACGTACCCGGCCGTCCTCCTCCAGACTTACTCCCTTTACCTCAATAAAAATCCGGCGCTTACCTGCTTCCACGTACAGATCCAGCCGGGAATCTCCAAACTTACATTCCTGCTGGATCCTGGTGACCCCGGATATCAGTTTCCCCGCTTCCAGCCATTCCCTTACCACCTGATTCGGCGCCTGAGAATCAAGATTCACCATCCTGATCCGTCTGGATGCGCTGCAGTCTGCATTCCGGACTGTACATTCCTTCTCCACCGTGATCAAATCCCATTTCGTCTTCCTGTCCGGCTGTCCGGCCTTCTGTACGTATACTACAGCCCCCGGGACCAGCAGCTCCCCGCATCTCCCGGTATTCTTCACATGAACCGTCTCCCTCCTGCCGTCTATTTCCACATAAGCGGTAAACCGGTTGGGACGCTCCAGAAAAATGCCCTTCGTTACATTCTCATATCTCATCCATTCACTCCTGACTACATTCACTTTCTTCTAAAAATTATATTCCAATAACATGCCTATGTCCAATACTGAATTCTTCAAAAAGACATTTTCATAATATTCTATTTTATATATTGTTAATTTCTATATATTCTCTTCTTTATAGATGGTTTGAATCAAATTACGCTTCATATTGATTGTTCTTTTCCCGCTAAAATGTTACGGTTAGTGTAAGAAATTCTAAGATAAAGGAGACAGAAAAATTATGGAACTTATTAAAGAACTGCCGGAGGTCTTTGAGGAATTTGCCCAGCAGCGCAAAAACTCATTTCTGGCCTTAAAGGAAATCAAGGATAAGAGCATTCCTGTTATAGGCGCTTACTGCACCTACTTCCCGCGGGAAATTGCCATGGCCATGGGTGCCGTTACCGTAGGCTTATGCTCTACCTCTGATGAAACCATTCCAGATGCAGAAAAGGATCTTCCCAAAAACCTCTGCCCGTTGATCAAATCCAGCTATGGTTTTGCGGTAACCGACAAGTGCCCCTTCTTCTATTTCTCTGATGTGGTAGTCGGCGAGACTACCTGCGACGGCAAGAAGAAGATGTACGAATACATGGCTGATTTCAAAAAGGTCTTTCTGATGGAGCTTCCCAATACGCAAAATGAAGCGGCGTTCCATTTATGGAAAAGTGAAATCATCCGGTTCAAGGAATATCTGGAGAAGGAATTTGATACTACGATCACGGAGGATGCGGTCCGTGAGGCAATTAAAGTGGAAAACCGCGCCCGCACGGCACTAAAGAAGCTGTACGCTGTTATGAAGCATGATCCCGCCCCGATCAAAGGACATGATCTATGGAAGGTTCTCTACGGCAGCGGATTCAAATTTGACCGCTTACAGATTCCAGATGAGGTAGATGCCCTGACTGCCAAGATTGAAAAGGAATATTCTGAGGGAAAGATGGAAGAAAAGAAACCCCGCATCCTGATTACCGGATGTCCGATCGGCGGCGCCCCTGAAAAGGTGATTAATGCTATTGAAAACAACGGCGGTATCGTCGTAACCTTCGAGAACTGCTCCGGCGCTAAGTCCGTAGACAAGCTGGTGGACGAGAATAATCCAGACGTATACGATGCGCTGGCAAGGAGATATCTGGACATCGGATGCTCCGTTATGACACCAAATCCGAACCGTTTGGAGCTTCTTGACAGATTGATTGATGAATACAAAGTTGACGGCGTGGTAGAAATGACCCTGCAGGCCTGTCATACATACAACGTAGAAACACTTGCCATCCGCAGATTTGTCAATGAGAAGAAGGGCATCCCTTATATCCATGTGGAGACCGACTACTCTCAGGCGGACATCGGCCAGCTGAATACCAGATTAACTGCATTCTTAGAAATGCTGTAATAATCAAAAGTCCCGCTCTCATAACACTTCTCTTCGTTACGAGAGCGGGACTCTTCCTTTTCGTTCCCAAACCTTCTCAGCTTATGTATTTCTATGAATGCTTCTTACTTCTGACCTTTTTCTTCTTTGTGTTTCTGCCCACACTGAAAATCATCAGACTTACTATAGCGATTCCTGAACAGAGAGCTGTGATCACCCACATTGCAATCGGATTGGTATCGCCGGTTCTTGCTCCTGGTGTCGTGGTACTCTTTTTTGCTGTACTCGTTGTTCCGCTTCCAGATGAGCTTCCGCCGGAAGTACCGCTGCCGCTTCCTGACCCCGACGAAGAATTATTCGCCGCCCTTGTGGATGTACCCGGGGTTGTAGAGCTGTTCGTTGGATTGGAACTATTATTACTATTATTACTATTATTACTATTATTAGCCTGCTCTTCAACCACATTGATCGTCAGGCTCTCGGATGCCGATCCTCTCGCCGCTTCTGGTTCTTCTCTTGTGTAAGTTACCTTTAACGCCTTACCGCCCAAGGTAGTCATATCAATATCACTTTCATTGGTCGTAAGAGAATCGTGCCCGTCTCCCTTCGGCACCTGTTCTACATAGCCGTCTCCGTATCTTGCCGTTACCTTCAGGTCATTCACCATCAAGGCCTCTCCCAGCTTATACGTTGTCTTCGCTTTCTCTACCGTAATGCTGTCCGGCGGGAGATTCTCGTTGTGCAGTATCGTAAGCTTACCGGCAGCACCCTGCTGGACGTCATAATTTTCTGACACATCTCTGTCATGTTCACGATCCCAGACGGTGTAAGAAAGCACCTCATTGCCGTCATCATCCTTTTTGGTCGGATAGAACCAAATCCACCCTTCACTTATAATGCCGTCCTTATTAATAACTGCCCCCATCTCCGGAGTAAGTGTAAGGCCTACAATCTCATGCCCCTTTACCAGTGCACCGGCAGTGGGATCAACGCTTTGGTTTCCGATAACCTCCTTGTACAGCGTCTGGTTAATTGCAAGATCCTTCGTCCATGGAATCTCCTGTGATTCTGGATTGATCAGAACCTGCCGCTTCTCTACCGTTACCTTAAGAGGCTTTACTTCACTTTCATCCGTCGTGGCATCCACAGTATTATGCAGTCCATCCGTAGCGCTGATCTTAAAGTATATTGTGTATGTCCCGGCATCTTCCAGCTTTTTCACTCCAGGCATCCACTGGCTCGTATCGTCATTTTCAGCCGGCTCAAAGCTAAGCACCGGCGGCTTCACGCCAGTAGTATCTGTAATAATCTGTATCTCATGCTCTGTGCCATCATATACCCATTTGATTTCCTTAGCTGGATCCTGCTCCACGCCATCAACCAAAACCTTATAATCTATCACAGGATTCGGCGGTATCTTATATTTAAAGAACAATGTCCTGACATTAGGTGTATCATCCGTAGGCTCGCCTCCGGTAATGTGATCACATGGTATCTCTTCTCCGTTTTCCAGCCGGATTTTTACATTCTTTGCCAGATCAGCATTGCTAGACGGCCAGACATATCCATCGTCCACAGATACCCTGACTTCCGCCGTATACTCATGTCCATATTTTCCTGTCATGGCATTCGTAGCATTATCTGTGTTATCAGTCCAGGTTATGGTTACTTGAGTTTCTCTTATACCTTTTGTCTCGCCGACTCCATCAGCCACAGAAGCTGTCAAAGACAACCGTTCGTCTCCTGCCGGCTCATCTACTCCGGCAAGTATGATCTGATCAACCACTCCCGCATGTGCTTCATACGCATAAGGCATCCCGCCCAGACTGCTAGACGTGTCCTCCAGCCAGATTTTACAATTGCTCAAAGCCAAATCACCTTTATAATCCGTAACTCCCAGCTTTCCAGCAACAATTCCGGCCACGGAAGCGCTGCTAAACGTGCCTTTGGAATCCAAGGCTCCGCTGACCCAGTACCATTCCACACCATCCAAAGCAGATGTATCCGGCAGCCCTTTTCCCTGTACGATAATCCTCGAACCGCTCGGGGCATTCTTATAGCTGATCTGACTATTATTGTATGCCACATCAACCGCACGGCCTCCAGAATTCTTTAAGTCTCCGTCCAATCTCAAAAGCATGGCATGTTCCTGACTCGTGTCTATCCGTCCCACCGTATCGGCTGCAGTAGCGCCGGTTACTCGATCCACGACAGAGCCAAATTCTACCTGCGACAGATCCAAAGCAAATGCGGGGTAAATCCCATATGGCTCAGTAACCTTCTTCTCCTCCGCGCTTAAGTTACCATCCGGTTTGTGCTCAAACATATAAGATACATCTTTTTTATCTGCCTGAGTCTCGGGGCTCTTTAACGTTGTCCACAGAGTGCCGGTTTCTATGCCTCCCGCTCCGCTATCATTCACCTCAACGTCAAATTGGCTTCCAAAATACAGCTTATTCTGCCCCGACTGCCTTGCGGGCACATAGAACAACTGGTCTTCAACAGTATATGTATCATTATTACGAGCATCCGTAAGCTGCAGATCGGTTGGAAGGATCAAACTCTTCACATCTGCAAACAGAGGACCCTTCGCCATTGTATCCAACTGGTTTCTTAACGTACTGGCTCCATAATGATTGGCAAATACTTTTTCATATTTTGCTTCTACGGCAGTAGCAGAATCCCATGCGTCTTCAGTATCCGTCCCAGCCCGGTCCGGATACGTTCCATGTGATTTCAGGAGCGTAACTTCCTCACCTGTCTGATTTTGATATGGCGTCGTATTTCCCAGGCTTTGTGCTGAGAACAATATAACATTCTGTCTGGTGTTCCCTTCATCATCCTTAATGTTCGCATCACCGCCTACCATATACCATTCTGCATCTCCTACAGCTCCGCCCTGCTGTCCGAATTTGATACGAGCCGCATTAGTTTTTCCCATTTCCAGCTGGTCAAATTCATCCTTTTCAGCAAAATACTTGACACCAGGCTCTAGCGAAGCCGCTCTTAATTCCATAACATAATCAGCCAACGGTACTGCCGAACCCGCCGCCAATACCGCTGCAACGATCAGAGATATTCGCTTCTTCATCTTATTTTTCTTTCTTTTCATGAGTACCTCCCATACTTTATATCAATCAAAGGAACCTCTTTTACACATAGATATAGATAGTATATCATTTTAAACATATTTTTCAAGAGCTTTCCCCTCTATTACTCAGGAAAACTCTTGGAAGATACTATCCCTTTATTTTACTTTCTATGTTAATTATCGGCTTAATATGCGTAGAAAATAAGGCATGATATAGAAATACTTGAAAGTTTCATTGTCCTGATTTTGGCTCCGGCCAATGTACATGCCTCTCACCCATAATATAGAAAAGGACAGAGCCGGAAAACACAGCTCTGTCCCATAGAAACCATCATTTGTTACAATATCTTGGACAAGAATTCCTGCAGCCTCGGATCCTTCGGATGCTCAAAGAATTCCTTCGGGCTTCCCTGCTCCTTGATCTCTCCGTCTGCCATAAAGATAACTCTGCTGCCCACTTCTCTTGCAAATCCCATCTCATGCGTCACAACCACCATGGTCATGCCGTCTCTTGCAAGCTGTTTCATAAGCTCCAGTACCTCGCCGACCATCTCCGGATCAAGCGCCGAGGTAGGCTCGTCAAAAAGCATTACATCCGGCTCCATTGCCAGAGACCGGACAATCGCAATCCTCTGCTTCTGTCCGCCGGATAGCTGGGAGGGATAAGCATCTGCCTTCTCAGCCAGCCCTACTCTTTCCAAAAGCTCCATTCCCTTCTTATCCGCCTCTTCCCTGCTCATACCCAGCAGCTTGATCGGAGCCAGGGTAATATTCTGCAGGATCGTCTTATGGGGAAATAAGTTAAAATGCTGGAATACCATTCCCATCTTCTGACGGTGTCGGTTGATATCCACCTTTTTATCTGTAATATCCACGCCTTCAAAATAAATCCTGCCCTTCGACGGCTCCTCCAGCAGATTCAGCGAACGCAGGAAGGTGGATTTGCCGGAGCCGGAGGGTCCCACCACAACCACAACCTCTCCCTTACGTATCTCTTCGCTTACTCCGTTCAGGGCATGTAATCTGCCGAAGTTCTTCTGCAGGCCTTCCACCTTGATCAATATTTCTCCATTGTTAATGGTCACTGTTTCTCAGCCTCCTCTCCAGCATATTTACAAGCTTGCTAAAAATCATAACCATAACAAGGTAAATCACCGCTACGGTCAAGAGCGGAAACATCGCGTCGTAGGTACGGCTCCGGATAATATCGCCGCCCTTGGTCAGATCCTGGATCGCAATGTATCCTGCTACAGAGGTTTCTTTCAGAAGCACGATAAACTCGTTGCCAAGCGCCGGCAGGATATTTTTAAATGCCTGCGGAAGCACAATATAAATCATAGTCTGAAAATAATTAAATCCAAGAGACCTTCCCGCCTCAAACTGTCCGTCGTCAATCGACATGATCCCGGACCTTACAATCTCCGCCACATATGCCGCCGAATTCATTCCAAAAGCCATGACTGCCGCCAGAATCTTACTTACATTGACCATCCCGAAGATTACAAAATAAATAATCAAAAGCTGAACGACTACCGGGGTTCCCCGGATAACGGTAATATAAATCTGCGCGATCAGATTCAGAAGCTTCAATTTTCCGGTTTTCAAATATGTAGAACGGACGATGGCAAGAACAAATCCCAGCACGATACCGATCAAAAGCGCCAGAAAGGTAATCTGCAAAGTAACCTTCAAACCGTCTGCAATATAGGTCCAGCGCTTATCATCTATAAAATTAAATGCAAAACGCTCCGCAAAGCTCATATCCATGTCTACTTAACCTCTCCTCCTCTTTCCGTAAAAGCTTATTACTCTTTTACAATAACAACCTGACGCGCCGTACAATAGGTATCTGAGAAATCAACGGATTTCAGACGATCCTCTGTCACTGTCATGCCTGCGAACCCAACATCTGCCTTGCCGCTCTGAACAGCAGTGATGATAGAATTGAACTGCATATCCTCAATTACCAGATCCTTGCCAAGATAATCGCAGATTGCCCTTGCAACGTCTGCGTCAACACCCATAATCTTATCCTCGCCGTCAACAGACTCATGGAACTCGTATGGCGGAAATTCTGCATTGGTAGCCATAACAAGCTGCCCGTCTCGCTCTACTGACTCATCAATAGTATAAGCCTCACCCTCGCCGCTGATATAATAATCGAAGATCGCATCAAAGGTACCGTCATCCTTCAGCGCCTGAAGAGCCTCGTTTAACTGCTCTGTAAGCTCTGTATTATCCTTGGAAACAGCAATCGCATACTCTTCCTCCGTATATGCCTCATCCAGAATCTTAAGGCCTTCATTCTCACTTACAAATACCTGCGCAGGCTCATTGTCAATGATCACTGCGTCAATCTTTCCCTGCTGCAGTGCCTGAACAGCCTCAAACCCCTTATTGTAACGCTCAACACTGTCCTCACCGAACTCATCTGTTACATAAATATCGCCGGTTGTACCTGTCTGTACACCAATGGTTTTACCCTCCAGCTGGTCAATGGAGGTAATCGCCTCTGAAGCTCCCTCATCGGAAGCTTCCTTTCCTGAATCCCCTGAACCGCATGCCGCCATCGAAAATACCATTGCTGATGCCAGTAATACACTCGTTAATTTTTTCAATTTCATAATTTCTCCCTTCCGCTCAATCTAATGAGACTTTCTATCCACGATCTGCATGGACAAATTTACATTTTTTTGCATAAATATTCACCTTTCCTATTTTAACATGTTTCCTGCAAAAAGCAAGCGGCTTTTTTGGTTTATTCAAAGAATCCCCAAAAGCCGCCTGCTTTTATAATTATTCAATTCTTATTTTCAATTATCCCATGATCAGCTTCACGATCGCCGATATAATGATTGCCGCCCCAAGCACAATGCGGTAATACCCAAACACCTTAAAGTCATGCTTCTTGATATATCCCATCAAGAATTTAATTGTCGCAATCGACACCAAAAAGGATACGGCACAGCCCAGCATCAGCAGTCCAAATTCCTGCCCGGTAAAATGGAATCCAAACTTCACCAGCTTCAAGAAACTTGCACCGAACATCACCGGTATTGCCAGAAAAAATGTAAATTCCGCGGCTGTCTCCCTTGCCACTCCGATCATAAGCGCACCTACGATCGTTGCTCCGGATCTGGATGTACCCGGTATCATGGCCAGCATTTGAAATACGCCGATCCACAGAAGCATCTGAATAGAAAGCTGGGAAATCTTCGTCACTTCGGGCGTAACGCCCTTATTTCTGTTTTCTATAATAATAAACAGTATGCCATATACGATCAGCATTACTGCCACCGGCAGCGGTTTATAGAAAAGCGCATCAAGATAATCATCAAATATCACCCCTACCACTCCTGCCGGAACCGAGGCGATCGCCACCTTGATCCACATCTGCCAGGTGAGCATCTTCTGTCTTTGGTTCTTTCTGGGCGAAAACGGATTCAGCTTATGGAAATAAAGAATCACCACTGCCAGAATCGCACCAAGCTGAATCACCACATTAAACATCTCCATGAATCCATCGCTGAGCCCCGGCTTCAACAGATCTCCCGCCAGAATCAAATGCCCGGTGCTGCTGACCGGAAGCCACTCAGTAATTCCTTCTACGATACCGAGAATCACAACCTTAATAAAATCCAACATATTCTTCTAATCTCCTTTATTTCCTTCAGTCATTTCAATACGTATTTCTCAATTGCTCTTGCCGCCCCGTCCTCGTCATTGGAAAGCGTCACATAATCTGCCGCCTCCTTTACTTCGTCAACTGCATTGGACATCGCAACTCCGATACCGGCCTGTTTTACCATCTCAAGATCATTCGAGCCGTCCCCGCATGCCATGATTTCCTCTCTGGCAATTCCCAGGATCTCCCCCAGTTTTATCAGCGCCGTTCCCTTATTGGCCTCTTTGGCATTTGCCTCAAGATTATTAGAAAGAGCCCCGCAGACTGTGATCTCCGGCACTTTCTCCTCAGCCTCAAAAAATGCGTCCTTCCGCTCCTCCTGACTGGCAAAAAGAGCCTGTATCTTGTCTGCCGGCCGGTGTTCTCTGCGGTACATCCTGCGCACATCCTCAACCGGCCTTCTCGTATTCAAAATATAATTTACCATCGGCGCTGAGGGCATATACCGCTCTACAACTTTCAGATCCTTCTCACTTGCATATCCGATCCCGTCATAATATATTTCCAGAAGCGCATCGTATTTCTGTAATATCTCAAGAAGCCTCTCCCCGGGTTCATAAGGGATCAGCCGTTCATACAGCACCCTCTCCTCCTGCATATCCAGTACCCTTGCACCGTTTGAGGTCAATGCGTAACGTATCCCCGGAAACTTCATCACCTCCGCCGGTATGCCGGACGCCGGACGTCCGGTAGCCGGCAGTACAATGATACCCTGTCTCAGGGCTTCTGCTATGACCCCTCTCGAATACTCCGTAAATACCTTATCACTGTCCAAAAGCGTCCCGTCCAGATCCAGTCCGATCAGCTTAATGTTTCGTTTCGTCATATGCCAGTAATTCCTTTCCATCCTTTGTAAATATAAATGCGCCTCTGCTGATCCTGTCCGGACCTGCCTCATAGACCTGTTCTGCATGAAGCATCAGTTTCTCCACCGCCGTATCCTGCGATGCAGGTGCAAACAAGACTGTATCCTTTGCAGGAACCATGATCAGCAGGTCATCCTTCAGCTTCTCCGCACACACATTCCAGATATGCCGAAAGCACAGGGAACTTGCCTCATGGTATCCATCTGCCAGTATCGCAAATGCGCCGTACATGGTATTGCCGATCACAAATTCTACATCCCGCACCAGATTCTGGCATGCCATATGATACAGCGCCTCAATGTCACAGTCCGGCGGAAGCATATTGTCTTTTATGATTTCATATGACTCTTCCCCGTGTTTTATTACAAACAAGACCATCAGATCACCCACAAAATCGATCAGCGGCGTATCCTTCTCCGAAATCCTCTTGCCGTTCAGCGCCCGGGGCTCTCTCAGGGACTGAGTGATCCATGGGTAAATCCTCTCTTTAATATTCTCAAATAAATAGCGTTCTTCCTCGTATTTTCTCATCTTCCATGCCCCCGGATAAAATATCTTTATTATTTATAATAACAAAGTTTGCCAAATAAAGCAATTTGTTGTATAATGTTAAAAAATACTGGTCAGGTCTGCCTGCTTAATGCTCTATGGCAGCGGATCAATCATTATCATTTAGTATATTAAGAAAGGACAAGTATTTATGAGTAAAAGAGCAATACGTTTAGCGCGTGCAGGAGTTGTTGCTGTCTGCATTGCCGCTATAGGACATGCCGGCATGTCCGTTTCTGCGGAGCCGTCCTCGTCAGATTTACAAAGGAAGACTTCTAATCTACAGAACGAATTAAACGACCTGAATGGCCAGCTTAATAATCTTATATCCCAGATGGACGCTATGACACAGGAAGCAGAGCAGCTTGCAGGCGTTATGGCCGAAACACAGAACCGTCTGGATGCGGCACAGATTGCAGGCGAGGAACAATACGAAGCCATGAAGCTTCGGATCAAGTACATCTATGAAGCAGGTGATTCTTCCTTTATTGAGTTATTGTGTTCTGCTGAAAGCATGACGGATTTCCTGAATAAGACAGATTTTGTCAAGAGCGTCAATGAATATGACCGCAATATGCTGAACGAGCTTCTGGAAACACAGGAGCAGATTGAAGCGGAAGGTAAGAACCTGGAAGCCCAGCATCAAGAATTAACTGCGAAGCAGGAGGAGCTTTCTAACAAACGAACGGAAGTGGAGAATATGATCGCCTCTACATCCGGTCAATTATCCAATTACAGCGCGCAGCTTGAACGGGCAAGACAGGCGGAGCTGCTGGCCTCCAAGCAGGCCGCGGAACAGCAGGCGGCAAGCGGGCAGCAGACAGGATCCACCGGAAACAGGCCGGTTCCGCCTCCGGTTTATGATCCGGGCGATTCCACCGGCAAGCAGAGCCTCGGCTCTTTCCGGATTACCCATTACTGTAACTGCTTTCTCTGCTGCGGAAGCTGGGCAGGCGGACCTACCGCATCAGGAACCATGCCTACGCCGGGAAGAACGATTGCAGTTGATCCGAGTGTTATACCGCTGGGAACCCGCGTAATTATCAACGGCCAGATTTATACCGCCGAGGATACCGGCAGCGCTATTAAGGGTAATAAGATTGATGTGTTTGTGGCAAACCATGCACTGACCACACAGTACGGTGTATACTATGCCGATGTATATCCGGCAGACTAGCTGTTAAACCGTATAATATGCATAGCAAAAGGACTCCGGCTCCCGCCGCAGTCCTTTTCTTATTTTATAATATTCTTAATCCCTTCACAGATTCTCCCCGCCACAGCCGGATAACAGGCGCCCAAAATACAGAAATCTTCGGTATTCTTCAGATAAGAAATCAATTCTGACGCATGACGGAACTCATCCTTTTCCGTTGTATTCTTGTTTGATCAGCATCTCGCTAATCCATCGACCGATAACACAACTCCAGTAATATAATCCGCCAGATCACTTGCCAGGAATAAAAATGCATTCGCAATATCTCTTGTTTCACCGATCCTGCCAAGCGGAATTGATTGAATCAGCGGCTCAATCATTGCTTCCGGCAGCGCGGCAACCATATCTGTCTTCGTTATTCCCGGTGCTACTGCATTAACCCGGATATTAAACGGTGCCAGCTCCCTTGCCAGAGAAAGCGTAAATCCATTTACTGCAAATTTACTCGTAGGATATCCAATACCGGAAGGCTGTCCGTATCTGCTTACCATAGAACTCGTGTTCAGAATCACGCCGCCCTTCTGCTCCTTCATAATAGGCGTTACTGCCTTGGAAACATTAAATACTGCATTCACATTCAGATTTATGATCTTCTCAAAATCCTCTGTGGAAAGCTCCTCAATCGGTCCCTTTTGAGAAATACCTGCATTATTGACAAGAATATCAATATGTCCATATTTCTCCTTAATTTCCTGCATTGTGCTTTCTACTTCTTTATAATCATTCAGATTCGGAAAATACCCTTCTGCCTCCATATTACTATCCTTTAGGGAACTTAACGCTTTATCCACAGTTTCCTTTCTTGAGCCGAACAGAATTACCTTCGCTCCGTTCTCACAGAATGTCTTCACGGTCTCAAAGCCTATTCCTCTTGTTCCTCCTGTGACCACAGCAACTTTTCCTTTTAACATAACACTCTTATCCTCTCTTTCTGCCAAATTATGTGCTTGTCCATGCTTTGAATATGATATCTGATTTCACCTATAATTATATTACTATTTTAGCACGATTTTCACAAAATAAAACAGATTTGACATAAGTAGATAATTTAACAGGACTATTATTTTTTTAACAAAACAGAATCCACTCTGATTTGCCCCTATTCTTGAAACCGGCCCAGCAGGCGGATACAGAACAAAAGTACACTTCGCACACTTACGCGTTATGATACCGTATTTAATTTTCAATTACTCAATTACTATTACAAACCCTGAACCGTCTTCTGTAACGGTCGTCTTCTTACCGCGGTCCTTCGCCAGCTTCTCCACGTTTGTTCTCTGATGCGGTTCGCTTACCAGCACCTTGACCGGGCCGTCTGCATTCTTCAGAGCGTCTGCTGTCAGCATAATCGGTTCTGGACAGGAAAGTCCTCTTGCATCTACTTCTACCATAATGAATACTTCCTTTCGTTATTGTTTATGTTCAATTATTTATTTACGCTCTCGCGCTTATTTGTAAAAGCAATCACAAAGCATACAATGATACAGATAATAACTGCAATCTTACCATTCTGCGTTGCGGCGCCTGCAACGATCTCTTTGGTCTCGGCATTCATTGCTGTTCCGCTGGAAGCCAGACCCAGATTGTGGCAGAGTGCGGCGCCGAAGAATAAGCCTAACACCGTTACTGCCGAATCAGAAGAGCCTTGCCCTGCCAGAATCAGCTGACGCAGCGGGCATCCTCCTGCCAGCACTGCCGCAAATCCGACCGCATACATTCCCAGTGCATTCCATATATGCTCAGAATGTGCGATGATACCCGGAGTATTGAACCCAAGGACAAATTTTCCAGTTGCAATATTGAAAATCAGCATTACAACAAACAGGCCTGCAATTACTGTCAGCAGATCAAAATTCTTCATCAAGATCACGTCGCGGATTCCTCCTGCAAAACACATTCTTGACTTCTGCGCGAATGCGCCGAATACAAGCCCGCCGATCAGCGAAACTATAATCGGTGCATGCATGCTTCCCGGACCTGCTTCACTTGCCTTCAGAAGGCTCGTGCATACAGCAAGCAGTAAAATACCAACCATGATGATAGAAAGAACAGAGCCGCTTGCTTTATTCGTCTCGTGAGAGCGTCCAAGGCTTGTTCCGTTCTTCAGCATAAGTGTTCCGGTAAATACTCCCAGAATAAAACCGACCAGCGCTACCCATGCATTCAAATCTCCGGCTGACATACGAATGATCATACGCAGCGGGCAGCCCAGGAATACCAGTGAGCCGATCATAATGATCATCCCCAATACAAAACGGATCATCGGCGAAGAACCTGCAGTAGAGCGGTACTCCTTCGTTGCAACAGAGATAATAAATGCTCCCAGTACAAGGCCAATGATTTCCGGTCTTGCATACTGAACCACCTCTGCCTGATGCATTCCCATAGCACCTGCCATGTCCCTTACAAAGCAGGCAATACAGAATGCCATGTTAGCCGGGTTCCCCATAAATGCAAGAATTGCAGCCACAATACCGCAGGCTGCGCCCGCTAACGCCAGTTTTTTCTTAGAATCATACAAAGTCATATAAATTCCCTCTCTTTCCTCTTTTGACTTCTACAACCATCTCTATTATCTACCTAAATCTTCCAATTGTCTAATTGCTAGTATCAATAATAGGGTACGTATATAGATATTTTCTATGAATATAAACACCTCTTTTTATACGTTACAAATCCTGTTTGAGGCGCTTATGCTGCATCCTCCCTCTCCGCATCCGTGTGCATATAAAAAAACAGGTTTTGTACCTGTGAATCCTGTACAAAACCTGTTTTGTATTTCTTATCATATCTCAGCAGTTAATGCTTATACCAGTTCAAGCAGAACCTCCATAGCCGCATCACCTTTACGCTGACCGATCTTTACGATTCTTGTATAGCCGCCGTTACGGTTCTCATACTTCGGAGCGATCTCGTCAAATAATTTAGCAACAAGATCCACATTCTTCGTGTTCTTCTTTCTTCCTGCCGGTGAAGCCGGAACTTCCTTCACAGGATAAAGAACCTTCAGCATCTGTCTTCTTGCGTGGAGTCTTGAAGGCTTATCCTTCTTGATCTTCTTCTCAACCTCGTCATATACGGTAACCTTCTTCCCGTCTACAACTTCCTTTACTCTCTTGCCGTCCTTGTCCTTACGGGCCGCCTTAGCTTTAACAGTAACCTCCTCGAAGTTATCCTTCTCTTTTACTGCCAGCGCGATCAATCCCTCTGCCACCTTACGGATTTCCTTTGCTTTCGCTTCCGTCGTAACAATCTTACCGTTGTTCAGAAGCGCAGTTACCTGATTTCTGATTAATGCTTTTCTCTGGCTTGACGTTCTGCCAAGCTTTCTATACTTTGCCATGTTATCTTTCCTCCAATTATAAACACTTGGTTATGCATTCATCGGGCTTACTAGCCAAATGCCGCCGCCATGCACGTTGGGCTTACCAGCGGACTTGTTTTTATAAGGTAGTTCTTCGAGACTAAATTCGCACTACGCCTGACGGCTTGTGCTCATTAAGTGCTCTACTCCTCTCCCTGGCTTAATTCTAAGCCGAGCTCTTTGAGCTTTGCCAATACTTCCTCCAGAGACTTACGTCCAAGGTTACGCACCTTCATCATATCCTCCGGAGTTCTGTTTGTCAGCTCCTCTACTGTATTGATCCCTGCTCTCTTCAGGCAGTTGAACGAACGAACGGAAAGTTCAAGTTCATCAATGCTCATCTCAAGCACTTTCTCTTTCTCATCGTCTTCCTTCTCTATCATAACTTCAGCAGCCTGTGCAACCTCTGATAAATCAATAAACAGCTTCAGATGCTCACTAAGTACTTTTGCCGCCAAACTTACGGCTTCATCCGGAACCAATGTTCCATCCGTCCAAACATCCAATGTTAATTTGTCGAAGTCTGTAATTTGACCAACACGTGTATTTTCTACAGTGAGATTCACACGCTCTACCGGAGTGTAGATAGAATCAACCGGGATCACTGCAATCGGCAGTTCCTCGTTCTTGTTCTTATCTGCACTTACATATCCTCTTCCCTTTGTAATGGTAAGCTCCATATACAATTTGCTGTCTGCTCCGCCGTTCAGCGTTGCAATGACAGTTTCCGGGTTCATAATCTCGATATCAGAATCCACCTGAATATCCGCGCCTGTTACCACGCCCTCGCCTTCAAACTCAATATAAACTGTCTTTGGTTCATCAGTCTCGGATGTGTTCTTGATTGCTAATGATTTTAAGTTCATAACAATCTCGGTAACGTCTTCTTTTACACCTGGGATGGAACTGAACTCATGCAGTACTCCGTCAATCTTCACCTGGCTGATCGCAGCACCGGGAAGCGAAGAAAGCATGATCCTTCTAAGAGAGTTTCCAAGTGTTGTACCATAACCTCTCTCAAGAGGCTCTACAACAAATCTTCCGTATCTCTTATCTTCTGAAATCTCGGTTATCTCGATATTTGGTTTATTAAAATCAAACACTATATAGTCCCTCCTTGTGGGGTGAATCTCTAAATCTTATTATTTAGAATATAACTCGACAATCAACATCTCATCTACCGGAACATCAATCTCGTCACGAGTCGGAAGCTCTTTTACGACTGCCTTCAGATTCTCATGGTCTGCTTCGATCCAGCCCGGAATCAGACGGCCGCCTGTAACCTCCAGAATATCCTTATATCTCTGAGAGCCTTTGCATTTCTCCTTAATCTCAATCACATCACCGGCTTTTACAAGGTAAGACGGAATATTCACCTGCTTGCCGTTAACCAGTACATGCTTATGGTCAACAATCTGCCTTGCCTCGCGGCGTGTTCTTGCCAGACCCATACGGAATACAACGTTATCCAGTCTGCTTTCCAGCATGATCATCAGATTAGAACCTGTCATGCCGTTCATGCGCTGAGCCTTCTCGAAATAATTTCTGAAGGGCTTCTCTAATACGCCGTAAATGAATTTTGCTTTCTGCTTCTCACGTAATTGGAGACCGTACTCGCTCATTTTCCTGTTGGATCTTTTTAACTGTCTTCTAGACTTTTTATCAATTCCTAAATAAACCGGCTCCATTCCAAGGGAACGGCATCTTTTCAGAACCGGAACTCTATTTACTGCCATGTCCTATATCTCCTCCTATTATCTCAAATGTTATCACTAAGGTAACTAGACTCTTCTGCGCTTCGGCGGACGGCATCCATTGTGCGGTACCGGAGTAACGTCCTTAATACTTGTTACATCAATTCCGCAAGCCTGAAGGGCGCGGATTGCCGCCTCTCTTCCAGAACCTGGTCCCTTTACCATAACATCTACTGATTTCAAGCCATGAATCAGAGCTGCTTTAGCCGCAGTCTCAGCTGCCATCTGTGCCGCATAAGGAGTAGATTTCCTTGAACCTTTAAATCCAAGACCACCAGCACTTGCCCATGAAAGAGCATTACCCTGTGCATCTGTCAATGTAACGATTGTGTTGTTAAAAGATGACTGGATATGTGCCTGTCCGCGTTCAACGTTTTTCTTGACACGCTTTTTTGTCACTTTCTTTGTAACTTTCTTTGCCATAATAAAACTAACCTACACTTTCCTTTTTTTGATAAATTTAATGAAATTCTTCTCACTATAGTTTCGAAGAACAAAGTAAATACTAATCTCAAGCTGTGTTTACCGCTTGCTTTCACTGATTATTTACTTTTTCTTATTCGCTACTGTTCTCTTCGGACCCTTCCTTGTTCTTGCATTGGTCTTTGTCTTCTGACCGCGGACAGGAAGTCCTTTTCTGTGACGGATACCTCTGTAGCATCCAATTTCCTGCAATCTCTTGATATTCAGTGCGATCTCTCTGCGGAGATCACCCTCTACGACCTGTGTCTCATCAATTACTGCACTGATCTTCTTAACATCCTCATCTGTTAAGTCTCTGCAGCGGATATCAGGATCTACTCCTGCCTCTGCCAGAATCCGGGTTGCACTCGGTCTGCCGATTCCATAAATATAAGTCAGTCCGATTTCAACACGTTTGTCTCTTGGTAAGTCTACACCTGCTATACGAGCCATGTGATTTTCCTCCATTTTCCTAAAATATTAGTTACATTGTCTTTAATAGGGACGAACATTCGTCCAGACGTGTCCGGTATCACGTCCTTTCCGGCCACCGGACATACTTTATCCGGTAATGACGGGCCGGCATTAGAAGCAATATACGAGGATCTCACCGATGCAGGTGTTCCTTGTATATTTAAAATAGCCTGCACATGAATTCCGTACCGGCTATCAGCCGCCTGATTTGGTTCATAAACTATCTCAAGGATATTATCCCTGACGCTGTTTATGTTTTGGATTTTCGCAGATAATGCGAATGCTTCCTTTTCTCTTAATTACTTTGCACTTCTCGCAAATTGGTTTTACTGATGATCTAACCTTCACGGGGATCCTCCTTTCATCCATTGCTCTGCATTTAAAGTTTCCTTGTTTTGGGGGGCTTTAAAAACGCGCAACGAAATAAAGCACCCAAAAACGTGCTTATACATTATAGCACTGTTTTTTGTCCTGCGTCAATAAGTTTTTTATTTATCTCTCCAAATAATTCTTCCCTTGGACAAATCATACGGTGACAGCTCCAATGTCACCTTGTCGCCCGGAAGAATCTTGATGAAATTCATTCTAAGCTTGCCGCTGATGTGTGCGAGCACCTGATGTCCGTTCTCAAGCTCAACCTGAAACATTGCATTTGGAAGCTTCTCTACTACGGTTCCTTCAATTTCAATAACGTCAGCCTTTGACATATCTTATATCCTCCTAAAACTCTTCTTCCTTATATTCCTTCAATATCCTTCTTATCTGCACATCATCTGCCTTTGACAGATCATTCTTCCTGCAGATTAATTCTATATGCCTGATTTTCTTTTTCTTCGGGTTACTGACTGTTCTAATCCTTCCGTCTGCTAAATATACATATGCGCCGTCCGTATCTATTATCACATAAATCCTTCCGGCATCATGCCCAGCCTTCGATCTTGCCAGCATTCCTGCTTTATATCTGTCCATTCCAACCTCACTTACTGCCATCCAGGGAAGCTGACAGGATTCTCGGTTCGCCGTCCGTGATCACGATCGTATTTTCATAATGTGCAGACAGTGTGCGGTCTCTGGATACCACCGTCCAGTCATCATCCAGCCAGTCAACCTCCCAGCCTCCGATGTTGATCATCGGCTCAATTGCAAGCGTCATGCCCGCCCTAAGCTTCACGCCTTTTCTCGGCACCTCATAATTAGGTATCTCCGGCGCCTCATGAAGGGCAGTCCCGACTCCGTGTCCGCAGAGGTCCCTTACCACTCCATATCCCCGCTCCGATGCATATCTTCCGATTGCTCTGGAAATATCAAATAGATGGTTGCCTTCTTTTGCATACTTTATGCCTTCAAAGAAGCATTCTCTTGTAACTTTGATTAAATCCTCCGCCTCTTTGCTGACTTTTCCAATCGCATGAGTCCTTGCGGCATCGGAATGATATCCTTTATAGATCACACCTGCATCCAGACTGACAATGTCGCCTTCTTTGATAATGCGGTGCCTGGAAGGAATGCCGTGCACAACTTCTTCATTTACCGATACGCAGATAGATGCAGGATATCCGTTATAATTAAGGAATGAGGGGATACATCCGTACCCCTCTATCAGCTTTTTCCCCAAACGGTCAATGTCAAGGGTACTCATTCCCGGATGCAGCGCCTTCCCCAGTTCCAGATGAACCTTCTCCAGAATCCGCCCTGCCTCCGCCATCAGCTCTATCTCTCTTGATGATTTAATTGATATCGGCATATCCTACGCCTCCAGGATATTTACAATCTGCCGGAACACCTCATCAATATCTGTTGTTCCGTCTACGGTGCGGAGGATTCCTTCCCGGGTATAGTAATCAATCAACGGCTGGGTCTGCTCATGATACACATTCAGACGCTTCTGAACCGTCTCCGGCTTATCATCATCCCTTAATATCAGTTCCTTTCCGCAGGTATCACAGATTCCCTCCTGTTTTACCGGTGCATATACCATATGATAAGTAGCCCCGCATCCAACGCAGGCTCTTCTGCCGGACATGCGGTTCACAATATTCTCATCCGGTACATCTACATCGATTGCATGATCCATCTTCTGGCCGAGCTTCTTCAACGCTTCTGTCAGAGCCTCTGCCTGCGGAATCGTCCGCGGGAAGCCGTCCAGAACATAGCCGTCTGTGCAGTCATCCTGATTCACACGATCTACTACCAGATCCACTACCAGTTCATCCGGCACCAGAAGCCCCTGATCCATGTATGTTTTGGCCTTTTTTCCAAGCTCAGTGCCATTCTTGATATTTGCACGGAAAATATCTCCTGTGGAAATATGCGGAATATTATATTTACCTGCAATCTTCTTTGCCTGGGTTCCCTTTCCGGCTCCAGGTGCACCTAACATAATAATCTTCATGGAATACCTCCTCCTTATATAGCATTTTAACCCGCGAATAACTTCGCAGGTCAAAATATATGATATCGAGCTTAACTGTTCAAAAATCCTTTGTAATTACGTACAAGCATTTGTGCTTCAATCTGTTTAATTGTCTCAAGCACAACGCTTACAATAATGATAAGCGATGTTCCGCCAAAGGATACTCTTGCGCCAAGCCATCCGTTAAACAAGATCGGCACGAACTGTATTATCACCAGACCGCAGGCTCCGATAAAGATAATATAATTCAATATCCTGCTTAAATACTCAACGGTAGGACGGCCGGGACGGATACCAGGAACAAAACCGCCGCTCTTTTTCATGTTGTTTGCTATCTCCATCGGATTAAATGTGATAGACGTATAAAAATATGCAAAGAGCACAGTTAAAACAATATATACGATCAATCCCCATGAATATTTGATATTCTGCGGATTGCACCAGTTACTCTGGTTCAATCCCCGGAGGATCTCGCTTCCAATACCGTCTCCGTCTGCTTTTCCAAGAAATGTAGCGATCACTATCGGAAACTGCATCAGCGAAGATGCAAAAATGATAGGGATAACACCGGCCGTATTTATCTTCATAGGAATATGCGTTGATTGTCCGCCGTAAGTTCTTCTTCCCTGCATCTTCTGTGAATACTGTACAGCAATTCTCCGCTCACCGCTCTGAAGAATTACAACAAATACTACCAGAACAAGAATAATAGCAAGAATGAGAATTACAGCCAATCCACCCTTTGCAATACTCTTCCCATTTATAAACTGTTCAAACAGCGATGCCATATCATTTGGAATACGTGAAACGATATTGATCACCAGCACGATAGAAATTCCATTTCCTACACCATTTTCCGTGATACGCTCGCCTATCCACATGAGGAATGCCGAGCCTCCTGTAAGAGTAAGCACTACAATTGCCGCATTTACAAAATTGTACTCCACAAGCAGTCCCTGACGGCCGAATCCCACTGCCATTGCCGTAGATTCGATCAGCGCCAGAACAACTGTCAGATATCTTGTAAAGGATGCAATCTTCTTCCTTCCATCTTCGCCTTCCTTCTGCATTTCCTCAAGCTTTGGAATTGCAATTGTAAGGAGCTGCATAATAATAGAAGACGTAATATATGGAGTAATGCTCAGTGCAAACACTGACATCTGCTCAAAAGAACCTCCGGTGAAAGCGTTAAAAAAGTTAAACGCTTCCCCCGTATTCTGTGCAAAAAATTCTTTGATATAGGACGGATTCACGCCCGGTGTCGGCAGCTGTGAGCCAAGCCGGATGACGATCAACATTAAAAATGTGTATAAGATCTTCTTCCGAATATCTTCAATTTGAAATGCCCGTCGAAGCGTTTTGAACATTAGATCACCTCTGCTTTACCGCCAAGTGCCTCAATCTTTGCCACTGCACCAGCACTGAATGCATTTGCCTGAACTGTAAGCTTTTTCGTTAACTCGCCATTTCCAAGAATCTTAACTCCGTCTCTCGGGTTCTTCACGATCCCAGCCTCGATCAGCGTCTCTACAGATACTACTGCATCGTTATCGAATGCTTCTAAAACGCTCACATTTATTCCAACAATCGTCTTAGAATTTCTATTTGTGAAGCCTCTCTTTGGAATTCTTCTATACAATGGCATCTGGCCGCCTTCAAAACCTGGTCTGGTGCCGCCTGAGCGGGCTTTCTGGCCTTTGTGTCCCTTACCGGCAGTCTTACCATTTCCAGAACCATGTCCGCGTCCTCTTCTAAAATTATCGCTATGCTTTGCTCCGTCAGCTGGTCTTAAATTAGATAAGTCCATTCTAACACCTCCTTACTCGCAATTTTCTTACGCTTCTTCTACCTTTACCAAATGCTGAACCTGTTTCACCATTCCTCTTGTAGCCGCATTGTCCGGAAGCACAACTGTCTTGTTAAGCTTCTTAAGTCCAAGCGCCTCTACAGTCCTCTTATGCTTCGGTACAGCACCGATCGTAGATTTTACCAATGTGATTTTTAAATTTGCCATCTCGGTTTACCTCCTCTAGCCTAAGATTTCTTCGATGGATTTCCCACGAAGCTTAGCCACTTCTTCCGGAGTCTTAACCTCTTTCAATCCTTCAATTGTAGCAAGAACAACATTCTGCTTATTGTTGGATCCAAGAGATTTTGTACGGATGTTCTTGATACCTGCCATCTCAATGACCGCACGCGCCGGACCGCCGGCAATAACTCCAGTACCATCAGGTGCCTTCTTTAATAATACGGAAGCGCTTCCGAATTTACCGATCAAATCGTGTGTAATACTTCCATTCTCATCTAATGCAACAGTAATAAGCTTCTTTGCGGCATCCTCTTTTCCCTTGCGGATCGCCTCCGGGATCTCGGTTGCCTTTCCTAAACCTGCACCAACATGGCCGTTACCATCACCAACAACTACTAAAGCTGTGAATCTCATATTCCGGCCGCCTTTAACAACCTTGGTAACACGTTTAATTGATACTACTTTCTCTGTCAATTCTAATGAACCAGCATCAATACGTTCTTGTTTCATGTGTGCTCCTCCTTCTAGAAATTCAAACCAGCTTCTCTAGCTGCGTCTGCTAATGCCTGAATCTTTCCGTGATAGATAAAACCGCCTCTGTCGAAAACGACATCCTTGATACCCTTTTCCAGAGCTCTCTCGGCAATTACTTTTCCCAGATATGCTGCGGCTTCTACATTATTCGTCTTTTCCAGGTTTGCTTTCACGTCTTTCTGAAGAGTGGAAGCGGATACCAGCGTATTCTGAGCTTTATCATCAATAATCTGAGCATACATGTGCTTGTTGCTTCTGAATACTGCTAAACGCGGGCATTCAGGTGTACCGCTGAAACGGTTACGTATTTTCATGTGTTTCTTTACACGAACTTCGCTTCTAGATTTCTTGCTAACCATTTTCTCTCACCCTCCTTAATTATTTTTTACCTGTCTTACCAACTTTACGTCTGATAACTTCATCAGAGTACTTAATACCCTTGCCCTTATATGGCTCCGGCCTTCTCTTGTCTCTGATCTCGGCTGCATACTGGCCAACCTTCTCCTTATCGATACCCTGAACAGTAATCTTGTTCTGTCCCTCAAGAACTGTCTCAACACCCTCCGGATCGATCATCTCTACCGGATGGGAATATCCAAGGCTGAGCGTTAACTTGTTGCCTGATTTCGCCGCTCTATAACCAACACCGTTTACCTCAAGGACTTTCTTGTACCCATCTGTAACGCCAACAACCATGTTGTTGATCAGTGTTCTGGTAAGACCGTGAAGGGATTTCATCTTCTTCAGATCATTTGGTCTTGTAACAACGATTGTATCGCCGTCTTTCTTGATTTCCATCTCTACAGGAAGCTCCTTTGTAAGAGTTCCCTTTGGACCTTTTACAGTCACTACATTATTCTCTGCAATTTCAACAGTTACGCCTGCTGGAACTGCAATTGGCAGTCTTCCGATACGTGACATTGCCATATCCTCCTTAACTTAAATTCTCGGAGCAGAAACTTCATCTGCTCTGTTTTCAGTTGCTGTGAACACTTGGCGAGGTTTCTCACGAACCTAGTGTGAACGCACACCTCGACACTTGACGAGGTTCTTTCGAGTCTAGTGACGATGGTGTTTCCTCTAAGGAAGTTCTCTTCGCTTCGCTCTGAGAACGGCCTTCCCACTAATCTCAGCCTGCGCGGAACGCTTGGCTTCGCTAAGTGTTCAGTTCCAGTGCCTACCACACGAATGCCAGTACTTCTCCGCCTACGCCGAGCTTTCTTGCTTCTTTGTCTGTGATCACACCCTGGTTTGTAGAAATGATCGCTGTCCCAAGTCCGCCGAGCACCTTCGGAAGATCCTCGCAGTTTGCGTATACACGCAGACCCGGCTTGGAAATTCTCTTAAGACCTGAAATAACCTTCTCATTCTTATCTGCGCCGTACTTTAATGTTACACGGATCGTCTGGAACGCTCCGTCTTCTACGACATCGTATTTTGTAATATATCCTTCATCCAGCAGAATGTTTGCAATAGCGATTTTCATCTTAGATGCAGGAATATCTACTGTATCATGTTTCGCAGTATTTGCATTACGGATTCTTGTAAGCATATCTGCAATTGGATCGCTCATAGTCATGAATGTTTTCCTCCTTTTTAAATGAAGTTCTTTTCGCTAAGCTCGACAATACCTCGCCAAGCTCAAAGAACGGCCTTCTCACTAACCTTATCCTGCGCCTCCGGCTTGGATTCGCTAAGTGTTCAGTGCCTACCAACTTGCTTTCTTCACACCCGGAATCTGTCCTTTGTATGCCAGTTCGCGGAAGCAAACACGGCAGATGCCATATTTTCTCAAATATGCATGCGGACGTCCACAGATCCTGCAGCGGCTGTATTCTCTTGTTGAAAATTTCTGCTTACGCTGCTGTTTGATTTTCATTGCTGTCTTAGCCATAATTTACCTCCTTATTTTTTAAACGGCATGTTAAACTGTTTCAAAAGCTCACGCGCTTCTTCATCCGTCTTAGCAGTTGTTACGAAGATAACGTCCATACCTCTAACCTTATCAATCTTATCATACTCGATCTCAGGGAAGATAAGCTGCTCTTTGATACCAAGAGCATAGTTTCCTCTTCCGTCGAACGCATTCGGATTCACGCCTCTGAAGTCACGTACACGGGGCAGTGCAAGGTTAACCAGACGGTCAACAAACTCATACATCTTATCCCCTCTTAAGGTAGTCTTACATCCGATCGACATTCCTTCTCTGATCTTGAAATTCGCTACTGACTTCTTAGCCTTACAAACAACGGCCTTCTGTCCTGTGATCTTCTCCATATCAGCAATCGCTGAATCCAAAGCCTTTGCATTGTCTTTTGCTTCGCCGACACCCATGTTGACAACAACCTTGTCGAGTTTCGGCACTTCCATGATATTCTTATAACCGAACTTTTTGATCATTGCATCAACAATCTCGTTCTGGTATTGTTCTTTTAATCTGCTGCTCAAAGCCCTGAACCTCCTTCCTCAAATTAATCGATTACTTCGCCTGTTGATTTTGCAACACGCACCTTCTTATCTCCGTCCATCTTGAATCCAACTCTGGTAGCTTTGCCCTTGTGGATATACATTACGTTGGAGATGTTGATCGGTCCCTCCTGATGGATGATTCCGCCATTCTGGTTCGTCATACTTGGTTTCGCGTGCTTTGTCAGCATATTGACGCCTTCAACAAGGACTGTTCCATCTTTCTGATTAACAGAGATGACTTTGCCTTCTTTGTCTTTATCTTTTCCGGCAATAACCTTAACCATATCGCCCTTTTTGATCTTCATCGTTGACATCTATCGCACCTCCTTAAAGTACTTCCGGAGCCAAGGAAACAATCTTCATAAACTGTTTGTCACGAAGCTCTCTTGCTACCGGCCCGAAGATACGGGTTCCTCTTGGGTTCTTATCTTCTCTAATAATTACAGCAGCATTTTCGTCAAAACGGATATATGATCCGTCTTTACGACGAGTACCTTTTACAGTACGTACAACTACAGCTTTTACTACATCGCCTTTTTTTACAACGCCGCCTGGTGTTGCATCTTTAACGGTCGCAACAATAATATCGCCGATGCTTGCATATCTTCTGGTCGAACCGCCAAGCACACGGATACAAAGTAACTCTTTCGCACCTGTATTATCTGCTACTTTCAGTCTGCTTTCTTGCTGTATCATTGCAGGTTTCCCTCCTTATACTATTTTGCTTTTTCCATAATCTCAACAAGTCTCCATCTCTTATCCTTGGATAACGGTCTTGTCTCCATAACTTTTACAACATCGCCGATGCCGCATTCATTTGCCTCATCGTGAGCCTTTAATTTATACGTTCTTTTTACAATCTTATTGTAAAGAGCATGTTTTACATGATCCTCTACGGCAACAACGATTGTCTTATCCATCTTGTTGCTGACAACCTTGCCTGTACGTGTTTTTCTAAGATTTCTTTCCACGGCTTTTACTCCTTTCCCGGTAATAATAATGTTTTAAGGAAGTTCAAGCGCAGTCTCTGACCCGCTTTCACCAAACTGCTTCCGGCCTATCCTCTCTGCAGCTCAGTAATCACTGTCTGGATTCTTGCAATATTCTTTCTGACTTCCTTGATCCTGCTTGTATTATCTAACTGATTCGTTGCGTTCTGGAATCTTAAATTAAAGAGTTCCTTTTTAGCAGCTACTAATTCTTCGTTCAGCTCTGCAGCTGATTTTGTTCTTAAATCTTCTACAAATGCATTAATTTTCACTGTTATCACCGCCTTCTAAGTCTGCGCGAGAAACGATCTTACATTTACAAGGTAACTTATGTGTAGCAAGGCGAAGCGCCTCTCTTGCCACTTCCTCTGGAACGCCTGCAATCTCAAACATAACGCGTCCCGGCTTCACAACTGCTACCCAGTATTCCAAGGTACCTTTACCGGAACCCATACGTGTTTCAGCTGGTTTCGTAGTTACTGGCTTATCTGGGAATATCTTGATCCAAACCTTACCGCCTCTCTTGATATAACGTGTCATAGCAACACGGGCAGCCTCGATCTGATTGGATTTGATCCAGCATGGCTCTGCTGCAACAATACCATATTCACCATATGAAAGTGTATTTCCGCGAAGTGCTTTGCCCTTCATGGAACCGCGGAACTGTTTACGACGTTTTACTCTTTTTGGCATTAACATTATTTATCGCTCCCTTCCTTTGCTGCCTTTTCCGGAAGAATCTCGCCTTTGTAAATCCATACCTTAACACCAACCTTACCATAGGTTGTGTCAGCCTCGGCGAATCCGTAGTCAATGTCAGCTCTCAATGTCTGAAGAGGAATTGTTCCCTCGCTGTAGAATTCTGTACGGGCCATATCAGCTCCGCCAAGTCTTCCTGAAACAGATGTCTTAACGCCAAGCGCTCCTGCTTTCATGGTTCTTGACATGCAGGACTTCATAGCGCGTCTGAATGAAATACGGTTCTCAAGCTGCAGTGCAATATTCTCAGCTACCAGCTGCGCATCCTTATCAGGTCTTTTAATCTCTTTAATGTCCACAATCAGCTTCTTGTCTGTGTATTTAGCAAGCTCTGCCTTTACCTTCTCAATCTCAGAACCGCCCTTGCCGATAACTACGCCCGGCTTTGCTGTATAAATAATGATCTTCACACGCTCGGATGCTCTCTCGATCTCGATTCTGGAAACACCAGCGCTGTATAATCTTTTCTTAAGAAATGTTCTGATTTCATGGTCTTCTACCAGATAATCTGCAAAATCTTTCTCTGCATACCATTTAGAGTCCCAATCTTTGATAATACCGACTCTCAAGCCATGAGGATTAACTTTCTGTCCCATGATTCCCCTCCTTATCTTTCATCAAGCACCAGCGTAATGTGGCTCATTCTCTTCTCAATCCTGTAAGCCCTGCCCTGTGCCCTCGGTCTGATTCTCTTCATTGTTGGCCCTTTATTTGCATAAGCTTCTGCAATATAAAGATTATCGGCGCTCATACCATTGTTGTTCTCAGCGTTTGCAATTGCTGACTCTAACAGTTTCTTTATTAAACTTGAAGCATATCTTGGATTGTAAGTCAAAATACCAAGTGCTGTCTGTACATCCTTACCTCTGATGGCATCCAATACAAAGCATGCTTTCTGGACAGATACTCTAGCGTAGGATAACTTAGCTGAAGGTCTTGTGTCCTTATTCGCATTTCTCTCTCTCTTGATCTGGGATCTATGTCCTTTTGCCATGGATGAACCCTCCTTTCAAATACGTTGTTTATTATCTAACCTTAGATTTCTTTTCGTCTTTGCCATGCCCTCTGTAGGTTCTGGTCGCCACAAACTCTCCGAGCTTATGTCCAACCATATCCTCTGTTACATATACCGGCACATGCTTTCTCCCGTCATGAACGGCGATTGTATGTCCGATCATGCTTGGAAAGATTGTAGAACGACGAGACCATGTTTTAATAACTGACTTGTCGCCCGATGCGTTCATAGCATCAATTTTCTTAAGCAGACTGGCATCTGCGAATGGTCCTTTTTTCAGTGAACGAGCCATGGTTCTACCTCCCTTTCGATTCTCTTATTTAATACCTCTGCCATCACGTCTTCTTACGATCAGCTTGTTAGACTGCTTATTCTTCTTGCGGGTCTTAAGGCCGAGAGCCGGTTTGCCCCAAGGAGTACACGGACCCGGACGTCCGATTCCGGTCTTGCCTTCACCACCGCCGTGCGGATGGTCATTCGGGTTCATAACAGAACCGCGTACGGTAGGCCTGAAGCCCATATGGCGCTTGCGCCCTGCTTTACCATAGTTGATCAGACTGTGGTCGCCGTTCCCAACCACGCCGATAGATGCACGGCAAATGATCGGAACCATTCTCATCTCACCGGACGGAAGACGAAGCGTTGCGTATTTGCCTTCTTTCGCCATCAGCTGCGCGCTGTTTCCTGCGGAACGAACCAGCTGTCCGCCTTTTCCCGGATACAGCTCAATATTGTGGATCTGTGTACCTACAGGGATATCAGAAAGCGGCAGGCAGTTGCCTACTCTAACCTCGGCTTCCGGTCCGTTCATAACCTTCATGCCGTCCGTCAATCCTGCCGGCGCGAGGATATATGCCTTCTCGCCGTCTTCATAGCAGATCAATGCGATATTCGCTGTTCTGTTTGGATCGTACTCAATTCCGATCACAGTAGCCGGTACACCGTCTTTTCTTCTCTTAAAATCGATAATTCTGTATTTTCTCTTAGCTCCGCCCCCGCGGTGTCTAACCGTAATTTTACCCTGGTTATTACGTCCTGCCTGTCTGTTCTTAGAAGCCAGCAGTGATTTCTCCGGAGTCTTCTTTGTGATTTCTGCGAAATCAGATCCAGTCATCTGTCTTCTGGAAGGCGTATATGGATTATAGGTTTTAATTCCCATGATTACTTCTCCTTTCTACAGTCCCTCGAATATCTCAATGTCTGCACTGTCCTCTGTCAGCTGGACAATCGCTTTCTTTGTCTTTGCAGTCTTACCGAACTTCCATGTTCCGCGGACCCTCTTCTTCTTGCCGTTAAGGTTCATCGTGTTCACGCTTTTAACCTTTGTTCCCGCGAACATCTTCTCAACAGCTTCCTTCACCTGAGTCTTGGTCGCCTCTGTGTGAACCAGAAATGTATATTTCTTCTCACCCATAAGCTCCATGCTCTTCTCTGTTACTACCGGTTTAAGGATTACATCATAATACTGTATATTTGCCATTATGCGTACACCTCCTCAATTGCCTCTACAGCAGCCTTTGTAGCTACTACAGTGTTGTATTTTAAGATGTCATACACATTGATCGTATTGGTCTTTGCCGTCTTAACATCTGCAATATTCCTTGCGGAAATCTCAGCATTTGTGTTGCCGTCCTCCAACACGACCAGCGCCTTATCAACATCCAGGCCTTTGAGCATATTCACGATGCTCTTTGTCTTAATCTCATCAAGCTTGATCTCATCAACAACGATGAACTTCTTCTCTTCCACCTTTGCACTAAGCGCAGACTTCAGCGCGGCACGCTTCTCCTTCTTATTCATCTTGAATGAATAGTCTCTCGGAACCGGTGCGAATACAACTCCGCCGCCTGTCCACTGCGGTGCTCTTGTGGAACCCTGCCTTGCGTGACCTGTTCCCTTCTGTCTCCATGGTTTTCTTCCGCCGCCGGATACTTCTGAACGTGTCTTAGCCTTCTGAGTACCCTGGCGTTTATTTGCAAGCTGGTTAACAACTGCCATGTGTACCAGATGTTCATTTACTTCCACACCGAATACAGCATCGTTCAGTTCGATCGTACCAACTTCTTTGCCCTCGATATTGTAAACTGCTACGTTTGCCATCTCTAGCGTTCCTCCTTTCCTAAGCCCAAGCCTACTTACCGGCTTTTACTGTCTCTTTAATTGTTACTAAAGATTTCTTCGGTCCCGGTACAGCCCCTTTAACCAGAAGCAGATTCTTCTCTGCATCCACACGGACAACCTCAAGATTCTGGATCGTGATCTGCTTATTACCCATCTGTCCAGGCATCTTCTTTCCTTTGAACACCTTGCTCGGATCAGATGCGGCGCCGTTGGAACCTGCGTGACGATGGAACTTGGAACCGTGAGTCATTGGTCCTCTGTGCTGATTGTGCCTCTTGATCGCGCCCTGGAAACCTTTACCCTTTGAAACAGCCGTTGCATCAACCTTATCCCCTGCTTCAAAAATGTCAGCCTTGATCTCCTGTGCAAGCTCGTACTCTTCCGCATTTTCAAACCTGAATTCTCTTACAAACCTCTTACCTGTAACACCGGCTTTTGCAAAATGTCCCTGCTCCGCCTTAGTCAGTCCATGGCGGTGAGCGATTTCTTTTCTGCCGCTCTTATCCTTGGTCACGATCTTGTCTTTCTTATCAACAAAGCCGACCTGAACCGCACTGTATCCGTCATTCTCAACAGTCTTAATCTGCGTCACCACACATGGGCCGGCCTGAAGAACAGTTACCGGTATCAGCACACCGTCTTCATTAAAGATCTGAGTCATTCCGATCTTCGTAGCCAAAATAGCTTTCTTCATTATAATTACCTCCTTGATTTACAGCGGAACACCTTAAAGGCGTTCATCCTAAATGTTAGGAACTACTGTGTTTTCTTATTTTTTCTTGTTCTTCATTTTAATATCAATATAAACACCCGCCGGCATCTCCAGTCTGGATAATGCATCCACAGTTTTCTGTGTAGGTGTAATGATATCGATCAGTCTCTTATGAGTCCTCTGCTCGAACTGCTCTCTGGAGTCTTTGTACTTGTGTACAGCCCTCAGGATCGTTACTACTTCCTTCTTAGTCGGGAGCGGAACCGGTCCGCTTACCTGTGCTCCATTCTTCTTTACAGTTTCGATGATTTTCTTTGCGGATGCATCAACCAGCTGATGATCATACGCTTTCAAAGTGATTCTCATTACTTGACTTGCCATAAAAAAAGTCGCCTCCTTTTCGTACTTTTAACTTCAGTACGACAAGCGGTGACTGTACACTCTCCCGTGTGTGTCGTGAGAAACCCACACGTCCGCTCCTCAGCACAGGCAGCCTGTCACAGCCTGCCTAAGTGCTATGTATGCCGGATCACAGCCTTTTCTCTCTATTAGTATTAGTAAAAAGCCATGCTCTTCAGCGATACAGCAGCGAATACTTCTGATTCGTACAGTGACTTGTCGCCAGTTTCCTAACTTGACATTCGCTCCACGGAAAACCCGCCGGACCTGCCGGCAGCAACCTCACGCTTCACAGCTATCATGTCACAGCTTTATCAGTATATAAGAATTACACCCTGTTTTCAAGGTATTTTTTAATTTTTTTGTATTTTTTCAAGTACAATCTTGTATTTTCTATTCTTTTTCGCTACTATATTTTCAATAATATTAAGATTTTATGAATTTTTATGCGTCGGAGAACAAAAAATGGATATTAAAAAATGGAAAGTCATGCTTGCCGTTGACGATTACGGCAGCTTTACCCGGGTGGGCGAGGAACTCGGCTATACCCAGTCAGGAATCACACAGATGATGAAGGCTCTGGAAAAGGAAGTCGGTTTCTCTTTATATATAAAAGATAATCATGGAGTAACCCTTACAAGCAATGCAAAAACCTTGATCCCCTCTATCCAGGCACTATTGAATGCCGACGAGGCGCTGAATCAGGAAATCGCATCTTTAAAGGGAGCCCAGAGGGGAACCATACGGATCGGCACCTATCTCAGCTGCTCCATCCACTGGATTCCCAAAATCATCCGGGAATTCCAAAGGAGCCACCCGGATATCCGCTTCAAGGTTATTGAGGGAACCGAAGCAGATCTGGCCGACTGGATCCAGGACCGCAGGGTCGACATCGGCTTCATCAGCTATCAGAAGGGCCATAATTATCAATTTCTACCTGTGATGAACGACGATCTGTACGCTGTCCTGCCAAAGAACCATCCGTTTGCGGCATATGACGAGATACCGCTAGAGGCTTTCCAGGGCGTTCCATTTGTCATCACAGAATACACTCCGGGCAATGATGTCCACCGGATACTAAAGGAATACAAAATCAAGCCGGACATCCGTTATATCACGGTTAATGAATTCAGCTGCATCTCAATGGTTGAACATGAGCTCGGCCTTACCATCCTTCCGGGGCTTCTTCTCAGAGGGCAGTTTGGGGATTTCGTGATCCGGTCCATCACTCCGAATGTATACCGCCAGCTGGGTCTGGCTTATTCTTCTCCTGAAGATTTGTCTCCCGCATCCGGTATTTTTCTGAAATATGCAAAGGACTTCCTGCTTGATTGATAATCTGCAGCCGGAAGCCTGCGCAAACAAAATGACAACCCTTTCCGCCAAGCGTAAGTGGTTGTCATTTTATTTCTGTTCTCTTCTTCATACTTATCTCTGAATCTCGCTCCGAATCACACTCTGAACTCCATACAATGCCACAACTCCTACAATTGCCCATCCAATCATTCCCGTTACCCCCTTTTCAAACTCTTCTTCCTTTTTCTGTTATTATTATAATAGCCTTCCAGCCATTTGTGAAACGAGGTTTTATCATATTGGTATTACATTTTCTTATCATTTCTGACAGATATTCTGCCCATCCGCCATAATTTTTCTTAATATCGACATAAGTTTTTATTATTTCAAACTTGACTTTCCCTTTGCGAAATTATATACTTATTGAAGAGGTCTTTAAGCAGACAAGGGTGCTCTCATGTTATATGGGAGCACCTTTTCTATATTTTTAACTATCAAAAAGATTGGAGTGGATATTATGAGTACAAATACAAACCAGACCAGGCAGTGGAATTCAAGATTCGGCTATATCATGGTTGCGGCAGGAGCCGCGATCGGTCTCGGCAACATCTGGAAATTCCCCTATCTTGCCTATCAGGGCGGCGGCGGAATCTTCCTGATCGTATATATCATTATCATTGCGCTGATGGCTCATCCTATGGTCGAGATGGAAACAGCCATCGGACGCCGCAGTGCTTCTGACACGGTAACCTGTTACGAGAATATTAACAAAAAATGGGGCTTTGTCGGCTGGATTTCCAATATCTGTACCTTGATGATCAACATGTACTACGTAGTTGTCGGAGGCTGGGTATTGAAGTATGCATTCCAGTACATAATTAATGGAGATTTCGGTTCTGACAAAGAAGCCTACTATACGAATTTTATTTCTTCTGATATTGAGCCTATTATCTGGACCTTTATCCTGCTGGCGTTTGTGTCTGTCATGCTGTTGTTCGGCATCACAAACGTGGTGGAACGGCTTACCAAATTCCTGATGCCTGCACTATTTGTATTCCTGATCATCTGCGGTGTATGGGCCTTAACAGTTACCGACGGCGCTATGGACGGCCTGAAATATTACCTGCTCCCGGATTTTAGCAGATTCACGTTTTCTGTCTTTGCACAGGCCGCAACGCAGGTGCTGTTTTCTGTCGGCATCGGCTGGGGAATTTTCACCACCCTAGGAGCCAATATACCAAAGAGCAATAATTTGAGGTCTGATGCGATTTTAGTATCCATCTGCGACACTGGAGCCGCAGTCCTGGCAGGATTCGTGATCATCCCGTCGGCATTTGCTGCCGGTGTGGATGTCCAAAAAGGACCTGGTCTGGTATTTTTGGTTATGACAGATATCTTCAGCAAGCTGCCCGGAGGACGGCTCATCGGCATCTGCTTTTTTCTGGCACTGGCGTTTGCGGTCATTTCCTCACTGTTTACCTTTTTTGAGATCTCTATCCGGACCTTTGAAGAAAAATGCAAGTTCGGCCGCAAGAAGGGAACTCTCGCAGTTGCGGCGATCATAGGAGCCGGCAACATCATCGTATCCCTTGGCTTCGGCGCACTAAGTGATTTTACGCTTCCATGGCTGGATGTGACAGGTGTTACAAGATATGGATTATACGACTGGCTGGACTGCTTTACCGGATATCTCCTGCTTCCGCTTGGATGCTGGCTGGTCTGCCTATTCGTTGCAAAAGTATGGGGTTTCAAGGAATATGAAAAGGAACTGACCAATAACGGCAAGTACGGCAGGCTGACCCTGTATGACAAGGTTCTCACCATCGTAGTAGTCCCTGTATTCATGGTTATTGTCATCCTGAATGTATTTGGATTCATCAAATAAAAAGTTAAATATGAAAAGACCTGTTTTACTGAATTTCCTTCTTGCCGCCTATCCCCTTCAGGCTATATAATGATAGTATCCTACAGATGAAAAAACCGGAGACTATAATATATGAAAAAAGTTGGATTTCGATTACTATTGATCTTTGTATTAACGCTGAGCGCAACATTTTTTACCGCCCTGATGCTGAAAGCCGCCATCGGCACTTACGCATGCTGGGATGCTCTCAGCGTTAATGTGTCTCAGCTTACCGGACTGAAGGTGGCAAACTTTAGTATGATCATGAATGTAAGCTGTGTATTTCTTCAGCTCCTGATACTCCGCAGAGACTTTCAGCCCTCCATGCTTCTCCAGATCCCCTTTGTGATCCTGTTTGGGACACTGGTGAATTTCTTCTATTATAATATTTTGACCTTTGAAGTCCATAGCTATATGTTCCGCCTTGCACTATGCGTCCTGTCTGTCAGCGGCGTAGCATTTTTTCTGGGCTTCCTTACTTCCCTGAATCTGGTAAACATTTCCGTTGAAACCACCTGTAACATTATAAGCGGAAAATACGCCATTGACTACGCCTATCTCCGGGTAGGCATTGATGTAATCTGCATCGCGGTATCGATTGCCCTGTCGCTGATCTTCGGACTGGATTTCACCATCCGGGAGGGAACTCTTATCGCCATGGCGCTTTTAGGCCCCCTCGAAAAGCAATTTATGAAAATATTCCGGCCGGTTTCTGAACGGCTGGAGAAATTATAAATTGTATGGCTGCCTCTGATTGTCTCTGCATAAACATTAAGAAAGACTTCCTTCATGAGGCATTACTATGAATCCGGTATCCATATTACTTATCCTTCTGTGGAGCTATGCTGTTGTTTTTGTCATACTGCTGCTAAAGGATATTTTCACAAACCGCAGATCACTTAACAAAAATAAACTGACCCAAAACATCGTCATCAGCGGTGTCTCCAACTTCTTCGACACTTTAGGTATAGGCAGCTTCGGCATTGCCGCCTCTTTATGGAAATTTACAAAATCCATTCCCGACAGCCTGATCCCGGGAACCCTGAATACAGCCTTTGCCATCCCAACAGTTGTGGAAGCCTCCATCTATATCCATAGAATCGAAATGGACATTCCAACTCTTGCTCTTATGATTGCCTCTTCCGTTATCGGCGCTTCCATCGGCGCAGGAATTATCGCAAAACTAAACATCACCAAAATCCGTCTCACCATGGGGATCGCTCTGCTCGCCATTTCTGCAGTTACACTCTGCCGGCTCAATGCCGCAGGCCCGTTCGGCATCATCGGAACAGCAAAGGGGTTAGACGGCAGAACGCTGATCGCCGCCGTCATCGGCAATTTTGTTCTCGGCGCTTTGATGCCTGCAGGCATCGGCCTGTATGCTCCCTGTATGGCGCTTGTCCTTCTCCTCGGCATGAGCGCAGACGCTGCTTTCCCTGTGATGATGGGCTCCTGTGCATTTCTGATGCCGTCCGCCGGAATTACCTTCATCAAGGAAGGCCGCTACCACCGCGGCGCGGCTCTTCCAATGGCTTTTGCCGGTGTAATCGGCGTACTTGCCGCCAGTTCCCTTGTAACCGCCCTTCCCCTCACACTGCTGGCATACCTTGCTTGCTTTGTCATGATCCTCTGCGCAGGCACATTTTTTCATGATGCATGGAAAAGCAATGCCTTCCGATTCAAAAGCTTTAAAAGGAAGAAAAAACTATCAAATAAAAAAACTGAAAGATGGCGGCCTTAACGCATGCCATCTTTCAGTTTTTTCATTTTCCACTTACAGATATTCACAATATTTGCAGGCTTCCAGCTATATCCGGCATTGCTTTTTCCAAGGACAAAATTACGGAACTCCTCTGCGTTTCCAATTTCAAAACCCATCTTTGGCAGAATCAAAAGATCGTCCTCATTCATTCCAACATAATAATTTCTTTCATCCTCCCAAAGCCGGAAAATATTTTTGTAGCTGCCGATATTGACGGTATTCCCATCTTTTATCACCTGCACTACCTTTTGTCCAAAATGATAGAAAAGCTCTTCATTCCATTCCATTTCCGTACTTTTCTTCATTCGTGCCGCGGCTATATGATGGCGGAACAATGACATAAAAACGAAAATACTGCCTAATATCATGCAGACCGCATCTCTTAAAACCGCCCCGTTCCCTGCTGCGGCCGGCATGCCGAGAAGGATTACGCCAATCACAAATAAATGCATGGATACTCTGGGATGATGAACGCGATTATTAAACCTGATGCATGTTTTCATCATCCCCATATCTCTTATAACCCTGACTCCGAATTTGCATTCCATTATATCGTTTCCTTTTTAAGAGGCGTTATTCTTTGCATCAATGAACATTCTCGCAGCTGTGTAAAACATTACAACACATACAATATAAGAAAGCGTTGTTAAATCGAATGCGTATTTCAGTGTCAGATACGCTGCCAAAGCTCCCAGCGAACCTCCTATTGCATTCATAAGCGTAGCATTCTTATCATATTTACCAGTCTGAATAAATTTTGGAACAGATGTCAGCATCAAAACCGCACAGGATCCCATCATAACAGGAAACGCCACCCCCAGATTCATTCCAAGCAGAATGATAAGCGCCATGCACGGCTGATACAGTCCAAATCCAATCATCATCAATGAACCTAAGAAGAAATTAATAATAACTGCGGCGGCTAGTTTCACTCCGCTGACGCCAGTCGGCGTAACTGTTATAACACTGCCGTCTTCACACAATTTGTAGATTACACTTGTATCCGAGGACGGTACATCAACCGTAAGTCTCTTTAATACATCTTCACCTACATTTTTTTCTACATCTTCTTTTTGGATCACATTAAATTTATATATAAGATTATTCACAGTAAGCGCCTTCGCTTCGTCAATTGCATCAGCTTCCAGAGCCGCACTGATTTCACTCGGCACAGATACATTACTTTCCTTAAATGGTCCAATCTTCATCAGCTTAGAAGCAAAAATAACCGCACAGCATACAAGCGCGATACCCATGCCGACACGAATCCTGTTGACATTCCATTTACTTACAACTCCTGCTCCGATAAACGCGCCTAATCCGGCCGCCGCAAGCATAGTTACCAGAGTAAGCGGTGCTATGTCAACAAACTCCATGAAGAGGATCGCTTCTACACACACCGGAAATGTATCGCCGACATTTAATGTCCCTGGAATAAGATTATCCGGACAGCTCTTAAACGTCTTATATGCAAATGTAGACGGTGCAAAGCTTCCGATTCCCCACGTATCAAAGAAATTTGCAAAAAAACCGATAATTGCATTTTTTATAGTTCTGGACGAGCTAAGCTCCAGATTATCCTTGTGCTTGCGCATATCAATGGCCAGCATAATGCCTGCCGCAATGACCCATACAATCAGTACTATGCGTAAAATAGTAGTAACCTTCATAAATTCATCCCTCCAGATTATAAAATTTTTAATTAGTTTGAGTTAACAGATAACTGCGTATTATGCATCAAGAAATCAGAAAATCATGTTATACTACCAAAAAAACTAAAGGAGGATTTTTTATGAACTTTCAAGAAAGAACCAGAGAATATTTAGATTACTGTAAATACCGCAAGGAATTGGATGCAAATACATTAAAAGCTTATCGCATAGACTTGTGCCAATACTTTGATCATATTCAGTCCGATAATCCTGGGAAGCATGAAATTGAACAATACATTACAACTCTGCACAAAAAATATAAGCAGAAAACGATAAAACGTAAAATCGCTTCTATAAAAGCATTTTATGCATTTCTGGAAGATGAGGAGCTTCTATTAGAGAATCCCTTCAGAAGGATTAAGGTAAAATTCAAAGAAACCTCGATTCTTCCAAGAATTATTCCCAAAGGCGAAATCGAACGCCTGCTGAATTATATGTATGCCGAGTCTAAGCAATATGAAAAAAACAAATGTAACAGCACCCGCTGCCTTCGGGATACTGCAATCATAGAAATGCTTTTCGCCACAGGCGCAAGAGTATACGAGATTTCCAATATACAGTCAGATTGCATCGATTTGGATTCCGGCTTAATCCGAATTATGGGAAAAGGCGGCAAAGAGCGGTATGTACAGATCGTGGAGGATTCCATATTGACATTGCTGAGAAACTACTACAACAGCTCTAAAAATTCCATCACCAAAAGCGGTTATTTTTTTGTGAATCAGCGCGGAAACAGGTTCTCAGAGCAATCTATACGCAACATGATCAAAAAATACGCACGTCTGGCAGGGATCAGCAGGACGATCACGCCCCATATGTTCCGTCATTCTTTTGCAACATATCTAATAGAAAATGGTCTTGATGTAAGCTGTGTACAGCAGATTCTTGGACACAGCTCGATTAAGACGACGCAGATTTATATACATATTGCAACAAAAAAACAAACAGAACTTTTAAAAACCCTGCACCCAAGAAATCAGATGCAGATTACCGGCGCCGCATAGCTATAGGTCTGTCCTTTTTGTTTACTTTGAAAAAATTCCCATATATATTCCATGTGTAATTGTGTATTTTTGCTATAATTGATTGACTTTTAACAAAAGACTTGATAGAATGAGTTATGAACAGATAAGTACTATTTTAATGATATAAGCAAATCGGGGTGTTTATATTTAGTGGATAATACGCAGTTATCTGTTGTTACAATTAAATAGCTTTTAATCTGGAGGGATGAATTATGTTATTAGCACTACAAATCTTGTTTGGTGTTTTGGCTGCTGGAACTGGTCTTGGACTCATTTTTGACATTGCCAAAAACCGTATGGATGGACTTAAAAATGCAACAGGAAAGCAGTGGGCTTCTGGTTTTGCGGTAGGTATTGTTGCCAACTTTCTAGATACACTTGGCTGCGGTTCTTTCGCTCCATCCACATTCATGTACAAACTTTTCAATCAGATTGATGATATCGACATTCCGGGTACTCTTAATGTCGGAGACACTTTCCCGGTTATTTTCGAGGCATTCATCTTTACAGCTTCTGTAGACTGTGATCCTATGTTTTTATGGATCATGTATATCTGCGCTGCTGTCGGCTCTTTCGGATTTGCAACTATCGTTACGAAATGGCCTCGTAATAAGATCAGATATGCTCTTGGTTTCATCATGATTCCTCTTGCAATTATTATGGCATGCAAGAATACCGGTGTTGGTCCTTTTGGAGTAGTAGGAACAGCTACTGGTCTGACTGGATGGAAGCTGATCGTAGCTGCCGGTCTTAATATCTTGTGGGGCGCTTTAATGGACATCGGATTTGGTCTGTATGCGCCATGTATGGCTACCTGCCTTCTGCTTGGTGTTGATGCTGGTGCCTGCTTCCCAGTATTCATGGGTTCCTGTGCCTGCCTGATGCCGGCATGCTCTATTGAGTTTATTAAGACTCACAGGTATGATGTACCACATACAGTAGGTAACGCTGTTGGCGGATGTATCGGTGTATTTATTGCATGGAAGCTTATTACGAACCTGCCGATGTTCTGGTTGATCAACCTGATCTGTGTAGTTCTTCTGTGGACATCATATTCATTGATCAGCGCTGCTAACAAAGATAAGAAAGTCGGAGCGGCATAAGCTATTGTAATTTCAAATCACATAAATGGCTGTTCTCATAGAGCAGCCATTTATATATTTATTAAGATAGATTTTTTGTTATAGCAAAATTCGTTATGATAAAAACTGGAGATAGAAAAATGTTCATAAATGAATATGTAATGAATCGAAAACGTTATGGAAAATGGGCGACTCCTAAGTTTTGGAAGTTACCTATTTTTTATGTATATTGCTTTATTTTTGCCGCAGGAGTGTTTGGCTGGATATACTTTAAAAAGGTGGATGCTCCCGCACGGTGGCAGACTATCGGGGCTTTCCTGACCTTTGTTGCAGTATACAGAGGCATCTTCTTCAAATGGATGCATGCCGACAAAACATTCCGGCTCATGCGGGCAAATTACTTTGACGGCAAAAACTGGACATGCAGGGTAATTGTAGGCGAGAAAAATATCTCTCTATATATCAACGGTAAAATAAATAATAAAGTTGAGTGGAAAGATATTTTAAGATTTGAAGAAGCCAAATCGTATTATAAGCTGGCAACAGATGAATACAATGAAGGCGTTATGCTAGATAAGTCCTGCTTCACTGAAGGCGATTCCGACAGCTTCAGGCAATGGGTAATTGATAATCATCCTGAGATTAAGTACGGCCCTATCGCTCCAATGTTCGATAAATAACAGCAACAAGAAAAGCACGGAAGTAGATCATTCCGTGCTTTCTATCTATTTTACCCCAAAACCGATAAATTACGTTTTCTGCTTATCTGCCTTCCTGCTGATCCTTCTGCCGCATCTTAAGCTTCAACAGCGCTTTCGCCTTCAGGCAGTCCAGACGTACCATATTATTCTCACCTACAACATTGGTTTCAGTTCCGTCTGCACTCTTATTGATATCTACAATTCCATCCAGATAATCATTCTCAACCACAAACTTTGCAACCGTTCCGCTAAAATTCAGTCCCGTCACAGGTATTCCCCGAATCCCAATCTGTTCACAGGTATTCGTATAATCCACGTCACTATTTCCCCATCCGTCAGATGAAATAATTACGCCGTCTGCCCGCATAGCCTCTGCCCATACCGCCGCTCTGGTTCCCACCAGCATTTTCTCTTTATTACCATCCGGCGTTCCCACAAGAAGAATTCCCATAAGATCCAAATCTGTATCTTCCGCAACAACCTCCAGCAAAGGGTCTCTGAAATGATGTAACGATGTTTCCTTTGTCGATGGTCCTATTCCCATATCCTTTCGCCTCCTTTACTGCATCGAGCGGATAATTCCGTCTCTGTATTCATTCGGCGTTACCATGATCGGCATATTGCCCATATCAATGATAGAACGCCCTCCTTCTACTCCCGAAGGCTCATCTGCAAAGAAATGAGTATCATACATTGCGCCCTGTCCGGCAACCTGCTTGATAATCAGAACACGCTTCTTTCCCGGCCGTACAATATCATGATACTCATGACGTTCCGTACACTTCTCACCCTTAAACTTCTTCAGCTTATCACGAAAGCTCTGTATAAACTTATCACAAGCCTCATGCGCCTCGGTCGGTCCCGGCCTTTCCTGTCCCATACCTGCCGCAAGCGTCACATCAAAGGATATAATATAATCATCCTCCCCTGGGGTCCCCGCTCGGTTCAAATACAGCTGTTCTTTCAAATTCCCCTCAGAAGAGCCAAATTCATGGCACTGCTTGCCATTCACATCCACGCCCGTAAGCATCACATATACGCCGGTAATAGTGTGCGTAATGCCATCCCCGATCTTTCCGAGCACTTTCGTAGAAATCGGAATGATATCCATAATCGTATTCGTCCATCTGTCATGGTCACCCGGTTTTATAATCTGAATATCAATCTTCTCCAGATATTCTGCATCCGCAGTAAGACCGTCGATCATCTCCTTGCTGACTGTCATATGTCCATCAACTGTGATATCATTATGTTCTCCCCACTCTACTTCCGTTATATGAAACGCTTTGATCACAAGTTTTCTTAAGTCTTTTACTTCATCAGCCAACTTCAGTCACCTCCTAATACATCTCAAATTATGTCTGCGCTCTCAGACCATATCTATACCTCTATTATACTATGAATCGGATGCTTTTCCAACATCTCGTTATATTCTCTTTTAATCTCATCCACTTTTTTAAAAAGGGCAGATGCCAAAAAACATCTGCCCTTAAACGAATCAAGCACATTTTGATATCTGCAACGGCTTTGATTATACCTTTGCAATATACTCAAATGGCAGCGGAACAATCTTACCAGGCGTCTGAATCTCTACTAACTGCTCCAGAGTTGCCTTAACGATCTGTGTCTGCTGTTCCGGATTGTTCGGAGCACCTGCATTAGCACCCATAGGTACCAGCGGAGCTACCGCACGAGGGGTACCGGTCTGACGAACAACCGGTGGAAGAGCTGCAATAATAATTGTAGGTATTCCAGCTTCTTCAATCGCTCTCTGCACCAATACTGCAGAGCGGTGGCAGGTAC
>CAJTZE010000016.1 GCA_910584265.1 uncultured Dorea sp. | reverse complement strand
AAAACTTTTTTAACATTTTTCACTTTACCTATTGACATTTCTTAGCTGGACTTCATAGAAAAACCGCCCGATTTAGCAGTAACAGCCGGAATGAGCGGACAGTGTTTTTTGTGTAGCGTTTCGGTGTTCATTTTTGCCGGTTCCCTCTGCTGTCGTTCCTACCCCCGTCTTTGGCGGCGTTTCGCTCCGCTTGGTACGCTCGTTCCGGTCAGGGTTCCTCCGTTTCCCTGCCGGAAGTCGTTGCGCTACATCGCCGGGGAGCATATCCCATACAGGCCGGTCATTCGATTGGAATAATCCATCGATGAACTACCTGTATCATAGAACATTTTTGAGCCTTGTGCCGTATGTCCACAAAAAAGGAATTAAGGGCAAATATCGGAAATTTCCACGATTGTGGAAAGTATGGTATAATCCAGTTAAGCGGCAGGGAAGCAGCCGCCAGAAAGGAGCGTGCGCCCATGAAAGGAGCGACTACCATACAGGAACGCCTTTGGGAACTGCGCAAGGACAAAGGGCTGAATCTGGAAGAACTGGCACAACTGACAAAGATTTCAAAATCTGCCCTTGCCAGCTATGAATCCAAGGACAATAAAGAAATCAATCATGGCAACCTTATCACGCTGGCAGATTTTTATGGGGTGTCCATTGATTATCTGTTATGCCGGGCAGAAAACAGGGAGCAGGTCAACACGCCTTTAACCGAATTGCATTTGAATGATGAAATGGTTGCGCTTTACTGCAAGCGACTGGGTATCAATTATAACAAGCTGTCTGATGTGGAGTTCCGGCAGCTTGTACATATCCTTGAAAAATCGAAATTTTTTTAAAGCTATGTCGGCCAGAGAAAGAAACGGAAATAAGAAAACCGCTGTTGCATGGTATATGTTTCCATGTAACAGCGGTTTTGTACTGGTGGTATTTAGTTGGGAGCGCGGCTCGATAACCCGTTACAATTTCTTTACAATTTCGATTGCAGAGATAATTAAATCATATCGGATATTCTTTTGCGTATTCCAATTTCTGGAATCCCACTCCTCACCGCTTACATCATCACCGGCATATAATAACTGGGCAAGCGGAATATTGTAATACTGGGACACCGCAAAAAAGGCTGCCGCTTCCATTTCCACAGTTATACATCCCTCGTTTCGCCTTAATTCAACCATATCAGGAGTTTCTCTGTATATAGCGTCGCTTGTCCATGTTTTCCCGGTTGTAAATGGAATCCCCATTTGCTCTAAACACGAAACAACAGTCTTAACCGTTTCTTTATGGCATTCCACTTCACGGGATGGCTCCAAATAATGATAGGATGTCCCCTCATCTCTAACCGCAGAAACAGGGATAATGATCTCTCCCACTTTACTGTCCTTTGTCAATGCCCCTGCGCCCCCGCAGATTATGAATTTCTCACATCCCATAGCATGAAGTTCTTCAATCGTTACAGCTGCACCCGGCGCACCACAAAATGCCATTGTAATACAAAGCTTATCTGTACCATATCCATATTCATAAATCGGTATATCAAGCACTTCTGAATTAAGATAGCCAATGACAGGAAGATTGTTTTCCGAAACAAACTGTTCCAGTTCCTTCCTGAAAAAAGTAACCACACATTTTTCAGGAAGACTTTTAGCCAAAAAATTCGTTGCCTGAATAATCGGATTTTTACCGGTATCAAATTCACATACAGGATATTTATTCTTCAATATCACGTCTTTTACCTCCATTTATATGATACTCTCTCTTATACTACACCTTATTATAAAGAACCCAAATGGATTTTTCTATTATAAAAATTCCGGAAGCGATGGATAAATTCTATATTCTATCGTTTATCCATCGGCGCCGCAGTTCTCCCTTTTAATTACTGGAGAAACTACAACCGCCGCACTATTTCCCAAAAAGCACTTGACAATCCTATTACAAATCACTATAATGAACATTGTTCATTTTGAGGTGATACTATGAATATTATAATAACGTCAAAAGATGAAATCTTAAAAAACAGCCGTGAGTTAATCCGGCAGCAAGGATGGCCCGCAGTGAACATCAGATCCGTAGCTAGGGCCTGCGGTGTATCGGTAGGGTGTATTTACAATTATTTCGGTTCAAAAGCCGAGCTGGTCAGTGCCACAGTAGAAAGCGTATGGTATGACATTTTTCATCTACCGCAGGAATCAATGGAATTTGATGATACACAATCCTGCATTACCTGGATATACGAACGAATGGAATATGGCTGCGAGAAATATCCAGGATTTTTTACACTTCACTCGTTTGGCTTCGGAGAGAAAAAATCTGACGGGAAACAGCTCATGTATCACACATGGGAGCATATTGTAAACCGCTTGGAAGCTGTATTAAAACATGACACAAAAGTTCGTCCCAATGCCTTTAACGAGCAGTTTACAATAGAGAAATTTTCTAATATCCTGTTCTCATTAATATTATCCTCGATACTCCGGCAGGATTATGACCCTTCGGTTATTTTGGAGATTATTCATCGGACGATTTATTAAAAAATCCACATCTCCCCATAGGTATGTGGATTTTTTATACAACATAGTGAACATCGTTCAGAAAGGAGCAAGTCTATGAAAGTCAAACGAAACACTTTATTACTTATTGCCTGTTTGGTATGGTGTGCAGTAGGTTTTAATATTTTCCGAATCGGTTATCTGGCATATCAGTCCTACGTAACAACATGGAATCTACTAACGTCAGGAGTTGTTTTTGCTGTTTTTCAAAAATTTATTTTTGGAAAGTTAGTAAAGAAACACTCGGAACGGATTAGAAATTATACAGAAGACAAGCAGTTTTTTCTTAAATTCTTCGACGGGAAATCCTTTGCCATTATGTTCTTTATGATGGCAGGCGGAATTGGTATCCGGACATCCGGGTTAGCCCCTGAGCGCTTCATTGCTGTATTTTATTCAGGTCTGGGAGCCTCCCTTTTATTGGCGGGAATCTTATTTGGCCGTAACTTTGGCAGGGCTGTTTTTCATACGGATATGCTCCCTTCCAGATAGACCGAAATTTTCCTTTTTATAAGATTTACTCCATGTTATAATTAAGCATATCAAAAGTATATGGTTAATAACGGATTAGAGGAATCGTAAAAGAATGTCTTTCATTTTTCCAGCATCTATCAGCATACAGTCAATATTCTCATCCGTATACCATTTCTCACTCTAATGAACCCATAGAATCCTCTCCACCAATTCCATATGAGGCCTGCACAGATTCTTCTGGAATACATTCACATGATTCAGATCACCGCTTCGGTCTGTAAATGCCGGAAACAGGAATCCGCATTCCGGTTCTCCCGGCTCATATTCCTCCGCAAGCGGACAGATTACACAAATCAAATATTCATAAACTTCCTCGGATTCCCACAACCTCTCTTTATCCAATGCCTTTGCAGGGATATCATAACGATCATGAAATACCAGGATGGCATATTCTGAATCTGCCTGATAGCGTTCCATAACAACCTCATAAAAGGTATCCATCAATGCGTCATTCTTCAACCCGCACTCTTTCATCGCCATAAGTAACTGCCACATGCTTCCCGGTTTCTGTGACTCAGGCAGGAATTCATATTTCTTCAGATTCTTATTCGTATCAGAAAACGGCACTGCCTTTGCAAGCTTCAGATTCTTTGTCTTCTCTGCTCCTGACAGGTTTAGGAAATTCGTATTAAAGCTCCCGTCATATTCCCTGTCCCCATCTACATAACATCCTGCAGCCCTCGTAATGGATGTCCGGGCAGGTGTCATCCTCCTCGTTAATTCCAACATGTCTTCTCTGTTAATCAAATTATATACCACCTTTACTTTAGGGCAAGCCCATCTTCCCATCTGGCATCAAAATCATAGCCGTTCCGCCAGTAGTTTGCAAAATATGGAAATCATTCCTTAGATATGAATCCCGCTCCATACCGTGCATTGTCCATACGCCACTTACTACTGCCATTATTTATTTTCCCTATTCCATATTTAAAATCCTGTTTTCATTTTACATCTGAAAAAACATCCGTTTCCAGTGCAAAAGAAGAAATTGCTGTAAATCAGTCAGCCTTAAAGCGATATGTTCAATCATAATACACTCTCATTTCTTAATTTTATATCATGTTAATTATACCTGCTTCTTAATTTCTTTTCAACGACTCACAAGACCTTGTTTGTGACTTCTGGATGAAGTGCTATAATAAACTCATATTTAGCCTGCGCTATCAGCATCCGGTCAAATGGATTATTATGTCTTGAAGCATCACTGGATCGTGATAAAGTCTTTAACAGGAAAATGTATCCAGAATAGCGGATGCGGGATATAAGACTCCCGGTATTGCAAAGCTCCTGATCGATGATGGGATTAAACCGTTTATACCATACAAGCGCCCCAGAGAACCCTACATGGAGATGTGTGAAGATATCCGTCAGACACCGGGGATGAAGGATTTATACTCACTTAGAAAAGAAACCATAGAACGAATCTTTGGAACCGCGAAAGAAAACCATGGGTTCCGTCATACGCAAATGTTTGGAAAAACCGCCTGTTTTTGGCATGCTCTTTATTAACTGCTATATAGAGCAAGGGCGAAAGGCTCTGTTTTCAGACCTTTCACCCATCATTATCATAGAAGAATCTTATTTACAGACTTTTTTTCATTATCTCTGATATTTCAGTGTTCATAATTGCCGGAAATATGCATACCAACATAAATGCTGACTAACACCTTTTACTTAAATAGACACAATGCTTCTTTTACACTCTCAGTAACCATCCCCCATTGCTTTTCCTTTATAAGATTCTCCCGAATCATTCCGTTTCCTATCCCAACGCCAATATAGCCTGCATTTATTTTATTCTTTATATTTGCTAATCTAACCCCGCCCACAGCAATAAATTCAACCTCTGGAAAAGGGCCTTTTAATTGATGCACATAACCGTCAGTCACTTCACTCACCGGAAACAGCTTTAACACATAAAATCCAAAATGAATGCATTTTGAAATGTCCGACGGAGTAAGTACACCAGGTATAAGCTTCCGTTCTTTTTTCTGACATAATTCCAATATCTCTGTATCCGCCGACGGCGACAAATAAAAAGCTGCCTGCACGCTTTCCGCCCTAAAAAAAGCCTCTCGGTCAATAATAGTACCTGCGCCTATCACTGCATCCTTCTGCAATTCTTCTTTAAGCCATGTAATCTCTTTTTCCGCGTCCGGATCCGTCATCGAAACCTCAAAAAGGCGTATGCCTCCATCATATAAAGCCTTTGCATATGGGAGAAAAATATTCTTTGGTATTCCTCTGAAAATAGCACATATTTTATGTTCTCTAAATAATGCTTCCATGCAAAATATCTCCTTATCTATAAACAATCCTTTCATTTTTTAAAATTTCTTCCATCATTCTTCTCGAAGGAACTCCTTCCGTATCACCATAGCTTTCTGTTGTCATAGCGCCTGCAATTGCCGCCATCCTCCCACAGACTTCCAATGGTTTATTTTCGAGAATACCACATACTAAAGCCGCATCAAATGCATCTCCCGCTCCAATCGGGTCAACACAGCAACACGAAAACGGGGGAATCTTTAACATTTGACTTCCATTACTTATATATGCCCCCTTCCTCCCCTGTTTTAACGCCGCATATTGTACATTAGTATGAGAAAATAATTGTCCAAACACTTCTTTTGCATCTTTTGTTCCCAACAAAATTTCAGCTTCTTCTTCTCCAAGGCATACTATGGAAGCTTTACCCATCATTCTCCGCAGCATATCTGAATAATCCTGCCCTTTCCATAATTTTAATCGGATATTAGGATCAAAACTAACCAGAATCTTCTTGTCTTCTGCGATACTAAATAAATCCCATATTTTCCCTTCACACTCTTGATTCAACACCGGCGTAACACCTGTTAGATGAACCAGTCTGGTCCTGTCTAAATATTCTCTGTTCAACCGAAGATATTCCAAATGGCTGGCGGCAGAACCATCTCTATAGTAAAACACACTGGTTTCACCATTCGTTTTGCTCTGTTTCACCATCAGCCCTGTACGATAATCTTCATCAAACTCCACCTGTGAGGTATCTACTCCTTCAGCTCGAATAGAATTTAAAATAAAATTACCAATCTCATCTGCCCCCAGACGACTAATCCACCCTGCTGAATGCCCCATTTTACTGACACCAATTGCAAAGTTGCTCTCTGCGCCAGCAATATGTGCTTCATATTCTTTCATATATCGAAGCATCCCTGACGTTTTAGGTGTAATACAAAACATTGTTTCTCCTAATGTTACTATTTCTGGCATGAATCTTCTCCCCTCTACATACCCAGAAGATTCGGAACAAACATCACCAGACCTTCCATATATGTCACGATAATAAGCGAAGCAAAAAGCGGCAATAGCCAGGGAACGATTGAACGTACGATATATTTAAAGGAACGCTCTGTCGTCGTAACAAGCAGATATAGCGACATACCTACTGGGGGCGTAAGCAATCCAATCATCAGATTCAGACAGATGATCACGCCAAAATGAACAAGATTTATTCCATACATTTGTGCCACTGGCGCCAAAATCGGAACCAAAACCACCATGGAAGCACTAGGATCTAATATCATTCCTATAATAAGCAGAAAAATATTAATCAACAGCAGGAATATAAATTTATTTGTAGTAATCCCAGACACAAAGCTATATATAATTTTGTTCAAACCAACATAGTTAAAAACGAATCCCATAACAACCGTAACAAGAACAATCGAGAGGCAGGGCGCCATTGCCTTAAATCCATCTATCATAATTTGTGGAATTTCCCGGACTTTTATATCTTTATAAATATATATGCCAACAAAGAAACTGTAAACCACACATATAAATGCCGCCTCTGTTGGAGTAACCCATCCAAACCAAATACTGCAAATCAAGATAACCGGAGAAAGCAAGGCCCAAAAGCTGTCAAAAAAGGCTCTCGCTATCTCTTTTATTTTATATTTGTCTCCCACTGGATAATTTCTTTTCTTTGCAAAATAATAATTCATAACACTCAGAACAATAACCATAATAATACCTGGGGTAAAACCTGCCAAAAACAATGTTCCTAAAGATACATTGGCAAACAATGCATATGATACAAACGGCAAGCTCGGAGGAACGATTGGACCGATTGTAGATGATGCCGCTGTAAGACCAATCGAAAATTCTTCATCATAACCCGCTTTTTTCATCGCATCAATCTCAATAACGCCTAGTCCTCCAATATCTGCAAGCGCAGACCCTGACATACCCGAGAATATAAAACTTGCCAAAATATTAACATACCCCAGGCCACCTCTAAACCGACCGACCAAAGTATCAGCAAATTTAAATATACGCCTAGTTATCCCTCCGCGGTTCATAATCTGACCTGCAAGAATAAAAAACGGAATTGCAAGAAACGGAAATGAGTTCATTGCACTAATCATCTTCGTCGGAAGCATCATAATATCTAATCCCGGAGTCAGCAAAAAAAACGATATGCATCCCAGCAAAAAACTAAAAAACAGCGGAAATCCAACCAATGTTGTCACTATTATAATAGCTGCCATTATAGAAAGACCCATTTACTTCTCCCCCCTTTTCTTTCTCACCTCAGAAACAAACCCCTGTAGAGAGCGAACGCAGCATAACCCCATCCCAATCGGAGCACTAACATTTAATACAGTCATCGACACATCCATCGCGGGCGCTCGTTTTGCATGACCAAACGGTATAAAGCGAACCGTTATATAGAACAAATAAATAAATGCCACTATCATTACAAGCTGTATAAGCAAATGAAATATATGCTTGTACTTTTCTCCCACATGGGTTATAAGCAAATCAAAGGCAATGTGTCCCCGTTCTCTGATGCAATAGCTGATGCAGAAGAAAGAAAACCACACAAATGAAAATCGTGCCATCTCTTCCGTCCATGAAAAAGAAGCAACCATAACTCTGGTAACAATTTGTAAAAATACGGAAACGCAGAGAATTCCGCAAAAAAACATCATACAAATTAATTCGATATTTTTATTTAAATAGGAGAACATTCGTCTCATTGTTTACCCCTCCTCGTCAGTACATGACTTTCCCCTTTGTATAAAGTCTTATTTGGCGCATTCCTTTATGGCATCATACATTTTTACATAAGCTTCATCATCTCCGAATTCTTTCATAAATTCCTCACCGCATGCATCTATAAATGCCTGCTTATCCACATCTTCCACAATCTTCATGTCATACTCACTTTTAAACTTTTCAAGAAGTTTATCGTTTTCTTCTTGAAGTTTCTCAGGAAATGCTTTAAAATGCTCAACGAATGTTGCTCGAATTAAATCCTGAAATTCTCCTGGAAGCGCATCCCAGAAATCTCCATTTGCCGCAAATGTACTCATAGAATACAAGTGTTCAGTAAGGCTTAATGTATCCTGAACCTCATACAAACTTCCTGCTTCCATAACTGTATTTGCATTTTCCTGTCCCTGAACAACCCCAGTCTGAAGCGCAAAATATAACTCACTCCATGCAATCGGAACCGCAGTTGCCCCCATTGCGTTCGTTCCGTCCACATATATCTTGCTGTCCATACACCGAATCTTCACGCCATCCAAATCATCCGGGCATCGAACTTCAATTCCTTGTGTGGTAACATTTCTTACTCCTGTAAAACCAGTAGTAAGAATCTCTATGCCCGACTTATCCTTTACCATATCTTTCAGATATTGCGAACTCTCTCCTGTCCAAAAATCATTAATGTTATCAGCACTTTCAAATACATATGGCCAACAACATACACTCATCTCCGGAGCAATATCCGAAAATTGAGTCGGAGCCACATTACACATATCAATAGAACCGCTTCGAAGCATATCATACATTTCACTTTCTCCAAAAAGTGTTGATCCTCCTATTGTAATATCAAATGTAATTTTACCTCCACTTTTATCCTCGATTTCCTCTGCAATCCGTTGCATTTCCGGCGTTGGTTCTTCCCCTTCCAAAGATGTACAGACCATCTTGACGGTAACCGGACTCAAATCTGCAAAAGAATCGTCTCCCTCTGCACCCTGCTCTTTCACAGTCGTTTCATCCGACTGTTTACTCTCGCCAGATTGGCAGGCTGTCGTGCAGCAAACCATTAGTAATCCCATAACTACAGATATCCATCTTTTCTTCATTGTATTTTCCTCCTTCCATTTCATATTATGAAACTCATATTCATAATACGGTATAGATACTTTATACCATTTTTACTTTTAATTGTCAACCTTAAATATACATTTTTACTGAAATATACATATTTTTATCATTTCATTGATTTACAAATAAAATTGTGTTACTATATCATATATCAAAAATATATTTCACATTATGAAACAGGAGGTAATCAATGCATAAGAAAAAAATATTTCTACAACACGCAGATGTTTACGTACATTCCGATCCAGATTTCCTTGAATTCCTCAAGCATCTGGATGTAACACTGGAATTTCTGCCTGAACACGCAAACATAACACAGAAAGAAATAGAAACAAAATTCTCAAATTGCGATATCTGTATCGTATGCGGCATGCCCATTACCGCAAGGCTCATGGATCTTGCTCCCAGTCTCAAATTAATAGCCGTATTCGGCTCTGGATATAATAATATTGATATATCCGCCGCATCAGCACGCCGCATCTATGTTACTAATGCCCGAGGCGGCAATGCCACCGCTGTAGCCGAGCTGACAATCGCATCCATGTTAAATTTAGCCCGAGGATTTCTCGATTCTTCTACACAGGTAAAGCAGAACATTTGGATTTCTTATATGGGAACAGAACTCTTTCATAAAACATATGGAATCGTCGGTATGGGAGCAATTGGCGGGGAAGTTGCACGCATAGCTCGTCTTGGCTTTCAAATGAACATTTTAGCCTATGACCCATTTCCCAATTCTGAATATCAGGAAAAATATGGGGTTGAATACACAACCTTGGAAAATGTTTTTTCGCAGTCGGATTTTATTAGTATACATGCCCCTTTAACAGGAAACACCGTATCCTGCATAGACTACACGCTCATAAAAAAAATGAAACCATCTGCCTTTCTCGCAAACGCAGCCAGAGGCGGAATCATTCTGGAAAACGACCTACTCAGAGCGCTTAACGAGAATTTGCTCAGAGGAGCTGCTCTTGACGTATTCGAGAACGAACCATACAACTCCCCAAATATGGATAATCCTTTTTCCAATTACAGCAACCAACAACTTATCACAACTCCACATATGGCCGCCTGCACATACGAAGCTGTCCGCCGCATTGGAAAAATCGTAAAAGAAAATGTACTAGATATACTTAACAACAGAATTCCAAGACACAATATTGTTAATCATTTTTAAATATGAAATACGGAGGAAAAAAAGTATGATTAAATCATTAAAAGATGCCCGCGGAAGCGGAGCCATCCCTATGACACCATTTACCGAAGATTACCGAATTGATATTCCAATTTTAGAAAAAGAACTTGAGTTTATTTGCAAATCTCATGTAGGGAATATATGTACGCCCGTCATGGTTTCCGAATTCATGTCACTTAGCGAAGATGAGCGTCGCCTTATGATCCGAATTCCTGTTGAAATTTCCAACGGGCGAATTCCAATCATTGCTAATGCCGCTGCTACAAATATTTACACTGCCATATCTTATGCCCAATATGCAGAAAAGATAGGCGCTGACGCTATTATTTCCATGGCACCTTGGTGCGGCGACAGTAACAAAACCGGTGTGATTGAATATTTCAAAGCCCTTGCCTCTAATACAGGACTTCCTGTAATGATTCAAAACATCAGTCTTCCAGGGGTCTCTCTCTCTGTGGATGAGATTCTAGAATTATGTGCATCCGTGCCTAATATTAGATGGGTTAAACAGGAAGTTTCACCAGGCCCCCTTTCTATCGATGAATTAAATCAACGTAAAACCTCCAATTTGGAAGGAATCATGAGTGGATTTGGCGGAGCATATACTCCTTTGGATTTTGCCAATGGTGCAACTGCCACCATACAGGCATGCGAATTATGTGATGTTTCACAAAAAGTCTGGAATCTATTTTACGATGGAAAAGAGCAGGAAGCCAGGCAGCTCCATCATCAGATTCTTCCTGCACTACAAGCAGAACTACTTTATGGCACGGCATTTGCAAAAGAAATCATGGTACGTCGTGGAATATTTAAAAATACACTCATGCGCAACAAATCAACAACTTTTTCCGCCTCGTCTTTACATGAGATTGACCGCTTATGGCAAGAGATTGAACCCTTGCTAATTACCAAAATATAGTATATACTAAATTATATTATGCACAAGGTAGGTAATTTATGGATAATTCAACTGTTCAATCTGTAGAAAGGGTTTTTTCAATTTTAGAAGCACTTTCAGAATATCCGAAAGGAATCTCTCTCGGTGATTTATCCGAAATCGTTTCTTTACATAAAAGTACAGTATTTCGACTTCTTTCTACACTTGGAAAGATGAATTACATTACTAAAGATCCGATAACTGGAAAATACAAATTAACAATTCGGCTTTTTGAAATAGGCAGCAGGGCTTTAGACGGGTTCGACTTACTCTCTGTTTCCCGGCCTTATCTCGAAAAATTGACTTCCTTGACAAACGAAGTCACGCACCTCGTCGTTCCAGACGATCAATGGGTCGTTTATTTGTACAAGCAGGCACCACATAATTTTTCTATCATGTCTTCAGCGATTGGCATGCGAAATTATATGTATTGTACCGGTGTCGGAAAAAGCATTATGGCGGCATGCAGTGATGAAGAAATCATTAGGATCTGGCATAGCAGCGAAATTATTCCCTATACTCCAAGCACACTCACTTCGCTGGCCGCAATGCAAGCAGAAATAAAGATAATACGTCAGCAAGGTTATGCCATTGATAACGAGGAGCACGAACCCGGAATCCGATGTGTTGCGGCTGCAATCACTGATTTTTCTGGCAAGGCGATTGCGGCTATTAGTCTTGCGGCTACTACTTACCGCATGTCAGATGCACGTATCCAAGAACTTGCCCCATTAGTCATTTCTACAGCCAAAAGTATATCCAGCGTTTTCGGCGGAAGCTAACATATCTAAGGGACTGGCGGACAGCACCGTTTCCAGTCCCTTTCTATAAATGTAGCTCGCAATGTTTTAATTATAAATCATCCACCTCTTTGTAATTGATACATACTCTGTACATGCAGCTCCTGTCCAGCCGGATGTCTATCCATTAAAGCAAAGGAATTTTCGTTTTCTTTTTATAGATGATGGATTTCCATTCCTGCTAAACCACAAAGAAAAAGGAACCTTTTACAATTTAAATGAAAAGATTCCTTAATTTTTAATGACATTGTGAATTACCGGGCTTTTTAAAAGGCGCCAACCAGATTTGAACTGGTGATAGAGGTGTTGCAGACCTTTGCCTTACCACTTGGCTATGGCGCCTTATGACTCCACCGGGAATCGAACCCGGGTTACCGCCGTGAAAGGGCGATGTCTTAACCGCTTGACCATGGAGCCGTATCACATATTTTACGCGAGAACCCATAATCTGAATTCTCACGTGCGATAATCATACTATCATAACCCAATGGCTTTTGCAAGTATTTTTTCTATCTTTCTTTTCATCTTTCTTTTAAATATGCCGCCAAAAGATCCACCATCCGTCCATAGCTTTTCACCCCGTCAGACTGACCGTTTGCCTTAAGGTAATGATCGTTGATCTGCTCCGATACTTCCGATACTTTTCCCTCATAGGATGACCAGAATTCACTGTTTGCCTGTAGATCCGCCAGCACCTTTTCAGAAAGCTGCCCGCGCACCTCCTTCCACGCAGCGATATCCTCCCTGCGCAGCGCGTTGGTACAGTGGATCCATCCAAGCATGCTTCCGCTGTAACGAAATTCCGGCACATCCGACTCCATACATGCCAGATAAGCGATAAAGTTCGCCTCCTCCTCCTGCATAAAGCCTCTCAAATGGGACAGCTCATGACAGGCAGTAAATGGGATATTATAATCCGTCATATCATTGTTATAGTTGGCTTCCACTGTAAACGGCGCATAAATCCCGGACAGATTCTGCACAGATAACAGCCAGGAGCCTGCAAGCGCCTTCGGCTCTGGATAAAAGCCCGCCATTCCCTCATAGCTCTCACCCAGACTGTGCATCGCCTCCACTGCCAGTTCCCGCTCTAAGCCATCCAGTACCATCAGGCCGTCTCCGTCCCGTTCCACCTGCTCTGCATATGTATTCACATCCTGTGTGAGAATCTCGCAGACTCTCTGAAGCTCTTCCACAGAATATGCTTCCGTCACAATACCTTCCTGCTCTGAGAAAGACTTCCTCTGATAATTAATTCCGCAGTTCAAGGTATATAGAAGAAACAGCACCGACGCTGTAAGCCAGATTCCCGAAAAATAATGTACCGCCTCCGCTTTTCCGGCCTTCCGCAGTATCAGACGGACAAGAAGCCTGACCATAGATGCGGGAACCAGACATATCGTCACATACAGCAGCACTTCTACAACTGACATGGGAAACAGCCCAAAGATCCTCCCTGTCGTCCCCACAATAACAGGATACATATATACGGCATACCACTGTGCCATCCCTGCCGCCCTTCTTGCAAGGAACAGAAGCAAAAAGGAGGCCGCAAATAGTACGGCCCCACAGTAAAACCATGCCAGATCATGTCTTTTTCCTGTCTCCATGTGCCTCACCATCCTTCGTGTCTTCTCCATCCAATGCGCCTTTACCGGCACGGCAGACAGGCTTTCTTACTCTTCCCTTCCGGCAGGCTCGCAGTCACATTTCTCAATAAAGAAACGATATATCTCCGGTTCCTGAGCGGAAGCTGTCATCACGCTGACCGCTTCCTTTTCTTCAATCAGCAGATACAGTCCGTCCCCTCCCTGTTCAAACCACAGGCGGTAAGGCACCGGCCTCCTCTTGCCAAGCTGGTAGGGAAGTTTTGTAACAGAGAAGCAATAAGCGCCGTTTTCCTCAAAAAATGTGTAGCTCAGATTATCTTCAAACCTAGGTTTCTCCAGACACTTTAAAATCTCTTCCATAGATTTGTTACAACAGAAAACCATCCTTGTTTTCTCTTTCTTCAAAAATCCCATGCTGTCTCCTTCTGCCGGCTTATCCTTTTCATCGGCATTTCACCCTTCGTCCGGATTCTCACTTCATATGGGTTACGCCCGTTTCAGCCACGCAAATCCATGTCCCGGCAGCTTCACCCGGTGAATATCTGCCTTCTGTCCATCTATCAAGCTGTAGAACTCTCCAGCCTCCGGCACATCAATTTCCTTCTCCCAATCGCCAAAGTTAAAGACTCCCACCATGCGCTCATCCTCTTTATCTCTGGCAATACACAGTATGGATATATCCGGTATATCAATAATCCACACATCAGAATCACTGTCAAATACCTTCTCCTGCCTGCGTATTTTCTCCAGCTGATCCAGGCTCTGGAAAATCTTACCCGAAACACTGTTCTTATCAGCCCTGCTGTCCGCCAGCTCCCACTTGAATGCACCCCGGTGGATATACCGGGAATCCTCCCATTTTACCGGATGCTCTTTATAGGTATAATCGTTAACCTGACCTACCTCGTCGCCGCTGTACAGCATCGGGATTCCCGTCTGCATCAGCATATATGCGTGAAGCATCACATCTGTCCGGATAGCATGTTCCATCTTCTCCTCATTTCCCTCAAAGCCTGCGCTCTCAATTCCGCACATAGAGGCTGTCGTTGCACAGAACCTTGCATCCCCGAGCACCAGGTCCTCATTATACAACTCGCCCCGGCTGACGCTTCCCTCTGCTTTTCCGGTAAAATAATCATTCAGATATCTCTTATGGGGAACCTCTTCCATTCCCCAGTATTTCAACAGATTATAATCCAGCCCCCAGCCGATATCATCATGGCAGCGGAGATAATTTAAGAAAGTATATTCCTTTGGCAGGCTGTTTACAATATTCATCTGATTTTTCAGAAGCCTTACATCCCTCGTCGCCACTGTGTGCCAGGTTGACGCCATGGTGGTTACGTTGTAAAGCATGTGGCACTCCGGCTTCTCCACCGTTCCAAAATAAGGCGCCACCTTCTCCGGCTCCATCACCACTTCGCCTAAAAGTACCACGCCCGGACATACGATCTCGCTGATCATACGCATCATGCGCACAATCGTATGTACCTGCGGAAGATTCCTGCACTGAGTTCCCAGCTCCTTCCAGATATAAGGAACCGCGTCAATCCGGATGATATCCATTCCCTGATTGGCAAGATACAGGAAATTATACATCATCTCATTAAATACCCGGGGATTTGCGTAATTCAAATCCCACTGGTAGGGATAGAAACTGGTCATAACATGGTGCCCGATCTCCGGCAGCCACGTAAAATTCCCCGGCGCTGTAGTCGGAAATACCTGCGGCACCGTCGCCTCGAACTGAGCCGGAATATCAAAGCTGTCATAGAAGAAATACCGGCTCATATACTCGCCGTCCCCCTGTCTTGCCTTCACTGCCCACTCATGATCCTCGGAAGTATGGTTCATTACAAAATCCATGCACAGGTTCATTCCCTTGTTATGGCATTCCGCTGCAAGCTCCGCCAGATCCTCCATTGTTCCAAGATCCGGCCTTACCTTCCTGAAATCAGCTACCGCATAGCCCCCGTCGGACCGGCCCTCCGGTGTATCCAGAAACGGCATCAGATGAATACAGTTCACATTACAGTCCTCCAGATAAGAAAGCTTCTCCCTTACTCCCTTCAGATTCCCTGCAAAGTTATCTATGTACAGCATCATGCCCAGCATATCCTTCTGCCTAAACCACTCCGGATTCTGCTCCCTCCTCTCATCCAGACTCTTTAAGCTCTGGCTGCGGTTCTCATAATAGCAGCCCATCTGCTCACACAGCTCCATAAACATACTGTCATTGCCGTAAAGCTCCATATAGAGCCAGCGGAGTTCGTCATGATGACGTTCCATGCGCTTCTGGAACATGCTGTCATTCTTCACTTCTGCCTGCCGGACAGCCTCCTTCTTCACTGTATTCGATTTAACTCCATTCTGCTTTACCTTCGCCTTCTTTGCTTTTTTCTTTGCCATATCCTTTTCCCTCACAACTGATTTATTATCCTTTTCTATCATACAATCCGCCTGTAGATTCCTTCTCTACAAGACGGTATCCCATCATAATACCTTTGACAGCCGTATTCCTGTTCGCAATATTCTCCAAGAAGATTCTAGCCGGCGGCCTGATTCCAGGCTCTTCAAATACTGCGTCCGACTCTATGCTCATTATAGCACATCCCTTTCCTTTGATGCAATATATGCCATGCCGGCAAAATATACCTAAATCCATAGTTAATCCGCATACCATAACACAAGGGGCAGCTATGAAACTCACAGCTGCCCTTGCCTGCATCCAGATATTACTCTGCCGAAATAATTTCCTCCCCGATTTCCACTGGTCCTGTCTTTACGATACGGTAATTTTGATAATCCGCACTATTTGTCACAAGCACAGCCGTCGTAGTGCTATAACCTGCCGCTTTGATTTTCTCCATGTCAAAATCCAGAAGCTTCTGTCCTTTCCTGACCTTATCTCCTACTGAAACCTGAACGTCAAAGCCCTCGCCGTTCATCTTCACAGTATCGATTCCCACATGGATAAGAAGCTCCATTCCATCCGGTCCCATAAGGCCGACCGCATGCTTTGTCTCTGTAACCGTTACAACCTCACCGTCACAGGGAGCGATAACCTCACCCCGCTCCGGCTCGATTCCTACGCCTTCTCCCAATGCCCCTGATGCAAATACCGCATCCGGAATCTCATCTCTTGCAATCACATTCCCTTTTATTGGTGCATATAGAATCTTTTCTGCCGGAGCCGCCTCCTCTTTCGCTGTTTCTGCCGCTTCTTCCGGCTCACTCTCTGTTTCCTTCCTCGGCTGCGGTTCCTCATCCTTATATCCAAACATCCAGGTCAGTACGAAGGAAACACCGATGGAAATTGCCATCATCAAAATATACTGAACCGGCATACTTAAACAGAGCAGAACACCAAAAAGGCCGGTTACGCCGGTTCCGCTGGCGCCAAGATGTGTGATTGATGCAAATAACGCGCCGCATGCGCCGCCGGCACAGCCACAGATAAACGGTTTAAAAAACCGCATATTTACACCGAAAATAGCCGGTTCTGTGATACCCATAAATGCACTGAATGCAGAAGGAAGAGCCATGGATTTTATCTTTGTATTCTTTGTCTTTAAGGATACTGCCAGTGTTGCCGCACCCTGAGCAAGATTTGCCGCAGATGCCAGCGGGAGCCAGTATGTAACACCATATTGTGCAAGCTGCCCCACATCGATAATCGTATACATATGATGAACACCAGCGACAACTGTCGGCGCATACAATGCACCCATAACAAAACTTCCAATGCCTAGTGGAAGAGCAATCAGCCACTGGATCCCGCTGATAATTCCATTTTCAATGATAACGAATACCGGGCCGATAACAGAATAGGTCAGGTAGCCGGTAGCAAATACACTCACCAATGGTGTTACGAATAAGTCAAACATCTCCGGTACAATCTTGTGCAGTCTCTTTTCGATAAAGCACATTACCCATACAGCAATAATAACCGGAATGACATGTCCCTGATAGCCAATCAGATCAATTTCATATAAGCCAAACCATACACTCTGTTTTACCAGAACGCCCTCTGTTGCAACTGTCCATGCGTTCTGCAGATCCGGATGGATCATCAGCATACCGATTACAGCGCCCAAATACGGGTTGCCGCCAAATGCCTTTGCCGCACTGGTAGCAATCAGAATCGGCAGGAACGTATAAGCAACATTACTGAACAATTTTGCAAATACAAATAAGGAGCTTTTCGTATCCAATGACAGGAATCCATTCCCTACCATAAAGTTCAGTGCTTCCATAATTCCCATCAGGAAACCGCTGGCCACGATTGCCGGAATAATCGGCACAAAGATATCACCCAGCGTCTTAATAGCCCTCTTGAAAATATTCTGCTGAGCTGTTGCCGCCTGCTTTACTTCCGCTTTCGTCGCTGCAGACAGCCCGGACACCTGAAGAAATTCGTCATATACTTTATTTACCGTACCCGTGCCAAGGATAATCTGAAGCTGTCCCGATGCAAAGAACACACCCTTTACACCATCGATATCCTCTACTGCCTTGCTGTCACATTTGTCATTGTCCGCAATAACAAGACGCAGACGTGTTGCACAATGTGCTGCGGAAATCAGATTTTCTTTCTTTCCCACTTTGTCATAGATTTGTTCCGCGACTTTCCTATAATCCATATCTTCCTCTCTTTCCATGCCTTATGCATTATTTTGTTTTGTATTTTAAAGCATTATCCTTAAAGAAACCGATCCACCGTCTGCCGTTCCTTTAAAACAATACCTTCATACCGTCGTAGGCTGCAGTCATTCCATGCTCTTCTGCAAATTTTTCCAGCTGTTCATGCGTCATCTCTCCATTATGTGAAAAATGATTGATTACTTTTACCGTATTTTGATGGATACACCGCCTCTCTTCCAGCATTTTTACAAACGCTATATCGTCCGGCAGTCCCATATGATATCCCTTTGTCTGCTTTTTCCCCATAGTAGCATCCATGGATACCAAGTCATATTTATAGCTGTAAATACAGTCCCAGGCCTCCCTGCTTAGATTCAGTCCCGTATCATGTCCATACAAAAGATATTTCCCATCCTTCTCTATAATATAAATAAAACAGGTCTCTCTTGGATCATGGTCTGCGGGAACCGGAATTATATGATATCCATCCGCCATAAACCCGGCAAAAGGCTCCAGCCTGACAAACTTAACCGCATCATCTAACGGATGTACCTTAAACCGGTCAATTAACACTGCATCATAAAACGTCTTTTCTACAGCTTCATTACCATATACATAGAGCATTCCCGGCGCATGATGTCCAAAATGTTCATGTCTGTGGATCAGCTCTACAGGGAAAAAATGATCCATATGGGAATGTGTAATTAACAAATGCTGAATCTGCTCCAGCTGTAGTGAATAACTCAATGCATGTGTATATGTATCAGGAGGAAAATCAACTAGAAGCTTTCCATCTATAATCGCCTGTGTTCTGGTACGAAGCTCTTTCCCTCCAATTTTCCTTGCTCTTTTGCAGATCTCACAGCTGCAGAACAGTGCCGGCCACCCTTCTGCCGCCGCAGTACCTAAATACTGTATTTCCATAATGCTTTCTCCCCCCGGTTTACTCTTCCATATATCCACCGTATATTACTAGTTACTTTACTAATTAAGTAACTAGTAACTTCTTATTGCTTATCCTACCACAAACATATAGGTCTGTCAATAATATTATACAAAAACAATAACCAGTTACTTAACTAGTTATTGTTTGGATTGATTTCTTGAGCTTCTACTGCTATACTAAATATATCCCAAAAAAACTTTCTATAACAACATCTTGCTTTGGAGGTATGATTTATGAATAAAAAGAAAGTAACCTTTGATGATATTGCAAAATATACTAATTTTTCAAAAACAACCATATCCCGGTATTTTAACAATCCTGATTCTCTCACCATAGAAAACCAGGAAATTATCGCACAGGCTCTGACTGACCTGAACTATCAGGAAAACAAACTAGCCAAAGCATTTGTTAACGGCAAAAGCGAATTCGTCGGCATTATTGTGCCAAACCTTTATCTGCACTATTATGCCGAAATGTTAAACCAAATATTGAATACCTTTGAAAATTTTGGTTATAAATTCCTGATTTTTGCCAGCAAAAGCAATGCCGAAACAGAGCGAAGATATATTCAGGAGCTGCTTTCATACAAGATTGAAGGCATGATCATTTTAAGCCACACAATCCATTCCAAGGAACTGGCCTCCTATGATATCCCTATCGTTACTATAGAACGTGAAGATCAATATGTAAACAGCATAAATTCAGATAATTATATGGGTGCCGTGCAGGGCACCAGCCTGCTGTACAAAAACAACTGTGACATTTTACTGCATGTCAATTCAAACGTCTCAAAAGCAGTTCCCGCTTACGGGCGTATTCAGGGATTTCAGGATACCTGCGTTAAATATAATATAAACCATGAATTGATCATCAGAGATTTAGGACACTCCCCTCAGGAAATCCATAAATCTATGCTGGAAATATACGAATATGTAAAACATAAATATCCAAATCAGAAGAAAGGATTATTTTTGGCAAATGACACACATGCCGGCAGCATGTTAAATATTATCTTCCGGGAACACGGCACCCTCCCGGATGAATACCGTATCATCGGTTTTGATGATTCCCCAGCCGCGGGACAGGCAATTCTTCCCATCAGCACTGTCGGACAGCAGATTGACAAAATCGCATACGAGGCAATGGAGCTTCTGGTAACACTGATGAATGAAAGAAAAAAACGGCGTCCCCAGCCGCAGACAGAACTGATCCACAAAAATATAACACCAATATTAATGCGCCGGGAAACCACCGATTAGCTGCTTCCCAAATCAAAAACTCTGATCAAAAAAGTCATTATAATAATCTTGTTTGAGCATAGTTCCATGATAGCATGGCGCAGAGAAAGGATGGTGGTCATCAGCCATCTTTTCTCTTTTTAATGGATAATTTTGTTTCCGTCGTTTTTTGCTCCGGCTAAATCAGCCCGTGCTTTTCAAATGCTTTCGAGAGGCCGTCCTCTGTCACCGCCGGACAGATTTCATCAGCCAGCTCTTTCAATACTCCGTTCCCATTCTCCATACAGATGCCAAGTCCGGCTGTCCTTATCATCTCCACATCATTCATACTGTCCCCGAACGCAATCGTATCCTTCACATCCATACCGAGAAAACTGCATACGCGTTCAATCCCGCGGCCTTTATCAAATTTTTTATTTATCAGCTCCCCATTGATAAATCCGCGTTCATTCGTATCCTGAATACAGAAATGAAAATCCTCCTTAAGCACTTCCCTCGGCTCGGCAAACTGCTCCTCACGCTCACACATAAGTACGATCTTATAAATCGGTTCCCCCTTATATTCCTGCATCGGCCGGATGTTCAGTTCCTTCTCAATCTGCTCCTGCCAGCGCAGAAGCTCGCTGCTGCCCTCTGCTTCAGCCCTCTCTGCCAGAATCTGTTTGAATCCGTCATCGGTATAAGAACCGTCCCTGCCTTCTATCGTGCAGAAGATTCCGTTTTTCCTCAATACCTTAAGCGCCTTGTCCTGCTGCTCTCTGGTCATCGGACAGTCATAAATCACCTGCTCCCGGCACTTGATATAGCCTCCTGCACTTCCTACTACGCCGTCAAACCCATACTCCAGAAGAGGCAGCAGCATACCATAATTGCGCCCGGTGCAGAGATATACCAGATGTCCCTTCTTCCGCGCCGCCCTCACTGCTTTCTGCGCGGAAACCGGAGGCGTATTGCTTCCTCCCCTCGTCAGCGTTCCATCAATATCCACAAAAATAAGCTTTCTATCCATAACTCCACCACCATTACGTAATCGTTTTTACGCAAATAGTAGCATGAATTTCCATTTCTTGCAAACAAATTTTTATAAGGTCTTTCCCCTCTTTACTACAAGCTTTGTATTCAAATCTTCATCCAGCAGCACCACATCTCCTATCTTCCCCTCGGAAATGCTTCCATATTCAGCTTCTATTCCAAGACACCTTGCCGGATTGACTGCCGCACAGGAAACAGCTGTTTCAAGAGGAATCCCCATCTCCTTCACCACCGTGCGCATACAGTCCATCAGATTCGTCACAGATCCGGCCAGCGTTCCATCTGATACAAGCTCTGCCCGGTTCCCCCGCACATTCACATCCAGGCCGCCAAGGGTATAGGTTCCGTCCGGCATTCCTGCCGCCCTCATACTGTCACTGATCAGCAGGATCCTGTCTGCTCCCAGCATCTTAAATGCCGCCCTCACTGCCGCCGGGTGTATATGCACCCCGTCGCAGATCAGCTCTGCCCACACATGCTCATGATCTGCCGCCGCGCCGGGCACTCCCGGATTCCGATGGGTAAAGGACGACATGGCATTATACAGATGTACTGCATGGTCCGCCCCTGCCCTAAATGCCGCATCCGCCGTTTCATAATCTGCATTCGTGTGAGCCAGCGACACATGCACCCTGTCCTTTACCGCCTCGATAAATGCCTCCGCCCCTTCACTTTCCTCCGGTGCAATTCCAATAAACTTCACCAATCCTTTCCCCGCCTCCAGAAATCTTTCACAGACAGATACATCGCAGGGAATGATATTCTCCGCATCCTGAGCTCCCTTTTTCACAGGACTGATAAATGGCCCCTCCATATTAATCCCCACCAGGTCTGCGCTGGGTTTCTCTATAGGAGAAATCTCCTTTCCCTCTCTGGCCCTGCTCCGTAGTCCCTCATCCAAAGCCTTCTGATCCGCCGCCTGTTTCTCTGCATATTCCGCCGCCACAGACAGAACATGCTCCAGCTCCTCCACCGGAAGCGTCATCGTTGCAGGCGCAATTGCCGTCACTCCCACAGATGCCTCGTATTCCGCAATCGTTTTCAGCGCTTCTTCGGTTCCGTCACAGAAATCTGCGCCCATGCATCCATGAAAATGCAGGTCAATCAGGCCGGGAATTGCATAACAGCCTTCTCCGTCAATGACTTTCTCTTCTTCCACATTCTGTTTCCGAGCCGCCTTCCCTTCCAAATACGCAGAAGGCGAGACAAATTTCCCGCCTTCTATGTATATACTGCCCTCTTTAAATGTGTTCTCTTCCGTATAAACCTTTACATTCTTAATAATCATAATACTTTGCTACAATCTCCTTCATCAATTTCCATTTTTCTTCCATATCCTGTACCAGCTTAAACTGCGTCCGGCACCGGTCCAGATTATGATCCGCTCTGTGAGTCTTAAAATACACATCCCCCTGCAGATAATCGGTCAGAAAACGCATTCCGCATTCATAGGTCATAACCTTCGCGCCCATGGGAAGCAGTTCTATCTCCCTTGCCGTAAGACTTCCGCCGCACCCTTCGATAAAGCCCTTCGTATATGCCTCAAACAACTCCATGCTGCAGGACACCTTGCTCAAGTCTGTCTCATCCTCCGCCGCTGTATTTGCCCCAAAACGAATGGAATCCCCAAAATCATTGACTGCAAGTCCCGGCATCACGGTATCCAGATCGATCACACAGACACCCTTCCCCGTCTTGTTATCTATCATTACATTATTAAGCTTGGTATCATTGTGCGTCACCCGCAGAGGCAGCTCTCCTCTCTCCTGACACTCTCCAAGATACCCCGCCAGCTCTTCTCTGTCAAGGACAAAGTGTATCTCCTCCTGCGCCTTTGCCGCACGGCCCATAACATCCTCCCGAACGGCTCTCTTAAACACTTCAAACCTTGCCTTGGTATCGTGAAAGCCCTCAATAACCTCAAAAAGCGTATCTGCCGGATAATCCGCCAAAAGCCTTTGAAAATTCCCGAAAGCTACTCCGCTCTGATAAAACTGCTCCGGATCCTCTACCTGATCGTAGCTGGCCGCATCCGTGATAAAAACATAGGACCGCCAATAATCCCCAAAGGAATCCTTGTAAAACGGCTTGCCGTCCAATGCCGGTATGACGCTCAGCGTCTCCCTGTCCGGATCGCCGCCACTCTCTGTAATCTTATCACGAAGATAAGAAGTCACACCCATAATGTTCTCCATCAGCAGCACCGGATCTTCAAACACCTTTTTATTCATTCTCTGGAGAATCACCTTCATGCGCCCCATTTTACGCACCTCAAAAGTCAGGAGAAACGTATCATTGATATGCCCGTTTCCAAATGGAATATCCTTGATCAGTCTTCCTTCATACTGAAAATGTGCAATTGCCTCGCCCTTCTGCGCTCTTATTGCCTGTGCCATAATTTCCCTCCCATATCAGTTTATCCGTTCTTTCTGCCTGTATTGTATTATAAACATGCATAAAAAGCTTTATATTATAATTTTATAATTTTATACTATCTGCTTGATTCTTTTGCATTTTTAACAGTTTTGCGTTATGATATTTGTAGTAATTAACCAAAACATATTTCTTAGTTATCCACGGAGGCAGAATATGGGATATAACGGAATACAATTGAAAAACTCTATTTCCATCGGTAAGATCTACAGTATTCATTACTTTGAATATATGAACACCTTTTCCTTTAAAGGGGAAGTCCACGATTTCTGGGAATTCATCTGTGTAGACAAGGGCGAAGTGAACATTACCGCCGGCGTTCACTCAGCAAAATTGAAAAAGGGCGAAATCGCCTTTCACGAGCCAAATGAATTTCATAACGTCCGGGCCACAGGCGAAACTGCTCCAAATCTGGTTGTTATTTCTTTTGAATGCAGCAGCCGTGCTATGCATTTCTTCCGCAATAAGATACTAAAAATCGATGATGCAGAGCGGGAACTTCTTGCCAAGATTATCATTGAAGCCCGCCACTGCTTTGACTGCCGTTTAGATGACCCTTATCTGCAGAACATGCCCCAGAAGAAGGAGGAGGCCTTCGGCTCCGAACAGCTGATCCGTCTGTATCTGGAACAATTCCTGATCCATCTTGCGCGCCGTTATGAATCTATGGGGAAGTCTGCTATCGCGGCAGTTCCGAATAGCATCAAAGCCACCAAGGCCAAGAGCGATCTGGAGATATATTCCCGCGTTGTCGAATATATGGAATCCCAGCCGGCCGCAAAGCTCACCATCGAACAGATCTGCCGCGACAATCTGGTAAGCAGATCCCAGCTCCAGAAAATATTTAAGCAGCAGTGCGGGCTGGGCATTATAGAATATTTTTCCCATATGAAGATCCGGCTTGCCAAAGAGTTGATCCGGACACAGCATATGAATTTCACACAGATATCCGATACCCTCGGCTATGCGTCCATCCATTACTTCTCCAGACAGTTTAAGAAGGTAACCGGCATGACGCCGTCCGAGTATGCCTCCTCCATTAAGGCAATGTCGGAGCAGGATTTTCAGATGCCTTAGCATGTTTCCTGATTCTTAGGGTGCTGATACATAAATTTCGCTTCTTAAAAATTCAGGCGGGCGGTGTATGAATCAACCGCCCGCCGTCCTATTTCAGCGCATCATAGACAGAAATATTCTCCGTATAAACTCAGATCCTATCACTTCCGCCTGCATCCCCCGCTCTATTCAATGGAAGAAAATGCCGCTTCATCCGCAACCACCGTCACATCCGGGTGCATCTGAAGAATGGATGCCGGAACCTTTGGAGTAATCGGGCCATAAAGCGCTTTTTTAAGAGTCTCTGCCTTATCCTTGCCGCTTACTATCAGAAGAACCTTTCTTGCTTTCATAATCGTTCCGATTCCCATACTGTATGCCTGCTTCGGCACCTCGTCCGCGGATGCAAAGAACCGCTTATTTGCCTCAATGGTGCTTTCCTGCAGATCCACACAGTGGGTCGCAAGGTCAAAAGCCTCTCCCGGCTCGTTGAATCCAATGTGTCCGTTATGTCCCATACCAAGAAGCTGCAGATCGATTCCTCCAAGCTTCCGGATCAGTTTCTCATACCTCTCGCATTCCTTATCGCTATCCTCTGCAAGTCCATCCGGCAGATAAGTGTTGGATGCTTCAATATTTACTTTGTCAAACAAATTATCACGCATAAAATAGTCATAGCTCTGGTTATTTGTCTTCGGCAGTCCCTTATACTCATCCAGATTCACCGTAACAACCTCCGAAAAGTCCAGGTCTCCCTTCCGGTACCATTTTACCAGATACTTGTAGAGACCGATCGGCGTCGAGCCGGTCGCAAGACCCAGTACACAATCCGGTTTCATCATAACCTGTGCGGCAATCAGCTTCGCCGCCCTCCTGCTCATTTCCTTATAATCTGACGCTTTACATATTTTCATAAATTTTACCTCCTTGTTGAAATTATTCTTGTCTGTTTTCTTAAAATTAATGTAACAAAATCCATATTTTAAGGCAATAACGCCCAAACCAAAACAATCGATTGTGCAAATTTTTGTGCAAATTGTGACACGCTTTTTTCTAAAAAATCAAATATAATATTTATTGCATTACAATGCATACTCCTGGCAGGGTATCATTTTTATAAAACATGATACCCGCAAATAGAACAAAGGGCATCTCTTAAGCCTCCCCCCGGCTTTTGAGATGCCCTTTTGTTTATCCGCCTCAAGCATTTTAGGCATCGTATATGCACAACTGTACAGCTTAACCTTTTACACCGCCGGACGCAAGACCGCTGACCAGATTCTTTTCGATAATAGCAAATAGAATCACCACCGGTACAATTGCAAATAAGGAGGCCGCAAACAGATACTGCCATTCAATCATGTTGTAGCCATTAAAGATATTAATTCCCACCGTCAATGGTTTGTTCGTATCCGTTGAAATCAATGTCAGCGCAACCGTATATTCATTCCAGGCATTGATAAATACGAATATCAAGGTCGTTACAATGCCGGGCGCAGCCACCGGAAGCAGTATTCTGAGCATAGCCTGAAGCCGGCTGCAGCCATCAATCTTGGCCGCCTGCTCCATTTCCGGTGAAATGCCGATAAAGGTTCCCCTAAGCAGCCAGATCGTAAACGCCTGATTAAATGCCGCATTGATAAAGATCAGCCCAAGGATACTGTCCGTCAGTCCCAGGGTCATGATAACTTTATAGATACCAATCAAAAGCACCACCGGAGCAAACATCTGAGATACGATTACAAATCCCAGGAACGCAGTCTGCCCCTTAAATTTCATCCGGGACAGCGCATATGCGGCAGGGATACCGCAAAGCAGCGCGATCACTGTAGAACCTCCGGCAATCAAAAGAGAATTCATCATGTACTTTGCCATAGGCGCTTTCTTCCAGATATCCGCAAAGTTCGACCACAGCGCATGGATTGGAAAGACCGTTCCCTCCGCAGAAAAGATTTCTGAACGGTTCTTTAATGCCGTACAGAACATAGCAAAATACGGATACAGTATGATCATACATATGATAAACACAACCAGATACAGGAAGATTCGTGATATAAGTCTCTTGCCGTTAATAGATATATCAGCTGTTTTATTCATTCTATTCATCCCCCTTTCTCAATGTTGCCACCATGTAAACCATTGCGCAGGCTAACAGGATCAGGAATCCAATCACAGATACCGCCGCCGCAAGCCCCTGCTTGCCATTATAGAACGCAAGCTTATACAGGTATGTAACCAGTGTATCCGTGCGGTTTCCAGGATCACCCTTTGTCATATTCCAGATAATCGGAAATGAATTAAACACGTAAATGATATTCAATACTGTACTGACAGTCAGCGAAGAGCTGACTAACGGGATCGTAATCCGAAACAGCTTCTGCCAGTAATTTGCTCCGTCCACCGTTGCGGCCTCATAATAAGTCCCGTCAATAGACTGCAGGCCAGACAGCACCGTAAATGTAACAAATGGAATCGTTACAAAAATACCACAGGCAATCTCCCATGCAAACCAGGCTCCAGGCGAAGCCGTCCAGTTCACCGCATGGTCAATAATCCCCAGCTTCATCAGCAGGGTATTCAATGTTCCATAATCTACATCAATAATAAATTTCCAGATACTAGCCTGTACAACCAGCGTAGTTGCCCAGGGAAAAACCACGATCGCTCTTGCTATCTTGCGGCCTTTAAATTCATTATTCAACAAAAGCGCCAGGATAAATCCCAGCAAAGTTGAAAGACCTACCACCGCTACCGTCCATATCAGTGTATTTTTCAACACCATTGCAAAAGTAGGCGTTGATAAAACCTTCGTAAAATTTTCAAATCCGGCGTATCCTTTGATCAGCCCTGCTCTTGTAACCTTGCTAAGCGCCATACGAAATACGAATACGATCGGAATCAGTATAAACACAAACATCAGTATGATGCTGGGCAAAATCCAGATGTAAGGTTCTATTTTCTGCATATTTTTCTTCACAAGCTCACCTCATTAAGAACAAAAGTGCGCTTCGCACACTCCCGCGTTATTGTATTTTTATCAGCGCAGCTTTTGTTCCGCGCGCGGAGCTGCGCATCTTATTTTAATTATATAGGAAATCCCAAGGAATTTCCTATATAATTAAAAAGAGCCGGGCCTAAACCAGCCCGGCCCCTATCCCTATCTGACACAGGGACTAATCTCTTCCTCTTAGATAATTGCCTTCACTCAGCTTATTCATTATGGAGCAATCTCTGACTGCAAGCTGTCAAGCTGATCCTGAACACTTTCACCTAATAATGCATTCTGCTCAGCATTGATAACGCCCTGCTTAACATCTGCCCATTCAGCCTTAGCTGTAGGATAGAATTTACAGCTTCCTACAATGTCGATCCACTCAGCCATAGCCTCGTCCTTTGCTGCAAGTGCCTCGCCGCCGGTAGTGGTTGCAGGCAGGAAACCTTCCATCTCAACCCATTCCGAATAACGCGCGTCCTCATAGAAATAGTCGAAGAATGTAGTAATAGCAGCAAGCTCTTCATCTGAATAATCGTTATCGAAACACATAAATCTGTCCATAACGCCCTGTGCTACTGATGTTCCGGTGTTGCTCGGAATCGGAGCAATGCCGTAATCCACTTCGTTGCCATTCTCAGCAATATAAGTTGGAAGGCTGTTCGGTGCAATCAGCATAGCAATCTTGCCGGTACCAAAATTATCCTGCAGGTCGTATCTGGTATCATTTGCCGGATCCGTATTGGTATAGCCGTCATTTACAAGGCCGATTGCATATTCAATTGCTTCTACGTTCTCTGCGCTGTTCAGAGTCCAGTTGCCGTCAGCATCTGTAAAGTCTCCGCCGTTGTTCCATACATAGTAAGAAAATGCAGCCTGGCCTTCATCTGTAGTCATATCAATACCCCATGGATAAACATCCGGGAATTTCTCTTTAATCTTCTTGCAGGCTTCTGTCAGTTCATCCCACGTAGTAGGAACTTCTACTCCAGCATCCACCAGAATCTGTTTGTTATAGAACATAGTACGAACAGATGCAAGATCCGGGATTGCCCAGATTGTTCCGTCTATATCTGACTGCTCTAAGAATGCGTCATACATCTTGCCATAAGTCTCTTCCGATACATAATCCTCTGCCGGAAGGAGCAGGTCATCCGCCTGATAATCTGCAAATACATCAATATTCAGAATATCAGGAGCCTGATTATTAGAAATTAATGTTGTAACCTTCTGGCCAATATCATTCCACGAAACAACCTCTACATTCAGGTCAATATCCTGATTGTCTTTCTCAAAATCTTCCTCAAATCCCTTCCACCAGTCTGCAGTATTCTGTCCATACTGAGCCACTACTGCACTAATCTCTGTTTTGCCGCTGCTCTCCCCGCCTTCGTCCTTATCACCAGAATCAGATGTGGAACCGCCGCCACATGCCGCGAGCGACAAAGCCGCTACCATACTCAGGGAGAGCGCTATAAATTTTTTCATACTTTTCCTCCTTCTAAACGCATTGTACATATCAAAAATACAAATCCCTATCATTCCTATCAATAAATATCTTGTACAATTGGCCGAGTTGTCTGCAAATTCGCATCACTTCGGCTTAATGAAACGCCGGCGAAAATATATTACAAATAGCACAAAGATAGAATATAAAATACCTTGATATTTATACAATACTACTAATATGTTTAGATTATATTAACATGCCGCTGAACAAGTGTCAATAACACCAAGCGAAAAATTTGCAACTCATGCGCACAATTCCCTCTATTTTTCTGAAAAGCAGAATAAACGTCGGAAAATTCTATATTTTATACCACATTATGATTCCGCGGTTTCATCATTTATTCCAAATACAGGCTGGCAGCTGTCCGGGAATACTGCTCTCTTTTACACTGCCGCATGGCCGTGTTTTCTGAAACGGATTCCAAGCCTCCGTCCTCTGCCTGCCGGAAATTCCAGATTCATCACTGCGATAGAGCACAGAACCAGCGCAATCCCGGCCGCATTTGCCATCCCGACTTTCTCGTGGAATACCAGCACTCCAATCACCACGGCAACAATATTCTCCACGGATGCCGCTACCGGAACCTTGCTGCTCTCCTTAATCCTGCTGACACCGGTAAAATAAATAATATAACAGATGCCGGTAGGTATCAGCGCATAGATAAATCCATAAAGCAGGATTCCCGGCTCCATAGGATTCTGAACAGTCGTCCACGGATGTCCAAACAAGCCCAGAAAGACTGACCCAAACAGAAAATTATAAGCCGCCACCACATAAGGGGACGCCTCGCCAGAAGCAATCCGTCCAAATATCCCCACCAGTGAATAGCAGGCGGCAGAGGCCAGTCCGAATAGCAGCCCGGAAGCCGCAAAGGACACTCCCTTCAAGCTTTCGCCCGTAACCGTCAGCACACATCCAATCAAATTCAATGCCATAGCAAGATATTTGTTCGGCCCGAATTTTTCGCGGAACAGAAAATATGAAATCACACCCGCAAATGCCGGAGACATGTACGTCATCACACAGGCAAAGGACACTCCCAGAGAATTTATCGCCGAGTTGTATACATAATTATAGAGCGCCTGACACACTAATCCAAGCATCGCACAGGATATCAAAGTATTTCTGTTAATCTTAAATGCCCCCGGTCCTTCCTTTACCAGAGTGATTACCACCAAAATCAAAAAGCTCAGCACGATCCTCACAAATCCCGTATATGCCGAAGACGAACCGCACTCCTGCATCAATTTTACAAACAAGCCGTTTGTCCCCCATAAACATCCCGCAGTCAGGATGCATACATAGCCTTTCCATGTACCGTTCATTTGTAAATTCCCTCACATTCCTTATCGTAAAATTAATTCCACGAGAAAATTTACCATCGGGGCAGACAATTGTCAATATGCCTGCCCCATATCATTTCTTATATAAATATTAGACATTCTTATCTTCCCTCTATAACTCCCTCATCCGCTTTGCAATTTCCTGAATACAGTCTGCTGCCTGTGGGAGCGTACCCAAACGGTCGAAGAACCCATGGTCAAGTCCCTCATAATGAATAATCTCCACTTCCACGCCGGCCTCTTCCAGCTTCCTCGCATACAGCTCGTCGCAGATGCGGAAATAGTCAAATTCCGCATTAATCATCACTGTTTTTGGATGTTTGCTGAAATCCTCCGCATAAAACGGAGACACCCTTCCGTCCCGCGCCGAAGCACTATTCTGAATATATAACGGCTCCATAAGCTCTGTTACTTCCTTAAACTTATGCAGGCGTCCCATAATATAATCCTTCTGTTCCTCATCAATCTGATATAAGGAATAGTCCCATCCGTAAGGCGTTTCATCCGCCGGTACAAGATCCACTGCACCATAGATATAAAACGCTTCCTTGATATGCCTCCCTGCGTCCAGCAGACAGCAGTTTCCTATCAGGGTTCCCCCGGCGCTTTCACCAGACATCGCAATCTTATCCGCATCAATTTCCAATTCCTCGGCTGATGCCGCCATCCATTCCAATGTTCCCATCACATCATCCACGGCCCCCGGCCAGGGAGTCTCAGGCGCCAGCCGGTACTCAGGCGATACTACCACAACGTCCGCCTGCTCCGCCAAATACTTGCACTGGTTCGCCTTGCCTTCCACATCTCCGCCAAAGAAGCCTCCTCCATGGACAAAAAGCATTGCCTTCTTTTTTCCCGCCGCATCCTTACGTTTATAGACCTGCACTGGAATCATATGATTTCCCATTGGAATAATTTTATTTACAATTTGTATTTCCTCTGTCGTAATATCCTCTCCCAGCTTTTTCATACTGGGACGCAGCGTAAACAGATCGATATCTTTGCAGGGAATCTCTGCTCTCTGGTAAAATTCCGATACTCTCGGTTCGCCCTTCGCCATCTCCCTTTCCAATACCTGTTTTTCAAATGCATGCTGCTTCGTCTCCTCAAGCTTTGGTTTTATTACCGTATGCATATTTTTTCTCCTTCTAATATGATACCCTCCGCGGGCAAAGAGGGCACGCGCCTCTTGCCGGCCAAGAGCAAAGGACCCCCAGATAACCTTGGGGGTCCTTAAGATTAAACTTCAGCCAAATACTCTGCTACGTGTTCGTCTGTGATTAATACATTAATCAGGCCTCCTCTTAGGGATGCAAGAATCGCTTCCTTCTTCTCCATCCCATAGGCAACGCCAATCCGAATCGGAATTTTCTTAAACTTCTCCAGATTGATACTGCTAACATGATACTCATATTCGTCATCCACAATCTGTCCATCCTTATCAATAACATGCAGCAGGAATTCACTGACGCCGCCCTTCTTTGACAAACGGTCAAATTCCTCCATGCCGATCATATTGGCATAAATACCTGCTGATTCCTCCTGCAGTGTGCCAATACCTACTACCGCCACATCCGCCCTTTCGATCCTGGACACGATTTCCCGGATGCTCGGCTCCTGAAAAAAGTCATCCCGGATCTGTTTAGAGGATACGATCGGCGGCATCAAAAGATGATACACCCGGCCTTCCAGCAGCTGCGCGATCAAATCCATACTATAGTTCGAGTAAGCCATCCTATGTTTCATGCTGACATTCTCCGCCGCATTATAGGTTGCGATCAACGGCACCACCTTCACGTCACTCAGCTCCAGAAACTTCAGGCGTACGTCATTCTTCATACAGTCTGCAAGATTCTTCAGAGCACGTCCGCTTGCGTATGCAAGCGTCATGTGATTCTTCATGACCCGGAACAGATAATCCGAAGCAAAAAATGCAATCTCCTGATCCATGTCGGAATCTGATTTTTCCGTAACAACAACCGCTTCCTTTAATCCAAACTTCTGCTCCAGATTACTCTCACTTCCCGGTGTAACGGTATCCGGATAATTTACCTTAAATTCAATATATCTGCGCTGTCTTGCCTGTGCCAGAGTCCGTGAAACGGTCGTTCTTGAAACTCCAAGCCTCTGGGAAATCTCCACCTGCGACATTCCCTGAATATAATGCATCTCAACTACTTTAATTATGAATCTGTCTTCTCTCAACTTCGCACACCTGTCCCAATCATATTCTAAATATTATTATATTTTAGTATAACGAATTTCAGTGCGCTTCGTCAATCCACACATTCCCGGTTAAATCAGAACTCCAGCACAGCCTAACGCCAATGCCGCCACCGTAAGTCCGATCGTAGCCATAAAATAATTCCGTTTTACTCTTGCCAGATAAGCCCATACGCTGCATACAACTGCAAGCGGCAGAAGACCAGGAGCGATGGAATCTAAGATTCCCTGCAGAGTTGTCGTGTAGCTCTCTGTTGCAAATGCCAGAGGCGTGCTTACCGTTACGTAGGTAGATGCCAGACCGCCCATCATGAACAATCCAAGGATACTTGCCCCAGCGATGATCATATTGATCAAACCGGATTTCAGCATATTCTCCGCAAAAGAATATCCGTATGTATAACATTTCTCCGTCAGGAAGTATCCAACCGCAAAACCATAGACTGTCAGGAGTACAATCGGTGCAATACCGCCGATCGGATTACCCTGCTGTGCCAGCGGCAGAAATAATCCGATGAACAGATACATCAGTGTAGACCATGAAATGGTATCGCCAAGTCCTGCCAGCGGCCCCATAAGACCTGTCTTAATATCAAGAATTACTTCCCCTGGAATCGCGTCATAATTCTGCGACTTTTTCTCCTCCATTGCCAGGGACAGCCCCAGAATCGGACCGCCGCCCCAATGCGCCTCCGAATTGAAGAAGGTCATATGTCTCTTCAGCGCCTCAACATAGTGCTCCTTATCATCCTTATAGAACTTCTTCAAAGCCGGGTTCATAGCAGTACAGAACATCGGCGCCTGCATACGTTCAAAGCTGTGGCCGACCTCTGCAGTAACCCAATAGAGCACCCAGCTCTTTAAAATGTCCTTCTTGGACAGCATTCTTACGCCTGCCGACGCCGCCACATCTTCTTCCTCATCGTCATCCTCAAAATCATCGTCGTCATCATCTGTACTGTGCAGATAATCCTTCGCCGTAAACGTAAGATACAGGAAGGTTAAGAACAGACCCAGAAGCAGCAGAGGAATCGTTCCGATATGGGTATACTGGATCAGGAAAAATCCTCCAAAGAAAAACGGCATATATTTCGGCTTGGAAATCAAGCTTGCAATAATTGCAAATCCGACCGCCGGCAGACAAGAGCCAATCGCGGATAATCCGTTGGTAAGAAACTGTGGAATATTATCCAGAACTCCCTCCAGAGCGCCTGCGCCAAAATACAATCCAATCGCAACCGGAACGCCAAATACGATGCATCGTATAATGCCCACATAAATAACCGCCCAGCGGGTCATGCCCTTAGCGTCTCCTTTTTCGATGAATTTGTCACCCTTTTGCGCAAAGAAACCGGCCGCCAGATACAGCAGATTTGTAATCTGAGGCCCGAGCAGTCCCAGCGGTACTGCCAAAGCAACTGCCGCCGTTGTATCCAGCCCTGATACCATCGCAAACGGAATTGCAATATAGGATGCCAGACACGGGTCTGACGGCTGATTTCCACCGGCAGAAATAACCCCCAGATAAATAAGCTGCAGGGACGCGCCGATGATCATTGCTGATTTCATGTCCCCCATAACTGCACCTACGATCACAGCATTGCCGATTACCGTGTTAAACAGGAACGCACCCCAGGTATATGGGATACAGGTTTTTGCGATACCACAGAACAATCCTAATAATATCGCTTGTGTCAGTGAAATTGTCATAACTTTTCCCTCTTAATCCTCTCTGAGTACTTTCTACTCTCTTTTGTTTCACAGTTCTGCCGTCTACACATCAGGAAATGCTTTTCTCAACATATCAAGGGATTCCTTCTTATCCGTCGGCTGTGTCTGAAAGAATAACCTTGTTCCCGCTTTTTCTACATCAAACAGCGCCTTTGCTTCTTCTTTTGTAAATCCTGTAGACTTGTAAATCTGTTTTCTTCCATTTACAATAGACATATTTCCCAGTGTAATCTCATCGAATACAACGCCCTGGTCTGCCATTGCCTTAATCTGTGTGACATCTCTAAACAGAACAAATACATTCTTTGTGCCAAACTGGTTCTTTTTCCAGGTCTCGGCCGCCTTATCGGCAGAAAGAATGCTGACCTTTATCTCCGGCGGTGCCGCAAATTTCAGAATATTCTTCTGCATCTTATCCCCGGCTGTTTTATCATCAATCACGATAATATGCTGTGCCTTAAATACCTTTACCCATTGGGTGATCACCTGTCCATGGATCAGTCTGTCGTCCACACGTATGGCTAATCTTCTTGCCATAGTTTCCTCCTCTCTGTGTGTTGTTAACATGTTCCTCTATACCTCATAAGCCTAATGATGATTACTCGAAATCGTCATCATCATCGTCACTTAAAAAGCCCTCTACATCTACCCGGAACACACTCTCTTTTCCATTTGATGCCGCATCCAGAGAAAGCGTCTTTCCGGACATGCTTTCTCTTGCAAGGAAGGCGCTGACAAGCATCGGAAGATTCATACCCGCCACAATTTCCAACGGCTTTCCTGTCTCCTGTATGTAACGCATCATCTGATTGCAGGGCGTACCTCCAAATAAATCCAGCATCACAACACTTCCCTCCGGGAAACGCTCTAAGGCCTCCGCCGCCGTCAGCCGGTACTGGTCGGCATCATCCCCCTCCTCAAAGGAAAATGCGGCCAAATTCTCACTCTCTCCAAATACCATCTTAGCAGTATCCACCAGAGAAACTGCCAGGGGGCCATGGCTCATCAGGATGATACCCGGCAGATCCGGATTAACCGTTTCCTGTATATATGTTTTCATACATAAATCTCCTTTTTATCCTGTTATTGCATATAATCTTATTACCGTTCCGCTACCTGTCCAACAATACGCTGACACGGTACATTCCCGGCTTGCTCGCTTCCTTATACGCCTCCTGAATTTCATCCAATGTAAACGTCTTTTCTTCTATTAATCCGGAAACATCTACCATTCCGGCGCTTAATGCCTTTGCAGCCTGTGCAAAATCCGTATTATCCGCCCCAAAGGTTCCGATAATCTCTGTCCGGCGGTAATGGGTCTGGTTTGCGTCAACATCAATCTCCGGAGCCGGATATCCCGCCGCGAACAGCAGCACTCTTCCGTCCTTTTCTTTTAGCATCTCCATCGCCTGCTTATTAGCAGCAGTGGCGCCCACCGCAACAATTACTGCATCAACTCCTTCTCCATCTGTCAGCTCCATCACAGCCTTCACCGGATCCTCTTTTTTGCAGTCGATTACAGCAAATCCCATGGCTTCCGCTGTTTTCAGCTTCTTCTCCATCATCTCAGATACAATTACCTTTGCGCCGAATGCTCTCGCAACCTGCGCGTTGATCAGTCCCATGGTTCCCGCGCCGATAACCGCCACCGTCTCAAAGGGCTGAATCCGAAGCTTCTTCGCTCCGTGGATTACCGTTGCCAGAGGCTCCAGAAATCCTGCCTCGGAAGGATTTACCGAAGCTTTGATCTTATACAGCCCATTGATTTTCTTCACACAATAGTTGGAAAACCCGAACATTCCCCACTTATATCCGTCCTCAGTGTCTGCTATCATCTCTGCACACTGATCCGCTTCGCCCCTGCGGCATGCATCGCAGAAGCCGCAGCCCGTATATCCGGCCGCCACCAGATCCCCCGGCTTCAGATCCCGAACCTTTGCGCCAGTTTCCACAACCACTCCAGCCGCCTCATGCCCGCCTGCCATGGGGTAGCCCTGATGCTCCCTTAAGCCCAGCCACTGCTGATAGTCCGTTGTGCAGATATTACATGCCTTCATTTCCAGCAGCACATCGAAATCACCAATCTCCGAAAGCGGTCTTTCCCGGATTTCGGCCATGCCTTTTCCTGTCAGACATGCAAATCTCATCATTCTTTCGTTCAAACCCTCTCACCTCTTTCTCATATGAATTCTCAATCTCTTCCTGCACTGCCAAACAGCTTCATATAATGCATAAGCTTCTGCTTATATCCCTCCGCGGCCGCAATATCTCCGTCCCACATATTGACGGAGGGATTTCCAAATTCTCCTAATTCATTTTTCTTAGCCATGCTGTCATAATCCACCCCAAGATATGCCTTCATAGCCTCCAATCCGGCCGTACTCAGATCCGTACACAGATTTACTTTCTGGATTCCTGTCTGCACTGCTTTCGCAAGGTTCTCATCGCCTGTCCCGGATCCTCCGTGAAGTACCAGCGGAATTTCCACCAGCTTATCCAGCGCCGCCAGCAGCTCGAAATCCAGCTTCGGCGTCCCCTTGTATGGACCATGCGACGTTCCTACCGACACCGCCAGGCAGTCTGCCCCTGTCCTTCTTACATATTCCACAGCCTCGTCCTTATTCGTCAGCCCGGCTTCTCTGGTCTGCTCGTATTCGCAGCCCTGTCCCACATGTCCAAGCTCCGCTTCCACAGACACATTCAACGCATGGGCAATCTTAACAATTTCTGTAACTTCTCTTACATTTTCTTCAAAGGGAAGCTCAGACCGGTCCACCATAACGGAACTAAACCCAAGTCTGACGGCTCGAATAACCTCTTCATAAGCTCCTCCATGATCCAGGTTCAGCGCTGCTGTCACCTCCGGGAACTTCTTCTCATAAAAGCGCACCGCATCGCAGGTCTCCTCCAGCTTATGTACTCCTGCGGCATCCAGAATAACCGGAGCCTTTAATTCCTGCGCCGCCTCATAGGCCGCCTTAACTGTATTAAAGCTCCAAACATTCGGCGCGGCTACTCCATAGCGCTCCTTCTTTGCTTTTCCAAGAAGTGTCCCCATGTTAATAATCATATCATTCCCTCCTTTAAAAATGTGTATTTATTTCTCTTTAGTGGTATTATAACACATTTGCAATCGATTGACAATGGGTTTTGCATCATATTTCTTTAATATGAAATTTATTTACATTTGCAATTGCAGATGTAAATAAATTATTGACCGGTGCAATTGGCTTAGTATGATTTTCATGAAATAAAACAAATCCCGGAAAACATTGAAATATCAATGTATTCCGGGATTTCTCCATAATTAAGCATTATAAACGGGAATATGCTCTCAATGGCACTTAAATCTGTAATCATCCGCACTTCATTTTACCACCCCGCCATTGCCGCATCTCCATAAACAGCTTTCCAGTCATTGGCGAAATCCTTAACTGCCTTCTCAGCCATCGACATCTGGAAGGTCATAAAAATCCGCCACAGAAAATGTTCAGGTTTTCTTAAGATATTTTACAAAGATTTTAACACCCTGACATATTCCATTCATATTTCTCTGATATAGTAAATATATCAAATGAAGACAGCAGTTGTGCTCTACCGGATAGTAAGTATGGTTGCTGGACTTCGACTAAAAACAATTCCATTTACATAGATTTTTAAAGGGTGCACCGCCAGACGGCAGGGCATCCTTTTTATTTATCCTCTATTTAATTGCTTTTACCGGGCAGACCTTCTTACATGCCCCGCATCGGATGCATTCCGGGTGATTCACATTTTCCACAGGATTTACCTGCATCTTACAAACCTTTGCACAGGTTCTGCATCCGATGCATTTATCCCTATCCAGCCGGTAACCAAACACCGATATAGGATTGAACACTGAATATACTGCTCCCAGCGGGCATATGTACTTGCAGAAAGGGCGGTATATCAAGACCGACAGAATAATCGTCACAAGCAGCACTGCATTTTTCCATATATACAGCCAGCCAAGGGCGCTGCGCATAGATCGATTCAAGAGTACCAGCGGGATTCCTCCCTCCAGCGTACCTGCCGGGCAGATCAGCTTGCAGAAATAAGGTGCCCCCTGTCCGAGCACGTCCACAGCAAACATAGGCAGCAAAATAACAAAAACTGCCAAAATCAAGTATTTCAGCTTCCTAAGCAGCTTATCTCCACGAAAGCTTCCGATTTTCCGGGGAAACGGAATTTTATGAAGAATATCTTGGAGCAATCCGAATGGACACAGCCAGCCGCACACAAACCTTCCAATCAACGCACCCGTAAACACAAGAAAACCTGACACATAAAATGCAAATTTAAAATTCCAGTTCCCGATGACCGCCTGCATGGCCCCAATCGGACAGGCTCCCGCCGCTCCCGGACAGGAATAGCAATTCAACCCGGGCACGCAGAAATTCTTCAGCCTGCCTCTGTATATTTTCCCATGAACAAAGCCTGCCAGATAGCTGTTTGTAAGCAGCGCCCAAAGAGCCTGCAGCCTATGCCGCTTCCATTCATTCATACCCCTTCTTTTATCCAATTCCAATACACTCCATACAGATATTCACAGCCTTTTCCAAAACTACAGCCATCTCCCCGCGGCAAATTCCAAAGCCCATCATCAGAAGTCCGATAAAAGCACACAAGATTCCAAGCCGGGGAGCACGGCTTAAGCGTCTCATTTCACCGCTCCCTTCAGTTCTTCTTCTACAATCGCTTTCCAGTCCTCCAGTTCATGACTTCCAATATAAGTTTCACCCGTAATATTCCCCTCTCGATCTACAAAAAACGTCTCCGGAACAGCATTGATACCGGAAAGCCTGCCGTTCAGCTGCCCTTCGTCTGGTATAAGAAATGGATAGGTTACGCCGGCTTTCTCCGCCAGAAGCTTCGCATTCTCTACCGCGTCCTCGTCAATACTTCCCGAATCCGTAACGGCATCCAGAACAATCCCTGTCACGTTCACTCCCTGAGAAGCCATATCATTTCTCAGCTTCTCCAAATCCGGCATTTCCCTGATGCAGGGCGAACACCAAGTAGCAAACACATTCACCATTGTCAGGTCATAGTCCGCAAACATCTCCTGCGTATAGATATTTCCCTCTATGTCCTCCATGGAAAACTCCCCCAAATTTTCAGCCTCTTTCTCCTGTGCCGTCTCCCCCGCCGAAGAATCCGGCTCAGAGCCGCAGCCGCCTAAAATAAGCAGGCCGGTCATGCATAACAGTACCAGCATACATAATACTTTATTTTTCCCCATAACAGCATATCTCCTCTCCGTTCTATATAATGCATTCATTCTAGAAATCAGCATACGTTTATCAATATAAATTCCTTACAGACCATCCTGCGGATTCTCTACCGTCTGTGTGTCCATCGCCGTCTTCATCGCTTCTGCTATCCTTCGGATCACCGGAACACACACAGAGTTCCCCGCCTGCTTGTACAGCCTTGCGTCGCTCTGCTTTTCAGGCAGTTTAAAATTCCCCGGAAAGCCCTGCGCGTTAAAGCATTCCCTGGGCGTCATCTTCCGAAGTCCATGCTTTGTCTTTACAATACATACATTGTGCCCGCCTTCGCCCTGATTTGCCGTAAGCGTCGGCACAACCCCGCTCTTGTTCTGTCTTACGTATTTTCTTCTCCACTGGTAAATCGCAGGATTGTTCTCCTCATCATACTTCGTAGCTTCCACAAGAAGCCTGTATATATCGCCTTTGTATTTCCCTTCTGTGTAATAATACTTCTCATCCTGTTCTGCATCAAAATCAATGATATCCTTTACCGTCTTCGTAAGCGGAATCTTCTCCGGCCAATGGAAATCCTCATAATCACTCTTATCCCGGAATGCAACAATATAAATCCTCTCTCTGTTCTGAGCCATGTTTCCATATTCCATTGCATTCAGCACCTGATATGAGTAGTGATATCCCAAAAGATCAAGCTGCTCACAGATCACGCGGAACGTATTGCCATTATCATGCCCCACAAGATTTTTCACATTCTCAAACAGGGCGGCTCTCGGACGCTTCGCCTCCATCATCCTTACCAGCTCGAAAAACAGCTCTCCTCTTCCCTTCTCATCCTCAAAGCCTTTCCGGTATCCGGCTATGGAAAATGCCTGACACGGAAAGCCCCCGATGATCACATCCATCCCCGGCACCGCCTGCTCCGGCACGATATGGACATCCCTCATATCAACCTTAAGCTGTGGAAAATTCAATTCAAAGGTCTCGCCGGCATAGCTGTCAAATTCATTCGCATATATTGTCTTAAAGCCTCCGGTCTGTTCAAACCCCAGATCAATGCCTCCAACACCGGCAAAAAATGACGCAATGGTGTACATAACTATTACTCCTTTTCTTTTCACTAGCGGTAGTTTAACACAAACCGCGGCATGCCGCAATAAGACGCTGTTTCAGCCGGCATGGCTCCATCCTTTTAAAATAATGCTTACTTCTTAATCTATCTGCATCTCTGTACAGAACTCATATATACACGTCAATTCATTTTTATACAGGATATAATTATCCTGCTGGAGAATCTCATTCTTCATTTCCCCGCCGTTTAACCTGTCAGGAAGATTATCTCCGTTTCCGTTACATACCGCTTTTAGGTTATGATAAGTACATTTCATCCCTTTATAGGCTGTGTGCTTCTTCTCCCAGAATTCTTCATGGGAAATGCCGCCCAGTATTTCAGCATAAATACAGTGATTTTTTATAATCTGTTCCGTCCATAGATAATTCATCGTTTCCCAATTCATATCCGGCTCTACAAAAACACGTACAAGAACATAGGCATCAACCCTGACATCCTCTCCGTTATTATTCTGATAGGAATACTCTCCGTTCTCCCTGTATCTCTTGGTCTCAATCATCAGGAAATTAGATCTCTGCTTTACAGACTTTACATTAATATACCGCCCATTAACCAGCAGGTCTGTTATATCCCACTGCCCCTGCGGTGTCACTGAAAAATCAATATCTCCTTCAATCGCCGCATAAGGAAACTTCTCCACAATATAGCTGCGCAGCGCAATTTCTCCCAGCTTCCCTCTGAAATCATCACGGAATATCTCCCAGTCAGTACGGTCCATAATCATGTCCCGGTTATGATTGCCCTTCATTCTCTGCGCAAACCGATAGCACAACTCTAATTCTTTCTTCGTAAACTTTATAGACTCCATTTCCACCCCCTGCAATCCTCTGACCGGCATTCACCAGTCTTCCTCCGTTTCAGCCTCCTGTATTGACATGCCGAATATCGTTTCTTCAATTACCCTTACACACTCATCCGGATTCTTCTTAATATCTTTTCCCCAGAATCGTATCACCGTCCATCCCATAAAGAGAAGCTGCTTGTTAACCTCGTCATCTCTCTCTACATTCCGGGATATCTTTTTCAGCCAGTACTCAGCGTTATTGCCCGCCTCAATCCTCGGCTTCAGCACTTCCCAGTCCTTCCCGTGGAAAAACTCGCTGTCGCAGAAAACCGCGATTTTATACTTGGTCAGGGCAATGTCCGGCTTTCCCGGAAGCTTCTTGTAGTTCTTCCGGTACCGGTATCCCTTTTCCCACAGCGCCTTACAAAGGCACACTTCGATGGATGTATTCCGGGACTTGATATTGGCCATATTCTTATGACGCTGTTCTTTCGTCAGATTATCCATAAAGCATCAGCTCCACCGCCCCTTGTCTCTTGATTCATTAATCCAGCCTTTTCACATAAGCATCTTTTTCCTTAACAAATCCCATCTTCGCCAGATAATTCATATGTATCTCTGGTTCACTCTGTGAATACATGAGGGTATGGATCCCCATTTCCGGTAATTTTGAATACAAATATGCTCCTACAGAGCAGTCGCGGTAAAGCGGCACCGAATAATCAAGCTCTACTTCCACCACGCCTTTCTCTTCTTCTTTCCCCAGCAGCACCCCTGCCGGATTTCCATTGCAGCAGACAATATATGCCTTGTCTGACAAAGACTGCTTCCGGGAAAACTGAGGGAAATATTTCCTAATATCCCCGCCGTAATAATCCAGAATATAATTTAATAAGCTGTCATCAGCCTTCCCATCTATCAGGTCATAGCTCTGGTCCTTTTTGCTGAGCTTCATCAGGTTATATATATTAATGACCACCAGAAAAGCATTCATCAGCGCGGTAGGGTAGGAGTGGATAATCAATGCATATCCTGTAAAAATTGCACTGCCTATTGCATTGATCACCCGCAGCTTGATTACCGATGACATCAGCATAGATATTAACACCAATATAGAACCAAGATACCCTATCATTTCTATCATCATAACTTTATCCCCTTTTCTCAGTTGATATATGTACTGTCCGCAATCTGCTCTACAAATACCCGGTCTCCATTAGAAACCCTGCGCGTAGTCTGTACACAGAGCTTCCCGCTGGAATTATCCATTATTTCTGTATCAATCTCTACAACAGAATCTTCGGTTTTTGTTCCCCAGATATCAACTGTCAGCATATCGCCTGCATACGTAATATCGATCCGTACCGGATAATCTTTATTATTACGGATTTTAAAATCCAGAATATCCCACGCCACAGCCGCATCCATGCCTGCGGCAATATAGCTGGAAACATATTCATGCTCCCATCTCTCTTCAATATCCAGATTAGCATACAGCGCTGCCGCGAAAATGGTGGATGACACCTGACAGATTCCGCCGCCATAGGCCTGAACGATCTCCCCGCCATCCGCCGTGGCAGGAGCCAGCTTATAGCCCGTTTCCGCAGTCTGCTCTCCAACCATATCGTTATAAGAAAAAATATCGCCGCTCAAAAGAATTGCACCATTGCATTTTTCCACCGCAAGCCTTATATTATCCTTGCGGTTCTGCAATCCCCCTACCCGGGTATTATAAGACGCAAGCTTATCTGCAAACAGGTGCTTTTCTAAATCTGCCTTGGTAATCTCCGGCTCTTCCCGGATAAGCTCTATCGTGACCGTACTGCCTTCTTCCGCTCCCTCTAAGGCCTTGCGGGCACTCTCCAGGTCAAATTGCACCCCCGGCACAGGTTCTTTGATCCGGTAATTGTCCGCAGGATCCAGCGTTGCATTCTCCGGTTCCCGGCAGACCTCCTGATAAATCTGCTCAAGATCAGCATCCTTCACTTTGCCGGCCGAGACCGGACATTCTACCGCCGTGTAATCACCTTCCTGAACTGCTGCCTTCAGCTCCTCTTCCAGCCTGTCCAGGTCTGCTTCTTCTCCTGCCTTCCCTATCGTGAAAACCAGATTGTCCCCTTCCACCCGGTAATCTGTCTGCATTGTAGTTCCTTCATTAGGAAAGCCGCTGCTCTCTACTGCCTCCTCCAGCATTTCCTCATTCTTTAATACCGGCGCCGCTTCTCTGACATTCCCCGCCAGAAGAGACTTGATCAGAAGAAAACCTCTGGTTAAAAACGCACCCTGCACCGGCTTTTGAAGTTCTTCTACAACAGAACGAAAGTCCCATTCCACGGCGCCGCTCACATCCACTGGATACTCTTTCTCTGCAAAACGAACAGGAATTACTGCCGCGCCTTGACGAGAAGCCGCATCACGCTCCAGCAGGCTGACGGCTTCCCCTCTCTCCATCCCGCTGATATTAATTCCATTTACTGAAGTGCGGGGCAGTATATGTTCTTCATCCACGAATGCGCAGCAGATGAGATAACCGGCGGCAAGGATACCTGCCGCCACAAGAGGTATTCGCTTTCGTTTCATCTGAATTTCTCCCTATTGTATTTATTCCATAATCTGATTTTTCTTCATCTTCTTTCAATAATCGGTACACAAAAACCTGTAAACATTCTGCCTACAGGTTCTGTGATAAATCATTCAATTCACTCCCCGAGTTGGGCTCGAACCAACAACCCCACGGTTAACAGCCGTGTGCTCTACCATTGAGCTATCGAGGAATAGGTGTTCTTTACACCACTTATTTAGTATACCTCTTCTCAGATAATTCTGCAAGTAGTTTCTAACACAAAACAGGAAAATCTTTCCCGTTCTTTCGTCATTTTCTGCCTGCTCTCTACATTCGGAGCGTTGTGGCAAGCTTCATGATCGGATTATACTCATAAATTACCGATAACATACTGTTTGACTGGATCATATCAAACATCTCCCTGCCGATCTCCGTCGTATACATTACTGTAATAATTACAAATGCCGCCCATACAATAATCAGTACGCCGATCACTCCCATCACTCCCCCTGCCAGCCGGTTCATAAATCCGAACACCGGAAGGTCTGCTATCACATTCAGCGAGAAAATAACAGCCCGCAGAACAATCGTCACCACAATAAGCGTCAGCATAAAAGCCACAATATTCACAACAAGCTGCGCCATGTATTTTGCAACATAAGAGGCAAAGCTGGTGACTCCCAGCTTATCATATATTTTACTGTTATTATTTGTAAGAAGGATATTCTTAAATACCTGCGGAATGTCGGCGCTCTCTATCGCCGCGATCTGCATATCCCTTGGAATTTCTATATCCTGAAGCGCTTCTGCCGCCTCCGCTCCCATGTTGTTAAGGCCGTCCAGTAAATTTTGGGAAATGCCCATATCCGCAAGATCACTGGTGCTTATTCTGCCCTCTGCAATATCTTCCACGGAAATTCCCAATGCGTCAAGCTGCTCTTCTCCAATACCTGCCGCACTCAGGGCATTGCGGACCGCCTCCGCATTCCCGGTTCCAATTCCTGCCTGTCTTGCAGCCGCATTCGCCACAATACCATTGATCATGGACTCAATCTTCGTCTCTACTACCTCCTGGATCGGAGTAACTGACGTGATCCCCTTACATACATAAGGCGTCGCAAAAAACACCAGCAGAAAGGTTATCAGCGTCGCAAAAAGGGATACTGCTATCTTCACGGCTCCCCTTATAATTCCGACGATCAATCCAATCAGAAAACTGATTACAATAATACAAAATAGCCAGTTCATACGTATCTCCTTACTTTACAAACCGGATAACTTCCATCCCGTCTGCATTCATCACTATGTATTTATTTACCCCCAGAACCGGAAATATTTCAAGAATATTGCCGCTTAACTCTCCGTCATACTTATGGATTCCGGTCCGGGTGAACACGCTGCATTTCTTTCCATCGTACATCAGCACCTGGCTTCCGCTGATTTTCACATTGGCATAATCCCCAGTAAAATCCTCAGACAGAACCTTCTTGCCGGACGTGTTGAACAGGCACAGCTCATACCCGGCCTTCCGCTCATTTTTCAGAATAAGCCCCACATAGCGGTTGCTGTGGAATACGCTCTTAATCTTCTTATTCAGAAGAACCGTCTCTGCCAGCTGCGGCTTTCCCTCTCCACTGTAAAAGAGTAACCGGTCATCCCCCACAACCACCGATGTCTTAGGATTCATAAAGAACGCCGATGCCGCCGCCATATTTTCATAATCATCCGCCGTTACTTCGTAATCCTGAATACTATCTTTTTCACCGTCAAAATTGTAATATTTTATCTTAGTTACAATCCTGCCGTCCTGCACACACAGATAGGATACCAGAAGAAGCTTCCCATCCTCCGATATGCCCAGATCCAGCGGATATCCCGTACCAGTCAGGGAGGTGGTCATCTCCACCAGAAGGTTCCCTGCCGCATCATAGCAGATAATCTTCGGGGATGTTCCGTTCTTCAAGACCGCACAGACAATCCCCTGCGCAGATACGACTGCCTTTTCTACCGGGAGCATGGTCTGTATCTCGCCTTTTAACCCGTCCCGGTCCAGTACCATCATCGTGTTGCCGCCTTTATCCGCAACCACTACTGCATCATTGTTATAGGTGTCAATAATCGGATTCTTGATCTGATAAGGCTGATTCCAATCCTCCCTGCCCTTACGGTTTACAAGAGCAATGCCGTCCTTGCTGTATTTCAGCACTCCGCTCGCGAACTCCCTATAATTAACATTCCCATCACTGTCATTTTCATACGCAGTAATAATTCTGGCCGCCGTATATGTCTGTAAATGAATGACCAGAAAAGAGGCTGTCAGGATCACAGTCACCAATGTACTAATAACAGTAATACGAATCCGCCGGCTTCGTTTATGCTGGCGCACCTGCTCTTCAATCTCTTCCTGAATGCCGTCTTCCTCTCTGAGTTCTGCCAGCACCCGGTCTATCAAAGCATCTGTAACATCTTTTGTATCCTGAACAACTTGTAAGTCCGTCTTTTTCTTACGCTTCATATTCTAACCTCGATTTAAACCTGCGGGCTTCCATTCTGCCCGGCCTTCTCCCGCGCCCAAAAAACGCGTTTTAAAAGCATCGCTTTCTTAGTATAGCATACTTTTACGGTAATAACAATTTTTGTCCGATGAATATAAGATTCCCGTCTTCTAATCCATTCTTCTGGCGGATCGCATCTGTTTTTGAGATTGTCCCATATATCTTCTCGCTGATGATATCCAGAGTATCTCCCTTCTGCACTACATAATAGTCCCCTTCATCCCCTAAGTCTTCCTGGACCGTAGACACGGCAGGCTCCATCTGCTGTCCTGTATCCTCGGCCTGCAGAGTCTGCAGATCTGCATTTTCCTGACTGCCATCCTCTGCCGTTTGTATCTCCGCCCCTTCCTCTGCCTGTCCGTCTCCCTCCAGCGATGACTGGTGCATCGCAGAGGACAGTGTTTCTATTGAAGTCTGTACGGAATTCATTTTATCATAATTATTCATGGTCGAGATACCGATTGCCAGAACTACAATTACAAGCAGCACGCTGGTCAGATATACATATCTGGACTCTCTGCGCTGCTCTCTGGCCTCCATCCGTCCCCTTACGGTACTGCGAAAATCCTTTGCAGCTCGATCCTCAACCACTTCACTGGGTGTAACGCCGATCTGTTTACGCTCGCTGATCATATAACTCTGCATATCCGGGTTCTTCTCATAGAAGATATAGTGCCCTCCCATCTGCATAAGTTCATGGAATTTATACGCAAAAACCTGCTCCTCATCCTCTGAGTCTATCAGAATGAACAGACTGTTTTTTTCAGGAAACAGCTTCTCATGCACACGGATCATACTGCCGCTCAATCCAACCGGATGCCCCGGCATAATCAGAAGCCAGCCGATAATCTCCTCCCCATGAAAATATTCCCTGCTTTCTGCTTTTGCCATTTCAAGATGCTCCGGTCCAATATCGAGCTCCCCATTCTCCGGATTTAAGTCCTTCATCTGCACCGCACCGGTTACGTAGATACATTCCTGGTTCTCAGTCATCGTATTTTTCCCAATTAGAAAAACTCCAGCCAGTGATTCTCTCCCCTGTTCCTTCAGCTGGTTCAAATATGTGTCAACATAGTCCTCCACATAGATTTTCGGGCTGTCGCTTACATTGCCCACCTGTTTCACATTTTTTGGAAATTGTCCTTCCATTATTATACTCACCTCACCCAATATTTTGGATTATCATAGCATAGGAAAGGTGCATAATTTAGCAGCTGGTGGGACTTGTCCATAGAATGTTTCCCCAATATACACGGGGTTTCGAGGGTACTTTCTGTGCCTCGTCAGTCTTTGGCAGCATTTCCCAAAATCCCATAAGGAGCGAAATCTTTTCACTTTACACAAATACGCCCCGGCCAAAATCCGCCAGGGCGTATCCTTGTTCTATCTCTTATACAAATGCCTTAACCTTCTCATAGATGCTGTCTGCGTCCAGACCGAACTTCTTCACCAGTTCAACAGCCGGGCCTGACTCGCCGAATACATCGTTGATTCCTATCTTCAATGTCTTTGTCGGTGCCTTCTCAGAAAGTACATCGCACACTGCGCTTCCCAGTCCGCCGATCACGGAATGTTCTTCCACTGTAACCACCTTACCGGTCTCCTTTGCGGCCGCAACAACCAGCTCTTCATCCAGCGGTTTGATGGTGTGGATGTTGATGACCTTCGCATCAATTCCATCCGCCGCCAGCTTCTCTGCCGCTTCCAGGCAGTTTGCTACAGGAAGGCCGGTTGCAATAATCGTTACATCTTTTCCTTCTCTTAAGACAACGCCTTTGCCAAGCTCAAACTTATAATCCGGCTTATCATTGATAACCGGGACTGCAAGCCTTCCGAATCTAAGATATACCGGTCCCTCATGCTCATATGCCGCCACAACTGCCGCCTTCGCCTCCACATCATCTGACGGGCTGATAACTGTCATTCCCGGAATCGTCCTCATCAGGGCGATATCCTCGTTACACTGATGGGTTGCGCCGTCCTCTCCTACGGAAATTCCTGCATGTGTAGCGCCGATCTTTACATTCAGCTTCGGATAGCCGATGGAATTGCGCACCTGCTCAAATGCACGTCCTGCCGCAAACATAGCAAATGTGCTTGCAAACGGAACCTTGCCTGTTGCCGCAAGTCCTGCCGCCACGCCCATCATGTTGCCCTCTGCAATACCGCAGTCAATGTGGCGCTCCGGAAAGGCTTTCATAAATACACTTGTCTTAGTTGCTCCTGCAAGGTCAGCATCCAGTACAACAACATCCTCATGCAGTTTACCCAGCTCTGCCAGCGCATTGCCGTAGCTCTCCCTTGTTGCAATCTTCTTTACATCTGACATAATGCTTCACCTGCTTTCTTCAAATCTTCCATCGCAACCGCATACTGCTCGTCATTCGGGGCAGCGCCGTGCCATGATGCCTGATTCTCCATAAAGGATACGCCTTTGCCTTTCACAGTCTTCGCGATGATCGCTGTCGGCTGTCCCTTCGTTTCCTTTGCTTCCTTAAATGCTGCTGCCAGCTGCTCAAAATCATGTCCGTCTACATTAATTACATGGAAGTTAAATGCCTCAAACTTCTTATCGATCGGATAGGGAGAATTAACCTTGCTGATATCTCCGTCAATCTGCAGATTGTTATTATCCACGATCACCACCAGGTTGTCCAGCTTCCTGTGAGCCGCAAGCATGGAGGCCTCCCATACCTGTCCCTCCTGAATCTCGCCGTCTCCAAGCAGTGTATACACACGGTAATCCTCTCCAGACAGCTTAGCTGATACTGCCATGCCGACTGCCGCCGAGATTCCCTGTCCCAGAGAACCGGAAGACATGTCAACTCCCGGAATATGCTTCTTATCCGGATGTCCCTGCAGATAAGACCCTGTATGACGGAATGTCTTCAGATCCTCCACTGGGAAAAATCCTCTCTGTGCCAGCACAGAATAATATCCTGGTGAAGTATGTCCCTTGGACAGCACAAAACGGTCTCTATCCGCCTTGTCCGGCTCCTTCGGATCTACATTCATTTCCTCGAAGTACAGATACGTATAAATATCTGCCGCTGATAATGAGCCGCCCGGATGACCGGATTTGGCGCTGTGCACCGCTTCGATAACACCCTTGCGGACCTCATTAGCAGTCTTCATAAGTTCTACTTTGTTCATGAAAATTGCCTCCTAATGTCATTATTGCCTTTCAAGTATCTTAATACTCCCATTATATCCGTTAATATAGATACGGTCAATAGAATCCTCTCTCTTATACATATGTTCTGAACGTTTTGAAACTTTTTATCTCTTTGTGCTCTTTCAAAGCTCCGTTCTTCCCTCCAGTGCACGCAGCAGCGTTACCTCATCAATATACTCCAGATCCCCGCCTACCGGAACACCGCTTGCAATCCTGCTGACCTTAATTCCCGTGGGCTTGATCAGCTTACTGATATACATTGCTGTAGTCTCGCCCTCAAGGCTGGAATTCGTTGCTATGATCACCTCATCCACATCTCCCTCCAGACGCTTGATCAGCTCCTTCAGCTTAATATCGCCGGGTCCGATTCCAAGCATGGGCGATATTGCGCCGTGAAGCACATGGTAAACGCCTTCGTATCTTCCAATCTTTTCATATGCCGCCAGATCTCTGGTAGATTCCACTACCATGATCGTCCTGTGATCCCGCTTGCTGTTACTGCATATGGGGCAGATCTCTCTGTCAGTCAGGGTATGACAGCACTGGCAGTAACACACCTTCTCCCTCGCCTCTATCATAGAATCTGCCAGCTCCCTCACCTGCTCCTTCGGCATGTGTATCAAATGAAAAGCCAGCCTTCCAGCTGACTTTGGCCCGATTCCCGGAAGCCTTGAGAACTCCTCTATTAACTTATTAATCTGGCTGCTATAATAATCCACCCGGCATTCCTCCTGTGAATTTGGACATTGCACCTGCCGATTCAGCATCCACCTTATCCAGCGCCTCATTGACTGCGGCAACGATCAAATCCTCTAACATCTCCACATCATCCGGATCCACTGCCTCTTCATCCAGCTTCACCTTCAGCACCTGTTTTTTCCCGGATACCGTCACCTCTACAGCACCGCCTCCGGCAGATGCCGTAAATTCCTTTGATTCCAGCTCCTTCGCCTGTTCCTCCATCTGGCGCTGCATCTTCTGCGCCTGTTTCATAAGATTTGCCATATTTCCCGGCATTCCTCCGCCCGGGAACCCTCCACGTTTTGCCATGGGTTTCTCCTCCTTTAATCCTCTACTATAATATCCATATTAACATATTTCTCAATATCAACGAACTGGTCTTCAAAATGTCTGCCTTCTTCTACCTGACGGACATCGATCTCCATCGTCTTACCGGTCTTTTCCTCGATCAGATGGGTAATCTCGTCCTTATGCTCCTGCTTCGCCACAAATCTGGCGCTCATCTCATCCGGAAGCACAATCTGGAGCCTGTCGTTCTCCCCTGCGCTGAGGCGCGCTTTTTTTAAATACTGTTTCAGCATCACAGACGCATTCTCTGTAATACTCCGGAAATTCTTCGCGGCAGCTCTCACATCTTCCGACAGCGCACGGGTAAGCTGCGGCTTCGGCTTCTCCTCCGCCGGCTCCGGCGCCGCCGCGTAAGAGATCTGTCCGGATGAAACTGCATCCATCCCTTTCTCAACTGCCGTTTCCAGCGCCCGTATCCTTGCAAGCAGGGCATCATTGCGCCCGGCCTCCATCTGGGGCCTGCACAGCTTAATGAATGTCACCTCCAGAAGTACCCGCTTCTGCGTCGAGAACTTTAATTTCCCGGTAAGCTCTGAAAAAATACGGATGAACCGGATCAGCTCCTCTGTCTCTATCATCCCTGCCTCTTCCTTCAGCTGCTGCAGATTTTCTGTGGATATGTCCAGTACCTCCTCCATATCATCCGAGCACTGAAGCAGAAGAAGATTCCTGAGATACCATGTAAAATCCTCCGAAAGCTGAGACAGTTCCCTGCCCTGCATCACTAATTCATCCAGCGTAGCTATAACCTCTCTCACATCCTGTGCAAGCAGCTCCCTGAAAAGCTTGCTGAACACATCTGTATCCACAGCACCCAAGACCTCTAATACCCGGTCATAGGTCAGCCGTTCCCCGATGTAAAATGCCGCACACTGGTCCAGCAGGCTCAGAGCATCACGCAGCGCCCCGTCCGCGGCTCTGGCAATATAGCGCACTGCCTTCTCTTCCACATCCATGCCTTCCCGGCTGATCAGCTCGTTCAGCCTTGTGCAGATCGTATCAACAGAGATTCTCTTAAAATCATACCTCTGACAGCGGCTGAGGATCGTGACCGGTATCTTATGGGCTTCTGTTGTCGCCAGAATAAATATGACATACTCCGGCGGCTCTTCCAGTGTCTTAAGAAGCGCATTGAACGCCGCCCCGGAAAGCATATGCGCCTCATCAATAATATAGACCTTATATCTTCCCTCCGCCGGGCGGTAGGATACCTCCTCCCGGATTCCCCGGATACTGTCAACCCCGTTGTTAGACGCGGCGTCAAACTCAATTACATTCATAGATGTGCCCGCCGAAATCGACTGGCACATCTCACATACCCCGCAGGGACTTCCTTCAGCCGGATGTTCACAGTTTACCGCCTTCGCAAATATCTTGGCGGCTGTTGTCTTACCTGTTCCTCTGGTTCCGCAGAACAGGTAGGCATGGCCTATACGTCCCGTTGTTATCTGATTCTTTAATGTCCTGACAATCGCGTCCTGCCCCTTAACGTCCTGAAACGTGTCGGGACGGAACTTTCTATATAATGCCGTATAGCCCATGCATATCTCTCCCTGAATCTATCTTATTTATCGCCAAAGCTGATGCCGACCTGCTTTGCCTCCTGCACAATCTTAGAATGCGGGTCTACAAACTTCAGCTTTCCTGCAACCTCCGAAAGCGGAACCTTCGTGGTATCCCCATCCTTGATCGCCGCCATATATCCGTATTCACCGTCCAGGATCATCCTTGCCGCAAATGCACCGAGACGTGTAGACAATACTCTGTCATATGGACACGGTGTGCCGCCCCGCTGGGTATGTCCCGGAACTGTAATACGCACCTCCTGTGATGTCTTCTTCTGGAGCCTTGCCGCAACCTCATATGCGACTGACGGATAAATATTCTTATCCTTCTCCAGCTTCTTTTTCATCTCTTTCTTAGACAGCTTCGCATCCTTCTTGGAAATTGCCCCCTCTGCCACTGCAATAATCGTAAAACGCTTGCCTTCCCTTGCGCGCTTATTGATCATATCTGCCAGCACATCCACATCATATGGAATCTCCGGGATGAGAATAATATCCGCACCGCCTGCAATTCCTGCATGGAGAGCAACCCAGCCTACCTTGTGGCCCATAATCTCTACTATGAATACACGGCTGTGGGAAGTCGCTGTCGTATGAATCTTATCAATCGTATCCGTAGCAATATCCACTGCACTCTGGAAGCCAAAGGTCATATCTGTTCCCCAGAGGTCATTATCTATCGTCTTTGGAAGGGTGATTACATTCAGTCCCTCCTCACTCAGCATGTTCGCCGTCTTATGGGTGCCATTGCCGCCCAGCACCACCAGGCAGTCAAGGTTCAGCTTGTGGTACGTGTGCTTCATTGCTTCTACCTTATCCAGTCCATGCTCATCCGGCTCCCGCATCTTCTTAAACGGCTGTCTGGAGGTTCCGAGAATCGTTCCGCCCACCGTCAGAATCCCGGAGAAATCCCGGGATGTCATCATCTTGAAGTCTGAATAGATAAGCCCCTTATAGCCTGCCTGAAATCCGTATATCTCTACGTCATCCCTCTCTTCAAAGATCCCTTTTACAACGCCTCGCATCGTTGCATTCAGCGCTTGACAGTCTCCTCCGCTTGTCAGCATTCCAATTCGTAACATGATCGTGCCACTCCTTCCATATATGGATGAATAATTCCATTAATCTAGAATCCATTATAGCACAATTAAAAAAAGTATGCTACAATAAACAAGCGGGCATAAACAAATGAATGAGGGCATTTGTTTTTCCCTAATCCGATATTATTTCAAAAAGGAGATGGATTCATCCATGGACAGACTGGATATTAAGCTTTGGAAACTTGCCGCAAAGGGGCAGATCGTTCCGGACCGGCGCCTGCTTAAGACACCAGAACAAATAGCAGCCATCAAAAGAAGCGCAGCGCTGAATACAGCAGTTCTTGACCATGTAGCCTCACATATAAAGGCCGGTATGAGCACTGCGGAAATCGATGCTCTAGTGTACAGTTACACGACAGAGCACGGCGGTATTCCCGCCCCGCTGAATTTTCAGGGGTTTCCCAATAGTGTATGCACTTCCATCAACGATGTTGTCTGCCATGGCATACCTGATGAACATGAGATTCTTCAGGAAGGAGATATCGTTAATGTCGATGTCTCTACGATTCTGGATGGATATTTCTCCGATGCCTCACGCATGTTTGCAATCGGCAGCATCAGCGAACGCAGCAGGCGGATTATTGATGTCACCGCCGAATGTGTTGAGCTTGGACTGCGCGCCGCCAGACCATGGGGTCATCTGGGAGACATTGCATACGCCATCAATTCCCACGCACAGGCCTGCGGGTATTCTGTCGTGGAAGAGATCGGCGGCCATGGCATCGGCCTCGAATTCCACGAAGAGCCCTTTGTAAGTTATGTAACTCCCAAAGGTTCCGAGATGGTTCTCGTCCCCGGCATGATGTTCACCATCGAGCCGATGGTCAACGAGGGCAGTCCCGAATTCTTCATTGATGAGGACAACGGCTGGACCGTCTATACCATAGACGGCGGCCTGTCTGCACAGATTGAATACATGGTTCTGATCACAGACACCGGCGTAGAGGTACTTTCGAAATAACACCTCCAGCTTTTTCAAGAGAATTCTAACCTTGGATATGTAAAAGAGTCCCCGAAAGCTTACCGCTTTCAGGGGCTCTTTTACTCTTCATTATCCATATTTCCAAAAACCGCCGCCGAGTACGGTTCCATATGAACTACCGCATTTCCTGCTTCAACCGGACAGACCAAAGCCTCTGTTGTAAATCCCTCCTGATACGTATATACAAACCGCTTCATTGCACCTTCCATCGGAAATTCTGCATATCGTACCGGTATCTGTACCTGCCTCGCTTCTCCGCCGCTATTAATCACAATCACAAACTGATTCTGGATATCAAACCGTCCATATGCCAGTGCACATCCATCCGCCGTAAGAATCTTGATCGAACCGGTCCGGAACACCTGATATTGTTTGTGAAGTCCTATCATAAGCTTATGAAAAGCAATCATCTGCTGATCCTCCCTGCCCCATGGATATGTTCTCCGGTTATCCGGGTCAGTAAAACCGCAGAGGCCCGCTTCGTCGCCATAATACACCGTAGGCGCTCCTACCCAGGTCATCTGTATTGCTACCGCCTGACGCATAACAGCCGGATTCACATTCCTCTCCGCGTCCTCAGAGCTGTATGCACCAAGCCGTCCGGCAATATGATTCGTTCTGGTCAGGAACCGGGAATGATCGTGATTGGACAGCTCATTCATAGCCGTCTGCAGGGACGGCGTCATATAGCATGCCATATTATGGGAAATCATATTGGCAAACGCATATGCATTTCCCCTAAGGTCTGCACGCTCCTCGTCGCTGTGCTTTTCCATCCCGGTAAGAAGCCAGGTGACCGGCTCCATAAATGCATCATAATTCATAACGGAATCCCACTCATCGCCCTCAAGCCATTCCCTTGGATCCCCGTAGTGCTCTGCAAGAATCAGTGCATCCGGGTTCGCCTCCTTCACTGCTTTTCGAAATTTCTTCCAGAATTCATGATTGTATTCTTTATCATGCCCTAAGTCCGCCGCCACGTCCAGGCGCCATCCGTCCACGTTATACGGGGCAGAGACCCATTTCTTCCCGATCCTGAGGATATAATCCACCAGAGAATCCGACGCCTCATAATTCAGCTTCGGCAGGGTATCGTGTCCCCACCATCCGTCATAATTTCCATTTTCCGGCCAGGCATCATCCCCCGAGCCTCTAAAGTCAAAATAAGAACGATAAGGGCTGTCCGCCGACAAATAGGCTCCGGCTTCAAAGCCTTCCCGGCCTTCATAAATACGCTCTCTATCCATCCATTTATGAAAGGAACCACAGTGATTGAACACCCCGTCCAAAATCACCTTCATCCCTCTCTTATGAATCTCTTCCACCAAATCGGCAAAGAACTTATTGCTTGCCTCTAAATTCTCCCAATCAGTCACCCGCTTCTGGTATCTTGCCGCATGAAACCCCTCCGGGCTGTCCGCCGCCTCCGATTCCTCCAAATCATTTATAATTACGCCGAAATGCGGGTCGATATAATCGTAATCCTGATTATCGTATTTGTGATTTGACGGCGATACAAACAGCGGATTAAAATAGATAACTTCCACACCCAGATCCTGCAGATAATCCAGCTTATCTTTTACTCCCTGCAGGTCTCCGCCGTAAAAATTGCGTACATCCATAACCGCGGGCGGCTGGTTCCAGTCCTTTACTGCCTTCACCGGTTCATTGATATAGTAGTACTCATTGTCCACTACATCATTCGACGGGTCGCCGTTGCAGAAGCGGTCTGTAAAAATCTGATACATAACCGCCCCCTTAGCCCAGTCAGGAGTTGCGAATCCGGGACAGAGCCGGAATGAATAGTCATCTATTATTCCGTCACACGCTCCATACTGATTATAGAAGACAACCTCTTCCCCCTTCCGTATACGGAAACAGTACCGCATCGTCTCACTGCCGGCCTCTCGGTAAATCCGGTAATAATCAAACCCCTGAACCGTGTCCGCACGCTCCATTTCATAAAATACTCCGCCCGTATACAATTCCACACTATCCACATCATCTACAGCCGTCCGAAACAAAAATTTCACCGTCTCAGACGGCTGCGGTTCCGACGGCATCACATAGTTTCCTGTTCCATCACAAAATAAAGCCTCTCTGTTCATATAACCCCCAGCTCATCCGAGACTTCCGACACTTCCAAACCGTCAAACAGCGCCTCAAATTCTTCTCTTGTAATCTTTTCTTTTTCCAGCAGCAGCTGCGCACAGCTTCCCAGCACCTCATGATACTTGCGGATGATATTCCTTGCCCGCTGGTAACACTCATCGATAATTCGTTTGATTTCCTGATCAATGGTGCCTGCCACGTCTTCTCCGTAGCCTCTCTGGGTATGGACAAGATCCCGGCCGATGAACACCTCATCACTGTCATTATCGTAATTAATCAATCCCAGCTTCTCAGACATACCAAACTTTGTAACCATAGACCTTGCAATTCCGGTTGCCTGTTTGATATCCTGGGATGCCCCGGTCGTAATATCGCCGAATACCTCTTCCTCGGCAATGCGCCCTCCAAGAGCAACCGTGATATCCTGCAGCATCTTGCCTCTGGTATTAAACATCTCGTCCCTCTCAGGCAGAGGCATGGTATAGCCTGCGGCGCCCATGCCGGTAGGTATGATGGACACGCTGTATACCGGCCCCACATCCGGCAGTATATGGAACAAAATCGCATGGCCTGCCTCATGGTATGCCGTTATCCTCTTCTCTTTATCGGAAATTACCCGGCTCTTCTTCTCAGCTCCGATCCCTACCTTTACAAAAGCATGACGGATATCCGACTGGCGCAGATATACCCGTCCTTCCTTCGCCGCAAGAATCGCAGCTTCATTCAGCAGATTCTCAAGGTCTGCACCTGTAAATCCTGCTGTTGTCTGGGCAATCTGCTTCAAATCCACATCGTCGCCAAGAGGCTTGCCCTTGGCATGAACCTTTAAAATATCCTCTCTGCCCTGAACATCCGGACGGCCAACTGACACCTTTCTGTCAAAGCGCCCCGGCCTCAAGATTGCAGGATCCAGAATGTCTACCCGGTTTGTAGCCGACATTACAATGATTCCCTCATTGACGCCGAATCCGTCCATCTCAACAAGAAGCTGATTCAGCGTCTGCTCTCTCTCATCGTGTCCGCCGCCCATGCCGGTACCGCGGCGTCTCGCCACCGCATCAATCTCATCAATAAATATAATACACGGCGCATTCTTCTTAGCATCCTCAAACAGATCCCTGACCCGGGATGCACCTACACCGACAAACATCTCCACAAAATCCGAACCGGAAATAGTAAAAAACGGCACCCCGGCCTCTCCTGCAACCGCCTTTGCAAGAAGCGTCTTACCGGTTCCGGGAGGTCCTACAAGCAAAACACCCTTGGGAATCCTTGCACCGACCTGAATATATTTCTTCGGAGCCTTTAGGAAATCCACAATCTCCTCCAGCTCTTCCTTCTCCTCCTGAAGACCAGCCACATCTGCAAACGTCACCTTCTTATTACCTGTATGAAGCTTCGCACGGTTCCTGCCAAAATTCATGGCTTTGCTGTTAGCGCCATTCTGCCTGTTCATCAGATAGAATAAGAGCAGAATACCTCCCAGCATGACCATCACCGGAAAAACGGTTGTCATCAGCCAGTTTTCTTCCGGCACGTCATTCATCCGGAACTCCGCCTTCTGTTCTTCTAAATATTTACAAATATCGTTGACATCTGATACATAGAGCGTCCACTCTTCTCCTGACTCCTCATTCTTAAGGGTAAGTTCAACACGTCCTGTAGGAATATCCCGGTTCTGTACCACTACGATATCCTCAGCCTGTCCTTCTTCAATGATACTGTAAAATTCCTTGTAAGTCAGCTGTCTCCCCTGCTGCTCAATCTGATTGGTAAACCAGAGAGCACCGAATAAAATTACGATAAGCAGCAGAAAAGTTACACCTCCTGGTCCCTTTCTTCTATTATCCAAACCTGTATACTCCTCCTACTCTACCCCTTCCACAACGCCAATATATGGAAGGTTTCTATATTTTTGTGCATAATCAAGCCCATAGCCTACTACAAATTCATCCGGAATATTGAATCCAACGTAGTCCACTTTCACTTCCTTCACTCGTCTCTCCGGCTTATCTAACAGCGTACAGAGACGGATACTTTCAGGATTTCTCTTCTGAAGCATGTCAATCAGATAATAGAGCGTTCTTCCAGAATCAATAATATCCTCCACGATCAGAACCTCCTTACCCTCCAGCGGCTCATCCAGATCCTTAACAATCTTAACTACGCCGCTTGACTTCGTATCAGCCCCATAGCTGGAAACACTCATAAAATCCATACTCACCGGAACCGTAATCCTCTTGGCAAGCTCGCACATAAAGAACACTCCGCCCTTCAGCACACAGATCAAATGCACCTGCTTCCCTTCATAGTCCCTGCTGATACGTTCCCCCAGCTCGCAGATCCTCTTATCCACATCCTCTTCTGATACCAACTGCCGAATCGTCTCTGTCATTACTTTATCCTCCGTAATTTATAAAACTAATCTCCAGAATCCTTTTTGTTTCTCTGGTAACCTGATATTTCCGGCTCTGCCTCCAGCCCGCGGCCCACAAAATCTGTGACCCTTCTGCAACCAGCGGTATCTTTCCCCGCTGCTCTCCCGGTATCTTCTCATTAATGAAATACGACTTCAGCTTCTGCGTATGTCCAAGACGGTCAATTACCAGATAATCCCCCGGCCTGCGGGTCCGCAAAACAATATCATCCTGTATTATATCATAGTCAAACCATTTCGTGTAGGGGCGTTCTCCAAATGTATCCGGCATTCCCTCACGGCCAAATATCCGGATTCGCACACACCCCTCTATTTCCCTTACCATATCCGGTTCTTCCGGCCCACAGAGCCTGACTGCCTCTGCACGGCTCCTCTCCGGCTCCGGAGCCTTCCGGCCTTTTCTGATACGGATATCTCCATATCTGCGCTCTGCCTCCAGCCCGTAAGGAAGCATAATCTTCTTTCCTGTCTGCCTGCGTACAAGCTCTGCAGCTACCCGGATATGAACCGCTTCTATATCCTTTGCCCGGCCTGCCGCCTCTGCAAGAAGCCTGTGGATCAGATAAGGCTTCAGAGCTTCGTCTGCCTCCTCAAACTCTCTGATATGAAGCAGATATGTCCCCTCCTGAATACTCACACAGCTTTCCCATAATTTCCCGGTCTGACGGCTGATATACCCTTGAAGCGCCTCCATCTGCTCTGACAGCTCCTGCATGTGTTCAACCGTTTTCCGGTTAATCTCCTCTTCCAAATACGGCAGGACATGATTCCGTATACGGTTTCTGGCATAAATATCCTCCCGGTTCGTAGCATCCACACGGCTTGAAATTCCCTCTGCCTTTAGATATTCCTCAATCTCACCCTTCCGTACTGTCATAAGAGGCCGGATATATCTGCCTGCGGCAGGGCGTATCCCTATCATCCCCCCCAGCCCGGTTCCTCTTGCCATATGAAACAGCATGGTCTCCGCATTATCATCCATATGATGGGCAAGGGCAATCTTCGTACCTGAGTACTCCTGCGCCGCCTCATGATAGGCTTTCCTTCTCACTTCCCGGCCGGCCTCTTCCGAAGACATACCATGCTCTCTGGCATAACGGCCCACATCCGTCTTCACCGTCTTTAAGGGAACTCCCTTCCCCAGACAAAACTCCCTGACAAACCGTTCATCTTCATCTGCTCCGCTTTCCCGGAGACAGTGGTTCACATGGACCGCCGCCAGCCCAAAGCCAAGCTCAGCCTGAAGCTTCTTCAAAATACAAAGCAGGCATATAGAATCCGGCCCGCCCGATACGCCGGTAATCACCATATCCGTTTTCTGGATCATATGGTGCTTTTGTACATATGCCCTTATCTTCTCATACATATCATTTCCCAAATCTTCCCACAGACAAGCAGGCGTCTGCTCCGCGCACCCCCAGCGTTCAAATGTATTTACTAGACAATGCTTTACAGCATTCATGCATAGCTGAAATTATTTTACATACTATTTTTAGAAAATGCAACCCCTTACTTTTTATAATTCCCATGCTCCTATCACGATCACTGTCATATCATCCATCGGCGCCTCTCCCGTCCACTCCAGTACCTGCTCTAAAATATAGTGTGCCATCTCTTTGGGATTCTGGCTTCCCGTTCCCCTGATAAAGGTTCCCAGCAGGGATTCCTGCTCCCCCACCGGCAGGGCATCCATTACCCCGTCCGTTACCATGATCACAAAATCTCCGTCGTGCAGCTTCCTATATACACAGTCTATTTCAATATTCTGAATAACGCCGATTGGAAGGGTTGCCGAAGTAATCTTCTCAATCCGGTCTTCATACCGGATAAATGTGGTGGAGGCTCCTGCTTTCAGCAGCTCACAGCTGCCCTCATACAAATCAAAGACACACATATCCACTGTTGAAAAATATACCTCTTCCCGCCCCATGACCAATGCCGTATTCAGCATCTGTACTGCCATTTTTATGGGAAAGCCTGCCGTCAAAAGCTCCTCCATCATTTCCACCACCATGGCACTTTCCCGGAATGCCTCTTCCCCGGAGCCCATGCCATCCGACAGGACAACCCCCTCCTTTCCGCCGGGAAGCGCCGTCATCAGAAACGTATCTCCGGAAATCTGTTCACATCCCTTTCCAATCTTTGCAACGCCCTGCAGCGTATGGTATCTGGCGCCTTCCCTTATAATAATAGTGCTGTACTCCTCCCAGATAATTGCCTGCTCCCCGGTCTCCGGATACATGGAACGCCCAGTGCATGTGCTCAGGATCTTTGCCACCTCTTTTGTGGCCACACACTGCCCCTTCTGTGCCTTCAGGGTCAGATGGATCTCATATTTCCCCTTTTCAGACATATAAAAGACCGTACTGATCACCCGGATTCCCACCCGTTTCAGCTGGCTGCGGATTTTTTTGTCCAGCCGTTCATCCGAAAAAATCCCTGCGCCCAGCTGTCTTGCAGCCCTCTGGATCATATCCGCAAAGGAAATCAGGGATAATGCGCAGCCCTCCCGGTTCTGTACGATCCTGTTATTCCACAAAAGCTTCTGCTTGGCGTCGCCGAACACCTCCAGCGTCTCCCTTAAAAACCGGGGAGCCATATCACACTTCTTCTGGAGCTTCCGCTTCATCTCCGTATTCAGCTCTGCCCCATACTCCTCCACCGTGCAGAGGATCTCGTATACCATCTGGCAGGTATGGATCCGGTTTTCCCCCAGACACCAGTTTCTCTTCTCACAATTCGCGCAGACCCGCTCCGACACCCTTAGAAACATCTCCTCGATCTCATCCTTCGTAAATGTCCCTTTATAATCCTCCAGGTACAAAAAAGTCTCCGACAGATGCTTCAACGAGTCCGCGAACTTGTCCATCTGTATAATATATGGATTGGAAAATATCTCCCGGTCCTTTACAATCTCCATATTCCCCTCCCGATTCATAATATGCTCCACCTGCGCTGCGTGCGTTTTGCTCTGCCTGCTCCTCGCC
>CAJTZE010000015.1 GCA_910584265.1 uncultured Dorea sp. | reverse complement strand
CAAAAATATATCGGGAGATATATTGACAAATTTCAAATATTGAGGTAGGAGGATATTGCATATGAATTACCGTAATTTGGGAAATACAGTCTTGAAGGTCAGTGAGATTGGTATGGGCTGCGAGGGCTTTAAGGAAGATAACTATAAGAATACCATGCGGATGTTTGACGCGGCAGAGAAGCATGGCATTAACTATTTTGACCTGTATACTTCTGACCCGGAGATCCGCGCCTATGTGGGAGAGGCTCTGCGGGGAAGAAGGGATAAATTTATTATCCAGTCTCATATCTGTTCTGTCTGGAAGGATGGACAGTATGTAAGGAGCAGGAATATTGAAGAGGTAAAAGCCGCTTTTGAGGATTCTCTGCGGCTTTTACAGACAGATTATATTGACGTGGGCATGATCCATTACTGCGATTCCCTAAAGGATTGGGAGGAGATTGAGCGTGGTCCGGTTATGGAATATGCGTTGGAGCTGAAAGGATCCGGAGTTATAAAACATATCGGACTCAGCAGCCATAATCCGCATGTGGCGCTAAACGCAGTGGAGACCGGTTACATAGAAGTGCTGATGTTTAGTGTAAATCCCTGTTATGATATGCAGCCGGCAGATGAAGATGTAAATCAGCTCTGGAATGAAGAAAAATATGAGGAGCCGCTGGTGAATATGGATCCTGACAGAGAGAAGCTCTATGAGATCTGCCAGAGCAAAGGTGTGGGAATTACCGTTATGAAGGCTTTTGGCGGCGGCGATCTGCTGAATGCGGAGCTCTCGCCGGCAGGAAAAGCGCTTACGGTGAACCAGTGTATTCATTATGCTCTGACCCGTCCGGCTGTTTCTACGGTTCTTGCGGGGGCGCATTCTTTGGAGCAGCTAGAGGAAAGCCTTGCTTATGAAACAGCACCGGATGAGGAAAAGGACTACGCGGCAGCATTTGCTTCCTTCCCAAAGATCAGCTGGAAGGGCCATTGTATGTATTGCAGCCATTGCGCGCCCTGCCCGGCAGGGATCAGTGTGGCGGATGTGACGAAGTTCCTGAATCTGGCAAAGGCTCAGGGAGATATGCCGGAGACCGTGCGAGAGCACTATGAGGTATTAGAGCATCATGCGGGAGAATGCATCCGGTGCGGAGCCTGTGAAACCAGATGTCCGTTTGGGGTATCGATACGGGAAAATATGAAGGAGGCTGCGGAGATCTTTGGGAAGTAGAATACTTAAGACTTTCTGAAATATTTTTAAAATCCTTGACAAATCAGGGTCTTGCGGCTATCATAGTCAATAGTTTAAGTCAGCATATATACTTATTTATATAGGGCAGATATACAGGCTGATGGAAAATAGCCAGGAAGAAGAGGAGTACGCATAGGGAATCCGGCAGAGAGGATCGTCCGCTGGCTGGAAGGCGGTCTGGGAAGAGGGATGCGGAAGGTAGCTTCGGAGCTGGATTTCTGAACAGATTAAGTAGGGAGTCCCGGAGTCGTTCACGTTATAGAATATGAGGAGAAGTGCGGAGAAGAGTTTTTTCGCAGAATAAAGGTGGTACCGTGATGTTTCATCGCCCTTTATGAGAGTAGAGGGCGATTTTTTGTTTTGCCCTTAATTGTGAAAAAAATGTGAAAGGACTGAGAGACTATGAGTCAGAATTTGGAGAAAACCTACAATCCGAAAGCGATTGAGGACAAGCTGTACAGCAGATGGTGTGAGAATAAGTATTTCCATGCGGAGATTGACAGGAGTAAGAAACCATTTACAACGGTGATGCCGCCGCCGAATATTACTGGTAAGCTGCATATGGGCCATGCATTAGATAATACGCTGCAGGATATCTTGATCCGCTATAAGAGGATGCAGGGATACAATGCGCTGTGGGTACCGGGAACAGACCATGCGGCGATTTCTACTGAGGTTAAGGTTACCAATCAGCTAAAGGATGAGGGGATTGACAAGAAGGAACTGGGGCGTGAGAAGTTCTTGGAGCGCACCTGGCAGTGGAAGGAAGAGTACGGCGGAACCATTAAGTCCCAGCTTATGAAGCTGGGAAGCTCTTGTGACTGGGACAGAGAGCGCTTTACCATGGATGAGGGCTGCTCTAAAGCGGTAGAGGAAGTGTTCATTAAGCTGTATGAGGAAGGTTATATTTACAAGGGTTCCAGAATCATTAACTGGTGTCCGGTATGTAAGACTTCTCTGTCTGACGCTGAGGTAGAGCATGAGGAGCAGGAGGGACATTTCTGGCATATCAAGTATCCGATCGTGGGTACGGATGATTATCTTGAGATTGCGACAACCCGTCCGGAGACCATGCTTGGCGATACAGCCATTGCAGTCCACCCGGATGACGAGCGGTATCAGGATATTGTTGGAAAGAAGGCAGTTCTGCCATTGGTAAACAGGGAAATACCGATCGTGGCGGACTACTATGTAGATAAGGAATTCGGAACCGGTGCGGTGAAGATTACGCCGGCTCATGACCCCAATGATTTTGAGGTGGGCAAGCGGCATAACCTGCCGGAGATCAACATTATGAACGACGATGCCACGATCAATGAGAATGGCGGCAAATATGCAGGAATGGAGCGGTATGCGGCAAGAAAGCAGATGGTAAAGGAACTTGAGGAGCAGGGACTTCTCGTGAAGGTGGTGCCTCATTCTCATAACGTGGGCACCCATGACCGCTGCGGCACTACAGTAGAGCCTTTGATCAAGCAGCAGTGGTTCGTGAAGATGGAAGAGCTTGCGAAGCCCGCGATCAATGCAATTAAGACCGGGGAGCTGAAGTTTGTTCCGGAGAGATTTGACAAGATTTACCTGCACTGGCTGGAGAATATCCGTGATTGGTGTATTTCCAGACAGATCTGGTGGGGACACCGGATTCCGGCCTATTACTGTGAGGAATGCGGCGAGATGGTGGTCGCAAGAAAGAACCCGGGCGTGTGTCCGAAATGCGGCCATGAGCATATGGTTCAGGATGAGGATACGCTGGATACCTGGTTCTCCTCTGCGCTCTGGCCCTTCTCAACCCTTGGATGGCCGGAGAAGACGGAGGATCTGGCGTATTTCTATCCGACGGATGTGCTGGTAACCGGGTATGATATTATTTTCTTCTGGGTAATCCGTATGGTATTTTCCGGATATGCCCACACAGGGAAATCGCCCTTCCACACCGTGTTGATCCACGGTCTGGTGCGGGATTCTCTGGGCAGGAAGATGAGCAAGTCTCTGGGAAATGGGATCGACCCGCTGGAGGTCATCGACCAGTACGGCGCGGATGCCCTGCGTATGACATTGGTGACCGGAAATGCGCCGGGCAATGACATGCGTTTCTACAAAGAGAGGGTGGAGGCAAGTCGGAATTTTGCCAATAAGGTATGGAATGCGTCCCGGTTTATATTAATGAATCTTGAAGATAAGGAGCTTAAGGAGCCGGCAGGCATCAAGTTCCGGCCGGCCGACAAATGGATCATGTCCAGATGCAATAACCTGGTTAAGGATGTAACTGAGAATATGGACAAATTTGAACTGGGAATTGCGCTGTCCAAATTGTACGATTTCATATGGGATGAGTTCTGCGACTGGTATATTGAGCTTGCGAAATACAGGATTTATCATGCGGATGAGGATGCAGAGAGTGCAAACGACGCACTGTGGACGCTCAGGGAGGTTCTGAAGAAAGCATTGAAACTTCTCCACCCATATATGCCGTTTGTAACCGAGGAGATTTACGGGAATCTGGTGCCGGAGGAAGCGTCTCTGATGATGTCTGAGTGGCCGGTTTACGACGATAAATGGAATTTCCCGGCAGCGGAGCGGATTGTGGAGCATTATAAAGAAATTATCCGGGGCGTACGGAATGTACGTGCGGAAATGAACGTTCCGAATTCCAGAAAAGCGAAGGTATATGTGGTATGCGGGGATCAGGAGCTGCGTGAGGGGCTTGCATATTTAAGTGACGCCGCACAGAATATGGCGGCGGTGAACGAACTTGTCATCCAGCAGACAAAGGATGGTATTGCCGAGGATATGGTATCTGTGGTAGTGCCGGATGCAACGGTGTATCTGCCGTTGGAGGACCTGATCGATTTTGCACAGGAGAAGGAGCGTCTTGAGAAGGAAGAAGCAAGGATTTACAAAGAGATTGCCCGGGCAGAAGGGATGCTCGGCAACGAGAAATTCGTCAGCAAGGCGCCGGAGGCAAAGGTTCAGGAGGAGAAGAAGAAGCTTGAGAAGTATCGGCAGATGCTTGCGCAGGTTCAGGAAAGGCTTGCGGGAATAAAGGCAAGAGTTTAGGATTGTTACCTACAAGTCAGGGTATACATTTAAGGGGATATTATGAAAAAGATTCAATTCAAGATGCCGAAAAGGCCGGATGTAAAGGGAGCCATTTACAAACTGAAGAATCTGAAAAAGGAAGATGTGCTCCGATGGAGACGGGAGCATAAGGAACGGCGGGCGCGTATCCTGGAAGAGCGCCGCAACAGTGCGCTTGCCAAGAAGCTGAAGCCGGTTTATCTGTGGATGAACCGGTTATCCCTGCTGTTCCATGCCCTGCTGGCCTGCATCATTAACCTTGCGATCGAGGCCATTTCCAGGCATTCATTTATTCAGGCGTGGGAATATATGGCAGGGGCGCCGCTTGTGTTTCTCTATAATGCGTTTATGATTTTTGCAACCTTTTTCCTTGTGTATTTCTTTAAACGGAGAGTGTTTGTGCGGATCATCATCAGTGTGCTGTGGCTGGTGTTGGGCGTCTGCAACGGCTATATGCTGATGAAGCGTGTGACGCCTTTTAACGCGCAGGATTTGAAGGTAGCCATGGATGCGGTTTCGCTGATCAACAATTACTTTAATCCAATGGAGCTGGTTATTCTGGCTGTCGGAATTGTGGCGGTCATTGTGTGGGTGATTTCCATGTGGCGCAGAGGAGGACAGTATGAGGGCAGGGTCCGCTGGTGGCTGGCATTGATCGGCGTGGCGGCAAGCTTTGCGGCTTATATGGGACTTACACAGGCTGCGCTGGATCAGAGAGTGATATCCAATTACTTTGGAAATATTGCGTTTGCCTATGAAGATTACGGTCTTCCTTACTGTTTTATGGCAAGTGTTTTTAATACCGGGATTGACGAGCCGGCGGGGTATAGTGAGGAAACGATTAAAAATATCAGCAATAATCGTGAGATTACGAAAAATGAAACCGATCGGGATAAGGATGAGCTTCCCAATATCATCTTCGTGCAGCTGGAGTCTTATTTTGATGTGGCGGAGGCAGAGTTTTTTACGACCTCTGAGGATGCAAGCCCGAATCTCAGAGAGATGTATGAGAATTATTCGTCCGGATATTTTAAGGTTCCTTCGGTGGGCGCAGGAACGGCTAATACGGAATTTGAAGTGCTGACCGGCATGAATATGCGGTTTTTTGGACCGGGAGAGTATCCCTATAAGACGTATCTGAAAGACCGCACGGCAGAAAGTGCGGCTGCCGCGCTTTCTGAATTGGGGTATGGTACCCATGGACTGCATAATAACGGCGGCAATTTTTACAGCAGGGCCAAGGTTTATAATAATACAGGGTTTGACTCTTTTACCAGCAAGGAATTTATGAATATCCTCCAGACTACGGAGAATGGATGGGCGAAGGATGATATTCTCATTGGTCATATCGTGGAAGCGATGGATACCACCGAGCAGCAGGATTTTGTGCTTGCAATCAGCGTGCAGGGACACGGAGACTATCCGGAGCAGCAGGTTATCGAGGATCCGAAGATTAAGGTAGAAGGGATTAAGGACGAAGGCACGAAGAATAAGTGGGAATACTATGTAAATCAAGTTTATGAAATGGATGCATTTGCCGGCAAGCTGGTAGAGACTATGGAAGAGAGAGGCGAACCGACGGTGATCGTATTCTACGGGGATCATCTTCCGACCATGGGGCTCCAGGCAGAGGACTTGAAGAGCCGGTATCTGTATAATACCAATTATGTGATTTGGGATAATATCGGACTTAAGAAGGAGGACCGGAATATTCCTGCTTATCAGATTATGGCGGATGTCTTTGAGCGGCTGGATATCCATGCGGGAACTGTATTCAATTACCATCAGGAGCGCAGAGAGACCAGAGATTATCTGGCGGATCTGGAGCTTCTGCAGTATGACATTTTATATGGAAACCAGTATGTATACGACGGTGAACCGCCGATTACGGAAGGCCATATGCAGATGGGAGTAAAGGATACGGTAGTAACGGATCTGATCATTCATCTGGATGAGGGCTACAGCCTGTATGGACAGAATTTTACGAAGAGCAGCAAGGTCTATGTAAATGGCGAAAAGCAGAAGAGCAGTTTCCTGAATAATACGAGGATTGAGCTGCCGGAGACAGTGCTTCTGGAGGGCGACGTGCTGACGGTCAGCCAGGTGGGCTCGAGCAATACCATATTCCGGACCTCCTGTGAATATATTTACGAGGACGGGAAGCTTGTGGAGCGGCCTGGAACATCCTCCGGAATTCCGGGGAAATCCTGGCTGGAGACTACGAAGAAAGACGAAGAGTAAGGATGATGACATACAGAGAAGCAGTGAACTATATAGAGGAGATCCCTAAGTTTACCAAGAAACATTCTTTAGAACATACCAAAGAATTCTTAAGGGCGTTGGGAAGTCCGGAGAAGGGGCAGAAGGTGATCCATGTTGCAGGGACCAACGGCAAAGGCTCTGTCTGTGCTTATATACAGGCAATGCTGATGGCGGAGGGAAAACGGGTAGGATTTTTTACCTCGCCCCATCTGGTGAAGATAAATGAACGGATCTGCCTGAATGGAGAGCCGGTGGATGACGGGACGTTTCTGGAGGCTTTTGATATTGTGAAGGATAGAATAGATGAGATGGGCGGAGCAGGCTTCGCTCATCCGTCCTATTTTGAGTTCTTATTTGGAATGGGTATGCTGGTATTTCAAAAAATGCAGCCAGACTATATTATTCTGGAAACCGGGCTCGGCGGTAGGCTGGATGCTACCAATGCGGTGGAAGAACCGGTGCTGGCTGTTATCACATCTATAAGCCTGGACCATACCCAGTATCTGGGAAATACGATTGCTGCGATCGCGGGGGAAAAGGCGGGAATCATTAAGGCGGGGGTTCCGCTTATTTTCGACGGGAGCAGTGAGGAAGCTTCGGAAGTCCTGAAAAAAAGAGCAGAGGAGAAGTGCTGCAGGTGTAGAGAAATCACGAATCACGCGTACGAATTACGGGAAATTACGAATAAATATATTGCATTTTCCAGGGTAAATGCGTATGATGATAATATCGTCTGGAGGCTTTCAAATTGTGGAACGTATCAGATGATGAATGCTTCTATTGCGATTGCGGCTATGGAGCAGATCATGGACGGGACTGTGGGGGAGACACGGTATGAACGCTGGAGCAGAGCGCTTGCCGGGGTAACCTGGGAAGGCCGGATGGAGGAGGTCCTTCCGGGAGTGTATCTGGACGGAGCCCACAATCCGGGAGCAGTTACGGCATTCTGCGATAGTGTGCTGGCATTGGATAAAGGAAACTGCCGGGAGAGAGAAACGGGGCAGGAAGCGCCGCCGGTGATTCTGTTCTCGGCGGTCGGCGATAAGGAATACGAGACGATGATTGCAGAGCTCTGCAGGAGGATTCCTGCAAAGGCTTATGTGGTTACGGAGGTTTGCGGCGGAAGAAGGGTTCCGGCCGGAAGGCTTGCGGAGGTCTTTCGGAGGTACACAGACCGGCCGGTATTGGCAGGAGAAGAGCTTCAACAGGCGTGGGAAACCGCGATGGCCTGCAAAGAGGAGCGGGGGAAGGTGTACTGCCTGGGTTCTCTGTATCTGGCCGGGATGGTGAAGGAAGAGATACTGACGGATTAAGAAATATAAGAACGCGTCTGAAGCTATGGACAGAGAGGAGGCAAAGATGCTGAATTTTGAAGAGGAACTGAAGAGATTCCAGCCATGTCTGGAAGTAGAGGATATCGAGGAGGCGGTTTATCAGGAAGACCTTGCTGATATGACTGATCTGCTGCGAGAGGTCATTGAGCAGACGAACAAGTAAAAAGCAGAAGGATTACGATTTTATGGAATATACACAAAAACTGATCTATCAGTCCAATTACTGGTACAATGACGGGCTTCAGAAAGCGAAGATCCGCGACCTATCGGGAGCGATTACGTCTTTAAAGAAGAGCCTTCAGTTTAATAGTGAAAATATTGCGGCGAGGAATCTTCTCGGTCTGGTTTATTATGGCCGGGGAGAAGTGGGGGAGGCTCTGGTAGAGTGGATTCTCAGCAAGAACATCCATCCGCAGGATAATATTGCCGGTTATTATATACAGAAGATCCAGGAAAGCCCGGCGGATCTTGACATCATCAATCAGTCAATCCGCAAATATAACCAGAGCCTGATATACTGCGGGCAGGGCGGGGAAGATCTGGCGATCATTCAGCTGAAACAGGTGGTGAGCTCCTGTCCGAGCTTTCTGCGGGCCTATCAGCTTCTGGCGCTGCTCTATCTCCATACGGAGCAGTACAGTCTGGCCAGACAGGTTTTGAAGGAAGCGAATAAGCTGGATACCACCAATGAACTGACATTAAGGTATATGCATGAGCTGGCTCAGAGCAGGCGCCGGAGGCGGGAGAATGGAGAAAAGCCGGAGGACAAGCCGAGAAAGAAACCGCAGACGGTTACATATAGCATAGGAAATGAGACGATCATCCAGCCTGCGTCTGCGATAATGAAAGAAAATACCAGCAGGACCACGATCATGAATATTCTGATCGGGCTAGGAGTGGGAATTGCTTTTATGTGGTTTCTGATCATGCCGGCGGTGAATAAGTCTACGTCAACGAAGACGAATAAACAGGTGGCGGCCTTCAGTGACAAGATTGCTGAGGAGGAGGCGCAGATTGCAGCTCTTAAAACAGAGCTTGAGAGCTACCGGGCCGTCAGCGAAGAGACGGAGAATGCGCAGCAGACAGCGGCATCGACCAAGGACAGCTATGAGATTGTTATAGAGATGTACTCGCATTATTTAAATGATGACATCAGCGATTCTGCTATGGTAGAGCAGATATTGAAGGTGAATCCGGAGGCGCTAGGAGCGCTGGGCAGAGAGCGGTACGATGAGATGAAAGGAACCCTGTTCCCGCGTTATAGTGAGACGCTTTATTACACGGCAAGGGAAAACTTTGATGTGGCTAATTATGCGGAAGCGGCTGCGAATCTGACGATGCTGATGCAGATAGATGCAGGCTATGATGACGGTAATGCAATGTTTTTGCTGGCAAGAGCCTACGAAGCATCCGGTGATGCAGACAACGCCGCTCAGTGGAAGGAACGGGTGGAAAAGGATTATCCGAATGTGGATACCTCTCAGGCCAGTGAGGATAATTCGGATGATTATGAAGCGTATGACTATGATTATGATGATGATTACTATGATGAGGAATATGAATAAGACCGGACAAGATACGAAAGAGAAGGATATGCAGAAATGCATATCCTTTACTTATTGTGCAGAAGCGTAAGAAGATTCACTGCAGACAGGGGGGAACTGTCTGCAGACTGGGGAAATATAAAGAAAAGGGGACGATACAATGAAATATGAAGTGCAGGAAAACTGCCTGACGATTTATCTTCCGGGAGACCTGGATCATCACAATTCAGAGGAGATCAAGCGGGAGGCAGACCGTCTGATCGAACGCGGACATGTCCGTTATGTTATTTTTGATTTTACAGATACAGAATTCTGCGACAGTTCGGGAATCGGCGTGATCATGGGACGGTATAAGAAGGTGTGCATGTTCGGCGGCGAAGTGTGGGCGGCCCACGCAAATGAACGGATCAAGAAAATACTTAAGATGTCTGGAGCGGCTAAGATTATGCAGATTTATGAGGAGGATGAATAGAAATGAGAGAGATCGTAAATGGTATGACAAATGAGATGAAGCTGGAATTTGACAGCCGCTCCGCCAACGAGGCATTTGCAAGGGTAACCGTAGCTTCCTTTATGACGCAGTTAAATCCCACCTTAGAGGAAGTATCTGATGTGAAAACAGCTGTTTCTGAAGCAGTAACCAATGCTATTATCCACGGCTATGAGAATCATGTAAATAAAATCCAGATATTTGCCGGAATTGAGGGGAAGACCCTGCGTCTGGAAATATCAGACCGGGGCGTAGGGATTCCGGATGTGAAGCAGGCAATGGAGCCTTTATTTACTACGAAGCCGGAGCTTGAACGGTCCGGTATGGGGTTCTCCTTCATGGAAGCATTTATGGACGAGGTGATCGTTGAGTCTGAGCCGGGAAAGGGAACCACTGTCAGAATGAAGAAAGTTATCGGAAAGGGCAGGGAACTATGGACCACACAATCGCTCTGATCAGGAAGTCTCACGAAGGGGATGAGAGAGCGAAGGCACAGCTGGTGGAGGAAAATGTAGGGCTGGTCTGGTGTGTTGTTAAACGCTTCTATAACAGGGGCGCAGAAGCGGAGGATCTGTTTCAGATCGGCAGTATCGGACTGCTAAAGGCGATCGATAAATTTGATCTGAGCTATGATGTGAAATTCAGTACCTATGCGGTACCCATGATATCCGGCGAAATCAAACGTTTTCTTCGGGATGACGGAATGATCAAGGTGAGCCGTTCCTTAAAGGAGCTTGCTTACAAAGCATTCGCCTGTCAGGAGGATCTGAGGAGAAAATGGGGAAGAGAGCCGTCGCTTGGAGAAATTGCAGAGAAGCTTGCGGTTGATAAGGAAGAACTGGCGGCAGCGCTGGAGGCAAGCTCGGAGGTAGAGTCACTGCACAAAACCATTTACCAGAGAGACGGCCATGAGATCCAGCTTATGGATAAGCTGGAGGAGAAGGAGGAACGTGAGGAGAAAGTATTAAATCATATGCTGCTTGGAAGCCTTTTGAAACATCTGGAAAAGGAGGAGAGACAGTTAATTTATCTGCGGTATTTTGGAAATAAAACCCAGGCGGAAGTGGGAAGAATGATGGGGATATCACAGGTGCAGGTGTCGAGGACCGAAAAGCGGATATTGAAACGGATGCGGGAAGCTCTATAATGGTGTATATTTTGAAAAATATCATACATACTAGATTGAAATGGTTAGGTTGAAAGGAGGCAGCATTCGTGGAGAAGACGAGAAGGAGACTTAGGGCGTGCCTGGTGTTTGTGGTGACGGCGGCGGTTATCATCGGCATGGTGTATTATTTTCATGATGTGAAGGGCGGGACCCAGATAAGTGACGGAACATTGATTGCCATACCGTGGGGGACGAGACTATGGCGGTAGTAAATGAGACAATATACATCAAAGGCGATGCCAATGTGGAGGTCACCAGGCCATACGCTGTCCTTGGAGACCTGGTCCAGATGGAGTGTGCAAATCCGGTGGTAGTGCCGAAGCTTAAGACCTTGAAGGTTCTTAAATTTTCGGAGACAGCGGCAAAGCACTCGCATCATAAAAACAGCAGGACAGTGGTTTCGGTACTGAAGCTGATCGAGTGCATCCATGAAAAATACCCTGGGATGAGTGTGCAGAACCTGGGCGCGCAGGATATTATTGTGACCTATGAAAATCAGCAGACGGCAGGGCAGTTTGTACACTGGGCGAAGGTGGTATGTGTGGTACTGATATCATTTGCAGGTTCGGCCTTTTCTATTATGGCTTTTAACAATGATGTGGATACCAGCAAACTATTTGATCAAATCTATGAACTGCTGATGGGAAAGACATCGAACGGATTTACCCTGCTGGAGGTGACCTACAGCATTGGAATTATCATTGGCATTCTAGTATTTTTCAATCATTTCGGACGGAAGCGTTTTTCGGTTGATCCTACGCCGATGGAGGTGGAGATGCGGCTTTACGAGAATGACATCCAGACAACGCTGGTAGAGAATTATTCCAGAAAGGGGAAAGAGGTCGATGTGGGCACGACAGATATTGTTAGGAATCATCGGGCTTAGCTCCGGGATGCTCGTGGCAAGCGGGCTGTTTTCCTTTATCACAGGACTAGGGGTTATATCGGACTTTGCGGACCGGACCCATACAGGGGAGCATGTTCTTCTCTACGAGGATGCAGTTGCGGCGGGAGGAATCCTTGGAAACCTATTTTTTATCTTTCAGCCGCATATTGCGGGGGCTGGCTGGCTGCTGCCGGTATTCGGCCTCTTGGCAGGGGTTTTTACCGGATGCTGGGCTATGGCGCTGGCAGAAATGCTGGATGTATTTCCAATCTTTGTTAGGAGGGCGAAGCTGATCCGGTGCATCCCATGGGTGATTTTGGGAACCGCTATTGGAAAATGTGCAGGCTCGCTCTTATTTTTTTATCAGAGATGGGGCAGATAGCAGGAAGGAGAAAGAATTTATGGCAGAGACGAAGGAGCAGGAACAAAAGGCATATGAGGAGTATGTGAAACAGAAAACGCCGGTGCATAACCTGCCGCTGAATATGGCAAAGGCATTTGTGACAGGAGGAATCATCTGTATCATAGGACAGGCGGTTTTGAGTTATTGTGAGAAGCTGGGAATCGACAAGGATGCGGCAAGTGGATGGTGTGCCATGATATTGGTGCTGCTGTCGGCGGTTTTGACCGGGTTAAATCTGTATCCGCGGATCGCAAAATGGGGCGGAGCAGGGGCGCTGGTGCCGATTACGGGCTTCGCCAATTCCGTGACGGCTCCGGCGATTGAGTATAAGAAGGAAGGACAGGTTATGGGAATCGGGTGTAAGATATTTACCATAGCCGGACCGGTAATTTTATATGGAATTTTTACAAGCTGGCTTCTGGGAATGGTTTATTGGGTATTGGTGAAAGCCGGTGTTATGTAGAATATTTCATAAGCTGTCCTGAAAACGGGACAGCTTATCTGCTATTCTGGATACATCAAAAGGAACGCCGCATATAGGCGCAAAAATAAAAAGATGTAGAAAGGATGGTCAGATAATATGAAAGGCTATGTTGTAAATGATGGATATATGGGATATGTGAATGGAAAATATATGTTGTTTTCCTGTGAAGAGGATTACAGGGAATATATGAGCGAGGAGTAGAAGTTTGAGATATTATAAAGAGAGAAGGCGGAGAATAGTTTGATTTTCCGCCTTCTTGCCGTATCAGATTCTTATGCTTTCCAAACAGCTTTTATAATAGAACGGAACTTTGGTGTTGTCCCGTAAAGCAGTACGCCTACCCGGTAGATTTTAGCGGAGAGTACGCCGATGCCGGCGGCAGAGCCTATGAGGATTGCAATGGAAGCGGCGGCCGCATACCATGGAACTGTACTCATAGCGATGCGGGTAAACATTGCCATGGAAGAGGTGAATGGTACGTAGGAGCAGATTTTCATCAGCAGATTATCCACATCTCCAGAGGCGAAGGAGTACATAACTACGACGAAGGAAATGACAAACAACAATGTAACAGGCATTACCGATGTGTTGATATCCTCCAGCTTTGATGCTGTCGAACCGATTGCGCCGTAGAGAAATGCATAGATAAAAAAGCCGAGTACGAAGAATATAAGCATATAGACCAGAAGTCCCGGCGGCATATCAAAAATAGACGCGGCGATGGGGTTACCGCCCCAGTATTCCTTGTTCAGACTGTAGAACAGGATTGCAGAACCGAATACTGCGATAAGCTGGATAAGTCCTGCAAGGCAGGATGCGATAACCTTGCCGAACATCATAGCGGCAGGTTTTGCGCTGGTGATCAAAAGTTCCATAGCCCGTGAGCTTTTCTCAGATGCGACATTAGATGCCACCATTTGTCCATACAGCAGGATTACCATATAAAGGGCAAAAATCATAATATAGGTGTACCAGTAGTTCTGCATCTGGTCTTTTCCAAGACTTTCAACATGATTTTCTATTTGAACAGACATAATACTGCCGGCCTGTTCTACAGGGATACCGCTGGAGACCATTGCGTTTATCCGGTAAATGTTCTGAAGTACGCCGTCTGCTATTGCTGTATTTTGGTCATACATAGAAAGATTATCCACATAATAGGTATAGGATGTCATTCCGTTAATAATAAAGGCGCATTCAGCCTTGCCGGAGGTAATGCTTTTTCGGATAGAGGAGGCATCTTTACTTGTGATCTGCACATGGTATTCAGGAAAGGCTTCTTTAAAGGCATCTTCGATAAGCGGAGTCTGTTCAGGAGAGTCTGCTTTGACCAGCATTACAGACAGTTCAGAAGCGGTATCTGATTTTCTGCTATCTCTGAATATTCCGGCAGCCCGGGGGAAAAACATGACCGCCGCAATAGCCAGTACAAGGAAAAGGGTTATTCCCACAAAGATTTTATTCTTAAAATAGTATTTTAGTTCAAATTTTAGAATTTTGCGAAATTGTGTCATGACCTATCCTCCTTATCAGCCGTATCGTGTGTATATTCAACAAAAATATCGTTCAGTGAGGGTTCAAATACACTTAACTCATCTATATCATAAGCAGCTGCAAGCTGTTTCATGATAGATTTTTTCTCTTCCGGAGCTGTAAGCTGGATGAATAAGGTACAGTTTTCTCCGCGGGTACAATTTTCTCCGAAGTCAGCTATGATTTTTTCCGGATATTCGGTACGGACGATCAGGCGGTCGCGTACGTAATTCCTTTTAATATCATGGAGGTTTCCATGAAGCACGGCCCTGCCGGAATTCAGGATGGCAATGTTGCTGCAGAACTCCTCGATATAATTCATTTGATGGCTGGAAAACAGTACGATTTTATTCTGTGCAATCTGCTCTTTGACAACATCTTTGAGAAGCATTGCATTTACAGGGTCAAGGCCGGAAAATGGTTCATCCAATATAATAATATCCGGATTGTGGGCAAGGGCGGTAATCAGCTGGATTTTCTGTTGGTTTCCTTTGGAAAGTGTATCCAGCCGTTTATTACGGTATTCGGACATGCCGAGCCGTTCCAGCCAGTAATCCACAGACTTTACGGCATCCTTATGCCCTATTCCTTTGAGCTCTGCGAAATATACAAGCTGGTCAATAATAAGCTTTTTCGGGTAAAGTCCTCTTTCCTCAGGCAGATATCCGATCTGGGTTTTTTTATAATCTATCGGCCTGCCATCAATCAGCACTTGGCCGCTGTCTGCTGGAAATACATTCATAAGGATACGGATAGAGGTAGTCTTTCCCGCGCCGTTTCTGCCAAGCAGACCGAAAGCGTTTCCGCTTTCGGCCTGAAAGGATAGCCCGTTAAGAACCTGTTTTCTGCCAAATGATTTATTGATATCCTGAAGTTCTAGTATCATGGTCTCGTCCTCCATATTTAGTAAGTCTGATTATCTATAGATTCTATTTGAATCTTACTGCGGTGCCGTAGGCAAGTACCTCGGCGGCCCCTGACATCATCTGGGCGGAGCCGTACCGGATGCCGATAACCGCATCTGCACCCATCTCTTTTGCTTCGTCAACCATGCGCTTTATGGCAATCTGTCTGGCTTCGTTGAGCATTTCTGTATAAGCGGCAATCTCTCCGCCTACCAGCGTCTTCATGCTTGCCATAAAATCCTTGCCGAAATTCTTTGTCTGTACTACGGCGCCCTTTACCATTCCCAGCGCCTCAAAATCCTGTCCTGGAATATATTCAATACTTAGAAGCTTCATCTTCTTCTCCTCCTTTAATCTCTTTGAGTCTTCCTATTAGTGCTGCCATTGTGCCGATAATGATGATTACCGGCGCCGCGATAATGAATACCAGAAGTCCGATGGGCAGCGGATCCTGTAGATGTGCCCACAGCATAAAAATAATGATCGCGGCCATGATAACTGTCATGCTGAAGGCTCCGATCAGAGCCCCGGCGGTTTTTTTCCTGTGAGTATCTGTGTTGTTTAGATTCATAAACCTTACACCCTCCTTTTCCAGCCGTTCCAATTCCTCCAGACATTCATCTGTTTCCAGCATATTCAGAGTGATATGCCTGTCAATCAACCGGCGGCTTATTTCCTGTATCTGCTCCAGACTCTTTTTATGACGTTCCAGCTCCTCCAGATGAAAATCCAGACATGTATCCAGACTATATTCTCCGTCGAATACCCGTTTAATATCTTCTATTGGAATAGAAAGCTTGCGCAGGATCTTGATCTGCTTCAGCCGCGTAATCTCTTCCTCATGATATTCGCGGTATCCGTTATCTGCCCGGCGGGGACTAAGGAGTCCCTGCTCTTCGTAAAAGCGGATATTTTTTCTGGTAATGCCGACCAGTTCTTCTACATGTTTAATCTGCATCTGATTTCACCTCGTCGTTTCTGTGTGTCTGTACCTGTGTTATACAGCTTCCACAAGGTGGAAGGTCAATAGTTTTTTGTAAATTTCTTCAGAATTATTTTTTATACTTCCGCCTGAGATTTGTCATCTTCCTGCCGCAGTGGATAAAGAGCCAGAGATATAATAGCAGCAGCACTGAAAAGATGATAAATAATACGAAGGACAATCCGGAGTCAGTAAATCTCGCGGTTATATTCACGCACTGCGGAAGAAGGCAGAGGAAGAATATGGTCAGAAGCGGCAGCAGTCTTGTTTTGATAACCTGGTTGAGAAGCTCAATTCTGGATTCGTCATCTGAGAATATCTCTCCTTCCATATCGGAATCCATATCTGCGGCAGGCTTCCGAAAATACAGCCATCCCATACATTCATTAAAATATTCCCACCCATAGTCCTGAAACATCTGCATATAGGCACTGTCTTCTTTTGAATTCTTATAATCCAGCCGGTATACCACATCCTCCGGCTCGCATTTTACAAAATGATAAAATACCGGAAGCACTGTATTGACAAGCTTCCAGCCCTGCTTGTGCTGCTCCCGCAGCCAGATCTCTTCCTCTTCATAATCTGCAATTGTAAAAATTTTGATTTCTGTCTTTCTTTCCTCAGTCATGATGTCCTCCTTTATAATTTTCCCGGATGGGTATTCTTATATAACCGTTCAATACGTTTGATCTCAATATCAAGAATCTGTCTGCCTAATTCTGTCATACAGTAGAGCTTCCGCTTCTCTTCCTCCCGGATAAAAGAAATCAGGCCGTCTCTTTCCATCTTTGAAAGGGTTCCATACATAGTTCCGGGGCTGATAATGACCTCTCCTGCTGTCAGATCCTTCACCTGCTGGCTGATGCCGTATCCATGCTGGCTCTGCTGCAGGCAGTATAGAATATAAAATCCCGTCTCTGTCATTGGAATATAAATCCGTTTAATCCGTTCCTCCATACATCCTCCTTATATCTCGGTTCAATACATTGCACCTCGATATAAATAATATATCGCACTGTGATATATATGTCAAGCGTTGTTTTTGTTATTGAATTCTTTACAGAAAGGTCTTGCAATTTTGAAAAGATATGTATATGATGAGTGTGGTTAGTTGAAGCTAATTAAGGAAACTTATGTTTATAGAAATACGGGGAATTACAAAGCATTTTGGAGAAGGTGAGAACCGGATTGGGATGCTGGAGCAGGCAATAACAAAATTGAAGAAAGAGAATGCTGAATTAAAGATGCAGAATGCAAAACTGCAGAAATTATTGAATAAGAAGAATCTGAATGTGTTGAAATCGTGAGTTTAAATTAGAAAATTACATAGAGCCATAAGAAGGTGTGTGAAAGCATACCTGTGGTTCTTGTTGAAGATAGAGAATGTTGATCGGGGCGTATCCGGATAGAGTAGGCTCCGTTTCTAGCGAGGTTGAAAAAAGTATACACAGGACACAAATGTGTATGCCGTTAAAGCCAGTGTTTTCGAGGCATAAGAGAGATGGGGTACAGATTACGGACGAGCCGACAGGAGCATTGGATTATGCCGCTTCCAAGGAAATATTGAAGCTGATAGAAGATATCAACAAGAGATATGGAAATACGGTTCTGATGGTAACACATAACAATGCGATCCAGTATATGGCGGATCGTGTTGTAAGGCTCCGGGACGGAATGGTGAGAATCAATGAGTGCAATACACAGAAAATACCGGCCGGGCAGCTGGAAGGAAAAAGAAACGGACGGTTCCCTTAAGTGAGAGGCTGGGATTTATGAGGAGGTTCCGCATCCGCATTATTTTCCAGAATATGCCTAATTATGTGACGATCCCTGTGTCCAATGGAATTATATCTGTAATCTGGAAAGAAATGCTTGGGGATTATGCGGGCTGGCTTCCTTACTATGTGCCGAAGATAACATTTGTAAAGATGTTTGCGGCAGGGTTAGTTACCTATGGAGCTGTGGCGCTTTTTCAGATGCACAGAATCAAGAAAATCCCGATGACAGATGCGCTGAAAAACACAGAATAAGCATAGAATAAAATAGAATGCAGAATGAAAGAAGCTCTTCCAGAGAGCTTCGATTTATGTTATGCTAAGGAAAGCATTTGTAAAAAGAAGGAGTAGACAGGAAATGCGGGAGCAGTTAACGAATAGTGACGTAAAGAAGATTGAGGAAGAGATTGAATACCGGAAGCTTGTGGTCCGGAAGGAAGCGATCGAGGCGGTGAAGGAAGCCAGAGCCCATGGCGATTTGAGTGAGAATTTTGAATACCATGCGGCGAAGAAGGATAAGAACCAGAATGAGAGCAGGATCCGTTATCTGGAAAGGATGCTGAAGACTGCGGTGATCGTATCCGATGAATCGAAGGATAATGAAGCAGGAATCAATAATACCGTTACGGTTTACTTTGAAGATGAAGATGAGACGGAAGAATACCGGCTGGTAACCTCTGTAAGGGGAAGCTCCTTAAAGGGCCTGATCAGTATTGAATCCCCTATGGGGAAGGCGCTCCTGGGACATAAGGAAGGCGACCGGGTCTATGTGAAGCTCAATGATTCTGCCGGTTATTATGTGGTGATCAAGTTGATCGAGAATACAGGGGAAAGCAAAGAGGATTCAATCCGTAAATTTTAGAATCCATGGGAGGAAGATGAGATGGACCAAAAGCTATACGAACAGGTGGAACCGAAGGCGGAATTTCTGATACAGGCGCTGCCCTATATCAGAGACTTTAACCAGAAGATCGTGGTGATTGAATATGGCTGTAGGAAATATTTAAGCCCGATGGAGGAGCAGGAGCTGATGCGGGATATTGCACTGCTTAAGACCGTTGGCATGCGTCCCGTTGTAGTACATGATACGCCCATGGGAGTGGATAAGTTCCGTGAGAACAAGCGGGTTGCGAAGCTTTTGGAGTTGTGCGGCACTAAGGCGATCGGCATCTGCGGAATAGATCTGCATACGTTGAATATGACGCTGGAGCATGGATATATCCCGGTTATTGTTCCGAACGATATTGATAATGAGGATGTATTGATCGACCCGAAGGATACGGCGCTGGAGATAGCAGTGAAGCTTGAAGCGGACAAGCTGGTGTATCTCTCGTCCCACAGGGGAATCTGGAGGGATACAGAGCGCACAAAGGTATACCCCAGGCTTACGGTGGATGAGGTGAGGAAGCTCTTAGAGGCCGGATGGGTCACCGAGGGAGTGATATCCAGAGTAGAGCGGGGATTTCAGGCAGTGGAACACGGAGTAAACCGTGTACATATTTTAGACGGAAGGATTAAGCATGCGCTGCTGGTAGAGTTTTTCAGCGTGGCGGGTGTGGGAACGATCATTATCAGTGACGAGAATAAGCTCTACGTCCATGAGCTGGGAGAAATAGAAGAATAATATGAAGACAGAGCATAAAAATGTGAGAAGCATCAGGACGGCTGTAGTGATAATCCTAGGAAATGCGCTGTATGCGCTGACCGTGAAGGTGTTCCTGCTTCCCGGGAATCTGATGGTCGGCGGAACTACCGGTATCGGCCTGCTGATACATAGATTTACAGGAATGTCCCTTTCCGGTTTTGTCCTGCTGTTTAATCTGGTCATGCTGGCAGCAGGATTTCTTCTTCTGGGAAAGAAATTTGCCCTTACCACGGTTATCAGTTCCCTGGCTTATCCTGTGCTGCTGGAAGTGTTTGATGCTGTCTTTGGAAATATGGCAGTAACAGAGGATATTATTTTGAATACTGTTTTTTCCGGGCTTGGCATCGGAGTTTCCCTGGGGCTTGTAATCCGGATGGGAGCATCTACCGGGGGAATGGATATCCCGCCCCTTGTGTTGAACAAATATTTTCGGATTCCGGTTTCTGTGAGCCTGAATGTATTTGATATGCTGATATTATTGGGACAGGCTGTCTTAAATCCGCCGGAGCGGATTTTGTACGGAATTATTCTGGTATTTATTTATACATCTGTTCTGGACAAAGTAATAATGATGGGAACGACGCGGACAGAGGTGAAGGTCGTCAGTAAGCATGTGGAGGAAATACGGTATGCAATTCTTGCGCAGGTGGACCGGGGAGTTACTCTGCTGTACGGGGAAGGCGGCTACCTTCAGGAAGAGACGAGGATTGTGTTAAGCATTCTGTCAAACCGCGAACTTCCCAAGGTGGAACGGCTGATCCGGGATATTGATCCGGAGGCATTTATGATCGTAAGCCGTGTCACGGAGGTTAGAGGAAAGGGCTTTTCTATTAGCAAGGATTATATTAAAAAGCAGAAGAATTAATAGGTATTCTCTTTCTGGTACTGGAAATAGGGACGGCTTTTCTATATAATGGGAGAGTACCCGAATTAACCAAAAGATGAGAAAAAGGAGAATGATCCATGGAAATGTTGTCGATTGAGAAGGAACTGAAAGAAAATGCATATCCGGGCAGAGGCATTATTATCGGGAGAAGCACTGACGGTAAGAAAGCCGTAACCGCTTATTTTATTATGGGAAGAAGCGAAAACAGCCGCAACCGTATTTTTGTGGAGGACGGTGAGGGCATCCGCACACAGGCATTTGATGAATCCAAGGTTACAGACCCCAGCCTGATCATCTATGCACCGGTACGTGTGCTGGGAAATAAGACTATTGTGACAAACGGCGATCAGACCGATACCATTTATGAGGGAATGGACAGACAGCTTACATTTGAACAGTCATTAAGAAGCAGGGAATTTGAGCCGGACGGGCCGAATTATACGCCGAGGATTTCCGGAATCATGCATGTGGAAAGTGGAAGATACAGCTATGCCATGTCTATATTAAAGAGCAATAACGGAGATCCTTCCAGCTGCAACAGGTATACCTTTGCATATGAAGATGCGAAAGCAGGAGAGGGACATTTTATCCATACCTATATGCATGACGGCAATCCTCTTCCAAGCTTTGAGGGCGAGCCGAAGCTGGTAGCAATTCCGGATGACATGGAAGCATTTACAGATATGTTGTGGAACAGTTTGAATGAGGATAATAGGGTGTCATTATTTGTGCGTTATATTGATATTGCAACAGGAAGCTATGAATCGAAGATCGTAAATAAGAATCAATAAAGGGAAGAATAAAGAAGGAGCGGATGATTATGAAAGAATTAGAATTAAAATATGGCTGTAATCCGAATCAGAAACCATCCAGAATTTATGTAAAGGACGGAAGCGATCTGCCGATCCAGGTACTCTGCGGGCGTCCGGGATATATTAATTTTCTGGATGCATTTAACGGCTGGCAGCTTGTAAGGGAGTTAAAGAAGGCGGCGGGGCTTCCGGCGGCAACATCCTTTAAGCACGTCTCTCCGGCAGGAGCGGCAGTAGGACTTCCCCTTTCTGAGACGCTGGCAAAGATTTACTGGGTAGATGATTTGGGCGAATTGTCACCGCTTGCTTGTGCTTATGCCAGAGCAAGAGGAGCAGACAGGATGTCCTCCTTTGGAGATTTTATCTCTTTGTCTGATGTGTGTGACGTGGATACAGCAAGACTGATCAAACGCGAGGTATCGGACGGCGTTATTGCACCAGGCTATGAGCCGGAGGCGCTGGAGATTCTGAAGCAGAAAAAGAACGGCAATTATAATGTGATCCAGATTGACCCGGATTATGTACCGGCAGAGCTGGAGCATAAGGAAGTGTACGGTATCACATTCGAACAGGGAAGAAATGAGCTGAAGATTGATGAGGAATTCTTTCACAATATTGTGACGGATAATAAGGATATGACAGAGCAGGCGAAGATTGACCTTGCTATTGCCATGATCACTTTGAAGTATACCCAGTCCAATTCCGTATGCTATGTAAAGGACGGACAGGCAATCGGAATTGGTGCCGGACAGCAGTCCCGTATCCATTGTACCAGACTTGCGGGGCAGAAGGCTGACAACTGGCAGCTGAGACAGCATCCGAAGGTGCTGAAGCTTCCATTCAGAGATGATATCCGCCGTGCGGACCGCGACAATGCCATCGATCTTTACATCGGCGAGGAATATATGGATGTATTAAATGACGAGGCATGGCCGAATACATTCAAGGAGAAGCCGGAGGTATTTACCAGAGAAGAAAAACGCGCATGGTTAGATCAGATGTCCGGCGTGGCGCTCGGCTCTGACGCGTTCTTCCCGTTTGGCGATAATATCGAGCGTGCCCATAAGAGCGGTGTGAAATATATTGCACAGCCGGGCGGCTCTGTTAGAGATGACAATGTGATCGAGACCTGCAATAAATATGGAATGGTAATGGCATTTACCGGAATCCGGTTATTCCATCACTAGAATTTGAATAGAAAGAACCCCTTTTAAGCGTGTGCCTGGAAGGGGTTCTGCATGTATATGGATCAGCTTGGAAGCAGTGTTCGATGAGAGTTTGATAATCTGCTCCTTGGGCTGCTTCTCTCTGTGTTATTATTTCAGATAACAGGGAAGTATCTATAGTGGAGAAAAAGAAAGAAGAGATAACAAATTCGTTCTAGCACAGCGGAATATTTGACTTACGTTGCATCGGCGGGTGGTCAAAAGGATAGTATTGAGACGCGTTATGAGGATGAAAATATCAACTATTAAGAAATTCTTAACAGTTCAAAAAGAAGGTGTTCGTCAGGTTAGCCGGGAAATAAACCATTATAGTTTGCAGATGATTATAGCAGTTGGTTTTAAAGTGAATTATGACGGGGCAGTATAGTTTCGCAAATGGGCAAATATACATTATGTTCATTTTGAGGATTATAGGAAAAAGGTTAATGAATATATTGACACACATAAACAGCATCCATCTATAAAGAAATTGATATATAATGTACCTATTACACAGGAAGATTATATAGAATTGGAGCGGATTTTTACAAAGGAGTTGGGAACAAAAGAAGAGTATGAAACTATTTATAGAGATACGCCTTTTGGAAAACACCATTTGACAGACCTTTTAAGTTCAATATAATCTTCACCCGCGATGAACAAATTAAGTTTGTAAAAATTATAAATGGATTTAAAGAGAACGTGATGGTTTTATAAAGAGGTTTAGAAAAATATTCTCTTTGGGTCGAAAGAAGTGTTTGATTATGTTATATGATAAGGATATCCGGGAGCCGTTATTTGATTATATGGAGGAACGGTATGGCAAGGTGCGTATTATTGAGGAAAAGCAGATAGGAAGATCCAGAGCGGATATTGTGATGGTTCTTCCCGGCGGGATTGTGGGTATTGAGATTAAAAGTGATGCGGATACCTATGCAAGGCTGGATAGACAGGTAAAGGATTACGACCTGTATTTTGACAGGAATTATGTAGTGATAGGCTCTACCCATGCACTTCATGCTGCGGAGCATGTCCCGGGATATTGGGGTATCATATCCGTGGAATGGCTGGATGATAAAGTGGATTTTTATATGGTAAGGGAGGAGGCAGATAATCCTAAGATGGATATGAGGCGCAAGATACAGATACTCTGGAGACCTGAGCTTGCACATATACAGGAAATGTACGGCATGCCGAAATATGCAGGGAAGAGTAAGGAGTTTGTGCGGAATAAGATTGTGGACAGGATTCCAGAGGAGCTTTTACAGAAGCAGATCAGCGATGAATTGTTTGAACGGGATTATACCAGAATCGGGGAGACGATTTGGAGATATAAAAAACTAGGGAGATGAACAGGCGCATTTCTTTTTCTTTGCTATCCTGCCGGGGCGTGTTATAATAGAAAACATAAGCGGCGGAAAGCAGGATAGTATGCCGCTGACTAAAGAAAAGTGAGATGTTACATATGAGAAAGAAAGAACGTGCGATGGAGATTATCCGGCGGCTGAAAGAAGAATATCCTGTTGCGGACTGTACGCTGGACTATGACCATGCGTGGAAGCTTCTGGTCAGCGTCCGTCTGGCGGCGCAGTGTACGGATGCCAGAGTGAATGTTGTGGCAGAGGACTTATATGCGAAGTATCCGGATGTGGATGCTCTTGCAGATGCTTCGCCGGAGGATATTGAGGCGATCGTGAAGCCCTGCGGCCTTGGGAAGAGCAAGGCGAGGGACATCAGCGCCTGCATGAAGATAATACGGGACGAGTATGGCGGAAAGGTGCCGGATGATTTTGATAAGCTGTTGAAGCTTCCGGGAGTGGGAAGAAAGAGTGCGAACCTGATCATGGGGGATGTATTCGGGAAGCCTGCCATCGTTACGGATACCCACTGTATCCGCCTGGCTAACCGTATGGGTCTGGTGGACGGCATTAAGGATCCGAAGAAGGTGGAGATGGCGCTGTGGAAGATTATCCCGCCGATGGAGGGTAGTGATTTCTGCCACCGTCTGGTATATCACGGGCGGGAAGTCTGTACAGCCAGAACAAAGCCGTTCTGTGACAGGTGCTGTCTTGAAGATGTGTGTAAAAAGGCTGGCGTGAAATAGCTGGAGCATACAGAAGGCAGGAGCGCAGGAAGGCGCGGAAGATGACAGGGATGGAGTGGGTGAAGATGTTAGATATTGTTGGAATGCTGGATGAACTTCAGCAGAAAACAAGGAAAAATCCTGAATGGAAGGAAGCATTTTTTAAGTCCCGGAGGGCAGAGGATCCGCTGTCGGATTTCTGCAGACTGTGCCGGGAATTTGGCTATGAGATCTACGAGATGGATATGATCAATGCCGGAGAGGATTTCTATGCGTCCATGCGCAGAAGCACCAACGGCGGCGGGGAGAACTCCCCGAAGCTTGCAGGGGAAGATGATTTTTATGAATTGTTCTTCGCCGGATTGGAGAAGGATTAGAATGAAGAATGAATTTCGAGAAATGATAGAAGACTGTCCGGTGATCGCGACGGTCAAGGATGAGCAGAGCATGGAAAAAAGCTTTGAATCCGACAGCCAGATCATCTTTATTTTATTTGGCGATATTTGCAATATTGCATCAATTGTAGACCGGGTAAAGAATCAGGGAAGAACTGCCATGGTTCATCTGGATCTGGTATCAGGATTTGACGGCAGGGAGATTGCGGTGGATTATATTAAGAATATGACCAAGGCGGATGGCATCATATCTACGAAGACATCTCAGATTAACCGGGCAAAGGAGCTGGGGCTGTATGCAGTACACCGGTTCTTTGTGCTAGACTCCCGCTCCTTGGAAAATATACGTAAGCAGAGCGCGGTTACAAAGCCCGACTGTATTGAGATACTTCCGGGGATCATGCCGAAGATTATAACCCGGGTTACCAAAGCACAGAGAATACCGGTCATTGCAGGGGGGATGATTGATGGCAAAGAGGATGTGATGCTGGCCTTAAAGGCAGGCGCGGCCGCCATATCCACAACAAAGCAGGAGCTTTGGTTTGTATGATTGAGAAGATGAATAGAGATAATTTTAAATTTGGGAAGATTTAAAAAAGGCTATTGCGTAACAGGAAAAATTATGCTATGCTGACTATAGTTAAATAACGATTGTGGAGAAAATGGAGTACAAAAATGACGACGACAAGTCGGTTTGTTTTTGTGCTCTTTTTTTATTCCTGATTTAACAAAATAACATGAGTTGAAGGAAGGGCTGTAAAATGTATGATGTAGTAATTATCGGTGCCGGTGTAACCGGAAGCGCGATTGCCAGAGAGTTATCCAGATATCAGTATAAGACCATTGTTCTGGATAAGAACAGTGATGTATGTGAGGGAACCTCCAAGGCAAACAGCGGAATTGTCCATGCAGGCTTTGACAATGAGCCGGGTTCTGTGATGGCAAAGATGAACGTAAGGGGAAATGCTATGATGGAGCAGTTATCCAAGGATCTGGACTTTTCCTTCAAACGCAATGGTTCTCTGGTGCTTTGCTTTGACGAGAAGGATATGGATAAGTTAGAGCACCTTCTTGAGAAGGGAAAGAAGAACGGCGTACCGGGGATTCGTATCATTTCTAAGGAAGAGGTTAAGAAAATGGAACCGAATGTTACGGATGATATGGTGGCAGCGCTGTATGCGCCGTCGGGCGGTATCGTATGTCCGTTTGGACTTACCATTGCCATGGCGGAGAACGCCTGCGAAAACGGCGTGGAATTTCAGCTTAATACAGAGGTGGTTCATATTACCACAAAGGACGGAGGTTATGTGTTGGAAACCTCTAAGGGTACTTTTGAGAGCCGGATCGTGATTAATGCGGCCGGTGTATATGCAGATAAATTTCATAATATGGTAAGCGATGAGAAAATTACGATTATTCCGCGAAAAGGAGAATACTGCCTGATGGATAAGAAGGTGGGAGATTATGTGAGCAGTACGATTTTCCAGCTTCCTACGATCTACGGCAAGGGCGTGCTGATCACGCCGACGGTTCACGGTAATCTGCTGACCGGGCCTACGGCAGTGGATATTGAAGATAAAGAAAATACACAGACTACTGCGGACGGACTGGCTGATCTGTTAAAGAGAGTGGCAGTCAGCGTTCCGGCTGTACCGACCCGTCAGATCATTACGTCATTTACCGGACTTCGGGCGCACTGGACAGAACATGAATTTATTATTAAGGAAGTAGACGGGGCGCCGGGCTTTATCGATGTTGCGGGAATTGAGTCGCCGGGACTTTCCAGCTCTCCGGCCATTGGCGAGTATGTGGCAGAGCTGGTGCAGGGCATCTATCCTATGGAGAAGAAAGCGGATTTCAAGGCGGAGAGAAAGGGTATTCCGAATGTGGCGGAGGCGTCCTTTGCGGAGCGTCAGGAGCTGATCAAGAAAAATCCGGCATATGCCAATGTGGTCTGCCGCTGTGAGGTTGTAACCGAGGGAGAGATTATGGACGCTATCCACAGACCGTTGGGAGCCACTACGTTAGACGGGATCAAGCGCCGTACCAGAGCGGGAATGGGACGCTGCCAGTCAGGGTTCTGCGCACCGAAGACAGTAGAAATCCTTGCAAGAGAGCTGGGGAAGGATGTGTCGGAGATCACGAAATCCGGAGAGGGTTCCAATTATTTGACAGGATACAATAAGGAGGACATTTAGGATGAAGACAGAGATTGCAATCATCGGCGGCGGTCCGGCCGGACTTGCGGCGGCAGTGGCGGCCAGAGAAGCGGGCGTAGAAGATATTCTGATTATTGAGCGTGACAATGAGCTGGGCGGTATTTTGAACCAGTGTATCCATAATGGATTCGGCCTCCATACCTTTAAGGAGGAGCTGACAGGGCCGGAATATGCGGGAAGATATATTGAGAAGGTTAAGGAGCATAAAATTCCATATATGCTTCATACCATCGTTGTTGATATTGCGGAGAATAAGGTCATTACCGTGATGAACAAGGAGCAGGGAATGTTCCAGATTGAAGCGAAGGCGGTCATTCTTGCTATGGGTTGCAGGGAGCGTTCCAGAGGGGCGCTTAACATTCCGGGTTACCGTCCCGCCGGTGTGTATTCGGCAGGAACCGCTCAGAGATATGTCAATATGGAAGGCAGGATGCCGGGAAAGAAGGTCGTGATCCTCGGCTCCGGCGATATCGGATTGATCATGGCAAGGCGTATGACGCTGGAGGGAGCAGAGGTTCAGGTGGTAGCAGAGCTGATGCCGTATTCCGGCGGATTGAAGCGGAATATCGTCCAGTGTCTGGATGACTATGATATTCCTTTGAAATTGAGCCATACCGTTGTGGATATCAAAGGCAAGAAGCGTGTGGAAGGCGTTACGCTGGCACAGGTGGATGAGAACCGTAGACCGATCCCGGGAACAGAAGAATTTTACGAGTGCGATACGCTCCTTCTGTCCTGCGGACTGATTCCTGAAAATGAGCTTTCTTCCCAGATGGGTGTGGATCTGAATCCGGTTACCTCCGGTCCGGTGGTGAATGAAAGCCTTGAGACCAGCGTGGAGGGTGTATTTGCCTGCGGAAATGTGCTTCATGTGCATGATCTGGTGGATTACGTGTCGGGAGAAGCGAAGACGGCGGGTGAAAATGCGGCCGCTTATGTACAGGGAACTTTGCAGAAGGCGGGCGCGGAGATTCCGCTAAAGGGAGAGAACGGTGTTCGTTATACGGTTCCTTGTATGGTGGATACAGAACGAATGGCGGATAAACAGGTGGTTCGTTTCCGCGTGGGAAATGTTTATAGAGACAGTTACCTTTGTGTGTATTATAATGATAAGTGTATGAGCAGGGCCAAAAAGAAGGTTATGGCGCCGGGCGAGATGGAGCAGGTAATACTGCTTAAGTCTAAGCTGGAAGAATTTGAAGGACTTAAGAGCATTACTATTAGAATTGAGCAGGAATAAGGAGGGCAGAGAGATGAAGACAAAGGAATTAGTATGTATCGGGTGCCCTTTGGGATGTAACCTGAAGGTGGAGATTTCCGACGAGGGTTCTATGGAGATTACAGGCAATACCTGTCCGAGAGGCGCAGACTATGCAAAGAAGGAGCTGACAGACCCAAGACGGATCGTAACATCGTCTGTCAGGGTAAATGGAGGCCATCTGCCATGCGTGTCGGTAAAGACCGAGACAGATATACCCAAGGATAAGATTTTTGACTGTGTAAAGGCGCTGAAGGATGTGGAGCTGCAGGCGCCGGTTAAAATCGGACAGATCGTCGCAGAGAATGTGGCGGGAACAGGCGCCGCCGTTATTGCGACAAAGGATATTTATGTACAGTAGGCCGGAGCTGGAAATCCGTTTATTACGGGATATCTGCTGACAGTACCCTCAGAGGGCAGGAAAATACACGCCTTGCCCGCTGAAGATAACACGAATTTACAAAGAAGAGAGGAACGTTGTATGGAACAGTATGTAATGGCGTTAGATCAGGGAACCACAAGCTCCCGGTGTATTTTATTTAACCATGCAGGAGACATCTGCGGTATGGCTCAGAAGGAATTTGAGCAGATTTATCCCCAGCCGGGATGGGTGGAGCAGAACCCGAGGGAAATCTGGTCCTCCCAATATTCGGTTATGGTGCAGACGCTGGCGGAGACGGGCGTGAGTGCAAAGCAGATCAGCGGTATCGGTATTACCAACCAGCGGGAAACGACGATTATCTGGAACCGTTATACAGGAGAGACGGTTTATAATGCGATCGTCTGGCAGTGCAGAAGGACATCCGAGATGATTGATGAGCTGAAGGCAGAAGGGTTCGATAAGGTTATCCGCGAAAGAACAGGATTGATAGCAGATGCGTATTTCAGTGCAAGCAAGATCGCATGGATCCTCGACCATGTTGAGGGAGCAAGAGAACAGGCTGAAAAAGGGGATTTGGTATTCGGAACAGTGGATACCTGGCTGATCTGGAATCTGACCGGAGGCTTGGTGCATGTGACGGATTATACGAATGCGTCCCGGACCATGCTGTTTGATATTCATAAGCTGTGCTGGGATGAAGAGATTTTGGCGAAGTTTAATATTCCGAAGGCAATGCTTCCCGAGGTGAAGCCCTCCAGCTGTATTTACGGCTATACGGACGAGAAGGTTTTAGTGGGCAATGTTCCGATTGCAGGAGCGGCGGGGGATCAGCAGTCTGCGCTGTTCGGACAGGGATGCTTTGGCGAAGGCGATGCAAAAAATACATACGGTACGGGATGTTTCCTGCTGATGAATACGGGAAATAAGCCGGTAGAGTCGAAAAACGGTCTTCTGACGACGATTGCGGCAAGTACGGAAGAAAAGGTGGAGTATGCGCTGGAGGGCAGTATCTTTGTAGCCGGAGCCGCAAATCAGTGGCTGCGAGACGGGATGCGTATGGTAAAGAGCGCGCCGGAAACAGAAGAATATGCAACGCGGGTAGAGGATACGGACGGCGTATATCTGGTGCCGGCCTTTGCGGGAATGGGGGCGCCTTATTGGAATCAGTATGCGAGGGGAACGGTGGTAGGCCTGACCCGGGGATGTACCAAGGAGCATTTTATCCGTGCAACGTTAGAATCCATTGCCTATCAGGCATACGATGTGATCAAAGCAATGGAAGAGGATGCGGGAGTATCCATGCATGTCCTGAAGGTAGACGGCGGAGCAAGTGCTAATAATATGCTGATGCAGTTTCAGGCAGATATCAATCACGCCACGGTACACAGACCAAAGTGTATTGAGACGACAGCTCTGGGCGCGGCTTATCTGGCAGGGCTTGCAACAGGCTACTGGAAGAATAAAGAGGAGATCAAACAGAACTGGCAGCTGGGAAAAGAGTTTACACCGGATATGGAAGAGGAAAAGAGGAAAGTGTTCTTAAAGGGCTGGAAGCGTGCGGTCCGCTGTGCGCTTGCATGGGCAGAAGAAGAGTAGGCTGTTTTACGAATCCCACCGGAAGAGATTGCTGCAGGATGTAATTTATCATTAGAGGATGTGCAGGATATATTGATGTAATATTCTGTGCGGTGTCATATGATGTTATCAGGGGCTGCTTCAGAACAGCCCCTGTATTTTATGATATAGCATATATATTGGACTGAAATCATACTAGAAGCGGAAGTCTCTCCGGTTATTCTCGCGGATCAGACGGAGATTCTCAGTCACGACGGAGCGTGCTTTTGCATTCGGTACATTCTGGATTTCCTTATCGATTAATTTACTGCCGAGAGCCTTTGTTTCCGGCGAGGCATAATCCATCAGGTATTCCTGCAGTGTCATCAATGCGTTTGGATGACAGCAGTTCTGGATCTGCCCGCTCTTGCACAGGGACATGAAACGATCTCCGGTGCGCCCTTCCCGGTAGCATGCGGTACAGAAGCTTGGAATATAATTCATCTGCATCAGCCAGTGGACTACCTCGTCCAGAGTACGGCTGTCAATCACGTCAAACTGTTCGGATTTCTCGTCTTCCGGCTCCGGCTCACAGTATCCGCCGACACTGGTTCTGGAACCGCCGCTGATCTGTGAAATCCCCAGATGCAGCACCCGTTCCCTCACCTTCTGGCTTTCTCTGGTGGAAATAATCATGCCGGTGTAAGGAACGGCGATTCGGATACAGGCAACGATCTTGGCAAACGTATCATCGTCTATCCCATTTTTAAATGCGGAGGAATCAATATCATCCGCATCTCGAAGTCTCGGCACACTGATAGTGTGCGGTCCTACGCCGAAGGCGGCCTCTAAGTGCTCTGCATGCATCAGAAGTCCTGCAAATTCATAGCGGTATTTGTCCAGGCCGAAGAGAACGCCGACGCCTACATCGTCAATACCGCCCTCCATGGCCCGGTCCATTGCTTCGGTGTGGTAATTGTAATCGCTTTTCGGTCCGGTCGGATGAAGCTCTTTATAGCCTTCCTTATGGTAAGTCTCCTGAAACAGAATATAGGTTCCGATGCCGGCCTCTTTCAGAAGACGGTAATTATCTACGGTGGTTGCCGCAATATTAATATTTACACGGCGGATCGCGCCGTTTTTATGCTTAATACTGTAAATGGTTTCGATGGATTTCAGATAGTAATCCATCGTATTTAACGCAGGGTGCTCGCCGGCCTCCAGCGCCAGGCGCTTGTGTCCCATATCCTGCAGTGCGATCACTTCCCTGCGGATCTCCTCCTGGGAAAGCTGCTTTCTGGCAATATGCTTGTTCTTTGCGTGGTACGGGCAGTAGGTGCAGCCGTTGATACAGTAGTTGGATAAGTATAAGGGCGCAAACATGACAATCCGGTTACCATAGAAGTCCTTCTTAATCTGTTCGGCAAGCTTGAAGATCTTCTCATTCATGCCCGCATCGGAACAGGCCAGAAGAACGGATGCCTCCCGGTGTGACAGTCCTTTTCTGAGAGCTGCCTTTTCGATCAGCTTCTCAATCAGCTCCAGATTATCCTTATTCTCGTCTGCATAGGCAAGCGTCTCTAAGATCTCCTCGTGATTGATAAAATCATCTGCGTGTTTTGAATTCACATCATACATCTTTTGTTTTCCTCCTTCTCCCTCAGGTGTTACCCTTCGTGATCAGCATATTTTTACAATATAATGATACCACAGGAAACGGAGAGCTACAATCTAAGTTTATCTTTTGACAATTGGAAAAAGTTGTCTAATAAATTTCAATGCAGAGTGAAAAATATTCTATGTTTTGTTTTTTGTGTGTCAGATATACTTCTTTTATCAACGAAACACGGAAAAAGTGTGAAAATGAAGGGAGAAGAAAACATGAAAAAGAAAATGGGCAAAAAGATTGTTTCTTTAACGCTGACGGCAATGCTGGGTCTTTCACTTGCTGCATGCGGAGGCGGAGGGTCTGCGTCGGATGATGCAGGTTCAGGTGATTCAGGTGAGACAGCTGCTTCATCAGATGTGGCTAATAAGGACAAGCCGCTGGTGTGGTTCAACCGTCAGCCGTCTAACAGCTCTACAGGAGAGCTTGATATGGCAGCGCTGAGCTTCAATGACAATACATATTATGTGGGTTTTGACGCAAATCAGGGTGCAGAGCTCCAGGGAACCATGATCAAAGACTATATCGAGGCAAATATCGACGGCCTTGACCGCAACGGCGACGGCGTGATCGGTTATGTTCTTGCAATCGGCGATATCGGACACAATGACTCCATCGCACGTACAAGAGGAGTTAGAAAAGCACTGGGTACAGGCGTTGAGAAGGATGGCGAGATCAACAGCGAACCGGTCGGAACAAACACAGACGGTTCTGCAGCGGCTGTACAGGACGGCGAGATTGAAGTCGGCGGAAAGAAATATGTAGTACGCGAGCTTGCTTCTCAGGAAATGAAGAATTCCGCAGGTGCTACATGGGATGCGGCAACAGCAGGAAATGCAATCGGCACATGGTCGTCTTCATTTGGCGAAGAGATTGATATTATCGCTTCTAATAATGACGGTATGGGAATGTCTATGTTCAACGCATGGTCAAAGGATCAGGAGGTACCGACATTTGGTTATGACGCTAACAGTGATGCAGTAGCAGCGATCGCAGAGGGATACGGCGGAACCATCAGCCAGCATGCAGATGTTCAGGCTTACCTTACACTCCGCGTTCTGCGTAACGCTCTGGACGGCGTTGACGTTGATACTGGTATCGGCACAGAGGATGACGCAGGCAACGTATTGAGCGACGACGTATACGTATACAACGCAGACGAGCGTTCTTACTATGCATTGAACGTAGCAGTTACAGCAGACAACTATCAGGATTTCACAGATTCTACAAAGATTTATGAGCCGGTATCAGCACAGCTTGATGAAGGCGCACATGCTTCTAAGAAGGTATGGCTGAACATTTACAATGCATCAGATAACTTCCTGAGCTCAACCTATCAGCCGCTTCTGCAGAATTACGATAAGCTGTTAAATCTTGAAGTTGATTACATCGGTGGTGATGGACAGACAGAGTCCAATATTACAAACCGTCTTGGCAATCCGGGAGAGTATGATGCATTTGCGATCAATATGGTTAAGACGGACAATGCGGCTTCCTATACATCACTGCTCAGCCAGTAATCTTTAAAAAGTTTCTTTAGGGAGTGAGAAGTATCAGGGAGAAGTAATTCTCCCTGATAATTTTTAAAAGCAAAAGCATTACGAATCTACAGATACAGGAGTAAAAAATAATGGCAGATAAGAAAGAGAATATCGTCTTGTCGATACGCGGCATGAGTAAGTCCTTTGGACGGAACCGGGTTCTGGACCGCATTAATCTGGATGTAAAGCGCGGAACGGTCATGGGGCTTATGGGCGAAAACGGTGCTGGAAAATCGACGATGATGAAGTGCCTTTTCGGTACGTATCAGAAGGATGAAGGCAGTATCTTCCTTGGCGGCAGGGAAGTGAGTTTTTCCGGACCGAAAGATGCTCTTGAAAACGGTATTGCGATGGTTCATCAGGAGTTAAATCAGTGTCTGGACAGAAATGTAATCGATAATTTATTCCTTGGACGTTACCCTCGTAATTCCCTCGGCATTATCGATGAAGGAAGAATGAAAAAAGAGGCTTCTGAGCTTTTCAGAAAGCTTGGCATGACCGTAAATCTTACGCAGCCTATGCGGAATATGTCTGTATCTCAGAGACAGATGTGTGAAATTGCCAAGGCAATCTCCTATAATTCTGAAGTGATCGTTCTGGATGAGCCGACCTCTTCTCTGACGGTGCAGGAAGTGGACAAGCTGTTCCAGATGATGAGGATGTTAAAAGAGCAGGGCATTGCCCTTATCTATATCTCACATAAGATGGACGAGATTTTTGAGATTTGTGATGAGATATCCGTACTCCGGGACGGTAATCTGGTTATGACAAAGAATTCCAGAGATACGGATATGAACGAATTGATCGCGGCCATGGTTGGGCGGTCTCTGGAGAACAGGTTCCCGCCGGTTGACAATGAGCCGAAGGATACGATTTTGTCCATTCAGCATTTGTCTACAAAATACGAGCCTCATCTACAGGATATTTCCTTCGACGTAAAGGAAGGAGAGATTTTCGGACTGTACGGACTGGTGGGAGCGGGGCGTACAGAGCTTTTGGAAACAATTTTCGGTGTGCGGACCAGGGCGGCCGGTTATGTGTATTTTAACGGACAGCGGATGACGTTTAATAGTGCGAAGGAAGCAATGGATCATGGCTTTGCTATGATCACGGAGGAAAGAAAGGCCAACGGGCTTTTCCTGAAGGGCGATCTCACATTTAATACAACAATTGCGAATCTGGAGCAGTATAAATCCGGCGTTGCACTTTCCGATGCGAAGATGGTCAAGGCAACCGCGGATGAAATAAAGGTAATGCATACGAAATGTATGGGGCCGGATGATATGATCTCAAGTCTCTCAGGAGGGAACCAGCAGAAGGTTATTTTTGGAAAATGGCTAGAGCGGGAGCCGCAGATATTTATGATGGATGAGCCTACGCGTGGGATTGACGTAGGGGCGAAATATGAGATTTATGAGCTGATCATCAAAATGGCGAAGCAGGGAAAGACAGTCATTGTTGTTTCTTCTGAAATGCCGGAGATTCTGGGAATTACAAACCGTATCGGTGTAATGTCAAACGGGCGTCTTTCCGGAATCGTGAATACAAAAGAGACAAATCAGGAAGAGCTGTTAAGGCTCAGTGCAAAATATCTATGATGAGGGAGATGAAAGATATGGCTAGTGAAAACAGTAAAATTCTTACGGCAGAGCAGGAGAAAGAGCTGCTTCGGCCGATTGAAGATTATGTGGGAAAAATTCAGGCGAAGATAGACGCTCTCAGGTTAGACGGGACAGATAAGGTTATCTCTCTTCAGAACAGGATTGACGGAGTAAAAAGAGACAAGGCTCTCACAAAAGAAGACCGGGAGACGCGGATCGCAAAGGCAAAGACTGAGCTTGAGAAGGCACAGGCGGTTGAGAATAAGAATAAAGAAGAGGTTTCTAAGCTGATTGCAGAGGCGGAAGGCTACATCAAGGCACATTTTGACCAGGAGTATTATCAGCCGGTCAAAGCAAGCTGTGAATTGGAGAAGGCGTCTGCAAAGGAAAAACATAAGAAAAGAATTGCCGAGCTGGAAAAGGAGCATCAGGCGGCGCTTGCAAAGCTTTCGGATCATCAGGAAATTAAGGAAGAGAAGTATGTCTATAAGAACCGGCTGTTTGATGCCAGGATGGAGTTAGAGAAAGACCTTCAGCAGGTAAAGGACCGGAGACATGCGGCTTACACATACAAATACCATCTGATCGATCTTCTGCGCATGTCAAAGTTTACTTTCGCAGAGTCAAGAGCCCAGAAATGGGAGAACTATAAATATACATTTAACCGCAGGGCGTTTCTTCTGCAGAATGGATTGTATATTGCGATCATATTGATTTTTATTGCGCTGTGTATTATTACTCCGATCGTAAAAAATTCACCGCTGCTTACCTATAACAATGTATTAAATATTCTGCAGCAGGCTTCGCCGCGGATGTTCTTAGCACTCGGCGTTGCGGGCTTGATCCTGCTTACCGGTACGGATCTTTCCATCGGACGTATGGTCGGCATGGGAATGACTACGGCAACGATCATTATGCATCAGGGGATCAATACGGGAGCAGTTTTTGGACACGTCTTTGATTTTACAGGTGTGCCGCTCATGGGAAGGGTAGTTCTGTCTCTGGTAGTTTGTATTATTTTGTGCACGTTTTTTACAACGATTGCAGGATTTTTTACTGCGAAGTTTAAGATGCATCCATTTATATCTACCATGGCAAATATGCTGGTTATTTTCGGACTTGTTACCTATGCCACAAAGGGTGTGTCATTCGGCGCCATTGAGCCGGTGATTCCAAGCATGATCATCCCAAAGATCAATGGCTTCCCGACGATCATCCTCTGGGCTGTAGCGGCGATTGCGATTGTATGGTTTATCTGGAATAAGACAACCTTTGGCAAGAACCTGTATGCGGTCGGAGGCAATCCAGAGGCTGCAGCGGTATCCGGTATTTCCGTATTTGCTGTAACGGTAGGTGCATTTGTTCTGGCGGGTATTCTGTACGGCTTCGGCTCATGGCTGGAATGTGCAAGAATGGTTGGCTCCGGGTCGGCGGCTTACGGGCAGGGCTGGGAGATGGACGCGATTGCGGCCTGCGTAGTGGGCGGCGTATCCTTTACCGGAGGTATCGGTAAGATTTCAGGCGTGGTAGTCGGCGTATTTATCTTTACTGCCCTGACCTATTCTTTGACGATACTGGGTATTGATACGAACCTTCAGTTTGTATTTTCAGGAATTATCATATTGGTAGCAGTAACCCTTGACTGTCTGAAATATGTTCAGAAAAAGTAATGAGGAGTGTTTGTGAAAAGGGTTTATGGGAAGAGTCAGACTTTGTTCTGGCTCTTTTCTATTGTCTTTGTTATAATAAAATTAAAGAGATGCAGATATATGGAGAAATAGCTATGGACAAGTATACCGTGCTTTTGGTGGATGATGAAGAAGAAGTGATACAGGCCATCATGAAAAAACTGAACTGGGAGGAGCTTGGATTCTCTGTGGCCGGATATGCCTGTAATGGAGTGAAGGCCTTTGAGATGGTGGAGGAATATCAGCCGGATGTTGTTATGACGGATATCAAGATGCCGTACATGAACGGCCTGCAACTGGCGGACCGCATTAAGACGGAATTTCCGGCGACGAAGATATTGATTTTTACAGGATTCGATGAGTTTGAATATGCCAGAGAGGCGGTTCATCTGGAGGTGGAGGAATACATACTAAAGCCTGTGAATTCTGTGGAGCTGACCAATGTGTTCCGGCAGCTGAAGGTGAAGCTGGATCAGGAGATCAGCGAGAAGCGGAATGTGGAGATACTTCAAAAATACTATATGGAGTCGCTGCCGCTTTTACAGGCGAATTTCTACACCATGCTGATGGAGGGGAGGATCCGCGAGGAGGAGCTTCCCAGATATCTTGCGGATTACCGACTGTCATTTCAAGGACCGCGGTATTGCTGCCTTGTTGTCCATACGTCGGTCAGCCAGGTGCCGGAAGGCATGAATCCGCTGTTGCTTACAACCTCTGTCCAGAAACAGGCGGAGGAGCATCTTGGAGAAAAATGGCAGGCAGAGGCTTTTCCGTATCTTGAGAATACGGTACTTATCGCACAGCTGAAATGTAAAAGTGAGATAACAGAATTAACGGATGACTGCGACCGGTTCTGTAAATATGCGTTTCATATTATTGGCGCTGTCGTTACTGTGGGAATCGGTCAGGTCTGTGAAAATATCCACGATTTGTCGCAGTCTTATAAAAGCGCAAGAACTGCCGTGTCTTACCGGGTTCTCTACGGCGCTTCCAGGGCGATCAATATGATAGAGAATGTCCCGCAGGAGGTAAGTAAGCCTGGTTCGGGAGATGATACTCATCTGTCAAACCTGTTTAAGATGATCCGTCTGGGGTCTGAGGAAGATATTATAGAAGCTGTGAAACGGTATCTAAACCAGGCATCCTTTCAGGAAAGGACGCTGCAGCTGTATCATGTGGATGTTATGGAGATGATCAGTGCGTTATACCGGTTTGCGGTAAATCATGAGATTACTGCGGAAGCTTTTCCGGAGAATATGAAGGTGCTGTATGCACGGCTTCTGGATATGGATGCCGGGGCACTGCAGAAATGGCTTGTGGAGATCAGCCTTTTCTTGCGGAAAGAGCTGTTTGACGCTCGGAACCGCTCTACGAAGTCCTTTGTAGCCAGGGCAAAGGAATATGTACATAATAATTACAGGGATGAGGAGCTTTCGCTGGACGGTGTCTGCCGGGTCCTGGGTGTATCCAATTCTTATTTTTCGACAGTGTTTAAAAAGAAAACAGGAAATTCCTTTATCGGATATCTGACGGACTACCGCATGGATCAGGCTTCCCGCCTGTTGATCGAGACGAACGATAAAAGCTATATCATTGCAAGGCAGGTAGGCTATACAGATCCTAATTATTTTAGCTATGTATTCAAACGGCGGTTCGGAGTATCTCCTTCCAGATACAGAACAGAGCATAAAGAAAGCGGGAACAGTGGTGAAAAATAAAAAGCTAGTGCAGAGGTATCTGGAATATGTAAAAAGGCTGAAGCCGAGAGGAATGCAGTCGACGATCATGCTCGTGTTTTCTTCCATATCCATTACGATTATGCTGCTTCTGGGAGTTGTGGTGTATTTTAGGGTTTCGGCCGCATCCAGGCAGGAAAGTATAGTGAGTACGCAGAAGCTGATGGAGCAGACCGGAGAAAACATGGAGGATTATCTGGTGAACATGCGTCAGATATCGGATGCGGTTTATTATAATGTAATTAAAGAAAATGATTTTTCCGATCAGGAGAATGATATCCAGCGGGGAATGAAACTGATCTACGAGGCAAATACCGACAGCCTGCGGAGCATTGCCATATATAATAATTATGGAAGCCTGATGGGAGCGGAGCCGGTCGTGTTGCAGAAGGAGGATCCGAATGTTACCAGACAAGGCTGGTATGAGCAGGCTGTAGCTGAAACAGAGAATATGCATTTTTCTACGCCCCATATCCAGAACCTCTTTGATGACGCATTCTGCTATTACTGGGTAATTTCGCTGAGCCGTGTTGTGGAGCTGACAGACAAGGGTGTTCCCCAGTCGGGGGTTCTGCTGGTAGATATGGATTATTCTAATATTTCTCGGATGATGAAGCAGATCAATGTCCAGAATAACGGCCAGTATTACTATCTGTGCGATGGCAGCGGAGAGATTATCTACCATACACGGCAGATGCAGATTAATAACGGCATATTTAGCGAAAACAGCAAAATGGCGGCGACATATAAGGACGGGATCTATGACGAATTTTTTGAGGGAGAGCACCGGAAAGTAATTGTCAATACGATCAGCTACACAGGCTGGAAGCTGGTGGGAGTGATCCCCTATTCGGTATTTACCCACGGCATGTTTGATATCCGGTATTTTATTGTGCTGCTGATGCTTTTGATGGCAATGATGCTGGGGGTGGTAAGCAGGGTGGTTTCTGTCAGGATATCCAGTCCGATCTTGAAATTGAATGAATCGGTTCTGGAATACGAGGCAGGAGAACAGCCGGAGATTTATATAGGAGGGTCGATGGAGATCAGGCATTTGGGCGACTCTATACAGCGGTCCTATGAGCAGATTGACACGTTGATGCACAAGATTGTCCTGGAGCAGACGGAACGCAGGAAGAGTGAGCTGGATGCCCTTCAGAGCCAGATTAATCCGCACTTTTTATATAATGCACTGGATTCGATTATCTGGATGATCGAGGGTGAGAGAAATGATGAGGCAGTGTTTATGATCTCGCAGCTGGCTAAGCTGTTCCGGATCAGCCTTTCCAAGGGCCGGACGGTGATTCCTGTGAGAGATGAGCTGCAGCATGCAGAGAGCTATATGAACATACAGAAAATCCGCTATAGGAATTCTTTTTCTTTTATACAGGACGTGGAGCCTGCGGTCTGCTCCTGCTGCACTGTCAAATTAGTTCTGCAGCCAATTCTGGAAAACGCGATCAACTACGGTGTCGGCGGCATGGATGAGGATGACGGCGGTGAGATTAAGGTGACCGGAAGAGAAAAGGATGGGAACCTTATTCTTTCTGTGACAGATAATGGAATCGGCATGTCGAAAGAGGAGGTCCGTTTTCTGCTGACAGACAGCGGCCGTGCCCGCAAGCATGGTTCCGGAGTCGGCCTTGTGAATGTCAATAACCGGATTCAGCTTCTTTTTGGAAAGGAGTACGGTATTACGGTAGAAAGCGAGCCGGACGAGGGGACAACGGTATCGATCTGCATTCCGGCGGTTCCCTATACAGAAGAAAACAGGAAAAAGCTCGAGGCAGGGCATCCTTTTGGCGGAGAGAAGCTGCCGGGTGATGAGATATCAGGCGGGAAAATATAAGGGAAGTGAAAGATGATAAGCAGTAAGAAAATGTTTGTTCTGACAGAGGCGGTTTTGGCAGTGCTGGTTGTAATGACAGCAATTGCTATGCTCAGGGGAAAGAGCGGAGAAAAGCATAGTAAAATATCTGTGATCATTCAGGATTCGGATGATAACCAGTGGGCGGCATTCAAATATGGGCTTAGAATGGCGGCTCAGGATCAGAATGTTGAAATGTTTGTTGTCAGTACAGGAGAAATGTTGTCAGCAGAAGAAGAATACGAAGCAGTTGAATACGAGATTGAGAATGGAGCGGATGCAGTGATTCTGCAGCCGGTTCCGGGGGAAGATATGGAGGAGCTTTTAAATCGGATAGAGAAAAAGGTTCCTGTCACGCTTGTAGAGCAGCCTGCATCCGAAGATTATACAGTATCCAAAATTCCGGCTGTGCATCCGGACAATTATGCTATGGGAAAGGCGCTGGCGGAGGAACTGCTTCGTGACTATAGTGGAAAGATTAAGGGAAAGACGGTTGGAATTGTTTCCGGACAAGGCGGCTCCATAGCGGTGCTTGAACGGGAAAAGGGGCTATGCTCGATTTTAGAAGACAATGGCGCTGAAGTAAGCTGGACGGTTTCTGGTTTTTCAACAGAAGAAGAGGAATATATTCTGGAAATAAAGGCAAAGGCGGACTTTGTGATTGCTCTGGATGATGACAGCCTGGTGCTGGCCGGAAAAACAGCCTCAGCCAATAATCTGCACGGGGCGCTGGTATACGGGATTGGAAATTCTATGGAGGCTGTGTACTGTCTGGATACAGGCTTTGTCAGGTGTCTGGTTGTACCAGATGACTTTACTATGGGATATCGGAGCCTGACTGAGACAGCAGAAAGCCTTGGGCATATATTTAGGAGACCGCAGAGCCGGACGGTTTCTTTTACAGTTATGCGTAGAGATACATTATTTTTAAAAGAAAATCAGGAAATTCTTTTTACAATGAGTCAGTAGACGGTTTTTAGAGAGATATTGTGTAGTAAAGTGAGAGCGGGGATACTATGAGGACGAAGAAAATACTGGCGGCAGGAATTGTTTTTTGCATGGGCATACAGCTGTTCTGCGCCTGCGGCAGGTCGAGGCCGTATGAGACGGATAAGGTCTATGTGGGAGTGGCCTATTATAATCAAAGCGATACCTTTTTGAACCAGCTGATTGCCTGTCTGAAGGAGAGGCTTCAGGAGTATGGAGAGGAATGCCTTGAGACATCCATACTGATCCGGGAGGCGGCCGGCTCCCAGCGGACGCAGGATGATCAGGTGAAGGAACTGATTGATGCGGGCTGCAATGTGCTCTGCGTGAATCTGGTAGACCGGGCGGATCCGTCGGAAATCATTGATCTTGCCAGGGAAAATGACGTGCCGATCATCTTCTTTAACCGGGAGCCGGTTGCTGAGGATATGATGCAGTGGGAAAGATTATATTATGTCGGAGCTTTTGCAGACCAGTCCGGTATTATGCAGGGAGAGCTGGCTGTGGAGCTGATACAGTCAGATCCGTTTGTAGACCGCAACAGGGACGGGAAGATCCAATATGTGATCCTGGAAGGGGAAGCCGGGCATCAGGATGCAATTATCCGGTCAGAAAATGTGGTAGAAACACTGAAAAATAATGATATTGAAATTGAAAAATTAAGCAACGGGATTGCTAATTGGAACCGTGCGCAGGCCCAGAACCAGATGCTGCAGATGATCAGCCAGCACCGGAGCAAAATTGAGCTTGTTCTGGCGAATAATGATGATATGGCGCTCGGCGCTATAGACGCCTATGAGAAGTTAAATTATACCGAGTCAGCCCTGCCGGTATTTCTGGGGATTGACGGGACGGATGTGGGGCTTGAGGCAGTCAGGGATTCCAGGCTTGCCGGAACTGTATACAATGACAAGGAAGGACAGGCAGAGGCGATGGCGGAATTGGCTGTTGCGCTTGTATCCGGAAAAGGATTGGAGGATATTGATTTTCAGGATGAAAGATATATTTATCTTCCCTATGCGAAGGTGACAAAGAGTACGGTAGATGATTTTATTAAGCGGTAAGACGCTGGAAAGCCCGCTTATAGAGAAGGTCTATAAGTGGGCTTTTATATCAAAATAACCAATTGGATATTTCGATAAATGAGCGGTATAATAGATTTATCAAATGATTGACATGGCTGAATAAGCCGATTCCCTAATAAAAAACCTTTCGAGACCGCCTGCTTGAAGGGCTTTTTTATTTTTTGTTTATTTTATTGCGCCGTCCAGATAGCATTCCAGGGAACGGCGCATGTTTTTTTCAAAATCTGCCTTTCCGTTCTTCAGGCTCCATTCAAATACATTTCCAATTACGATCATACGGATGTCGGTGCTCACATCTTCCAGAGGATGCTTTAATGTTATGATGCCGGCATCAAGGACTTTCTGCAGATAGTTGTTTACTGTTACAATTGGATATGGGCGCTCTGCCCAGATATCCGGATTCAGGGATTGGTTCTTGGGGGTATAATAATTAGAGATAAATTCCAACCCAAGCTCCCGGCAGTAATGGACATAGTTCAAATATACATGGATGATGGTGATCTTGGCCTCCTCTGCATTGGAGGGCAGGTCGAGAAGGTCAGGATTGATTCCCGGCTGTTCTTCAATATAGTAAGACAACAGATCATCTTTTGTCTTAAAGTGGTGATAGAAGCTTCCGTTGGATACGCCTGCTTCTTCACAGATATTTTTGATGGACAGGGCTTCGTATCCCTTCTGTTGGAGAATGGTCTTTGCCGCGCGGAAAATACGGCCTTTTGTTTCTTTTGATTTTAACTGCTGTTTGGATAATTCTTGTATATCTGGCATGATCATTCCGGTCTCCTTTGTTTTTTTGCCTGTTTTCAGTATACCATAATTTCTTGAAGGATTCAACGAAACAGAGCAGACTCGGTTAATCGATGGTAATACTGCTTGAATATGAAAAATGTTCGTGATATGCTAACACAGTAGAAAGAAAGTTTAGAAATGGAGAGGAATTTTTACATGGATATTAACCAGAAGATTACGGAGGAACTCGGCGTAAAGAGGTGGCAGGTGGATGCCGCAGTCCAGCTGATCGATGAAGGGAATACGATTCCGTTTATTGCACGGTACCGCAAGGAAAAGCATGGGACGCTGGATGATGAGCAGCTTAGAAAGCTGGATGAGAGGCTTGCCTATCTGCGTAATCTGGAGGAGAAAAAAGAGCAGGTGCTTTCGAGTATTGAAGAGCAGGGTAAGCTTACTGCAGAGCTTAGGGCACAGATTCAGGCGGCAGAGACGCAGGTTGCAGTGGATGATCTGTACCGGCCCTACCGGCCGAAGAGAAGAACCCGTGCAATGATTGCTAAGGAGCGGGGGCTGGAACCGCTGGCGGCATTGATCACGCTGCAGAATACGAAGGTTCCGGTAGAAGAGCTGGCAGAGGAATACGTGGATCCGGAGAAGGAAGTGAAGACAGTCCAGGATGCCATTGCAGGAGCAAAGGATATTATTGCGGAAAATATTTCCGACGAGGCAGATTACCGCACCTGGATCCGGAATATAACTGTTAAGAAGGGAAGAGTGGTCTCACAGGCGAAGGATGCGGAGGCAGAATCCGTCTATGAGATGTATTATGACTTTGACGAGCCGGTGGCGAAGCTGGCAGGACACCGGGTGCTGGCATTGAACCGGGGTGAGAAGGAGAAGTTCCTTACCGTGAAGGTAGAGGCGCCGGAGGAGGATATCTTACGCTACTTGGAAAAGAAAACGATACATAGCAAAAATCCTTATACCGCGCCGATCTTGAAAGATACAGCGGAAGACAGCTACCGCCGTCTGATCGCGCCAGCCATTGAGCGTGAGATCCGGGGGGAGCTGACGGAGAAGGCAGAGGACGGAGCAATCCTGGTATTTGGAAAGAACTTAGAGCAGCTTCTCATGCAGCCGCCGATCGTGGGACAGACAGTGCTTGGCTGGGATCCGGCATTCCGTACCGGATGTAAGCTGGCGGTGGTGGATCCCACAGGGAAGGTGATTGGTACCACGATTATTTATCCGACGGCGCCGACGACGCCGCAGAAGATCAAGGCATCCAAGGAGCTGTTAAAGAAAATTATTAAGAAATATAATATTACGCTGATTTCGCTTGGGAACGGAACTGCGTCCAGAGAATCCGAGCAGGTGATCGTAGAGCTGCTAAAGGAGATTCCGGAACAGGTGCAGTATGTGATCGTCAATGAGGCGGGTGCATCGGTCTACTCTGCAAGCAAGCTGGCGGCGGAGGAATTTCCGAAATTCGATGTGGGACAGAGGAGCGCAGTATCCATAGCGAGGAGGCTTCAGGATCCGCTGGCAGAGCTGGTTAAGATAGAGCCCAAGTCTATCGGGGTGGGCCAGTACCAGCACGATATGAATCAGAAGAAGCTGACCCAGGCCCTTGGCGGCGTGGTGGAGGATTGTGTAAATAAAGTGGGTGTGGACCTGAACACGGCATCGGCACCGTTGCTTTCTTATATTTCCGGCATTTCTGGGACGCTTGCGAAAAATATCGTGGCTTACCGGGAGGAAAACGGGAGCTTTAAGAGCCGTAAGGAGCTTTTGAAGGTGGCAAAGCTCGGGCCAAAGGCCTTCGAGCAGTGTGCCGGATTTATGCGGATAAACGAAGGGAGTAATCCGCTGGACGGCACCAGTGTACATCCAGAGTCCTATGAGGCCGCAGAGAAGCTTTTGAAAAAGCAGGGCTTTGCTTTGGCAGATATCCGGGGAGGAAAGCTTGTAGGGCTGTCCCTTACTATCCGTGATTATAAGAAGCTTGCGGAAGAGCTTGGAATCGGTGAGATTACCCTGCGTGATATTGTGAAGGAGCTGGAGAAGCCGGGACGCGACCCGCGGGATGAGATGCCGAAGCCGATCCTGCGCACGGATGTGCTGGATATGAAGGATCTGAAAGAGGGTATGATCCTAAAGGGAACGGTACGAAATGTCATTGATTTCGGCGTGTTTGTAGACATCGGTGTCCATCAGGACGGTTTGGTGCACATTTCAGAAATTACCGATAAGAGATTCATCAAGCATCCGCTGGAGGCTGTCAGTGTAGGAGATATTGTAGACGTGAAGGTGCTGAGCGTGGACATGAAGAAGAAACGGATCGCACTTACCATGAAAGGAATACAGTAAATGCAGTATAGAAATGACAAATACGGCAGACCCATATCCCTGCTTGGATACGGCTGCATGCGGTTTACAAAGAAGGGAAACAGTATTGACATCGACAAAGCTGAACAGGAGATTATGGCCGCAATCCGCGGCGGCGTGAATTATCTGGATACGGCATATATTTATCCGGGCAGCGAGGCGGCGGTGGGTGAGATACTTAAGCGGAACCGCTGCCGTGAGCAGGTGTATATTGCGACAAAGCTGCCTCAGTATTATATCAAGTCCAGAGGAGCCATTGACAAGTATTTTAATGAGCAGCTGAAACGTCTGCAGACAGATTACATTGATTATTATCTCATGCATATGCTGACGGATGTGTCGGCATGGAATAAGCTGAGGGAGCTTGGCATTGAGGAGTGGATCGATAGGAAGAAGCAGGAAGGCAGCATCCGTAATCTGGGGTTTTCTTTCCATGGCAATACCGAGATGTTCCTGCAGATATTGGATGCCTATGACTGGGATTTCTGCCAGATCCAGTATAATTATATGGACGAGCATACTCAGGCAGGAAGGAAAGGGCTTAAGGCGGCGGCGGCGAAAGGGATTCCGGTGATTATTATGGAGCCGTTAAGAGGCGGGAAACTGGTGGATCTTCTGCCGGAAAGCGCGAAGAAGCTGATCGCAGAGTATCCGAAGAAGCGGACTCCTGCTGAATGGGCGTTCCGGTGGCTGTGGGAACAGCCGGAGGTGACCTGCGTTCTGTCAGGGATGAATTCACTGGATATGCTGGAGGAAAATATGCGGGTGGCATCTCAGGTACAGAAGGGGGAATCTACGGAGGAAGACCTGGCACTGATCGAACAGATTAAACAGGAAATTCAGAAAGCACTCCAGGTAGGCTGTACCGGATGCGGCTATTGTATGCCGTGTCCCAAGGGTATTGATATTCCCGCCGTATTCCGCTGCTATAATCATATATATACAGAGGGAAGGGGCGGAGGCAGACATGAATATCTGCAGACGGTCTGCCTACAGAAGGATTTTGTGGATGCAGGCGGCTGTATTGAATGCGGCAGATGCGAACAGCACTGCCCTCAGCATTTGGAGATACGAAAGAAATTGAAGGAGGCGGACAGGGAGCTGCTGCCGTTTTATTATAAGCTAGGACTAAAAATAATAAAAAAGCTTGGATTTATTGGTTAGAGGAAGGATGATGGAATGGAAACCAGAGACATCTTAACACGGTTAAAGAACGGAGAAATATCGGTAGAGGATGCGGAGCAGTATTTTAGGGGACAGCCCTTCGAGGAAGACCTTGGAGGAGAGCAGGGCTATGCGAAGCTTGACATACACCGTAAGCTCCGGCAGGGTTTCCCGGAGGTGATCTTCTGCGGCGGCAAGGCGGATAAGTTTCTTGTGGAGATTTTTGGAAGGCTGTATGCGCATGAGGGAGAGGTGCTTGGCACCAGAGCATCCGGGGAGCAGTATCAGCTGTTAAAAAGACATTACCCCCAGGTGCAGTATGATGAGGTGTCGCGTATTATTAAGATAGAGAAGCCGGATAAGGTTCGGAAGGGCTGCATTGCCGTGTGTTCGGCGGGCACGGCGGATATACCGGTTGCAGAAGAGGCGGCGCAGACGGCGGAGTATTTCGGCAGCCATGTGGAACGGCTGTATGATGTGGGAGTCAGCGGACTTCACCGGATGCTGTCCAGACTTGATGTTATCCAGGGGGCAAACTGTGTGGTTGCTGTGGCCGGAATGGAAGGCGCGCTGGCAAGCGTGATCGGAGGGCTGGTGGATAAACCGGTCATTGCAGTTCCTACGTCTATCGGCTATGGCGCAAGCCTGCACGGACTTTCCGCACTGCTTACCATGATAAATTCCTGTGCAAATGGAATCTCCGTGGTCAATATTGATAATGGATTCGGGGCGGGATATATTGCGACCCAGATTAACAGGTTAGGAGTAAAGAATGAGTAAAACACTTTATTTGGAATGCTATAGTGGAATCAGCGGCGATATGACGGCTGGAGCGCTTTTGGATTTGGGAGCAGATGAGAAAGTGCTAAGGGAAGCGCTAAAGAGCCTGCCGCTGGATGAATTTGATATTGCAGTTAAAAGGGTGAAGAAATCGGGATTGGATGCCTGCGATTTTCATGTAATCCTGGATGAAGCACATGATCCTCATGACCATGATATGGAGTATCTGCACGGGCATGAGCATAGCCCTGCAGAAGGCGGGGGACATATTCATGCACAGGAGCATCATCATGAACATGTGCACAGGGGACTTCCTGAGATCCGGGATATAATAGAGGGGTCCGGCTTAAGCCGGCGTGCGAAGGAGACGGCGCTGCGCATTTTTCAGATACTTGCGGAGGCGGAGGCCAAGGCTCACGGGATGCCTGTGGAACAGGTACATTTTCATGAAGTGGGTGCAGTAGACTCGATCGTGGATATTGTGGCGGCGGCAGTGTGTCTGGATAATCTGGATGTTACAGAAGTGACTGTTACAGAGTTGTATGAAGGGCGGGGAACGATCCGATGTCAGCATGGAATCATTCCTGTTCCTGTCCCGGCAGTGGTAAATATAGTGTCGGCACATGGGCTGTCCCTTCATATGACAGAGACGGAAGGGGAACTGGTGACGCCTACCGGAGCGGCGTTTGTGGCTGCGGTGAAGACAGGAGATACGCTGCCGGAGCGTTATCGGATTCTTAAGACGGGCATGGGCGCCGGAAAGCGGGACTATGGCCGTACGGGAGTTCTGCGCGCAATGCTGATAGAGCCGGAGGAAAAAGAAACCGATGTGGTCTGGCATCTGGAAAGTAACATCGATGACTGCACCGGAGAGGCGCTGGGCTATGTAATGGACCGGCTGATGGAAGCAGGGGCAAGGGATGTCTATTATGCTCCTGTATATATGAAGAAAAACCGGCCGGCGTATGAATTGAATGTAATCTGTAAGGAGAATGCTATAGAACGGCTTGAGGTAATTATTTTCCAGAATACAACGACGATCGGCATCCGCAGGGCAAGGATGGAGAGGACAATCATGAGCCGTGAGCTTCAAAGGATTGATACGCCTTTGGGGGAAGCGCAGGTAAAGATCTGTGAAATCGGAGAAGAGAGAAGGGCGTACCCGGAATACGACAGCGTGGTCAGCCTCTGCAAGGAGCACAGCCTGTCTTATCAGCAGGTGTGGAATACGGTCAGCCGGGCGGCATCGGATATAGATATGTAATAAGAGGAGAAGAGTGGAATGCAGTTTCAGGAGAAAGCAGAGAATTTAAGACGGAAAATGCGTCAGTATGCAAGGAGAGATATTGCTGTCGCTTTTTCTGGCGGAGTGGACAGCAGCCTTCTTCTGAAGCTTGCTGTGGAGGCTTCGAAGGAGTATGAAACGAAGGTATATGCAGTTTTGATGCATACCATGCTGCACCCGGCAGGAGATGCGGAGGAAGCGGAGACTGCAGCGTCAGAGCTGGGGGCCGGGTTTCGGGTGATTTCGGTTGATGAGCTGCAGGGAGCCGGGATTTTGGACAACCCTAAGGACCGGTGCTACCGGTGTAAGAAATTTCTGTTTGAACGGCTCATCCAGGAAAGCAAAAGCCTTGGGACGGCGGTGATTTTGGAGGGAACCAATGAAGACGATCTCCATGTATACCGTCCGGGACTGCAGGCAGTGAAGGAGCTTGGAATCATCAGCCCGCTGGCAGATGCGGGATTTACCAAGGGGGAAGTGAGAAGACTTGCAGGAGAGCTTGGAATCTCAGCGTCAAATAAGCCGTCTACTCCTTGTCTGGCAACCAGATTCCCCTATGGGACCAGGCTTTCCTATGAAGATATGAGAAGGGTGGAGCAGGGCGAGCGGTTTGTCAGGGAGCTGGGATTTTATAATGTAAGGCTCCGCATTCATGGCGGCATGGTACGGATCGAGGTGGATACGGAAGAGTTTGGAAGATTGATGAGAAAAAGGGAAAAAATCATTTCTTATCTGAAGAATCTCGGATACGGCTATGTAACCTTGGATCTGGAGGGATTCCGCTCGGGAAGCATGGATATAAATATAGACAAAGCAAAAAAATAGCCTGCATGCGCGGGCTATTTTCTGCATATCTCGATCCAGTATCCATCCGGGTCAGAGATAAAGTATACTCCCATGGCCTGATTGTCGAAGCAGATACAGCCCATTTCCTTATGAAGTGCGTAGGCGGCGTCCATGTCGTCGGTCTGCATAGCGAGGTGGAATTCATTATCGCCCAGGTCATAGGGGCGGTCCATATCCCGAAGCCAGGTCAGCTCCAGAAGGTGCGGAGTGGTTTCATCTCCAAGGAATACCAGCTTGAAGCTTCCGTCCTCCGCCTCTTTTTCCCGGGAGATGGTAAGTCCGAGAGCTTTCTGATAGAACTCGATAGATTTTTCCAAGTCTGCAACATTGATATTGTTGTGGTAAAATGTGAATTTCATAGTGAACCTCCTTTATTTATAGAATAACATAGGTAGAAAAAAAAGAAAAGATATGCTATAGTGGTCTGTAAGCAATTTAGATGGATAGATGAGGTTATGATGCGAGAGATTGTTGAAACGAATGGAGAAAGGGAGACCTGGGAGCTGGGGAAAAGGCTTGGACTGGATGCTTCGGCGGGACAGGTGTTTACGCTGGTAGGAGATTTGGGCGTGGGAAAGACGGTATTTACCAAGGGACTGGCAGAAGGGCTTGGAATCATTGAGCCGGTGAGCAGCCCTACCTTTACCGTTGTTCAGGTGTATGATGAGGGGAGGCTTCCGTTTTATCATTTTGATGTGTACCGCATTGGAGATGTAGAGGAGATGGAAGAGATCGGATATGAGGACTATGTGTATGGGCAGGGGGTGTCCCTGATCGAGTGGGCGGATTTGATCAAGGAGATCCTGCCGGAGCATTATACGGAAGTCCGGATAGAAAAGGATCTGGAGCGTGGGTTTGATTATCGGAGGATAAGCATATGCGGATATTAGCGCTGGATAGTTCAGGACTGACTGCAAGCACGGCAGTTGTTGAATGGGAAGGCAGTGAGACCGTAACTGTGGCAGAATATACGGTTAATTATAAGAAAACACATTCTCAGACGCTGCTTCCAATGCTGGACGAGATCGTGAGAATGACAGAGCTTGATCTGGAGGAACTTGACGGGATTGCAGTGGCGGCAGGGCCGGGCTCTTTCACCGGGCTCAGGATCGGCTCGGCAACAGCGAAGGGGCTGGGTCTGGCGCTTGGGAAACCGTTGATCCATATTCCTACATTGGAAGGACTCGCTTACAATCTGTGGGGAACGGACAGGGTAATCTGTCCGATTCTGGATGCGAGGCGCGGGCAGGTCTATACGGGCATCTATGAATTCCGGGGCGGCGAATTGACTGTGTTGGAGGATCAGACGGCGGTAAGCATTGAGGAGCTTGGAGAGAAGCTGAAAAGCCTTGGCCGGCCGGTGATATTCTTGGGAGACGGAGTTCCGGTACACCGGCAGGCGCTGAAGGAACGGATCATGGCAGGCTGTGACATTATATTTGCCCCGGCAAATATGAACCGTCAGCGGGCGGCTTCAGTAGGAAGCCTTGCAATCCAGTACTATCAGAAGGGGAAGACAGAGACGGCGGCAGAGCATAAGCCTGATTACCTGAGAGCGTCACAGGCTGAACGGGAACGTGCGGAGAGGGAACGAAGAGAGCAAGAGGGCAATAAGGAGTAAGAGACAACAGGGATAAACGGCAGTAGATAAAGGCATGGACAGGATTGGCAGCGGGCCGGAAGCGGGAGGTTTACGATGTTTAGTATCCGGAGAATGCGGAGAGAAGATATTGCAGATGTTGCAGAGCTGGAGCGGAAGATATTTACCGATGCCTGGAGCGAAAAGGCTATTCAGGAGACATTGGACCAGAAACAGACGATGATTCTTCTGGCATATGAAGACAAGAGGCTGATCGGGTATCTGATTCTCTATTTTGTGTTGGAGGATGGAGAGATTGCGCGGATTGCGGTGGAGGATGCGTACAGGAGGCAGGGGGTTGCCTCTAAAATGTTAAGAGAGCTGGAATGTCTCTGTGAGGATAACGGTGTGAATAAACTGCTTCTGGATGTGAGGGAGAGCAATGCGGCGGCCTGTAGATTCTATGAGAAGCAGGGATTTGTGCGCGACGGAGTCCGAAAAAACTATTATTCAGATCCAGTGGAAGACGGAATCCTTATGAGCTGTGAGCTTGGAAGATAATTGACAGGAAAGGAAGCACTTCCCACTAGGAAACACAGAATCCTGCCATTATAATATAGGCGTATAGCAGTGAATGACGCTTCGGAAGTGAGCATTCGCGCTGGTAATGGTGAAAACCAACGAATATTTCACAATGGGAGGAATTATATGCGCCAGTATAGTATGAAAGAAACAAAAGAAGTTAGTAAAATAATTTGTAATAAATGTGGAAGAGAGATTCAGGCAGCAAATGGCCGTTTGCAGGAAGATGTATTATCTGTTGACAAGCGGTGGGGATATTTTTCGGAGAAAGACAATCAGGTGGACAGCTTTGACCTGTGTGAAAAATGCTATGATGAATTTGTTGCTACATTTCTGCTTCCTGCCAGAAAGTAGAGGATAACATGTTAGATGTATGTTTGCTGGGAACAGGCGGAATGATGCCGCTTCCCTATCGGTGGCTGACGTCGCTGATGGTGAGGTATAATGGCAGCAGTCTCTTGATCGACTGCGGAGAGGGGACTCAGATTGCAATTAGGGAGAAGGGGTGGAGCTTTAAGCCGATCGATGTGATCTGCTTTACTCATTATCACGGGGACCATATCAGTGGCCTGCCGGGAATGCTGCTCACTATGGGAAATGCGGACCGGACCGAACCCCTTACCCTGATCGGGCCGAAGGGTCTTGAGAGGGTAGCCGGCGCCCTGCGTGTCGTAGCGCCGGAGCTGCCGTTTAAAATTTCATATAAAGAAATAATGGGACGAGAACAGATCTTTGAGATGAACGGATATCGTTTGAAGGCCTTCCGGGTCAATCATAATGTGCCCTGCTATGGATATACGCTGGAGGTTGATCGGGCAGGAAGGTTTGACGTGGAACGGGCAGAGACGGCCGGGATTCCCAAACGGTTCTGGGGGATTCTGCAGAAGGGTGAGACGGTTGTGGATGAGGGCCGTGTATTTACGCCGGATATGGTGCTCGGCCCTGCCAGAAAAGGCCTGAAGATTACCTATTCTACAGATACCAGGCCGACGGACTCCATAAAAGAGAATGCCGGAGGTTCGGATTTGTTCATCTGCGAGGGCATGTATGGTGAGAAGGATAAGCTAAAGAAAGCAAAAGAATATAAGCATATGACATTTTACGAGGCGGCAGAGCTGGCAAAGGCGGCAGAGGTGAAGGAACTGTGGCTGACTCATTACAGCCCGTCCCTTAATTATCCCGAGGAGTACATGGAGGAGGTACGGAAAATCTTTGATGCGGCTGTTGCGGCGAAAGACGGGCAGAGTATGGAGCTTGTGTTTGAGGAGGCTTAGATATGGACGAGAAAAAAGATGTTTTGATTCTGGCAGTTGAGAGCTCCTGTGACGAGACGGCGGCGGCAGTCGTAAAAAACGGACGGGAGGTATTGTCTAACATTATATCCTCCCAGATTGCACTTCACACATTGTATGGAGGCGTGGTGCCGGAGATTGCTTCCAGAAAACATATTGAGAAGATCAATCAGGTAATTGAAACGGCTCTTGCTGAGGCAGGAGTTACGCTGATTGATATAGATGCGGTAGGCGTTACCTATGGGCCGGGGCTTGTGGGGGCTCTGCTTGTGGGTGTCGCAGAAGCAAAAGCTATTGCTTATGCGGCGAAGAAGCCGTTGATCGGAGTCCATCATATTGAGGGACATATTGCGGCCAATTATATTGAACATAAGGAACTTGAGCCGCCGTTTCTCTGTCTGGTAGTTTCCGGCGGGCATACGCATCTGGTACGCGTGGAGGATTACGGCAGATTTAAGATCCTTGGGCGGACCAGGGACGATGCGGCAGGAGAGGCTTTTGACAAGGTAGCGAGAGCCATTGGTCTTGGATATCCTGGAGGCCCGAAGATTGATAAGGTATCAAAAGAAGGGGATCCGGATGCGGTTTTATTTCCAAGGGCGCATGTGGGGGATTCTCCCTATGATTTCAGCTTTAGCGGCGTGAAGTCAGCAGTGCTGAATTATATCAACGGCTGCCGGATGAAGGGGGAGGAGTGGAATCAGGCAGATGTTGCGGCTTCCTTCCAGAAGGCGGTTACGGATGTGCTTGTGGAAAATGCCATGCATGCGGTCCGTGAATACGGGGCAGAGAAATTTGCGATTGCAGGCGGAGTTGCGGCAAACAGCGCGCTCCGCGGCGCGATGAAGGAGGCATGTGAGAAACAGGGAATAGACTTCTATTATCCTTCGCCGGTTTATTGTACCGATAATGCGGCAATGATAGGAGCAGCGGCATATTATGAGTATTTAAGCGGAACCAGACATGGATGGGATTTGAATGCGGTGCCGAATTTAAAATTAGGAGAAAGATAAATGAAAGAACGATGTACGGCAATTGTGCTGGCGGCAGGCCAGGGACGAAGGATGAAGAGCAGGATTAAGAAGCAGTTTTTAAATATTGCAGGAAAGCCGATCGTGTATTATTCGTTACTTTGTTTTGACAGGGCGCCCTTTATACAGGACATTATTCTTGTGACAAGCAGCGACTGCGTGGATTACTGCCAGAAGAATATTGTAGAGAAATATGGATTCCGTAAGGTGAGAAAGGTTGTAGTCGGCGGCAAGGAGCGGTATGATTCCGTATACGCCGGCTTATTGGCGTGCAGAAATACAGATTATGTGTATATACATGATGGAACCAGGCCCTTTATTGACAGAGAGATGTTAAAGCGTGCGCTTGACGCTGTAAAACAGACAGGAGCCTGTGCGGTGGGGATGCCGGCGAAGGATACGATTAAGATTTTAGACAGGGAACAGTTTGTTACAAAAACTCCAAAGCGGAGCCGCGTATGGAGTGTACAGACACCGCAGGTATTCCGTTATAATATTATCAGGGAAGCTCACGATGCGGTGCGCAGAGGAAATATGGAAGGCATTACAGACGATGCTATGATTGTGGAAATGCACGGGAAATGCAAGGTGAAAATGGTAGAGGGTTCGTATGAGAATCTTAAGATTACAACGATGGATGATTTGTTTGTTGCGGAGGTGATCTTAAGAGGCAGAGAATTATAAATACACCGATGCGTGAACCGTTTTTTTTATGTTTGTTATTAATTTGACAATTTATACAAAAGTGTTGAACAAATGTAAAAATGCATCCTGCAAAAATAGTGAACTTAGACAAAAATTCAAGCACATTGTATTGATATCTGTACAATATTCATGTAAGATGATTTCAGAAAGCGAGAGGAGACCGGATGAAGAAGATAGTTGATGATTGGCGTTTGATTTACAAGGTTTGCAGTTTGTATTATGAAGACGATATGCGTCAGCAGGAGGTCAGTGACTATTTGGGGATTTCCAGGGCAACGGTATCGCGGATGCTCCAGAAGGGCAAGGAGAGCGGTATCGTCCGGGTAGAGGTGATCAATCCGGTTCAGTTTTCATATAATAAGCTGGAGAAAGCGCTGGAGCGCAAATACGGGCTTAAGGAAGCCATTGTTGTGGAGAGCAGCGCTTTGGATACGAAAACAGAGTCGGTATCCCGCATGTACGAGAGGGCGGCCTTGTATCTGTCCCAGTTTTTTAAGGACGGCGAGTGTATCGGCGTTTCTATGGGACATACCCTGCATAATGTGGTGAAGACCAACCGGGTCTTCAGCAAGGATAACCATTATATGTTTGTGCCGTTAGTCGGAGGGATCAGCCAGAGTACGGTTGACAAGGTGGATGTGCAGAGTAACCGGATTGCGCTGGAATTTGCAGGTAAGTTCGGCGGCTCTTATACACAATTTCTGTCGCCGGCAGTTTTTTCAGAGAAGACGGTTATGCAGTCGTTTTTGAAGGAAAAAGCAGTAAGTTATATCTTTGATGATTTCCAGAAGCTGGATACAATTATTATGGGAATCGGGATCCCGCACAAGGTGGAATCCACCTTAGTACAGGCAGGATATATTACCGAAAAAGAGCTGGATCATTTTGCGAAAGATGGTCTTGTGGGAGATATTGCCCTTCATTTCTTTGATAAGGACGGTAATACCGAGAAGTTCAGGGAATTTAACGACCGGGTGGCGGGCATACCACCGGAGATGATACGCAGGGTGAGAAACCGGATTGCCATTGCCGGAGGAGAAAACAAGGCAGAGGCGATCAGAGGGGCGATCAAAGGCGGATACATCAATATGCTGATCACAAATATTGATGCGGCCGAGAAGCTGCTGTAAGGCAGATGAGACGGATATATAAATGATATAATGGGAGGACGCCTCCTTTGGATCATGGGCCCGGATGCAGGGGCGGATTGTCTGTACCGTTATGGACATTTTATATATACAGGATACTATAATTGAGTAAATGGAGGAGAGACTATGGATGTTATTTCTAATGTGGCAAGTGGATTTATAGGTCTATTTCAAGCAGGCGGCGAACAATTTATGGGCTGGGTTACCGGCATTATCCCGCTTGTAGTGTGTCTGATGACGGCGGTAAACTCTATCATTAAGATTGTTGGTACTGAGAATGTTGAGAATTTTGCGCAGAAGATTACCAAGTACATGGTGCTTCGGTATACACTGCTTCCTTTGATTGCAGTATTCTTCCTGGCAAATCCGGCATGTTATACATTCGGACGTTTTCTGGATGAGAAGTACAAACCTGCATTCTATGATGCGGCAGTAAGCTTTGTACATCCGATTACGGGACTTTTCCCTCATGCTAATGCAGGCGAGCTGTTCGTATGGACAGGTATTTCTGCAGGTGTTGCTGAGGCTGGTTATGCAACTGCAGGTCTGGCAGTAAGATATTTCCTTTGCGGTCTGGTTGTAATTCTGATCCGCGGTATCTTATGTGAGAAAATCTATGCTTCAATGGCAAAGAAGAGTGCTTAATTAGTTGAGAGGAGGTCAAATTATGTATAAATCTATTACAATCAAAGCTGGCGCAGGCGGATGGGGCGGTCCTCTGACTATTACGCCGACAGAGAAATGCCATAAGGTACTGAATGTTACCGGCGGCGGAATCACTCCTGTTGCACAGTTAATTGCGGATATGACAGGCGGAGAGGTTGTTGACGGTTTCAAGACCGGATGCCCGGATGATGAGGTTATGGTAGCAGTTGTTGACTGCGGCGGAACCGCTCGCTGCGGCGTTTACCCGAAGAAAGGTATCTTTACGGTTAATCTGATGCAGGTTGGCCAGTCCGGCCCTCTTGCACAGTATATCAAAGAAGATAATTATGTGTCTGGCGTAACAGAAAGCGATATTTCCTATGCAGACGGCTCTGCAGTAGAGGCGGCGGCAGCTCAGGCCGCGTCAAAGGCTGATAACGGCCCGAAGACAAAGGCTCAGGCTAAGGAAGAAATCGCGGCAGCTCAGGCCGGACAGAAGCAGGGGATCGTGGTACGTATCGGTAAGGGCGTCGGTGCTGTGGTTAATAAATTCTTCGCTGCAGGCCGTGAGACCATCGACATGGTTATCAAGAATATCCTTCCATTCATGGCTTTTACAGCTACATTACTTGGTATTATCAGTGCCAGCGGACTTGGCGATGTTATTGCGAATACGGTTGCCCCGTTATGTGGAACCCTTCCGGGAATGATCGTGATTTCTTTCATCTGCGGTCTCCCGTTCCTGTCACCAATCCTTGGGCCTGGTGCCGTTATTGCGCAGGTTGTAGGTACATTGCTTGGCGCTCAGTTTGCAACAGGTGCAATTCCGGCTAAATATGCTCTCTGTGCTCTGTTTGCTATTGACGCCCAGGTTGGCGGTGACTTCGTTCCTGTTGGACTTTCTCTTGGAGATGCTGAGCCTGAGACGATCGAACTTGGTGTTCCGGCGGTATTGTTCGAGCGTATGATTACAGGTCCTCTTTCCGTACTGCTTGCATTTGTCTTCAGTATTGGAATGTTCTAGGATGCAGGATTAAGTAACTAGGAAAAGCTTTCGTAATTTGAGAGGAGAAATTGTATGAAATTTCAGGTTAAGATTGTAAGACACGGGCCGGAAGCGCTTTCGTTTCTGGATGACCCAGACAACAAATTCTTCATCCTCTTTAATGAGGATGCACCGCAGGAGCTTGCAGATATTTCTGTGCTTCACACAAAGTCAGAGGTTTGGGGAGATCCTATGGTAGGCGATACCATGAAGATTGCTGATAAGGAATATGTAATAACTGCAGTTGGCATTGAAGCGCCTTATACTTTAAGGGAAATGGGACACTGCACCATTAATTTTGCAGGAGGCTCAGAGGCGGCGCTTCCGGGATGTATCATGCTGGAAGGCTGTGATGTGGTAACAGAAGACGACCTTAAAGAGGGCGCAGAGGTTCGTATTTATTAATTTATTATTTTATTGTAGATAAGGAGAGATGAATTATGCTTAATTTGGACAAAAAGCTTCTCAAGAGAGAAGAAGACGGAAAGATTATCCGCGTTGGTATCGTAGGCGCCGGTCAGATGGGCCGCGGCATGGTTACACAGATGGTACTCATGAAAGGCATGATGCCGGCGATCGTTTCTGACATCAAGATTGAGAATGCTGTACATGCGTTCAAATATGCAGAAGTTTCAGACGAAGATATCGTACAGGCTAAGACATTAGAGCAGGCAAATGCAGCAATGGAAGCAGGCAAGTATGTTGCATGCGAGGATGCGGATTTTGTATCTCAGGCTAACCTGGTAGAGTGCGTGATCGACGCTACAGGCGTGCCGGATGTAGGCGCTAAGGTTGCTACGGACGCTATGAGAAACAAAAAGCACGTTATTATGCTGAATGTTGAGACTGATGTTGTAATTGGGCCATACCTTAAGAAATTAGCAGAAGAGGAAGGCGTGATCTACTCAGGCTCAGACGGAGACGAGCCGGGCGCTGTAATGCACTTGTACAGCTTCGCTAAGGCTATGGGACTGAACGTAGAGGTTATGGGTAAAGGCAAGAACAATAAGATTGATTATGACTGCAACCCAGATACAGTCCTTGAGGAAGCTACACGCCGTAAGATGAGTCCAAAGATGTTGTGTGCATTTAAGGATGGAACAAAGACCATGGTTGAGATGACGGCTATGTCTAACTACACAGGACTTGTTCCGGATGTGATCGGCGGACATGGTCCGAAGACATCTCCGGGTACAGAAGGAATCAAGGAGATGAACGAGATTCTGAAGCTTAAGAAAGACGGCGGTATTCTAAACAAACATGGCGTTGTTGAATACATCAACGGCATTGCTCCTGGAGTATTTGTAACCGTATCTACACCAAATGCAGAGATTGCATATCAGCTTGGATACCATAGCATGGGTCCCGGCCCTCTGTGGACACTGTATCGTCCATACCACCTTTGCAATCTTGAGACACCTCTTTCAGTTGCAAGAGCCGTTATCGAAGGAGATGCTACCTGTGTAGCTAAGAACGGCCTTGTATCTGAGTGTATTACAAGAGCTAAGATTGATTTGAAGGCAGGACAGGCCATTGATGGTATCGGCGGTTTTACAACGCATGGTTCTATTGCAACGGCTGAAGAGTCTAATGCAAATGGATATGTACCATTTGGTCTTGTAACTAACAAAGCCGTAATGAAGCAGGATGTTAAGAAGGGAACACTGATCACATACGATATGATCGACCTTGATAAGACAACTCTGATTTACAAGCTGAGAAAAGAGCAGGATGCAATGTACGGAAGAAATGTACTGTAATCGGTTCTGATAATCAATAACGGGATATAATAGTTTGGGTCCAGGGGTCCTGCCGGCTTATGTGAGCTGGCGGGACTCCTTCCCGGCTATAGGGAGGAAAGCGCACCATGTTTAGTGAATTACCTGCAATATCAAAGATTTTGTTTGTGGTATTTGCCGCATTTCTGCTGCAGGCTCTGGGAGGATACTATCAGGTTAAAAATTATCGTAGGACGGTAAGGGAGATTCATAAGCTGGGTAATGTGGGGATCGGTCAAAAAAAGGGAAAATTCTTCAATGGAAACATTGTTATGATCGCGGCGGACCGGGATGGTATTATTAAGGGAGTGATGATTCTGGATGGAATTTCATTTCTGGCAAAGTTTCATTCCGTAGACGAGCTGTTTGAGAAAAAGCTTGTGGGAAACAACATTTATGATTTTCTGGAGATAACGGACGCATTTGATAAGAAGATGCGTAAAAAGTATATGGGCTGGATCCGGGCGCTGGAAGCACTCAGGATGCGGCTGGATCGTGACCCGGATGAAGAAGGAGCCGATGAGGAATGGGATTAGTTGAAAATGAGATAAAATCTTAAAATATATATTGACACTGGTGAAATGTAATGCTAGAATAATAGATGTATTATAAGTTGTTAGCAACAGGTTAATATGTGGAGAGGTATCGAAGTGGTCATAACGAGGCGGTCTTGAAAACCGTTTGTCCGCAAGGGCACGTGGGTTCGAATCCCACCCTCTCCGTTAGATGGAAAGAGTCTTGCGTAAGCAAGACTCTTTTTGTGAAATGCGGCTATATTAAAAAAAGCTAATAAAATGATAAGGGAAGAAGCGGTGAGCAGGAAATGAGAGAGCGGTTATATGAAAGCCCGGGAATTATAAAAAAGGAAATCCGGGCGGCAGTGATAGTGCTTATTCTGCTGATATTACTTGCAGGGACGTTGTTTTTATATTATCATAATCCTAAAGGGGAACTAATGCTTGCGTGTCCTGTTTATTTTCTTACAGGTTATTACTGCCCTGGGTGCGGGGCGGGGAGAGCCTGCTATGCTCTTCTGCATGGACAGCTGTATCAGGCATTCCGGTACAATCCGGTGCTGATCGTTTTACTGCCGTGGCTTGGGCTGTATTATGCCGCATGCGGCTTGCAGTGGCTGATTTATGGAAGGGAGCGTGTGAGCATTCATATACCCGGATGGATACCTAAGGCGATACTGCTGATTTTCGTTCTATTTGGAATTGTCAGAAATATAGAGGTTTATCCATTTATATTATTAGCACCTGCAACAGTGTGATCGAAGGAAGGAGAGCATTATGAAGTGTACATTTTGTGGAAATGAAATGGAAGAAGGCGTAAAATATTGTCCGGTCTGTGGAACAGAGGCGGTGCGGACAGATAATCATGAGGATCAGGAACAGCCTGCGCCGCAGTATGAAGACCCGAATAAGCAGATAGAGTACGGCGGCCAGGAAGAAAATCGTTATAATGAGCCGGAAGGGAGTCAGAACGGATATGGATACGGTCAGGGAGGATATACCTACGGAAGTCCGGATTACAGCCAGAACGGGTATACCTATGGCGGCTCAGCTGGCGGCCAGAACGGAAATGACCAGAGTCAGTATGGGAATAATCAGGGAGGCTATAGCTACGGCCAGCCGGGAAATGGCTATAGTCAGCCGGATTATGGCCAGCAGACAGGGTATTACAGCCAGCCGGATAATGGTTATAGTCAGCCGGTTAAACCGATTAATGGTACGCCGTATCTTATTTTTTCGATTCTTTCAACGATCTGCTGCTGTCTGCCGCTGGGAATCGTAAGTATCATATTTGCCAGTAAGATAGATTCCCTGCAGAGAATTGGAGATTATGCAGGGGCGGAGAATGCGGCTAAAAAGGCAAAGATTTTTATGATCGTTGGTGCAGTTCTGGGAATTATTTCTTGTGTCGCCGCAGGAGCGCTGGGAGTATATGATGCCTTTGAAGAACTGGGAAGAGCTGATACCCCGATTTTATCCAGCCCGCTGGATGATGAAGACGAGTACGACGAAGACAAGTCTGTAAGTCCCGTGCCTGCCCCGGCCGAGGCAAGTGAAGATCTAGGAGAGAGCTGGAGGAGCTATACTGTTCAGGTGAACGATGTTGTACTGACCTTTCCCTGTTCGATTGAAGAAGTGGAAGCCAGCGGACTGATGATGGATGCGGAGACGACTCCGGAAGACTATGTGATCAATAAAAATGATTATGAATTGGTATTTTTTGAAGATGACGATTATCATTCTCTGGTGTTTGTAGTCAGCAATAATGCAGAAGAAGCGCATGCAGTAAGAGAATGTACTGTGAATGGAATCTATGTAAGTGACTATGATGTAGAGGATGGAGTTGTAACGGTTATTTTTCCGGGAAATATCCAGATGGGTACAGATATCAGTACGGTTTTTGAAAAGTGGGGTGAGCCGGATGACAGCTATGAAGGCGATTATTCGGACAGCTATACATGGTATGATGGTGACGGCATGAATTATTGCATGGTGAGTGTAGACCCGGATACGGATAAGGTGATAACGATTGATTTGGACGGTCAGACATTAAAATAGAAGCTAAAAACGGGCGAGCCTGACAAATCTGATTGTGTAACGGAAATTAAAAAAAACCATTGACAAAAGCGGGACTGGAGAATATAATAGTTTTCGGTCTCGCTTTTAAAGCAGTATGGAGAAATACCCAAGAGGCTGAAGGGGCTCCCCTGGAAAGGGAGTAGGTCGTTAATAGCGGCGCGAGGGTTCAAATCCCTCTTTCTCCGTTTAGGCATATAGGGGCAAACAGCTGTATATGGAAATGCTTGCAGGATAGCGTATATATAGCAGGAATTTTGAAAGTTGAAAAAAATAAAAAAACTTTAAAAAAGTGCTTGACAAGATTCGCCCTAAAATGCTATTATGTTTAAGCCGAATCGATGAGACACCGAACGGCAGACAGCAAAGAACCTTGATAACTAAACAATAGACAACGACCCTGAAGATTCTAA